>CAZTXB010000011.1:0-114664 GCA_964617955.1 uncultured Chitinophaga sp.
AGAACAGTGGAATAAATTGGTCGATATACCAAGCCGGTTCACCATTCAGTCACATGCCATGGATATCATCGGGCAGCGTTTGGTGTGGATCAGCGAATCCTCGAACCAACTCAGGCTGGATGTGGTGGATTTGAAGGATGGCTTGAATGGGACCCAGACCTATAGTTTAGGCCTCCACGCCAAAGAAGTGGTTTCACAAAGAATCGTTGGGGATGATTTATTTATTCTTTTCAAATATGGTCCCAACGAGCAGGCAAGTGGTTGCTTTTCCATGTGCTGTTTCCCGGTGGCCTTTCCATTAAATTTAGCCGGCTTATCCATTTTTAAGTATGGTTCATTGTACACAAAAATAGATTTAGCCAAGCAAATAAAATTTGAAAGAGAGGACGTCTCCAAGGGGATTTCAATTCCTGATAAAATACAGAATAACCTAAGTGATCCAGGCATGCTAAGTATTTCATCGTACAAAAGAAAACCTCATGATCAAGGTAAAACCAGCCTTGAAGTTAAAAAGTTAAACCGGGAATTGGAAACTGAAGACAGTTTTCAAATTTCATCACCCGAATCCATGTATTTACAAAACGTCCAACTTGTAAAAACAGCTGACGGCTACGCGGGTGTTGGTACCTTTAACAACGAAAGTCCGGAGCCGAATGAGGACATCAACAACATCAACGCCCTTGGATTTTATACCTGCATTGTCGATTCCATGGGATTGCTTAAAAACATCAAACTCATTGCCTTCCAAGAACTGGCATCTTTTAATAGCTACCTGAACCGGACCTATTCTAATGGCAATGGAGATTTATCGGAGAAACAGTTAAAAAGACTAAAAAGGCGTTATCGCAACTTTTCAACCTTGCTGCATTTTAATGAAATTACCGAAAGAGAAAATGACTTTATTGCCACTGCAGAAGCCTTTTATCCCGTTTATTCGAGTTACAGAGATGCCAACGGCAATCTCATCCAATATTTCGAAGGCTACAATTACACGCATGCTTTGATCATTTGTTTTGATAAAAATGGAAATCTAAAGTGGGATAAAACAATTCCATTAAATTTTAACCGGCTTTACCTCAACATTTACCAAAAGATTAAGGTATTAAAAAACGATGAGTTTATACAACTTTCCTATGGGTCCGGAGGGTCCTTAAATGTAATGGATATTGTAAATGACACCATTTCAGAACCAAGAAATCTTCCCATGCCACGCCTATTTGCCGAAGACGAGAAGGCCAGTGAATACATAGCCGATGTTACTCCCTGGTATGGTCAAAAATATTTGGTTTGGGGCGCTCAAAGAATAAAGAAAAGCGATAATAAAAGCAGGGAG
Organism: uncultured Chitinophaga sp.; assembly: GCA_964617955.1. Classification (GTDB taxonomy): domain Bacteria; phylum Bacteroidota; class Bacteroidia; order NS11-12g; family UBA9320; genus JABWCE01. Next base: position 1,334 of record CAZTXB010000011.1, read on the forward strand.
GGGAATAACGTCATTTACCTGGATGAGCTCAGCATCCCTAAACGATAAGTACGAAAAATTATCGGTTCACTATGTTATGTCCCATCGCTTGGCCTTGAGAACTTTAATTCATTTTAAAGCCAATGCAAATAACACGCTCTATTGTTCATGAAATCTGAACAAGTGATTTCTCTAGTGCTGCACTATTATTTTTCCGTTTGCTCTGAATTCCTGATTTTCTATGTGCAGCAGATACAAACCATTGCTCAAATCCTGAACACTTATTTCCAGATTGTCTGATTCAATGTGCACAGTTTTCAACGTTCTTCCCGTAGCATCCAGAATATATAATGTTCCTCTAATGGTTAAGTCTGGAACTTCCATTGTTATAACCTGGTTGGCCGGCTGTGGATACACTTTAATACCCATTTCTTCAAACTGGTTTTGAACAGAAGCAGGAATCTGAAGAAGCATGGAATCAATCTTTATACATCCAAAGTCGTCGATTACGGTGAGCTTAACCCATACGGATTTTGGTCCCACCGCATAAGTATGAATTGGGTTTTTAATTACAGTATCCTTACTTCCGTCGCCAAACGACCATTTAAAGGTGGCAGACCCTGTTTCTACAGGCGTAAATTTAGCCGTATGTTTTGTAAATTGGTAGGTGAAGGCTGCCGAAGGCAAAGGTTTAACTCCCAGTATAGTTTTAAACGAAGATTGAACACAAGCGCCATTGGTAACGGTAACCCAAACCGAATCGAGATTTTTGGGATTCGGGTACTTCCAAATTTCAGCGTTGCTTTTCTGCACCGACTTAGAGTTTAAGAAAAAGTTGTACTCCTGCATGCCTTTCGATTCCACGCTGAAAATAGCGGTGCTTTCCTCGCAAAAAATATTTTGCGCACTGTTACTGCTCAATTGTAAAACCGGAATTTCCCAAACTTTTACTGCGGCATCCCTTTTAATGGTAGGACAAGTGAGATTTGTGCTGTCGATGAGTTCGAAATGGTAGGTACGACTAAAATCAGAGGTAATTTTGAATACCGTATCCTTAAAAGGACCTGCATTGTCGATTTTAACGGAGTACTTCGAAGTGTTCAGATTAATAATTTTAAAATTAATCGTATTGGATTTGCATACGTCTTTGTCCCAAACCAAATCATAAGTCACCGGACTGCAGGGGATTGTTCCGCACACAATTTTAGCAATTTCGCTCTCGTAACATGGGAAGGCGTCTAAAGCTTTAACCCAAACCTGAACATCGGTGTTGGGAGGAAATCCAAGTACCTGATGTCCTAAGGAACCGTTGTTTGGATTAACCCAGGTCTTACCGCTGTCGAGACTCACTTTATATCCCAAAGCATTGGATACCGACGACCAGGAAATTTCGAAGCTAGCGCTGGTTTTTCCTGCGCAATTTAGGACAGGGGTACCCACTCCTTTCTTAACAACAAAATCAAACTTATTGCTCATTGCGGTTAGGCAACCTTTTGAATCTTTGCCACGTGCCGATAAATCCGTAGAGGTTGAGAACTTGTGAATCTGGGGGTTGTTGGCTGTTTTCTGATACAAGGAATTTCCACTGTAATAAAATATGGAATCAAACGTGGTTTTATTATTTTTTTCGGTGGCTGTTACCTTAATGGGCTTTTCAAAACAAATGGTATCGTTATTTACATCCCGGGTTAAGCTTAGGCTATACACCGGATTATGAACAATTCTAATAACGCCAGAAGTGTTGCTGCACTTATTGCTGTTGGTGGTGGTCACGGTATAATTGCCGGTGTCCTTGGCCCAAGCTGTGGCTGTGGTTGCTCCTAATGGCGACCAAAGATAACTCACTCCTGTGGTGGTACAGGTGAGTTTAACAGAATCGCCTTTGCATATCGTGTAAGTCCCAATGGCAGGGATAATTGAAGCGGAGGGTTTGGCATTGACTACAATTTTAAGTGAATCGGCTTTGGAGGCGGCCTTAGAATTTTTTGAAACTAAAATAGCCCAATAAGTACCGGGATTGTTATATTTCACACTCGGATTTTGAGAGGTAGAAGATGTTGGGCTTCCACCGGGCAAGGTCCAGGCCCAGCTCGTTGCATTCTGGGTTGAAGACCCGTTTAGGGTGATGGTATTTCCAGCACAGGTCACAGAATCCTTTGAAGTAGCGTTTGCCACGGGTATAAGGCTTGAGGGTGCAATAGTGAAATTTTTTGCAAAAATTTGATCGCCGTTGTCTTGTCCGTTTCCGTTTGCTGAATTCACGGTTACATAGAATTTTACATTCCCTGAGTTTTTGGATGGCGCCTTCCAGGTAAACAACCAGTCTACTGTGTTGGTGCCGGTTGAAGACGTACCTGAGGTTCCATTATGGTAAACATAATCGCGTCCTGCAGAAGTGGTTTTTCCAACCCTCGTATAAGAACTCACAGTTCCCATCGTACCAATGGCTTTATTGGCCGCATCAAGAACGGTGGCTTCAAAGCCCCATTTGCTTATGCCAGACTGGGAGTGAGACACTTTAATGGTATATACCGAATCGGGAAGGTAGCCATTGCCTGTGAAATTTGAGCTGAGGTTAATGTTGTTCCAATCGCTTCCACTGGTTATTAGGGAGCCGCTATGGCATGAAGTACAGTTGCTCTCTCCCGGCGCATTGGTGCTTGCTGTTGGGGGTGCAGAAGTTCCATATGAAATCACATTGTAAGAAGCAATGCACAAAATGGCAACAAAAAATAAAGCGGTAAATTTTTGAATCATAATTACTTTTTTTCAAGAATCGGCAAAGATAATCGAAGGATATTCACATAGGTAAAATAAATAAGCTTGCCAAGTTGTTGCAAAAACTTAACTACTGATATTAAACCATTTATGAGGATTTGTCATAGCAATTTGACAAACAAATAACACTGATTTTACGAAATGCAGAAAAACGGTGTGGCGTTGAAATAGAAAAGCATCAGGACTTGACCTCTCTCACAATTTTTTCCAATTCATCCCATTCCTCCGGACGAATCATGTCTAAAAAGTTGAATTCCCCTGCTCCTTTCAGCCATTCTCCCCCGTCAATAACGACTTCCTCTCCATTCATAAAAGCAGAGTAATCCGACATCATGTAAGAGGCAAGATTCGCCAATTCGTGATGTTCCCCTACCCTACCCAGAGGTATTTTTTTAGTGAAATCAAATCGACTGGCAATGGCCTCCGGGAAGAGCCGCTCCCATGCCCCCTTTGTAGGGAAAGGTCCTGGCGAGATGGTGTTAAATCGAATATTGTATTTAGCCCACTCCACTGCCAATGAACGCGTGATGGCCAATATGCCTGCCTTTGCCGCTGCCGAAGGCACCACATAACCGGACCCGGTGCTGGCATAAGTGGTGGTAATGCTCAATACCGTTCCTTTGAGCTTCTCCTTAATCCAATAATTGCCCAAGGCCAGAATACAATTTTTGCTGCCTTTTAAAACAATGTCTAACACCACGTCAAAAGCTCTGTGAGAAAGTCGCTCAGTCGGTGAAATAAAATTGCCGGCGGCATTGTTTACCAAACCGCTTACTTTTCCAAATTTTATAACCACCTCTGCGAGCGCATTTTCAATTTCATCGTAATTTCTGATGTCGCAGGCCAATCCCAAAACTTCGTTGCCGGAAGCCGTTTTGATTTCAAGGGCGGTGGCTTCAACCACTTCTTTTCTTCTGCCCCATATGCTTACTTTCGCTCCAAGCATTGAGAAGGCTTCAGCCATACTCCTTCCAAGCCCTGTACCCCCTCCGGTTACAACTATCACTTCATTTTCCAGCGCTCCCTCGCGAAGCATAAGTTTTTTAATGTCAATCATGTTCTTTTGGTTAATCAATTAGGATAAAATTTGTTTTCTAGTCTGTCGGTGACCTTGCTTTAAAGAGAGTCACTTGAGCTTTAAAATTCTGTTTTCACTTGGTTTAAATATTAAACAGCTGTCTAAATGCTAAGGATCAATTTTAAAATTTGGTAGCGACTTTAACACCAGGCACATGCCGTTATACTACTCACATCCACTTCTTTCTTTTAAAATAAATGAACGTAAATAAAACGGTTAGCAACATCAAAAGCAGAGCATAAGGATAACCCAACTCCCACCTTAACTCCGGTATAAATTTAAAGTTCATACCATAGATACTGGCTATGAGCATTGGAGGCATAAAAAATAAACTTACAATCGTGAATAATTTGATGCTGTTATTTTGCTCATAAGTGATCAAATGATTTAAGGTACTGTCGATGTACTCAAGGCGATCAATATTAAATCGTATGTAGTCTATGACGGATTCCAAATCACCAATTGAAATATCCAACTCATGTTCCGTTTTAGCATTGAGGTAAGAGGATTTTTTAATTACGCTGATCAGTAATTTTTTATCGAGACAATTTTGCATCATCATCATTAAATGTTCACGCAAATCGCTGAGTTTCACAATAAGCAGCTTACTGGTATGCTTATCAGTAACAATGGCCTTCGACAATTCAGAAATGCTGTTGGTGAGGTCTTCCACAAGATCGGCATCGTTGGCAATTCGAAGATCTATAATATTCAAAAATATTTCTGAGCTTGTTAATTTTTGATTTCCGCTCAGTACCTTTTTTGCGGTTTCGCTAAAGGCCCTGAAGTCATAATCACGGCTTGTAATCAATAAGTTTTTCTCTACCGTAAACGACACAACTTTGGGGACCAAATTCAGCCCTTGTCTTGTAATAAAGTTAGAATGACTGACCACATGATCTTCATATTCCACATAGCGCGAGCTGTGTTCAATTTCAACCGATTCCTTGGTATTCATGATTTCGAGTCCGAAATGCTGCTCAATAATTCTCTCGTTTTCATCGCTCCATCCCAGCAAATCGACCCAAACAATCTGGTCGCGTTTGAGTACTTTAAGTTGATCCAAATCATGGGTAAGCTCAAAGTGATCGTTTACTTTGTAATAGATTGAAATCATTTAGGCAAATTAAGGGGTTTTATTTTTATGTTTGCTGCACAGTGTACGTAACTTTTTTAGGAACAGGTACTTCGCAGGGCGTGCCAATAATTGGCTGCCAATGCGCTGTTTGTCAAAGTATTGACAACAAGGACAAACGATTGCGAAGCTCTGTGATGATTGAAGTGAATGGAAAAAGTTTGGTTATTGATACCGGTCCTGACTTCAGGCAGCAGATGCTGAGGATACAAAACCCAAGATTAGATGCTGTCATTTTTACGCATTCCCACAAGGACCATCTCAATGGATTCGACGATATCAGGGCATTCAACTATATTCAAAACGGGCCTGTAGAAGTTTATCTCGAGGAGGCTACCATGAATGCTGTGAAGAGGGATTATTTCTACATGTTTGAGAAGTTCAAGTATCCAGGTGTTCCGGAGGCAAATTTTCACATAATTAAGAATGAAGCTTTTGCGATAGGTGACACCGAGGTTATTCCAATCAGGGTGCACCATTACAGGATGCCTGTTTTGGGTTTTCGCATTGGCAATTTTACCTACATAACCGACGCCAACTCGATTGAAGATAGCGAAATGGAAAAAATCAAGGGCAGCGAAGTTTTGGTTCTCAATGCCTTACGACGGCAAAATCACATCTCGCATTTCTCTTTAACCGAAGCCCTTCAAATGGTCGAAGCCATTAAACCCAAAAGAGCCTATTTCACCCACTTGAGTCATCAGATGGGATTGCACGAAGAAGTTAATCGCGAATTGCCGGCTCACGTGAAACTGGCTCATGACGGTTTAAGAATCGAATGTTCATAGACCTATTGAACCCTTCAGGATGTCTCATAATACATCTGAAAAATCTTTACAGCTTCAACCGCAGCCCTGACGTCATGGGCTCTCAAGAGTTTGGCACCATTGCAAAGAGATAAGGTATGTAATACGGTGGTCCCATTAAGGGCAACCTCAGGCTTAATATTCAATACTTCGTTGACCATTCGCTTTCTCGATACGCCAACCATAACAGGGCATCCCAGCATAGCAAAGGCATTGAGATTTTTCAGAATTTTATAATTGTGTGCTTTAGTCTTACCAAAACCGAAGCCGGGGTCAATAATCATATCCTTAATTCCGGCCAAGGTCATTTCAGATTTTTTTTTGATAAAGTAATCCAGCACCTCGACTACCACATCTCCATACTCCGGATGCTCTTGCATGGTTTTGGGACTGCCTTGTTTATGCATGGCAATAAATGGCACGCCCAATCGGCCAATGCACGACAGCATTTCAGGGTCGTTATCGCCGGCTGAAATGTCATTAATGATTGCTGCTCCGGCTTCGACGCTCATTTGAGCGATTTGGGAATGAAAAGTGTCGACAGACAAAACGATGTCTCCGAAATTTTTACTTATCAGCTCTATCACAGGAAGAATGCGTTTTTTTTCCTCTTCGAGCGATACAGTTTCTGCGCCGGGTCGACTGCTGGCCCCTCCAATATCTATAATGCCGGCACCCTCTTCCAACATAGCTTCCACATGCTTTAAGGCATCCTCATGCGCCACAAACTTTCCCCCATCGTAAAATGAATCAGGCGTTAAGTTTAGTATGCCAACAACCACAGGCGTGGAAAGTTCCAGGAGCTTTCCTCTGCAATTGATGGAAAATGTTGTTTCTCTTGAGGTATTATTCATATTCATTCCTACCTTTGCAAATAACAGAATTATTTGAAGATTTTGAGAGTAAAAGCGTATTTTTCCAACAAAATAAAAATGCGGAAATTGATTGCGTTTAACCCAAGCTAAAGTATGAAAATTGTCGCAAATTCATTAAGGGTCATCTCAGGGCTGCTGCTGATTTTTTCAGGCTTTATCAAGACCAACGACCCAAAGGGGTTCGCCATAAAATTAGAAGAATATTTCAATGTTTTCGCCACCGACCTTACACCGGCACAGGAGGAGTTAACTATTCAAATAGAAGACAGCGAAAATCATCATAACTTTTTGATTAAAAAACCTCTTCACGGCGAAGATTCAAAAGAATTAAATCTAAAAACCGAAGCCTGGGAACATGTTGAAGTTAAGGATGAAAGCGGATTGAATAAATCCTATTCTGACAAAACTACGCTGAGTTTGTCTTTAGACCATGAGGTGATATGGAATAGTCCTGTTCTAAAGAGCGACACTAAACCCTACCGTTACAAGGTGGAGGTAAAAGTTAAGGATAAGATTCTGCACACCAAACAGCTTATCTTATATAACAATAAGGACATTTCAGAAAAGGCGACCTTAGATTTAAAGGCCTTCGCCAAGGAAGAGGGTTATGCAGTTAAGTCCTTTAAAACGCTTTCTCATTATACACTTGTGATAGCCATGCTGATTTGCGTTTTTGAGATTTTGCTCGGTATGGCATTGCTCATAGGTTGGAAGAAAAACCTCACTTTGAGTTTACTCCTTTTACTGCTCATCTTCTTTTCGCTTTTAACGTGGTATTCGGCCCAATATAATAAGGTAACCGATTGTGGATGCTTTGGCAATGCTATTCCTCTTAGTCCTTGGCAATCGTTTGCCAAAGACATTCTCTTGCTCATATTCCTCCTTATCATTATTGCATACCGTAAATACATCAAGCCTGTTTTTTCGCCGCAATTCAGCTGGAAATTACTTGTATTTTTTGCTGCACTGAGTACAGGGTTTGCCATCTATTGTTGGTATTACCTGCCGGTATTCAATTTTTTAAAATTCAAAGTTGGAAACGATATCAAAGCCTTGATGCAACTGCCCGCCAACGCAAAAACAGAGAAAAGAGAAATGCGTTTTATCTATTCACACGCCCGGCGAGATGAAGAATTTAGTGAGGCAGAACTTATCCATAAAAATATTTTAGATGACAGCACTTATGTTTTTAAACAGAGAATTGATAAAGTGCTGGAGAAAGGAGACAAGCCTGCCATCAGCGATTTCGTCATGCTGGATAGAGATGGAAACAATTATGTCGATACCTTTTTAAATAGCGATGAATTTAAATTGCTGGTCGTTTCCGAAAAGCTTATTTCTACCCGTCCACGCCGAATGAAGAAACTTTCTAAAATAAGCAATGAATGGGTTACAAAATCGAAGTTTGAAATCTGGGCACTTACCTGCAGCGCACCCGAAGAGGCTGAAGCCATTCGGCATGAATACCAATTGCCTTTTAAATTTTATTATGGCGATCAAACCAATATTAAGTCTATTATCAGGAGCAATCCCGGACTGCTCTTATTCAAAGGGAGTGTGGTGATAGGGACCTGGCCATCTACAGATTTGCCAAGTTACAAGGAACTCATGCGCAAATTAAAGTAAGGAATTGATAGGGTATATTCTCAAAAAAATTTTATATGGGCTGCTTATATTCATAAGTGTAGCTACCGTTGTCTTTTTTCTCTTTAGCGTTTCGTTTCCAAAAGCCGACGAAATGGCCCTAGGTCAGAGAGCCGACAAGCAAACTAAACTTGCCATTCAACAAGAATTCGGGTTGGACAAGCCTCTATGGAAACAGTACCTTTTGTATCTCAACGATCTTTCCTGTGTTTCCATTTATTCACATTCAAGTTTATCGGAGCTCAACATCTCAACTACCCGGCTTGTTAAAACCGAGCGATACGCTTTGGTTTTAAAATTTCCGTATCTGAGAAGGTCGTTTCAGAGTGGAAAGGCAGTGAATGAAATTTTGTACGAAGCCTTTAAGGGCACACTTATTTTGGCCTTGTCTTCTATCTTACTGGCGTCAGTGCTTGGAGTATTGCTAGGTGCGCTGGCCGCCATCAAAAAAGATTCTTGGATTGACCGTTCGATTCTATTTGTTTCTACTCTTGGCATTTCCCTTCCTTCCTTTTTTGTAGCCATTGTGTTTGCCTGGCTTTTTGGGTTTGTTTTAAATAAGTATACCGGCTTAAACATGACCGGAAACTACAGTGATTTAGATCCTTTTGCAGGCAAAGTGTACCAATGGAAAAATTTAATTTTACCCACTTTAGCATTGGGGATGAGACCCCTGGCTATTTTTAGCCAATTGACCCGCTCCTCCGTTCTCGATGTCATTCCCCGCGATTATATCCGAACCGCCAAAGCTAAGGGACTGAGCAGATGGAATATAGCGATGAACCACCTCCTGAGAAATTCAATGATTCCGGTTATTACAGCCATATCGGGATGGTTCGCCTCCTTGCTTGCGGGCACCTTCTTTGTCGAATTCATCTTTAATTGGAAAGGATTGGGAAAGGTTACTGTGGATGCCCTGGATCACTCCGATTTACCGGTGGTGATGGGTTCGGTGGTGATGGTGGCCATTATTTTTGTAGGCATTAATATCCTTCTCGATATTTTTTACACCCTGCTTGACCCAAGGATTAAACTTGAATAAGTCGATTCATATTATATACCTGCTGGGAATGCCGGGTGTCGGAAAAACCTATTTTGGTTCCGAAGCAGCCAAAAGATTGTCGTTTGATTTTTATGATTTAGACAAGCTCATAGAATTGAGATCCGGGAAAAGTATAGCCCAATTATTTATGGATTGGGGTGAAGTGCAATTCAGAGAATTTGAATTCAAAATTTTAAAGCAAATCAGCGAACAGGTCATGGCAGACACCATCATATCGACCGGAGGCGGAGCCCCTACTTACGTTGGTTCAATGCATTACATGAACAAAAAAGGTAAAACCGTGTGGATGGAGGCTGAAATGGGCTATTTAGCAGATAATATTTTAAAGGAATCGACGAGCAGACCGCACTTCATGGGCTTAAACCGTGATGAAATCGAGCATAAATTACAGGCCATTTACTCGAAAAGGCACTTATTTTACGCTCAAAGCTGTGCCAAAGTCAATGTTTATAAGGGGTTAAGCGCTGATTTATTCACAAAGCACCTCCATTTATCAACATTTGCAAAATAAGCAAATCAATATAGGAACCAAAGTGCGAATATTGTTTTCGAAAATTTTCAAACTTAACATTTATAACATGAACAAATCAGACCTAGTATCAGCCATGGCTTCTTCAGCCGGTATCACAAAAGCCCAAGCTCAGAGCGCTTTAAATTCTTTTTGTGATTCAACTTCTGCCGCCCTTAAAAAAGGTGACAAATTAATTCTTGTTGGATTCGGAACCTTCTCAGTTTCGAAAAGAGCCGCCCGTACAGGACGCAATCCACAAACAGGAAAAGAAATTAAAATTGCCGCTAAAAAAGTGGTAAAGTTCAAAGCAGGATCTGATCTATCAGAAGCTGTAAAGTAATTTTATTCAAAAATCTAAAAAGCCGACTTCCTGGGGAGTCGGCTTTTTTTTGACTTTTATTTTTCCAATTGCAGACTTAATTCTAATAAACACTCTTCACCCGGTAAGACTCTTTTTTATGTGAACCATGTTTTTGTAAATTAATAATTTCAGAGCCTTGCCCAACTCATTGATTAATTCAGTAGTACAGCCTAAAAACATTTACAAGAAAAAGGGGGACCCATGGCTTCAATAAGCCTTTTATAATAAATTTGCAAAGTGCGGGAATAGGTATAAATTTGTTTAAAATTAAGAGCCATGAACAAGTTTAATCTATTAGCCTTTACGGTTATAGTTTCTGCCTTCGCCACCGCCCAGTCATTTAAAAAAGGGGCTCTGCTTTTAAGCGTCTCTGAAGGCTCAACCACTGCCAATTACAGTACCCGAAACCTGAGCAACTCCAATTTTAGTTCCATGTATAAAGCCGAGGTCGATGGAATAAGAGATCCTTTGATTATTGAATATGGTTTAAACAATAAGTGGGGAATAGGATTGAGTTCAGGTGCCGACATATTTAAAGTAAGTCCAAACAGGTATTACGGTTTTAGATTACCTCACACCAACCCGATAGAGGTAAAGACTTCAGAACTCACTTTTGATGTCAATTACCATTTCTTCGTTACCAAAAAGCTTGATGTTTCTGCTTTTGCTTCACCCGGCTTGTTTTCTCTGGCCTTCAAAGGACAATACAGCGACTTGACCTATCAGTATGAAGCCAAAGGGCTTATTTTAAGGGTAGGTTCCAAGGCGAGGTATTATTTTTACAAAAGGCTTGGTTTGTTTGGAATGGCTAGTCTTTACTCCGGTACTGCGAGTCCAACCTCCAATAAATCCAACACAGTTGGTCAGTCTATTGCCACAACTGTTTCAGGAAGGGCGCTTGAATTTGGACTCTGTTTCAGATTTTTCTAAAACCTCTTCCCTCTGTATTATGGGTTAGAAAATGTTGTGTTGACGGCTCGGTCGAATTTATAAAAGGGCTTTCCACCGGCTTAGTGATGGCCTACGACAGGGCTAAAAAATTTATGGCGCTTTTAGATGATACGGCCACGGGTTAGGAATCGAAACGTTATGGGCGCTTGTATCAGGAAACAGATTTTTAATTCAACAAAAAGACTTTAATCTTCAGGGCTTCCTTCTTTTACCGCTTTAGGTTTTATCCCTTCCATGAGTTGCATGAGTTCATCCTGTCGCATAAATCCGCCTTTTACGGTATTGGCCAGAATGATAATGCACTTGTCTTTATTTTTCCATCGAATGAAGTAGGACTTAAAGCCCTGCCACCATCCATTATGGTAAATAATGGTGTCGTGATTATCGTAATACCTGATTCTCCAACCATAGCCGTAATAATCCTTCGTTGGTCGGCATGGCGTATGCGGTGTGCAGGCATTTTGCAAAGTAGCAGGCGAAATTAACACGTGCTTTCTCAGGGCCTGATCAAATTTTAAAAGGTCGAAAACCGTGGTATAAACCCCTTTATCACCCATGGCTCCATTTTGATAATTAAATGGGAACAGAGTTCTCGGGCCATCATGACCCTGTACCAATTGGTCTTTTAATGACATCTTAGGGGTGAAGATATAGCTGTTATACATGCCCACTACCTTAAATATCGAATCTTGCATGTAATTTTCGAAAGGGGTACCCGTAAGTTTTTCAACGATTAAGGCAAGCAAGACATAGTTGGTATTGCTGTATTTGTATCTAGAACTGGGAGTAAACTCAAGCCGTGGTTTATAGCGTTTCAGCATCCATAGAACGTCCTCGTTGGTCAGATGACGGTATTTGGTCTTATAATAAGCGTCCGCAAAATGCATGTAGTTGGGAATACCACTTTTATGGGAAAGCAACTCAGCCAGTGTGATAGTTTTGTAAGGAAACCCTTCTAATACCTGATACACATAAGTATTTAAGTATATTTTTTTTTTGTCAATCAGGCTTAAAATGGTATAGGCGGTCAGTGTTTTTGAAACCGATGCGATTTGAAAGGGATAGTTTGCATTATTCGCCAATTTAGTCTTTCCATTGGCATATCCGTAACTATTTGAATAATACCGGCCGCTATCGTAAAACAAAATTGAGCCACTAAAATAACCCTGGTAATATCGGTTTTTAAAATATTGATCGATGGTGCCGGCCCTTCTTTCATTAAAGGTAGAATCCAACACAAACCCCAAGAGGGTTTCCTGATGGAGGGTGTTTTTTGTCTTTCCGGCATCCGAACCTGTATTGGAGCAGTGGATTCCGGCAATAACGGCTAAAATTACGATGGCTAATTTGTTCAAACGAATTAATATTTTATGACTAGGAATAAATTGCAAAGAAACGTCTAATTTATTTCCATCCCCTGTATTGCGGCGGCAACATAGTCCCAAATTATTCACAGTGCCAATTATCTTCCGATATTGTGGTCAGTTATTCTTGTTTATTTGTAAAATTGCATTTCAATTTGATGCTCCTTAAAATTGCCCAAATTATTATGCTTGTCCTGTTTTTCGCTTTCAATTCAGAAGCGCAGACGCTTTATAGGGTCTATTTTAAAGATAAAAAAAATTGCGAATACAACCCTTATTTAGAGCTGGACAGGAAAGCCTTGACAAGAAGGCTGATACATGGTCTAGATCTTTGCCATGAATCAGACTACCCTCTAAACCAGCATTATGTTGCGGAGGTTAAATCGACATGCGATTCGGTATTGGGTGAAAGCAGATGGCTCAATGCCCTTTTCATTTATTCGAATGAATCAAGAATTGAGCTTATTTCTAAGCTGCCCTTTGTGAGGAGCATTGAAAAATCAAATGCCACCTGTTGTTACCCCGCAGTCAACCCTATGATAGAAAATGACTATGATACTTCAGCCACAAAGCGGCAATATGCGCTTATGCAAGCCCAACTCCAACGTATGGGTAAGGAGGCGCTTGAAAAAGAAAATCTGGACGGAAGCGGCGTTAGAATTGCCATATTGGATGTAGGGTTTAAAAGCTATAGCCGAAATGAGGCTTTTGAACACATCCGGGCGAGAGGCGGATTTATTAGTACTTATGATTTTGTAAAGAACAGATCAGTCACAGATATTGGAATGACCCATGGAACTATGGTATTGTCTTGTATAGGTGGGCAGGTTAATGGGGTAAAACTTGGATTGGCCACAGGTGCGGAGTTTTTGTTGGCCAGAACTGAAAACATAACTGAATTTTTTAATGAAGAGGAGAAATGGCTAATGGCCGCAGAGTGGGCCGACCGCTTGGGTGCTGACATCATCAACAGTTCACTCGGGTATGCCGGTTTAAGGTATTTGCCTGAAGAAATGGATGGCAAAACCACTTTTGTAAGCAGAGCTGCTCAATTGGCGGTAGATAAGGGCATTTTGGTGGTTTCCTCTGCCGGCAACGAGGGAGAAAAAAAGTGGAAAAGGGTGGCGGCTCCCGGAGATGCAGCAGGGGTATTAACGGTTGGTGGCATTGACCCTACCACAGGTTTACACATTGGTTTTTCATCCTATGGGCCCAGTTGGGATTTTCGCCTCAAGCCTGAGGTATCAGCCTACGGCCGGGCCGCTGTAGCCGGCAAAAAATCAGTTGAATCTGCTGAAGGTACCTCATTTTCCTCGCCCTTGGTCGCAGGATTCGCTGCATGCGTAAAACAACGCTATCCTTACCTTACCAATTTAGAATTAAAAGAGTTGATTTGCCGTTCGGGAGATTTATGGCCCTATCATGACTACGCGCACGGATATGGCGTTCCAGGTCCATACTTTTTAAAAAAGGACACCCTCACAAACCAACCCACCCTGAGTATTTTGGAAAACATGGATTACATCACTTTTTCTGCCATTGAAAATGAAACCAACTTCAAATCTGATAGTCAGCTAACCGAAAAGGTTAAAACCTTTTCGAACGCCATAGAAAATGGCAACGACACTGAGGCTAAACCCTACAATTTTTCCAAACAAAAATTTAAAACCCGTTGCACACCATTCCTTTACTACCATATAAAAAACAACAAAGGGCAAATAGAAAAATATTACGTTTTGGATTTGGAAAGGCAGTCCGACAAAAGCATTTCCATAAGCAAATCCATTTGTGAAAAACCATTTTCAATTGCCTTCTACTACCAAGGATATTACAAAGAGTTAATCATAAAAGAATGAGATTATTTTATACCACTATTTTGGCTTTTTGCTTGTTTGATGGAGTATTGGCTCAAAAATATCTGCTAGACGAGGATGTGATGAGCGATACACTAAGTCCATCGACAGGATTCAGGAGAAAATACCATTTTGCAAGCTATGTAGGTACCGGGTATGCTATGGGTTTGCACAAGCTCAATCCGCCTTCCACCATTTCATACTTTAATTCGGTGCAATTTCGAACCGGAATCTGGTGGAGGATGAAATTAAACAAATTTTACGGCTTTGGATCTTATATCGAATATTCGAGAGACGAATATCGACTCCAAAAACCGCTTTATTCCGATACCTTTAATACCACAAAAACCATTTGGACCAAACAAATTCACAACAACATTGCCATGGGGGTATTTAACAGACTTCACTTTAAAAACGACCGGCTTTTTATTGACTTAGGGGCATATTATACTTTCGATTGCCTCCCCAGAATCATTACCAAAATCAAACCCAAAAATCAGGATTATCAATACAGAAAAACCATTTACAACGTACCGGATTTGATGAATCGCCATAATTTTGGGCTGGATTTTAGGCTTACATTTGGAAAGTACTCGGCCTACAGCCGATATCGGCTAACCGGTTTGTATAAAAATCAAAACTACGACCTGCCAAAAGTGATGTTTGGACTTGTGTTGGATTTTACCAATTAAGAATGTTCAAGTCCTTCAATGATGGTTTTGCAAACACGGGCTATTTCACCTTTCGAAATAATTAAAGGTGGTGCGATTCTCAGCGATTTTCCATTAAACAAAAACCAATCGATCAGTATTTGCTTTTTAAAACAATAAGCTATGACCGACTGAACCAGGTGTTCGTTTTCCAAATTTACAGCCAGCATTAGCCCTCTGCCACTTATCCCTTTTATTTTCTCGTGTTTCAATAATTTTCTGAACAATTGCTCCTTTTCCGATACCGAATCTGTCATCCTCTTTTTTATAATTTCGTCGAGGGTGGCAATGGCTGCTGCACAGCACACCGGGTGTCCGCCAAATGTAGTTAAATGGCCTAAAACAGGTTGATGCGAAAGGCTTTTCATAACTTTCGCATCGGCTATAAAACAGCCAATCGGCATGCCTCCTCCCAGCCCTTTTGCGAGAAGCAACACGTCAGGACAAATCTTTTCCTTTTCGAAAGCAAACATATTTCCGGTGCGTCCCATCCCGGTCTGAATTTCATCAACTATGAGCAGGGCGCCGGTTGCGTGGCACTTGTCCCTCAATTTTTTTAAAAAATCTGTTTCTCCTGGAATATAGCCAGCTTCAGATTGAATGATTTCGACAAAAACTGCAGCGGTTTGGAGGTCAATCCGGTCAAGATCTTGTGTATCATTATATTTTAGATGAGATATTCCAGGCAAGAGGGGTCGATAGGCTTGTGTAAATTCGGTATCGCTCATTAAACTCATCGATCCTTGAGAGCTTCCGTGATAAGAATTTTTAAAAGAGGCGATGTTTGAACGGCCGGTAAATCTTTTAGCCAATTTCATGGCGCCTTCCGTGGCCTCGGTGCCGGAATTAGTGAAATAAACCGAATTTAAATTTTCGGGCAAAAGGCTCGTCAGATAGTGTGCCAGCCTCACCTGACTGTGCTGAATATGCTCACCATAAACCATGGTATGCATAAATTTTGAAGTTTGTAGCCTCACTGCCTTCACAACGGCCGGATTTCTATGGCCAATATTATTCACTGAGATACCGGAAATCAAGTCGAGATATCTCTTTCCTTCCATGTCGGTAATATACAAGCCTTTCGCTTTTTTCACTTGCAGAGCTACAGGTGAGTCAGAGGTTTGGGCTATATTTTTCAAAAAAAGAGATTTTAAATTCACCTATTCCTGGTTATTATGGGTTTCAAAAATACTGATTTATCATGGGCCATTTATGGATTATTGAGATTAAGAACATTAAAAATCGATCCCTGTTTGCGAATGAAACGGATCGCAAAATCATAATAAATTGAACCTCATCATTAAACTTTTCAAAGGGTTTAAGCTGCCTTATTTCAAACCTTAATATTTGCGATAAATTCCCGATGAGTGAAATTGCTTTCTATTTTCATTTTCTCTAATATTACCCTTTTATTTGCACCTATACTTAAAGTCCCGTAAAAAACTTGAAACCAACTGATATTCAAAATCCTGAGTACTTTCACAAAGTTGTGGATTGCCAATACGCATGTCCTGCACATACCCCTGTGCCCGAATATATCCGTTTAATTGCCGCAGAGCGATATACCGAGGCCTATATGGTTAATTGGGAATCGAATGTTTTTCCCGGTGTTTTAGGTCGCACTTGCGACAGACCATGTGAACCTGCCTGCAGAAGAGGCAGGGTTGATGAGGAACCTGTGGCCATTTGCAGATTAAAACGGGTAGCGGCCGATAACAAGGGCGAAGTAAAATCATTCATGCCGCAAGCTCCGTTTGTTTCCAACGGCAAAAAAATTGCCCTTATTGGCGGCGGGCCGGCATCTCTAACCGTAGCCAGGGATCTTGCGCCACTCGGTTATGAAATACATTTGTATTGCGAGCAGAAAAAAGGAGGAGGCATGATGCGGAGTCAGATACCTTCCTTCCGCTTACCCGAAACCGTATTGGACGAAGAGGTAAATTACATTTTGGATTTAGGCATTCATACCCATTTCAGCCAATATGTTTCAAGCTTTAAGGAAATTTTAGATAAGGGCTACGACGCCATATTCGTGGGCACAGGAGCTCCAAGGGGTAAAGATTTAAGCAATCTTAAGGGCCGAGACGAAGCGGCGGCACATATCCATGTGGGCATTGAATGGCTGGCCAGTGTAGCCTTTGAGCATACCTCTAAAATAGGCAACAAAGTCATTGTTTTAGGTGGCGGAAATACAGCGATGGATTGCTGCCGGACCTCATTGCGTTTAGGGGGTGAATCGGTAACTGTGGTGGTAAGAAGCCCAATGAAAGAAATGAAAGCTTCGCCTTGGGAAATTGAAGACGCCTTACATGAAGGTATACCTATCATGGAGAACCTGGTTCCAAAGTCATTTGAATCAGAGAATGGAAAGTTAAAGGGAATGCTTTTTGAAAAAGTGAAACCTGTTTACGACGAAAATGGAAGACGGTCGTTGGTTGCTTCAGGCGAACCGGACGTGTTTATAGAGGCCGACGATGTGTTGGTAGCGATAGGTCAGGAAAACAGCTTTCCATGGATTGAGAGAAATTTAGGATTGGAATTTGATAAATGGGAGTTACCTCTTCTGGATTCAGTTACCTTTCAATCGACGCTAAAGCATGTATTCTTTGGGGGTGATTCAGCTTTCGGGCCAAAAAACGTGATCACTGCAGTAGCTCATGGTCATCAGGCCGCTGTTTCCATTGACCTTTTTTGTCAGTCAAAATCGCTCATCGAAAGACCCTCCCCCTACACCAACCTCATCAGTCAAAAAATGGGAATTCACGAGTGGATTTACGACAATGACGTTATTGCCGATGACCGTTACAAAGTTCCCCATGCCGCACATAGTCTGACTTTAAAAGACCGTAAGAAGGAGGTTGAATTGGGCTTTGATTTAGCCACCGGTTTCAAAGAAGCTGAGCGTTGCCTCAATTGTGATATTCAGACAGTATTTATGGAGGACCGATGTATTGAGTGCGATGCCTGTGTTGACATTTGTCCGACCACGTGCATCACCTTTACCAATAATGGCGAAGAAGAAGATTTAAGACAAAGACTTCTCGCCCCGGCAGGCAACTTAGGTCAGGATTTATACGT
Organism: uncultured Chitinophaga sp.; assembly: GCA_964617955.1. Taxonomy (GTDB): domain Bacteria; phylum Bacteroidota; class Bacteroidia; order NS11-12g; family UBA9320; genus JABWCE01. Next base: position 19,520 of record CAZTXB010000011.1, read on the forward strand.
TTCAGACACCTTAAAAACAGGGAGAGTGATGATAAAAGACGAGGACGTTTGTTTGCATTGTGGACTCTGCGCAGAGCGTTGCCCAACCGCTGCCTGGGATATGCAGAAATACATATATCAAGTTACCAAAGCAGGAAATACCTGTACAAAAATTGCCTAAAAATTAAGATTAGAGAAAAAAAGCCAAAAGATTTAAAGATTTAAATGCAAGCCAACAGTATTAAAATAAATGACTTCGTCATTCGTTTTGCCAACGTCAACGGGACCGGATCGGCCAGTGCCAATACGATGTTTGCCCTTTCCATTTTTAGAATGGGCATCCCAATGACCGCAAAAAACGTTTTCCCCTCTAACATTCAGGGGCTGCCAACTTGGTACGAAGTAAGGGTGAGTGAAAAAGGTTATCTCGGTCGCCGCGAAGGGGTAGACGTTATGGTGTGTTTAAACCCACAAAGTTTAGCAAAGGACGTGGCAACCGTAAAGTCAGGCGGTTACTTCGTATACGACAGTACTAAGAACTTACACAAGGAATTTATTAGGGAAGACATCCACTACATAGGAATTCCGATGATGGAGATTTGTATCCGAGAATACACCGACCCAAGAATGCGGCAGTTGTTTAAAAACATGATCTATGTCGGGGCTTTGGCCACCTTATTGGATATCGATTTAGAAGCCGTAAAAAGTGTAATTGAGGATGAATTTATTAAAAAGCCAAAGTTAGTTGAGCCCAATATTTATGCAGTAAATCTAGGAGTAAATTACGTTAAAGAACAACATAAATACCCCATATCGATGCGACTTGAGCGCAGAGATTTGGTAAAGGATAAAATTGTGGTGAACGGAAACACAGCCTCTGCCCTTGGCGCAATTTATGGAGGAGCAACTGTTGCCGCCTGGTATCCTATCACCCCTTCAACCTCATTGGTGGATGCATACGACAAGTACGCAAACAAGTTGAGAGTGGATGCAGAAACAGGTTTAAAGAAATTCGCCATTGTGCAAGCAGAAGATGAGCTTGCAGCCATTGGAATGGTTATAGGTGCCAGCTGGAATGGAGCCAGGGCCTTTACATCCACCAGCGGACCGGGAATCTCGCTTATGAGTGAATTTTTAGGTCTTGCCTATTTTGCCGAAATCCCAACCGTTTTGTTCGATGTGCAACGCACCGGGCCTTCAACCGGAATGCCTACCCGGACTCAGCAATCCGATATCATGATTTGCGCTTATGCTTCCCATGGCGACACCAAGCAGGTGCTCTTATTCCCAAGTACCCCAAAAGAATGTTTCGACATGGGTGCCGATGCTTTTGATTTAGCGGAACGGCTTCAAACTCCGGTCATCGTGATGCTCGACTTGGACCTGGGTATGAACGAACACCTGTCGGAGCCATTTACTTGGGATAAAAACAGAACTTTCGACAGAGGCAAAGTACTGGGTTTTGAGGAGCTCGAAAACCTCACCGAATTTGGCCGCTATCTTGATAGCGATAAGAATGGGATTACAGCCAGAACCCTCCCCGGTGCCCATCCTACTAAGGGAGCTTTTGTAACCAGAGGTACATCACGAGATGAATACGCGCGCTATACCGAAGACGGTGACGCTTACGTGAGAAATATGGAAAAACTGAGTCGGAAATGGGAAACTGCAAAAACCATTATGCCAGAAGCTGAGCTTTACCAGCCACATCCTAAGAGCAAAACAGGTATGATCTTTTTTGGTACCACCCTGTTTTCAGCCTTGGAGGTCATGGATATATTAGACCAAGATGGTGTACTCATCGATGCCATGAGAATCAAAGCGTTTCCCTTTACTCGAAACGTCGAGTCCTTTATAGAAGAACACGATACCGTGTTTGTGATAGAGCAAAACAGAGACGCACAATTCAGGTCGTTATTGATAAATGAACTTGAGATCAATCCAAAAAAATTAATAAAAATTTTAAATTATGATGGGATGCCCATTACCGCAGATTGCATTTTAAAGCAAATGTATCCGAAAATAAAACCGGAAATTTCTGAAATTCACTCCCACAGCAAAGCCATAAATTACGAGTTGTAAAATTAAAAATTAAGAGAATTCATGTCGTACATAAAACCCCCGTTTCGCCATCCCGAGCTGCCTAAAAATACTTTAGGTTATTCAAAAAAAGATTATGAAGGTGTGATTTCAACCCTTTGTGCCGGATGTGGCCATGATTCAATCAGTGGTGCCATCGTTCAGGCTTGCTACGAAATGGCCATTGAGCCTCACCAGGTGGCAAAGCTTTCGGGCATAGGTTGCTCTTCAAAAACACCTGCCTATTTTTTAAACAATTCGCATGGCTTTAACTCCGTTCACGGGCGAATGCCTTCAGTGGCTACAGGTGCCAACCTGGCCAACAGAGATTTGTTATACTTAGGGGTTTCAGGCGACGGAGATTCGGCTTCCATTGGGATGGGCCAGTTTGTACATGTGATTCGTCGCAATTTGAACATGACCTATATTGTGATGAATAATGGCTGTTATGGATTGACTAAGGGGCAGGACTCAGCGACTGCCGATCAAGGGTCACTGAGTAAAGGGGGAAGTTTAAACAGGTTTAATGCCATTGATTTGGTTGGTCTAGCCATGGAGTTAGGTGCCTCTTTTGTGGCCAGAAGCTTTTCAGGTGATAAAACTCAACTCATTCCGCTCATTAAGGCTGCTATGTCGCACAAAGGTTTTGCCTTCATCGACGTGATATCGCCTTGTGTCACTTTTAACAACAATGTAGGCTCTACCAAATCATACGATTACGTAAGAGACCACATGGAAGTTTCGGGCATGCTGGATTTTGTCCCTTACCAAAAGGAAATCACAGTTGAGTACCACGAAGGGCAGAGTCAATCGGTGGAATTGCATGACGGTTCCAGTTTAAATCTTTACAAACTCAATGCGGGTTGGGACCCCACTGATAAAAATTCAGCCATTTCGCGATTGAATGAAAGCCGAAACAAGGGTGAAATCCTGACCGGTTTAATTTATATAGAGCCTGAAAGCAAAGACCTACATTCAGTAATTAATACAACACTCGTACCACTGAATGCCCTGAAAGAAGCCGATTTAATTCCAAGCCTTGAAGCGCTTGAACTTCTCAACGATGATTTTCGTTGAGCCGCATAAATGAACCTATTAATCAATTAGAAAATGGAGAAACAAAACGACCTGAGATTAGCTGTACTTATTGATGCCGATAATGTTCCCTATTCTAATATCAAGGGCATGCTTGAAGAAATCACCAAATATGGCGTTCCTACTTTTAAGCGCATCTATGCCGACTGGACAAAACCAACCGTTTCCGGCTGGAAAAAGGTTCTTCTTGAAAATTCTATCACACCTGTTCATCAATTCAGTTATACCTCCGGGAAAAATGCCACTGACTCATCCATGATTATTGACGCGATGGATATTTTATATACCGGCAGGGTCGATGGATTTTGTATCGTCTCGAGCGACAGTGATTTTACGCGCCTGGCTTCCAGATTGAGGGAAGCCGGCATGAAAGTTTTTGGCATGGGTGAAAAAAAAACACCCCTCTCCTTCATTTCAGCCTGCGACAAATTTATTTATATAGAAATTTTAGAGGAGGCCGAGGATTTTTCGAAGCCTCAAGACGTCAGCAGCAAACAACAAAAGAAAAGTGCGGAAACTGTTGGCAAAATTGATGAGAAATTAACCCGTTTAATCACTGAAAGTATCAACGATTTAGCCGAAGAAAACGGATGGGTGTTTCTTGGCGATTTAGGAAATCTTTTGGCAAAAAAACAACCCGATTTTGATCCGAGAAATTACGGGTTTAAGAAATTAGTGGCCTTGATAAAAAGTTTAAACAATATCCAAATTGACGAAAGAGATACAGGAAAAAACAACATCTCGCATGTTTTTGTAAAATTAAAGTAAGCCTCTCCTTTTCTGACGTTCTCTCCAAGTTTTGTAATTTTTTAATAATTCGATGAAATAAATTTGAAATAACCCGAATGTTACTAAATTTGTTGCTCAATATAAAAAACATGAAAAAAATATTACTCACACTGATTGCTCTACTTGCTATTAATCAAGTATTTAGCCAGTATTATTACATTCCATTTAAGAATGAGGGAAAGAACCCGAACGAAATTAACCAAGATGGTGAAAACCCTTATCCCTTAACTCCCGCGGGTTGGAGCGTGATCTGGACCGATGATGCCACCTCGACTCCGGCATACACTGCAAATCAAACCCTCCCTTTTACCTTTAAGTTTAACGGAAGCGATGTTACTCAGTACAAGGCCTCCAATACAGGTGTTTTAACTTTTTCGACCTCTTCTACCTCGAACTTGACTGCCTTCTCAAACGTAACCTTACCAAACAGCAATATTCCCGACAATTCGGTTTGCGTTCTGGGTATTAAACCACAAACCAAGGTATCAGGTTCCACAACCTACAAAAGCACCATTATAACAAAGACACTTGGAACAGCTCCAAATCGTCAGCACTGGGTTCAGTTCAGTTATTTTATTGATCCAAACATACAAGCAGGGTGGACCTATTGGGGTATGGTATTTGAGGAATCCACAAACAATATTTATATCGTCGATATGAAAACATTGTGTGTGACCTCTACCAGTACACTTTGCGGCAACAACGTAAAACTTACTGCAGGAATCCAAATCAACAGCACCACAGCAACATCCATTGCCGAATCTCCAAACCTTGGGGCAGGCAATATTGCCACTAATGTTTTTAACGCCAGCGACAACTCCTATTACACATTTAAACCAGGTGTTCAGGCAGATAATGACCTTGCTTCGTTTAAAGTAAACATGGCCGATTACTATGCAATTACTACGGCTCCTTATGTGGTTTCAGGAATTTTCATGAACCAGGGAAAGACATCGGTATCTAATTTCGACTTCGCCTACAGAGTTAACAATGGCGCTCCAGTCACTGCTAAAATTAGCACCTCAATTGCAGTAAACGGTAGAGCAACAGTAAATCACACCACACCCTGGACACCAAGCGCCACCGGTGTTTATAAAATAGCCATATGGCCGGCTATGGTTAATGGATCTGCAGATGGCGTGGCCGGAAACGACACGGTGTTTAAAACCATTAATGTAGTTCCGAGTATGGTGGAAAGAAAAACCTTAAACGAAATATTTACTTCATCCACATGTGGACCATGTACCCCAGGAAATGTCAATACCGATACCAAAATTTTCCCGAACAGATTGGGCAAGTTCACTGTCATTAAATATCAGCAAGACTTTCCAGGCACCGGAGATCCCTACGCAACAACTGAAAGTGTAAACAGAAGAACCACGCCCTATGGCATTAACTCCATCCCTCGAATGGAAGTAGATGGCGGATGGGATGGAAATGCTCAAAACTACACCCTTGCGCTCTTCGATCAGTTTCAGGCAGAACCTGCGTTCCTTAAAATTAATGCCAAACACGTATTAAAGGTGAACACAGTGACTGTTGACGTTAAGGTTACTCCTTTGATTGCATTCAATAACACCAACTTAAAATTATACATCGCCATCAATGAAAAAACGACTTACAACAACAAAAAGTCGAATGGAGAAACTGAGTTCGCTCACGTATTCAAAAAGTTTGTTCCTTCTGCGAGTGGTATAAATTTAGGAACTTTAACTCAGGACGTAGAAAAGACCTATTCAACCGTTTCCTACACATTCCCAGGCAGCTACAGATTGCCATCTGATGGCCAGGCTGCAAATAGAATTAATACCGCGACAGAAAACTCTGTAGAGGAACTTTCTGATTTGGAAGTAGTTGTATTTATTCAGGATGCCGTTACTAAAAAGGTATACCAATCCGATTACTCAGCAGGATCTGTTTCAGGAATCGACGACATTGATGGAGGTAAAGACAACTTTGCAATCTATCCAAATCCAAGCAATGGGCAAACGACCTTAAAATTCAGACTAACCAACCCACACACCTTGAATATCAGTTTATTTAATGCCATGGGACAAGAGGTTAAAACTTTGGAAAACAGAATATTCAACAACGGATTAAACCGTGTTGAGTTTACAACAGAAGGTTTGCCTAAAGGATTGTATTTCGTAAAAGTTCAGGGAGATTCCTTCAATCACTCAGAAAATTTCATCGTAGACTAAACAATTTTATGCTTATAGAAAAGGCCGTGAATATTCACGGCCTTTTTTTTTAATTCAGAAATTAGTTCTAAGCCAAGAAGACCTTCTCAAATAGGAGTTAAGGCTTTGTCTTGTTAAACATGCTAGAAATATAGGCGAGGTGCTTGGGTATATTTTCCGGAAAACCCTTATTCTATGCCTCTTGAATGGCTTCGGGTCTGAACTTGTGCAGCCAAAACGTACCTAACGGCAAAAGTGCAAGAGTAAATGCCAAAAAAGCTTTAGCCATAGACCATTTGTATTTGACCATGACCAACAATAACAGAATACAGTAGGCTATAAAAAGAAAACCATGGAGATAACCTGTAAAGAGTACGGCCTCTGGTTGTTGATATACATATTTTAAAGGCATGGCTACAAGCAGCAAAACCAAATACGACACGCCTTCGATGTGGCCTACATGTAAAAATAAAGTAAATAATTTTTGATTTTTCATTCGGGCAAAATTAGGTTTTTTAAATGCCGGATGACACAAACAAAATAGAGAGAATCCTATTCAGATAAGGAATCCGCAAATTTTTTTGCCCTCAGAATTCAGTATTTAAATAATAGCCGTACGATTTAGGATAACAGTTTCTGTCTCAAATAGAACTCAAGTTGCTCATTGGTCGTGAATAACTTCTCGGTCAATTCCTCCTTCTCCTTCTTTAATCTGTACACTTCATAGGCCTTTTCAATGGTAGACTTGAGCTCTTCATTGTTCCAAGGTTTTTGCAGATAACAATAAATTTGTCCTAGGTTAATGGCGTCGCGAAGGGCGTCAATGTCTGAAAAACCTGTTAATAAAATGCGGATTTGATCGGGGTAGTCTTTTACAGTCTGAGCCAAAAGCTGAGAACCAGTGGTTACAGGCATTCTTTGGTCGGTTATTAGGATTTGAATGTCTTCATTTTTTAGAATTTCCTTGGCAATCTCAGCTGAAATTGCAGTATAAATTTTAAAATCACGGCGAAAGGTTGCCCTAAAAGCATTTAAATTATTTTCCTCATCATCAACGTATAACACACTAATGTCTAGTTTATTTTCCATTTCCATTAAATAGAATATCGCAAGTAGTAATAACCTTAAAGTCTACTATTTTGTAAATAGCTAATACAAAGATAATTAAAAAATGTATAATTCAAATACTTTATTAAATTTATAGACTGGCCAATATAAAATTCGGAGTGTTAATTAATTAAATTATTAAAATTAAAAAAAAATAGACCTTTGCTAGATAGACTACTGACTGGTTGGAGAGATAGAAAGTTGATTATATAGGACGAAGCTCAGAATAATAAATTAAATTGGAAAATAAGTTCAGACCGGTTCTGCTCAGGACAAGCAGTGATAGAGATAAAGCGGCATATTCAGAAATATTAAATATTCCTGGGGTGCAGATTTATGACCATTTGGTTCCTACCCTTAAAGAATTAATAAAAACCCGAAACCCCTCTATCAAATATGACGACAATGAGCTTACGGAATTGGTTTATGAACATATCAAGCCCTTAAAGCAAGAGGATTACGGCGTTTGGGTTTATTACCCATGGTCGAACAGATTGGTTCATACCATGGATGAGGATGAATTTGTAGAGGTGCGAACAAGCCGAAATAAGAATAAAATTACCATAGACGAGCAAAATATCCTCAAGGAAAAAAAAATAGGGGTCATTGGATTATCCGTTGGTCAATCGGTTTCATTGGCATTGAGCATGGAGAGGATCTGTGGTGAAATAAGACTCGCCGATTTCGATAGCCTGGAACTTACCAATTATAACCGAATCAGAACAGGCATTCACAACTTGGGCTTGTTAAAGGTGTATTCTGTTGCTCAGGAAATCGCCGAAATTGATCCCTTTATAAAAGTGAAATGTTTTCCGGAGGGGCTAAGTGAAGAAAACATGAATACCTTTTTTGCAGAGGAGGGTTTGCTTGATTTGGTTATTGAGGAATCGGATGGATTTGATATTAAGCTTCTGAGCAGGTACAAGGCTCGGGAATTGGGAATTCCTGTGTTAATGGAGGCAAGCGACAGGTGCATGGTGGACGTAGAGCGATTCGACCTTGAACCTCAAAGGGATATTTTGCATGGCTTAGTCAATCATTTGGATATAAGCACACTCAAAAATTTAAAAACCACAGAGGACAAAATTCCGTATATGATTGATATATTGGGTTTGGATACTTCCTCTACACGTCTGAAAGCCTCAATGCTTGAAATAGAACAATCGATCAATACATGGCCTCAGCTTGCAAGTGCGGTGGCGATGGGAGGCGGTATTACTGCGGATGTAGCAAGGAGAATACTGTTGGGAACTTATACCGAATCGGGAAGATACCATATTGACATTGAACAAATTATTTGCGACAAGAAGAATGTTTCGCATGAAATACCCAAGGTAGAGTCGGTTACAGATCTTGGGCCTGAAAAATTAAATCTTGACAAAATCAAGTGCATCATAGGCAAGCTTCAACATAGATATCCCAATTTAGAAATTGTTTCTACACAAATAGAGCATTGGGTTTCTGATGCGATTCAAGCTCCGTCGGCAGGAAATAAACAACCCTGGAAATGGTTTTTCGACGGAGGTGAGTTATTTCTTTTTCACGACCATGAGAAATCCTATGCCTGGAGCGATCCCTTTAATAATTTAGCCAGAATAGGTCTTGGGGCCGCCATTCAAAATTTGAAACTCTCAGCAGCCATGAACCATTTCAACGTGATGGTTGAATATGAGCCAATCGCCACTGAGCCTGCCCTCATGGCCAGAATAAGATTTGAAGCCAATCAGATGAGTACATCAGCTTTAGATAGCTTACTCTATGGAGCGATCAGAAAAAGATGTACCAATAGGAAAAAAGGAAAAGACATGAAAATCGATTCCACCCTATTTGAGTCAGTAAGCAAAGCAGTTTTGGAAGATGGGTATTTTTCATTTATTGAAAACCCGGGCGATATAGAAAAAATCAGTCACATTGTTTCAGGGGTTGAAAAGCTGAGATTCTTGCATCCTCTGGGTCATGAGGATTTTTTTCAAAAAGAGATCCGATGGACCCTGGACGAAGTGAAGGCTACCAGAGACGGGTTAGACATTGAGACCCTTGAGTTGAACAATTTAGAAAAAACAGCCATGAAAGTAGCCTCCGAAACTCAGGTCATCAATTTGGTAAGAGAATGGAAAGGAGGCAATGGATTTAAAAAAATTACAGGAGATGCCATTAGAAAATCTTCTGCAATTGGCTTAATACGAGTAAAAAGCGACTCAAAAAACCCCTGGCTGAGAGGAGGTGAAAATTTACAAAGAGTATGGCTGATGTGCAATGAATCAGGCATCGCCATTCATCCGATCTCTGCACCTATATTCTTTTTTGACTGGATAAAGCACAAAAACAGTCACTCGCCGGAAATGGTGGAAACTTTAAAAAATCTTGAGCAAGAGTTTCTTAGTATCTTTGAGGAAGATCAGGCATATACAAATATTTTTTTATTCAGAATGTCAATCAGTGAGCCACCAACACAAGTATCACTCCGAAGAGGTGTCTCTGATGTCTTAATAAAAACAGAGAGATGAAGACGTTAACCTTGAGAGCCTTTTACCCTAAAGCAGATCCGCTAACCGCTGAAATGTTTTTGCACGGGCATGTCAAGGTATTGGAAGAGTATGGGATAACCAATATTACCTCTAATAACAAGCAATGGACGAATTGGGATAATGTGTATGGAATAGTAGCTGAGGATGAGGAAGGTATAGTTGTGGGCGGAATCAGAATTCAGCTTGCGACAGAAGGCAGAATGCTGCCGGTAGAGCTTGCCATCGGAAAAATGGACCCCAGTATTCATGAGGTTGTAAAAAGTTATTTTAATGACGGGGTTGGAGAATTGTGCGCCTTGTGGAATTCAAAATCCATAGCAGGTCATGGAATAAGCCTACTCCTCACCCGGGCAGGCATATCCGTTACAAATCAGGTGAGTTGTAAAACCCTGATGGGCATCTGTGCCGACTACACCATGCCTATGTTCAGAAAAGTCGGCTTCGTTGTAAATGGCGATTTAGGAGATAAAGGAGAATTTATGTATCCCAATGCCAACTATGTAGCCAGGGTATTGGGTATCTTAAATGCAAAAGATCTTGACACCGCCGAGAAAATTGACCAGGAAAGAATGCTCAGTTTGCGAAATACGCCAAACCAGGAGTTTTTAGAAGTATCGCCAAAAGGCGAGGAGGTGTTTATTCATTATAAATTGAAATTGAATATTTGATATTTTAAAGATGAAATTAAGACTTTATATCATTTGTTTAGCCTTGCATTTAATTGCAGTCAAGGGGCAAGGACAACTTGTAATTAAAGAATTGCATCGACCGATCAATGTAAAGAACCACATTTTTTACCTTGAGGACAAAAAGAATGCGTTTAATTTTAACGAAGTTACGGCCTCTAAAGATTTTAAGCGGGTTGAATCTAATATCCCAAACTTCGGAATCAGCAACTCGAGTTTTTGGTTAAAACTTATTGTGAAGAATAAGAGTGAAAAAGAAGATTTTTTGCTTGAAATTGGGCAACCAGGTCTTGATGAAGTAGATTTTTATCATCCGAACAGCTTAGGGGTTTACCAGCTTTCGAAAGGGGGTGAAATTTTGCCGTTCGGGTACCGTGAATTTTTTGACCCAAATTATATTTTTAGGGTGAAGCTTCATCCTAACCAGGAAACGGTACTCTACTTTAAGGTAAGAGCAAGAGATAACATTCAAGTGCCCATAACCATTGGTACTCAAGAATCCATATTTGAAGTCAATAAAATAAAGGACATTCTTGTAGGAATATTTTTTGGCATCATGCTGGTGATGTTCTTTTACAATGCCTTTCTCTTTTTTACAGTCAAAGACAAGCTTTACCTCTACTATATACTTTATCTGGTCACAGTCATTATCACACAGGGAAGCATCCTTGGTTATACCTATCAATACTTATGGCCCAATTTGCCGGTTTTGGCCCGTTACAGTTCTTTCATCTTTCCACCATTGGTTGGAATGGCAAGTATTCTTTTTATAAGAGTGTTTCTGAGAACAAGATTATTCTTTCCAAAATACGACAAGTACTTTAGGCATTTCCTCATCGCCTACACCATCGCATCGCTTTTTTCTGTATTTGGTTTTTTTGAGTTAAGTTTTAAGCTGATTGAGTCTTGCGCGATTTGTGTATCCATGTATATGCTTTGGATCGCCTATAGGATTTATAAAAAAGGATACAGGCCCGCCTTGTTCTTTTTGTTGGCATGGACCATATTTCTCACCGGCGTTAGTATTTATGTGATGAAGGATTTAGGCGTTTTGCCATACAATGCATTCACCAATTATATGATGCCTCTGGGCTCGGCCATGGAAGTGGTTTTACTTTCTTTCGCTTTGGCCGACCGAATCAATATGTATAAGGAAGAAAGAAAGAAATCTCAGGCAGAGGCTTTGGCAGCATTGCGGGCAAATGAAAAATTGATAAAGGAGCAAAATATCCTCTTGGAAAAAAAAGTACAAGAACGGACCCTGGAATTAGAGGACAAAAATTCTGAATTAGGCATAGCATTAACCGATTTAAAAAATGCACAAAGCCAACTGGTCGTGGTTGAAAAAATGGCCTCTTTAGGTCAGCTTACAGCAGGCATTGCCCATGAGATAAACAACCCCATCAATTTTGTAAAAGCCAATATCCAACCCCTGCAATTGGACATCACGGATATTCTTAACATCCTTCAAAAATATGAGGGCATCGAGAACGAGGAGAACCTGACAGAAAAGCTGGCCGATATAGAAAAATTAAAGACAGAAATTGATCTGGATTATGTAAAACAGGAAATCGACATGTTGCTCAATGGAATCGCTGATGGAGCTAACAGAACCGCCGAAATCGTAAGGGGATTGAAAAACTTCTCACATTTAGATGAGAGCGATATTCAGGATTCGAACCTCAATGAGGGAATTGAGTCAACGATGGTACTACTCAAGAGTACGATACCGAAAAACATCAAAGTTGTAAAGAATTTGGGGGAACTCCCAAAAATTGAATGTTATCCGGGTAAGTTAAACCAGGTTCTCATGAATATCATTAACAATGCCATACAAGCCATGGAAAAATATGAGGCCAGAAGCGAGCATACGCTTACCATTTCAAGTTTCTTTAAAGATGAAAAGGTGCATATATGCGTTGAAGACACAGGTATGGGAATGACAGAGGAAGTTAAGCAAAGGGTATTTGAACCATTTTTTACGACCAAAACGATTGGTGAAGGTACCGGGTTGGGCATGTCAATTGTATTTGGAATTATAGAAAGTCATAAGGCAAAAATAGATATTGACAGCACACCTGACGTAGGGACTAAAATAACACTGATACTTAACAAAACGCTTGCATAGAAAACATGGAAATAGAGGAAACGAAGAATAAAATGAACCTGCTTTATCTGGATGACGACATGAACAATCTCGTCCCCTTTAAGGCTCATTTTAGAAGGAAGTATAATGTTCAAACTACGACGGATGCGGAGGAAGCCTTGCAAATGTTAAGCAATTCTGAAATTCAAATTATACTCACAGATCAAAAAATGCCTGCCATTTCAGGAACTGAGTTTCTTGAAAAAACAATTCCTTTAAGTCCAGACTCGATCCGCTTGCTCATAACTGGTCAATCCGATTTGAATGATGTCATTGAAGCCATTAACCGGGGGCAAGTAAATAAATATGTACAAAAACCCTGGGATTGGGATAAACTTGAAATGATGATTGAGAGTTGTGAAGATTTGTATCACAACCGCATGGAAATAAAAATTAAAAACCTTGAACTGGAAAAAACCAATGATGAACTTAACAGATTTATTTACAGCGCCTCTCATGATTTGAGGTCTCCCCTCATGTCCATATTAGGTATTGTACAGCTTAGCAAATTGGAGGCGAACTATAATCCGGAATACATCCATATTATTGAAAGCAATATTTTAAAGCTCGACGAGTACATCAAAAACCTTATTGCGTATTACCAAAACACCCGAGCAAGCCTGGAACATACCAATATTGACTTTAAGGAATTGGTTGAAGAGGTCATTGGAATGTTGCAAAATCAAGACCTCAAGGTTAACTTTGAAACAAAAATAAATCAAGGTGCCGAGTTTGTCAATGATTTATTCAGGGTTCGAATCATCCTTAATAATCTCATCTCAAATGCCATGAAGTTTCAAAATCCTCTGGTATCTGAGCCAAAAATTCTTATAGAAGTTGAGAGCAATGAAGAAATGGCTATTCTTAAAATTTCAGATAACGGGTTAGGAATACATGCCGACCATATCGAAAGCATCTTTAAAATGTTTTACCGCGCTCAAAATGGAAACAAAAAGCAGGGCTCTGGTATTGGATTGTTTATTGTAAAAGAATCGGTAGATAAAATATCAGGAACTATTGGTGTTGAGTCAACCCCGAATGTAGGCACTCAATTCGAAATTCAAATTCCAAATAAAAAAAATGATGCATCGGAAGCTTAACATCCTGCTGGTTGATGACAATGAATTCGATTTATTTCTGAACGAAAAATTTCTTCAATTAAAAGATGTTGCTCAAAGCATTCAAAAATTTTCTGAAGCCAATAAGGCTTTGGATTATCTAAATAACACAGACTTAAATGAGATGCCGGATCTCATTCTGCTCGACATTCACATGCCAATTATGGATGGCTTTGATTTTATTTCCGCTTATAAGAATCTACCCGAGCAGAAATTGCAAAAAATAAAGGTGGTGATGGTATCCTCATCCATCGATAAGGACGATACCGCACGAGCTGAAGCTGAGCCCCATGTTTTGGATTTACTCACAAAGCCCTTAAATGTGGATTTATTGATGGAGTTGTTCGAAAAGAGCTAAACTTTAAACATTTGCATCCAACATTACCTAACCAAGTCTAATTTTTAGTCAAAACTTCATGGTGGTTAAAATGAAATAATCTATTTCAGTCTATACCCTACCTTCTCACAAAACCATAACGTTCTCAGCAAATTTTTTCGAAACGGTGGTCACTCTCTTTTTGTCAATTTCAATCACGATGGATTCGTCGAATCCTATTTTATCGTTGACCTTTAAATGGGTGTTGATGCCTATTCCGAGCAATTGCAGATAACTCAAAAATTCATTCGACGTATCTTTAACAGCTACCACCCTGCAAGTTTCGAGTTTTCCTATTTCAAGTAGCGTTTGTTTTGAGGTATTGGGAAAATTCCCGTCAGCTTTTGGAATGGGATCTCCATGAGGATCATATTCAGGAAAGCCGAGAAACTTATCGAGGCGGTCGGCCAGCTCGCTTTGCTTGATATGTTCCAATTGTTCAGCAATTTCATGGACCTCTGCCCAGTCGTATTCTAACTTATCCTTTAAAAAAACTTCCCAAAGCCTGTGTTTTCGCACAATGCTGAGCGCCGATTTCAATCCTTCTTCAGTTAGATTCATGCCTTTGCTTTTCTCATACCCTACCAGACCTTTTTCCTTTAGCTTCTTTATCATGTCGATAACCGATGCAGGGTTGTTGCCTAAACTGGCTGCAACCAATTTTACACTGATTTTATAATCGCCATCGCGGCTCAATTTGAGAATCGTTTTTAAATAGTTCTCCTCAGAGTGTGTTTGCATGAATTCGAATCTGGTTACAAATATACTTATTAGTATGTTTTAAATTTCATTAATTAGGCATCCCTAATTTTTTTTCTTTGGTAATACAAATTATTTTTGCAATTTTGCATGGATTATCCATGACCATGAAGCGGTTGAATCTATTTCTTATTTACGTCAGCGTCTTGCTCTGTTTTCTTTTTACAGGTTGCGACAAAATTTTACCAAAAAGTCCGGCCGATGAAGACCTGCTCGATGGCCCGGTAGAAGGTCTGACCCCAGCCCAACTCAAACAATTTATTGCCGGCGACATAGCCTTTAACGACGACATTTTTACAGCAGAAACAGGCTTGGGACCTTTGTTTGTGGCCACTTCGTGTGGCAGCTGTCATGCAGGCGATGGCAAAGGGCATCCTTTTTCCACCTTAACACGATTTGGTCAGACTGACAGCAGCGGAAATAAATTTTTGAATCAGGGCGGACCGCAGCTTCAGCACCGTGCCATACCGGGATTTAAAGCCGAACACATTCCCGCTAACGCTTCCTTTTCTAAATTTATGCCGCCTGCCAATACCGGTTTGGGCTATTTGGAGCTTGTCGCAGATGAGGATATCATAAAAATGTCGGATCCGAATGATTTAGATGCCGACGGCATTTCAGGCATTCCAAATTGGAAACTATTGCCTAAGTACATTTTGCCTCCATCTCACGCCATCTCAAAAAACAATAAATTCATTTGTCGCTTTGGGAAAAAGGCATCTGCCTTCAATTTACTGCATCAAACCGTGAACGCTTACAACCAGGACATGGGTATTACCTCGAGTTTTGAAGCTTTTGATACTTACAGCGGAAAAGAACATTTCCCGGAAGTCACAAATACTACGGTTCATGATGCGGTTTTTTACCTGCAAACCCTAAAGGTTCCACCTCGAAGAAATATTTCAAATGCAGAGGTCATCGAAGGAGAAACAATCTTTTTGAGTATAGGTTGTGAAAAATGTCATAAGCAATCTCTTAAAACTTCAGTTTCGGATGTGGAGGCTCTTTCAAACAAGATTTTTCACCCTTACACCGACTTGCTTCTTCACGACATGGGACCCGGGCTCGACGATAAGTATACCGAAGGCTCTGCCACAACAGCCGAATGGAGAACACCACCCCTTTGGGGCCTTGGTCTTTCAAAAAACTCACAGGGAGGTGCTTACTTTTTGCTTCATGACGGTCGCGCCAAGAGCATCGAAGAGGCCATTGCCTTACATGGAGGAGAAGCAGAGAAAAGCGCGATGAAGTATAAGGAACTGTCGCTGTCCGATCAAAAGAAATTAATTAAATTCCTGGAATCCCTTTGATGCAAAGAATTGATTTTATTAAATCCTGCGGTTTGGTTTGTACAGGCCTACTGCTGCCGTATGTTTTTCAGGGATGTCAAACTCCTTACTATTATGCCAAACACGCCCTGGAGCTAAATCAAATCACCCTATTAAAATCTGAGTTTATGACTGAGGGTAAGCAAGATAAGGGTTACAGAAAATTTGTGTTATTAAAAACCGAGAAATTTAACTTTCCCATTTGTGTATACAAACTGGCCGATTCAAGCTATTCGGCGCTATTGCTAGAGTGCACACATAAGAGCTGCGAACTCAAACCTGAGGGGAACTATTTGATTTGCCCTTGTCATGGAAGTGAGTTTTCGAACAAGGGGGAAGTCTTAAATCCTCCGGCCGAAGAAAATTTAAAAATTTTTAAAATCTCTGAAAATGAACAAACCTTGGTTATCCATTTATAAGATCATTCTCATTGTTAATTTTTCCTGCGTTTTCCATCCGGGATATGGTCAATTGGATTCGCTTGTGTTAAAAAAGACCCTAAAGGATACATCCACTACCAAAATGAACATGGATGCCGTCTACAACCGGCCCTTTTTAACCGCAAGCAAGTTACCTATTGCCATAGGGGGTTATTTAGAGGCCAATACACAGTACGCCAGTACCGATGGTGTTTCAGACGGCCTCTCCTTTCAAATGCGCCGTATGACCCTATTTTTTTCGGCCACCATTGCTAAAAAGATAAAATTTTTGTCGGAACTTGAATTAGAAGATGGCACAAAGGAAATCAATTTAGAGTTTGCCGCTATGGATATGGAATTTCACCCCCTTCTCAATTTAAGGGGAGGTATTGTCATGAATCCTATTGGGGCATTCAATCAAAACCACGACGGACCGAGATGGGAATTCATCGATCGACCGCTTTCGGCCACCACCATCATCCCCTCTACGTTGTCCAATGTCGGTTTTGGCCTTTACGGAAAGTACTTTTCACATGCAGTAATTATTGGATATGAAGCATACCTTACCAATGGCTTCGACGATAAAATCATATCCAACTCCGACAACCGTACCTCGCTGGCCGCCGGAAAGTTGAATCCGGCCCGCTTTGAAGAGAGCCCAAATGGAATGCCCCTCTTTACAGGTAAAATAGCCTTGAGAAAGCGAAACTTTGGAGAAATAGGCATTTCACACATGAGCGGGATTTACAATACATTTCAAATAGATGGTCTGACGCTCGATAAAAAACGCAAAATGCAATTATGGGCCATCGACTGTAATACTTCTTTGTTGCGAAATAAATTAAATATAAGCGCTGAAATTTCTTGGCTGAAGGTAGATGTACCCACCTCTTACACTCAAAATTACGCACAAAATCAATGGGGCTCTTATGTAGATTTTGTTTACACCCTGATTCAAAAACCTATGCTGGGTTGGAACAAAGCAAAAATTAATGCCGCCATTCGACTCGAATACCTCGACTACAATGCCCATACATTCAGGGAAACAGGAGGTAAAATATACGACGAAATGTGGGCCATTGCACCCGGATTGTCATTTCGACCTGCAGGAACCACCGTGCTTCGATTCAATTATAGGTTACACCAAAACATAGATTTATTAGGCAACCCACCTTCAAGAACCGGTATAATTCAGGCCGGGTTTTCCACCTATTTTTAGAAAATTTATTTCTAAATAAAAAAAAACTTAACTTTGTTAATATAATTTGAAGAAGCTCGCCGCCATATTATTAATACTGTGTTACCTGGTGCCTGCCATCGGTACTACCTTGGTTATGCATTATTGCGGCGGAGAATTGGATTCGGTTTCCATTTTATCAACCGATGAAAACTGCTGTTCCTGCGGCAGTGAATCTATGAAAAAGGATTGCTGTAAGGACGAGTTGGTCGTTCTTAAAATTAAGGATACGGAGCAGAGCATAAAGAGTTCAACCACACAGCCGAGGTTAATTGTAAAGGAGCCGGCTGCAACTGAACTCTTGCTGCAGTCAGTCTATTTTAACCCTGTTTCTCTGTCCTTTTCACAAAGCTATTTATACCCGCCCGGGGCGGCAACTCACCCAGTCTATCTGGTGAACAAAGTCTTCTTAATTTAGAATTACTCTTACTCCTGGTTGAGTCGGATTTATGCAAGAATCCGGTCATTTATTATGTATTCATATTTTTTACAAACACATTATAAAAACAAAAGCAATGAAAAAAAATCTCTTTTTAAGTATTGCCCTTATACTCTCATTTACTATCGCTAAGGCGCAAACAGCCTATCAGTTTTCTGGATATGATTGTAAGGGCAAGTATGTCAACCTGTTTCAAGATCTTGACTCAGGCAAAGCCGTTGTCTTATTTTACTATATGCCAAGCTGCGGCACTTGTCCCCCACCGGCCTCAAAAATTCAGGCCATGACTAAAAAACTCTCTGTTAAATATCCCGGTAAAATCAAAGGCTATGCCTTTCCATTTCAGAATTCAACCACCTGCGATTATTCTTCGACCTGGGTTTCTTCAAACAACCTAAGTGAGCTATACACCCCTATGGATAGCGGGGCTTCGCATTTGGCGCAGTACGGAGGATTTGGGATGCCAACCGTCGTATTGGTAGGTGGCAAAGACCACAAGGTGTTATTTTCTACCCTCAGTTTCAATACAAGCGATACGAGCATTATGAAAAGTGAAATTTTGAAATTGTTTGGAAGTTCGGCAAGCGCTGGGAATGTTTCGAATCCCATGTCAGAAACAAGCATTTATCCGAACCCAATAAACCAGACCGCAAATGTTTCCATCGTATTAAGCGAACCCACTTCACTTATGATCGAGCTGTTGGATGTAATGGGACGACCAATTAAAATTATAAACAACGATTTTCAAAACTCCGGTCTTTTCAGCACGCAATTCAGTACTTCAGATTTGCCAAATGGAATCAGTTTCATAAGGATTCAAACGAACAATTCTTCGATAACCAAACCGGTTATCATAAAAAATTAATCATGAAAAAATTAATCCCTTTCTCCTTTTTGTTGTTTGCCGCCATCCTTTTGTTGCAATCGTTTAACGCAGATAAACTAAATAAAAAAGATGGTGCCGCGCCAGGTTTTACCGGATCACCCGGTGATTCCTTAAAAAATTGTACTAACTGTCACGGTGGGGTTGCAGTTCCGGTCGAGAATTGGATTACTTCCAATATCCCATCTACAGGTTATATTCCCGGAGAAAAATACACCATAACTGCGAGTAACAATGAAAATGGTGCAACCCGATTTGGATTTGAAGTCTCGCCACAAAATTTAAAAGGGGACTTGTTGGGGCAGATCATCGTCACGGATACGGTTAGAACCAAATTGGTAGGCGAAAAAAAATATATTACTTATACCGAAAATGGGGTTGAAGGAATTAATACTTTATCTTGGAGCTTTGATTGGGTTGCCCCAAAATCAGGAACAGGGAATGTAACATTTTACGGTGCTTTCAATTCAAATTTCGACGGCCACAAGGAAGACGATAAGACGTATCTTTCTAAACTCAGCATAAAAGAAAATGGTACAGGAGTAGCTAAAAACTTAGGTGGAGGTCTCAAGAATATCCGCATATATCCCAATCCGGCTTCAGATTATATCCATGTTTCTATCGAATCTCAAAAAAATGGTATTCTGAAACTTGAAATCATTGACTTAAAAGGAAAATTAGTAGATATTCTCACTGAAGAAGCAAGCCATACGCAAAGTTTTGAAAAGGATTTTAAAATTAACCATATTCCAAATGGAATCTATCTCTTAAGAGTCAATTTACAAGGAGAGAGCCATTCCAGGCTATTGAAAGTAAGCCATTAAAATGAAACAGTTTGTCGCGCTTACCCTCCTCTTTAGCTTCAGTTTTTTCCCAAAACTGGCCCATACCCAAAGGTATTCCATTTTCCCAAATGATACCATCATGGCTGTAGTTCCCTTCAACGATATTAGCCACTTTATTATTGAGCAAAAAAACCTTACCCAATCTAAACTCATTTTCAGTTGGCAAAGGCTTGCGGTATCCGTTCCAACGACCTGGACTTCTTATTTATGTGATAACGGGCACTGTTTTTCAGATTTTCCCGAGTCCGGAACCATGGATACTGTATTTCCGGGCGACTATGGTTTGATATCGGTAGCAGTTGACCCGGCTGACTTTCAGGGAAAAGCGTTTGTGCAATATGCCGTTTGGGAGAAGTTGACCCCTGAAGTGATTGACACCCTTACCTGGATACTTGAAACCAAGTCGGCGGCCAATGTTTCAAATACAAAACCTGTTGAACCTTCGTTTCAAATTTATAAAAACAAGGCGCACATAGGCCAGCTTAACAACCTCTACTCAAACATTCAAATTGTTGATCTCCATGGAAAGGAAGTACTTAGCAGCCCTGTTCACAGTCAAATGGAGATTAGTTTACCTGACCTGACAGCAGGTATGTATGTTGTAAAATTGTCAGGATCAAAACATTATTTTAAAAAAATATATTACTCACCATGCGACTAAAACCATGCCTCTTCATTCTCATTTTACTGCAGCTCCAAGGTCTTACAGCGCAAAATGCCTTATACCTGCCGCCTTTGCTTACCGGCAAAACTTTTAACCTCGAGGTGCGGCAAGGCCAGCAAATGTTTTATGCCGGCCTAAACACCCCCACCTACGGAGTGAATGGCCCTTGGATGGCTCCAACTATTCAGGTAAACAAAGGCGACAGCATTGTATTAAACGTCATAAATAAGTTACCGCTTCGAACCACCATGCATTGGCATGGTTTGCATGTTGCGGCTGAACATGACGGAGGACCGCACCAAATCATCAATCCCGGAACTACCTGGAGTCCTTCTTTTAAAATAAGAAACAATGCAGCCACCTTTTGGTACCATCCCCATGGGGCCTCTCAAACCGATCCACAGGTGTCGCGAGGATTGGCCGGCTTTTTTATTGTGAAGGATGAGGACGAAGCCAAATTAAATTTGCCAAGATCCTACGGTATCGACGATTTCCCACTTTGTATTCAAAGCAAGGCCTTCGACGAGCTGCAACAAATTGCCATTGCCACCGATATGGATACCGCCTTATTTGTAAACGGCACTCTGAACCCAATCTTAAATGTGCCGGCTCAGGTAGTAAGGTTTCGCCTGCTGAACGGAAGCAGTTTGAGAAGCTATTATTTTGGATTTTCGAATAACCAGGAATTTTACCAAATAGGCAGCGATGGTGGCCTATTGGATTCGTCGTTAGCCACCAAGCGCCTGCTATTATCGCCGGGTGAACGCGCGGAGTTTTTGATAGATTTTGGTGCTGGAATTGGCCAAAATATTTACCTAAAAAGTTACGCCTCTGAGATGAAGCCCGGAATATATGGATCGGATTCGGTAGGAAATGCCGAAAATGAAATTCACGATTATGACGACAATTTTTTAAATGGGCTTGACTTTGACCTATTGCAACTCAAAGTAGTCACTGCTACAGCAAATCCTGTGACCTCCATTCCCAAAACACTTCTTAAAGTGACGCCATTTATGCCGGACGCGTTTACAAAAAACAGGAGGATTGTTTTTGATACCTTGCGTCTGCTGCCTGCCGACAAACCCAATCTGGCAGAAGGTCCTTTTGGTTTAAATCAAAAATCCTTTGATATGGAATATGTAAATGATACGGTGCTCCTGAACGATGTTGAAATATGGACTCTGGTTAACAAAACCATGATAGCGCACCCTTTTCATATTCATGACATACAATTTAATGTGCTTGAAAAAAGTGGAACTAAGCCGGCTAAAAATGAGTCCGGTTGGAAGGATGTAGTTTTGGTTATGCCAAATGACAGCGTCAAATTCATTACCAAGTTTGAAACCTTCGCCGACGAAATGGTTCCTTATATGTACCACTGTCATCTACTTCATCACGAAGACGATGGCATGATGGGCTCATTTATTGTAATCGATACCAGCAGCAGTGCCAAAGTCCATAAGACTTCAATGTCCATAAAACTATCTGTGCATCCTAACCCTGGTCCTATGCATTGGAACGTCACAGGTCATGCTCAGTCAGCCTTTCAGGTTAGCTTAACCAATAGTTTTGGGCAGAATATGAATCAAGATATAGCAAAAATTAACTCCGGAGATTTTGATTTTCAAATACAGAATGCTCACTTGCCCAAAGGAATTTACTTCTTAAAATTATACTCTGAGAAAGAAGTGATTTCCGTAAAGCTGTTAAAGTTTTAATAAGTTCCCATGCCCACAGTGATCACTTTTTAAAAATTGAAACTACCACACTTTGAAACTGACTATTAAAAATATGGTGTGTGACCGATGCAAGATGGCCGTTAAAAAGGAAATCTTACGTATGG
Source organism: uncultured Chitinophaga sp. (assembly GCA_964617955.1). GTDB lineage: Bacteria > Bacteroidota > Bacteroidia > NS11-12g > UBA9320 > JABWCE01. The sequence goes on from CAZTXB010000011.1 coordinate 42,020, forward strand.
GTTTTACACCTCTTTCCGTTGAACTTGGAGAAGTGGAAGTGGTCGAAAATTTAACAAATGAAGCACTTTCTGAGTTTGAAAAAAGCCTTGAAAATTTGGGCTTTAAGTTGATTTATGATCAAAATAATAAAACCATAGAGAAAATAAAAAGTGTAGTGATTGACTTAATACACCATAGCAACCATCATTCGCCCTTGAATTACTCAAGCTACCTTGAAAATGCGCTTAACAGAGACTACAACTACTTAAGTCATTTATTTTCAGAGCATGAAGGAGTAACCCTAGAAAAGTATATCATCAAACAAAAAATTGAAAAAGTAAAGGAACTCGTCTCGCTCAATGAGATTTCACTCAATGAGATAGCTTTCGAAATGGGATACAGCAGTGTCGCTTATTTGAGTTATCAATTTAAAAAGAGCACTGGCATTACCATTACGGATTATCGAAAAGTAAGCCAAAACTTAAGGCAGCCTCTGGATCAAATATAACCAATAAAAATCGTAACACGTCCTAAAAATATCATAACATGGGTTGGCTTTTGGAGCTCTTAATTTGCATGAACATTAAATACAAAAAATGAGCAAAGAAGTAATTATTCCGTTAATAGGCGCCGACAGTGAGCATTGTGCTTTAATTATCGACAATTCTTTAAATCAGGTAAGCGGCCTTAAAAAACACTTGGTAGATGTTAACAATCACAGAGCCCTTCTGGAGTATGACGGAGAAAATCCGGTTAAAGAAGCGGTTCAAAAAATTAAGTCCATAGGTTATAATGTCGCCTCGGTTCGAACAAAATTTCCAATTGTAGGCATGTCATGCACCTCCTGTGCCATGAACATACAAACCTTACTTGAGGCACTTGATGGCGTGGTAGAAGCCAGCGTGAGTTATACTCAAAATAATGTTGAAGTTGAATATTTCCCATCCATCATTACGCCCACACAGCTTAAGGAACAAGTAAAGTCTCTGGGATATGATTTGGCTGTGGTTGAAAGTGAGAATGAAAAAAATATTAATCCTGAAGAAATTCATCTCAGGAAATTGAGAAACAACACCTTTTGGGCATGGATATTTTCAGTTCCACTCATGGGGCTAAGTATGTTCTATTCACATATGGATTTTATGAACTACCTCAGCATGCTTTTGGCAGCACCTGTTGTTTTTTGGTTTGGAAGAGGTTTTTTTGTGCAAGCTTTTAAGCAAGCAAGGCACAAACTGGTTAACATGGATACCTTAGTAGCCCTGAGCACAGGTATTGCCTTTGCCTTTAGTTTATTTAATACTTTTTGGCCTGAGTACTGGATAAGCCGAGGTATAGAACCTCATGTATATTATGAGACTGCATCTGTGATTATCGCCTTCATTTTACTTGGTAAATTACTGGAAGAAAAAGCAAAATCCAATACCTCTACTGCCATCAAAAAATTGATGGGATTGCAACCCAAAACGGTAGTGATTATACATGCGAATGGACATCAAATGGAAATGCCCATTGAAAAAGTTAAAGCAGGAGATCATATCATGATTAAACCCGGAAATCAAGTTCCTGTCGATGGGCTGGTATACGAAGGGCAATCCTTTGTGGAAGAAAGCATGATCAGCGGAGAACCTATTCCGGTCGAAAAAATGGAAGGACATAAGGTGTTTGCCGGAACCATCAATCAAAAAGGAAGTTTCAAAATAGAGGCTTTAAAAGTTGGCGATGAAACCGTTTTGGCGCAGATTATTAAATTGGTACAAAAAGCACAGGGCAGTAAGGCTCCGGTTCAAAAATTGGTCGATAAGATATCCTCGGTATTTGTACCTGTAGTTTTAGCGCTTTCAATATTAAGCTTGCTGGTTTGGAGCTTTTCTGGAGTTGAAAATGGATTTGCTCACGGCATCTTATCCATGGTCACGGTCTTGATTATTGCGTGTCCTTGCGCCCTAGGACTGGCTACCCCCACCGCTATAATGGTTGGCATCGGCAAAGGTGCCGAAAACGGAATTTTAATTAAGGACGCTGAAAGTCTTGAATTGGCAAATAAGGTCGACGCCATCATTTTGGATAAAACGGGAACCATCACAGAAGGCAAGCCCGAAGTTACCTCCATAGAAGCTTTTTGCGATAAAAACATTGAATTGAAAAGCAAACAAATGCTTCTCGCCATTGAGATGCAATCTGAGCATCCCTTAGCGGAGGCCGTTGTAAAAAGACTGCTCTCAGATGGAATTGAACCTGTGAAGTTGGATACCATAGATAACCTTGTTGGTCGTGGAGTTAAAGCCTTTTATAAAGGTGAAAGTTATTTCATTGGAAACCTGGCCTTGCTCACTCAAAATAATATAAGCTCTCCATTAAAAGATTCGCCTCACGAAAAAAGAAACAGCGGAGAAGCCAGAACCTCAATATATTTCGCAAATTCTACTCACGTGTTGCTAAAGATTGAATTGGCCGATCAGGTGAAAGCTACCTCAGTGGAGGCTATCAAGCAATTACACAATTTAGGTATTGAGTCCTATATGCTCACCGGCGATAATAAGGCAACTGCTTCTGATGTGGCGTCGCAGGTTGGAATTACCAATTTTCAAGCTCAGGTTCAGCCCAATGAAAAAGCAGACTTTGTAAAGCAATTACAGGAAAAAGGGAAAACCGTAGCCATGGTTGGAGACGGTATCAACGACTCGACAGCTCTGGCCCAAGCCGATGTGAGCATAGCCATGGGAAAAGGCTCTGATATTGCCATGGATGTGGCTAAAATGACACTGATCTCCTCGGATTTGTTGTTAATTCCAAAAGCCCTAAAACTTTCAAAATTTACTTTGAATACCATCAGACAGAATTTATTTTGGGCATTTATTTACAACATAGTAGGTATACCTATAGCTGCCGGATTGCTATTCCCCTTTACAGGTTTCCTTCTCAATCCAATGATAGCAGGGGCGGCTATGGCATTGAGTTCAGTGAGCGTAGTTACAAACAGTTTAAGGTTAAAAATGAAAAAATTAACATAAAATGTCTTTACCGTTAAAACTTCTTTTAAATAAAATATATCGATTCCTGCGGTTCAAAAAAAAATGTTGCGAATGAAAAAAATAATCGGCTTTGTATGCATACTCTTAACTTATAGCGGAATGGGGCAATCCTACCTCTCTGAAGATGACCTTTGGAATTTGGTACTTCAAAATAGTCCAGCACTTAAGGTGGCGGAATTGAATACCAGAAAAAATATCGAATTGGAGAAAAGCGCATACAATTTTAGCAATCCTGAGTTTTTAATGGAGAGCCCGACCGGCGAATTTCAAACGTTAGGAGTGATTCAGTCGTTTAATTTTCCAACTGTTTATGTCAACCAAAACAAACTTTTAAAAAAGCAAAGCGCTCTGTCGCGAACTGGAGAAAAAGCTACACTTGCCGAAGTTAAATTTCGCTTTAAAATACTGTACCTTGATTTTCAATATGCCTCAGCGTTGGTTAAATTTTATAAATCACAAGACAGTTTATACGAACTGACTAAAAATGCAGCCTTCAGACAATTTGAGGCCGGTCAGATTGATTATTTACAAAAAACATTTGCCGAAACACGGTACAGTGAAATAAACAATAAGTACAATGAGGCCAAATCAGATGAAGCCACCTTATTAAATCAGCTTCAATTGTTAACCGGTTTAAGCACAGCCATTGCCATTTCGGGCATTCAAAAAATTTCAGGTTTCAAAAACCCACTTTTGTTGGGGGATTCCTTACAGAGCACTATGAATTTGACGCTATTGTATGCCAAAGATGTACAGCAAATTAACCGACAAAATATTTCCTTAGAGAAAAGTAAATTTTTGCCTGGAATTACGGTGGGCTATTTAAATCAAGGAGCTAAAGGCACTCCAAGTGATTTAAGAATCAGGGCAGGCCTCAGCTTACCACTTTGGTTTTGGCAATACACCTCACAAATCCAATCTGCCAAAACCGCCTTAAAAGTTTCAGAGCAACAATACCAAGAGGAAAAACAGTCCATCGACATTCAACTCATTAAGGCAAAGGGTGAATTCAAAACCTCGCTGCAAAGTCTAAACTATTACGAAAACAGAGGGCTAAAACAAGCTGCTGAAATCGTCGCGACTTCGAGTAGATTTTTTGAAAATGGCCGTGAAGATTTTATCACTCATCTTCGTTATTTAAGTGATGCAAATGATATACACCTCCGATACATCGACACCCTTAAGAAATACAACCAATCTATTCTAACCATTCAATATTTAACAGGTTCTTTATGAAATTTATGAAGCCTTTTTTCTTAATTTTAAATCTCATTTATTTTGTCTGTCCGGGGTTTTCTCATGGGGAAGACGACCATTCCACAACCACCAAAAGTGTCTCGGCGGCATCAGATTATTTTAAAACTGAAGTCATTTCCGACAAGTATGAATTGCTGTTAAAATACAAACCTCTTAAAATTGGTGAACCGTCGGAACTCATTTTTTTTCTGAGCGATTACACTACAAACCAACCCATAGACAAGGCTGAGATAAAAGTGACATGCAATGAAAACCCGGCGATTAAAATTAGCCCAAAACTAAGCGAAGCGGGTATCTACATTGCCACTGCCGTGTTTCCGGAAATTGCAAAGTACTCTTTCAACGTTAAAATAAATTCTGAAAAGGGTCCTGATTTCCTGGTACTCAAGGGAATCGAAGCAGGCAAAAGCCTTCCCAATAGTGAACTCAAGGCTGAGGCATCGCTGTTTGCTAACCCCTGGCTCTTGTTTATTTTTGGTTTCTGTGCCGCGTTAATTTTAATTTTTGCGCTCAGAGGCTTTAAATTCAAAAAGGCGGGTAGCGCTTTATTAACCCTTACCATCCTCTTCGGAACTTACTCAACTTGCAATCAAAAGGCTATTGCCCATGGTGGAGAAGATCATGGGTCCGGTTCAGGTAAAGGACAGGAATTAGGATCAGATTTGGAAGTTCCAAAAGAAACACAGTTTCTCTTTAAAATATATACCCAAAAAATAGCCAAATCCGATTTTACCGAGCGAACCAAACTTTTTGGCACCATTATCCCTTCATCCAACGGACAAGCTTCTGTATTTAGCCCACAAAACGGCAAATTGGTTACCTTAAATGTAGTAGTAGGTCAGGTTGTAAAGAAAGGACAACAACTCGGCGTTGTCGAAATGTCGCTCGACGCCTCCAGTCAAATCAATTTGCTTGCAGAGAAAAATAATTTAGATGCCGAATTCGAGGCATCCTCAAAAGAGTATAACAGACTTTTGAAAATTCAGGATATCGTTTCGAAAAGAGATTTTTCGGAAGCAGAAGCGAGATATAGAAAAGCGAAAGAAAACAAGCAACTTTTCGAATCCAAATCGGGCAGACTCTGGCTTTTGAGATCTCCTATTGATGGAACAGTCGGGAACTTCACTATGAGTATTGGCGCCTCTATTTCAGCCAATCAACCCATTTTTACCATCACCGATTTGAGCAAAGTTTATGTAGAGGCACAGGTTTTTGACAAAGATGCCGAAAAAATTCATAGCGATATGCGTTATTTAGTAGAATGCATTAACGACAATCATAAAACAGCCGAAGTCAAATTATTGGCCCTGGCTCAGAGCATCAATGCCACCAACCAGTCGCAGCGGGTTTTGTTTGAAATGGAAAACAAATCCGGTGAATTTAAAATTGGTGAATTTGTAAATATTAGCGTTATGGCTGCCTCTCAGTACAGGCAAATAACGGTTAAGAACGAATCGATAGGGGAATTAAATGGCAAACCTATTTTGTTTGTAAAGCACGATGCCGAATTATTTCAGCTTAACTATGTAACCACTGGCGAAAACAACGGTTCGCATACCGTAATAACCTCAGGAATATCTGAGGGAGATCGCGTGGTCGATAACTCGACCTATCAATTGAAAATGATATATTTAAACCAATAAAAAAAAGAAATGAAATTAAATTTTAAACACCCACTCCTCCTTGCAGGCCTCACAGCAATTTTTAGTTTTAATGCATGCAACCGTTCAGGACAAGCAGATGAAACAAAGGCTAGTACAGATTCGATGCGTACTACAAAGCATCATGACAACACCTATGTTTGTCCTATGCACCCAGAAATCACGGGAAAGAAAGGCGACGATTGTTCAAAGTGCGGTATGTCATTAGAACCATCTGCTACCGATGAAAGCGCAGAAAAACACAAGTTAAACTTTAGAACGTCTACTGAGGAAATATTTGAGAATAAACCGGTTGATTTAATTTTTACGCCTGAGAACTTAAATAAAAAAGAGGAGTCGGTAGCCTTGGAAGTGGTGCACGAGAAAAAAATTCACCTAATCATCACCAGTGAAGATTTGTCTTGGTTCGACCATATCCATCCTGAATACCAGGCCGACGGGTCGTATAAAGTTGCAGAATCGTTTCCCGGTGGCGGTAAATACTTTCTTTTTGCCGATTACAAACCGGTGAATGGCAAATCGATGGTTGAAAAAATTGAAATTAACGTAAAAGGTAAAAAGGCAAAAAAGGTAGAATACAGTGCTGCTAATATTAATTGTACAACCGATGGTTACGATGTAAAATTTATCAATGGCAATGAAATGCAATCAGGAATTGAGAGTCATATCCTCATCCAGATTGAAAAAAATAAAAAACCCATTGATAAGAAAGAGTTGGAACTTTATTTAGGTGCCAACGCCCATATCGTTATGATTGGCCTGGATGAGAAGCAATACTTGCATGTGCACCCTGAGGCCGATGATTTTCCGATACACGCCCATACCATCATCAAAAAACCGGGAATTTACCGCATGTGGGTTCAATTTCAGACCAATGGAAAAATACACACCGCAAATTTTGTAGTCAATGTTAAAGAAGGCAAAGGGAATGCAAGCTCCCCACATCACCATGAAGAGCATGGGGTGAACTAAAATTTATGTTAAATCAAATCATCAAGTTTTCCCTTCGGCATCGCCTGTTCGTTATAAGTTTAGCGGCCCTGGTACTGGTTTATGGTTCGTATACCATGATCCATTTGCCTGTGGATGTATTGCCTGATTTAAACCGTCCAAGGGTGACTTTGTTCCTTGAAGCCAATGGAATGGCTCCGGAGGAGATTGAGGCTCAGGTAGTATTGCCTGTCGAAGTCGCCCTAAACGGCGCGCCCGGTGTTGAATCCATTAGAAGCAGTTCCGCCATAGGCATTGGAATGGTCTTTATTGAATTCGGATGGGAGACCGACATCTATAAAGCCAGGCAACTTGTGGCCGAAAAACTCCTCACCGTAAAATTACCTAATGGCATAGTGCCTGTATTAGGACCTGTGAGTTCGGTTATGGGTCAAATCATGTTGGTTGGCATCAGCTCTGACACGACCAGTCTTTCTGAATTAAGAACCTTAGCCGACTTTACCATTCGCAGAAGGCTAATGGCGATAAAGGGCATTTCGCAGGTTATTCCCATTGGAGGGGATCGGAAACAATACCAGGTATTGGTGAGTGGTCGTTTGCTCAAGCAATTTAATTTGAGCATCGATGATATCGACAAGTCATTGGCCCTGAGCAACAACAATTCGAGTGGTGGGTTTTACGATGCCATGGGCAGTGAAGTACTCATTAGAAATATCGGAAGAATTGGAAGTCTTGATGATTTAAAAAATACAGTTGTAGCAAACCGCGATGGCTTACCTGTGCTTTTGTCTCAGGTTGCCGAAGTGAAATTCGGAGCAGCTATAAAGCGCGGAGATGCCAGTATTGATGGAAGCCCCGCCGTGGTACTTACAGTCGAAAAACAGCCCGGAACCAGCACGGTTGAGCTTACTGAGGAGGTAGAATTGGCGCTGAAAGAATTACAAAATACACTTCCAAAGGACGTCAAAATCAATCCGGATATTTTTCAGCAAAAATCATTTATCGTTAACGCCTTAAAAAATGTTGAACTGGCCTTAAGAGATGGCTTTATCTTAATTGTGATCATTCTCTTTCTTTTTCTTTTAAATTTCAGAACCACCCTGATTACGTTAACAGCCATTCCACTTTCTCTTTTAATCACCGCTTTTATTTTTAAAATTTTTGATATTTCAATCAATACCTTGACTTTGGGAGGCTTGGCTATTGCCATTGGTGAATTGGTGGACGACGCTATTGTGGATGTTGAAAATGTACACCGCCGTATCAGGGAAAACAGGCTGCTGGCATCGCCAAAACCAGTGCTGCGCGTGGTGTATGAAGCAAGCAGCGAAGTGCGCAACTCCATAGTTTATGCAACCATTATTGTGGTTCTGGTTTTCCTCCCACTTTTTTCAATGCAAGGAATAGAAGGCAAAATATTTGCTCCTTTAGGTATCGCCTATATCACCTCTATCACAGCTTCGCTCATTGTGTCCCTAACCGTAACTCCAGCCCTATGCAGCTACTTGCTGGTGAAAAAAGGCAAATGGAGCAGCGAAAAAGACACAAAGCTGGTTCAATGGCTCAAAAAACAAGATAAACGGCTTTTAAATTTCGGGTTGTCGAATCCAAACAAAATTATAGGCACCTCATTGCTGCTGATTGTAATTTCAATATCCATTGTGCCATTTTTCGGCACAGAATTTTTACCGCCTTTTAACGAAGGTTCCTTCACCATCAATCTATCGACACCTTCGGGTACCTCCTTAGAAGAAAGTAATAAGATAGGGAATCTGGCCGAAAATATTTTGCTCAAAGTACCAGAGGTTCGGTTTGTAAGTCGCAGAACCGGAAGGGCAGAGTTGGACGAGCATGTAGAGCCTGTGAGCAATTCGGAACTGGATGTTGAATTAAATTCAAACCGCAAGAGAACCATGTTGGAAATACAAGGGGATATCCGCGAAAGGTTGAGCAAATTGAAAGGAGTCAGTGTCAATATTGGTCAACCCATTTCTCATAGGTTAGATCATCTACTGTCAGGTGTAAGGGCTCAGGTGGCTATTAAATTATTTGGTAACGATATCAATGATTTGAGAAGCCAGTCCAAGGCCATAAAAAATGTTTTAGCCGGGATCGATGGGGTAGTAGACCTACAAATAGAAAAACAGGTGATGGTTCCACAACTGATGATTAAAGTAAAAAGAGAGGCCTTACAGCGTTATGGAATTCAGGCAGGCAAGGTCACCGAAGATTTGGAAATATTTTACAATGGGAAAGTAGAAGGACAGGTGTTGGATGGGCAAAAAACTTTTGACATTGTATTGAGGGTGCAACCCGAAGAAAGGTCGAACATTGAAAGCATCAAAAACACCTTAATCAGTTCACCTGAAGGCAATCAAATCCCTCTTCATCAAATAGCCGAGATTGAATATACCAATTCCATAAACTCCATTTCACATGAAAACACACAACGCCGCATGGTCATTTCATGCAATGTTCAGGGCCGCGATCTTGGTTCTACAGTGGAAGAAATTCAGGATAAAATAAGTAAAGAGATTAAACTTCCCCAAGGCTTTTTTATAAAATACAGCGGGCAATTTGAAAGCCAGAAGTCGGCATCGAGGTTGATGGTTATTTTAGGAATCTTTTCAGTCATAGGAATATTTCTTATTCTGTTTACTTACTTTAAGTCGACCGGCCTTGTACTACAAATCATGTTTAACATTCCCCTGGCACTCATTGGATCGGTTATGGCCGTGATGTTAACCGGAGGGGTATTTTCAGTGGCAAGTCTTGTAGGCTTTATCACCCTCACCGGAATTGCCTCCCGCAACGGAATTATGATGATTTCCCATTACATCCATCTCGTAGAAAATGAAGGGGAAGTTTTTGGAAAGAAAATGATCATCAGAGGGTCGCTTGAGCGCTTAATCCCGGTTTTGATGACCGCCCTGGTGGCAGCACTTGCCCTGGTTCCACTCACTTTAGATGCCCAAGCGGCAGGCAAAGAAATTCTCTATCCTGTAGCAACGGTTATTCTTGGAGGATTGATAAGTTCAACCCTGCTTGATATTTTAGTTACACCTGTGGTATTCTATAAATTTGGTGAAAAGAACTTCGCAAAATATTATGAGAGAAAAAGGAATAACTCCTTGGATAAAATTTAAATCCTAAGCATTTTATCTATTTTAAATTTTTATGAAGCGAGTCAAGGTTTAAAACCCATAAGTTGTGCCCTTCCAAGGCTATGATTTGCATTTTGATTATTAAAGCGTCTGACAGCCCAATCAGGCAGAAACAGGTTGCTTATCCAGCGGAAGCGCTTCTTTCACAAAGTACATGGCCATTTCACCCTTCCCTTTTACGGGTATTTTTCCCCGATACTCAAAGGAGAAGTAATCCTTCACAAGTTTATAAGTAGTTTCCGAAATATTAAGCGCGCCAATTTCACTGTTGGTCTCCATTCTTGAAGCGATGTTCACAGTATCACCCCAAATGTCGAACTGGAATTTTTTAACACCCACAACCCCTGAAATCACCGGACCTGTGTGGATTCCCAATCTCATTTCAAAATAAAACTTTTTAATCGCGCGCCGCTCCTCTTTTCGTTTTAAAACATAATTGCTCATTTCTACAGCCGCCATTACTACATCTATGGGTCGGCATTGTGAAAGGCTGAAGTTTCCGCCAACAGCCATATAGGAATCTCCTATGGTTTTAATTTTTTCGATATGGTATCTTGAAGTGATTTCGTCAAAAACACCGAAGCAATGGTTTATTTCCTCAACCAATTCTTTGGCCGTAATTGTTTCTGACAATTCCGTAAAGTCTTTAAAATCTGTAAACAAAACGGTGGCGTCAATATGGTCTCTCGGTTCAACCATGCCAAATCTTTTCAACTCTTCAGCCACATCTCTTGGAAGAATATTTAAGAGCAATTCGTCGGAATATTTCTTTTCGATCTTTATGGTGTTAACAAACCAGGCGCAGGTTGCAAAAATGACGGTAAAAGAGGTTCCCAAATTCATACAATAAAAGAGCTGAATGATGGAATCATTCACTTCCATGGGATGGCCATAAAGAAGGGGCTCGTAAATAGCCGTGATCATAATGCATGCTATAAAAATTACCATGTATACGATGGCCGGTCTGATGGATGAAAAAATCAATACCCCTAAGGGGGTTAAAAATGCCCAGGCTATAATCATGCCGCTTTGGTGCATACTGCCAATTGACCATTGACAGACCACCGGAACGATAATGGTTCCCAAAAAAACCGAATGAACGAGTAGGTAATGGTTTCGAAAATAGTGCGAAACAAAAATCATAATACCAACCATTAATCCAAAGGCGCCGGCTGCATAAGTAGGAATAACCCAGCCAAAAATGAGATACCATTGAAGGCACCAAATCACTCCACAAAAGAACAGAAAGGTTGAAATAATCACCATGAGTTCTTTTTGGAAAACCAAATCAGGTGAATCGCCTTCCTTGGCGGCGTAAAACTTTGCAAACTTGAACATTACACCCTAGGTAAATTAGAAACTGCGGAAAAGGAGTTTGAAAAAAGGCTTACCATATATATAATTTCGCTTGTCAGATTCAACTTATTTGAAGTCGAGCAAATATAATAATACGGTTGGATTCTCAAAAAATATTATTATTGCGTGTGTTTAGTTCAACACTTTTTAGTTTCTGAAACTAAGAAAAGTTTTAATTAGCATACATGTCATTTCATCTCTAACATTAAAAAAATGAGCGAAGAAAATTTAAAATTATTTACAAGTTTACCCAAGGAGCAAGCCCGACCCCTTGCCACCACTCACAAAACAAGGCCACAGATGGAGGCCATTTCATCGCGACACTTGATCAAGGTGCTTCCTTGGGTCAATGTTTCCGGAGGAGTATATAGGGTCAATAGACGACAAATTTTAGAACTCCGAAAAGGTTTGGTCTCTTTTGATGAAACCAAGGCAGAGCCTAGCATTAAAGGACCATCGCTCAACCAACTCCCATGCTTTAGAAATGTAAGACACGCAGAATTATTGGATCAAATAGCCGCTGCGGCCGTAAAAAAGGAATTTAAGAAGGGTGACACCATCGTGGCAAAGGATTCGCCTGCAACCCATGTTTATTTTATTTACAGAGGTAAAATATCATTCTTCGAATCAGGAGCCTACAATTCCGATGTATTGGTATCCGACAAAGGAAATGGTTACTACTTTGGTGAATTTGGTCTGCATACCGTCGATCCTGTATTCAGTTATAATGCAGTGGCTACAACCAATGTTACAGTCTTGGAAATCGATTACGCGTTAGTAAAATCGGTCCTCAATTCTTCCCCCGACTATCAGGATCATCTGTCAATATACAGATCGACCCGCGAAAATATCAACGAATTGACAAATGCCAAAGGCGAATCCATTGTAGAACTATTTTCAGGTGGACAAGAGGGAGAACCCGACATCCCTAACACCTTTGTAGCCTATGATCCCACTCCCAGAGAGTATGAACTGCACATTGCGCAAACCGTTTTGAGGATATCAACCAAAGTTTCTGATCTTTATAATAATCCTTATAATCAAACCGAAGAACAAATCAGACTCACCATTGAGGAACTGAGAGAAACTCAGGAATCGGAGATGATTAACAATGAATCATTTGGTCTATTGCACAACGCCGATTATAAGCAGCGCATAAATACCAAAACAGGCCCGCCTACCCCTGACGACCTGGATGAACTGCTTTCAAAGCGAAGAAAGACCCAGTATATTTTTGCCCATCCCAAGGCCATTGCAGCCTTTACCCGCGAATGCACGAAGCGTGGAATTTATCCTGCTACAGTCGACTTTAACGGTTCGGAATGTTTGGCTTGGAGAGGTGTACCACTTTTGACCTGCAATAAAATTCCGGTTAAAAACGGATTGACCTCCATGATAGCCATGCGCACCGGCGAAGAAGATCAGGGGGTTGTAGGACTCTATCAAATGGGCATCCCCGAAGAAGTTGAACCGAGTTTGTCGGTTCGGTTTATGGGTATTAATGAAAAAGCCATCATCTCCTATTTAATAACCAATTACTTCTCAGTGGCTGTGCTTGTGCCCGACGCGCTTGGCGTATTGGACAATGTAGAGGTAGGCGTATACTGATACGGGAAAAAATGATGAATTCCACTCTAAACGCATACGAATTGGTAAGGCGTATTTTAAATGAAGGCCCCAGTGGATTGGGCACTCAAACTACAAATATTGCCGCCATTTTGAATAGACCCGATGAGGAGTCGGATACAGAACTGCGGCATCGCAAGCCTTATAGAACTGATGAAAAATTAGGGGATGAACTCAACCAAAGATTGATGGTTTGGGCCGAAAGCATAGGACTGTACGAAGGGCATCTCGAGTACCTTGAGAAATGCAATTTCGGCCGCTACGTAATGCTTACCTATGCTTTTTCAAACGACAGGGAAAGGTTGTTCCTGGCCGGACAAGCCATGTTGGCTCTGTTTGGCCTTGACGATTACTTTGTAGACGATAGCCGCTCAGGCGCCACTCTTGACATGGTTGGAAGAAATCTTTCCCTCTGCATGTCGGCTCTGGATGAGCCTTTTTTTACAAGCAAATACAATGAAGATACAGAAAATGGCCTCACCCATCCGGTGTTCATAGCCTTGAGGCAATACGTCGACAAAACGGCCAGATTTGGGACCCCTCAGCAAGTGGCCCGCGTGAGACACGAAGACATGTGTTTGTTCGTTGCCATGTGTCAGGAGTCGAGTTGGAGAACCAATAAGATGGTAGCTCCGGTTTGGGAGTACCTTGGCGGAAGGCAAATGAACGGTTTCACCCCATGTTTAACCCTTATCGACGTGGTAGAAGGATATGAACTGCCTCACAATATCTATTCCTTACCAAAAGTGAGAAAGATTGTGAAAATTGCCGGTCTGGTGTGTGTCATGGTCAATGACCTGGTGTCTACGGAAAAGGAACTCGAAGCAGGTGTTCATCAATTTGGAATCAGAGAGGCCATAGCCAAGGAGGAGGGATGCTCAATGGCAGAGGCTCATAAAAAAGGCATTCGTCTGCATAACGATCTCCTAAGGATTTTTGAAGATACCTCTAAGGAACTGATGGTATATGCAACTCCTGATTTGAGGCGCTTTATTGTTGGATTGGAAGCATGGATAGCCGGCAGCCATGAATGGCATACCACCAGCAAAAGATACTCTTAATTTTCTGGGAGAAATTATTCCTTAATCAGACCACTCTTTATAGGTTTGCCAAACCTTGTTGTCAATAGACGCATTAAGCCTCTTATTTTTGGTTCTGGCCGATTTAACTGAGCCATAAATATTGCCGATGTAGAGCCCCGTTCCCAAACCGGCATAAATAAGAAAAACCCCCGATTTTAAACCGCGCGCCTGGTATCCTCTATAAGCCTGAAATGCCGAAATGCCGGTAAATAAAAAGGCGATTAATCCATCTTTATAGTAGCCTGTATACACTTTCCCCGCACCCGGCATGAGGGTTGATAAGGTTCCTGCCAACCATGGCTTTTTGTATCGAAGACTTGCTCCGGCTTGTGCAAGCTGATAATAGCGGCTTAATGTCTTACTGTTTTGATAGCCTTCGGCTGAGATGTAATCAACGGCCGAAGTCCAATTATGTGAAAACAATAGAGAAGGCGATTTAAAAAATACAAGATTGTCGATAGAATCCTTTGGGCTCGAATTTAAAAAACTCAAGGGTTCTGCTTCAAATAAACAGAGGTTCTTTTCATGGCTAAACAGGCCTTTCTGATCGTCGGGCAGGCGGGTACTGATGAATGAATAATGATCCAAACCCCTGGTGGGCACATTGCTCTTTCGGTAGCTCTTCATGAGATAGAGATGCGCCGACCAATTAAGAGAATCTAAAAAACAAACCCTCTCAAACTCAGAACTTGCCCTTTGGAATTCTCTTGATTCGAATAAGTACCTGGCATATTTCTCCGACTGCGCCAGTCCAAAGATATCCTGAGAATTTGAATTAAAAGACAGGAGACAAAAAAGGGTAAAAGCCATATTACCTTTCCACATGCTTGATATTATTTAAATCTTTGTTGGCACAATGTAAACTCATTTTGGGATTTTTTGAACCAAATTGAATAAAATTTATTTTAATGAAAAATTAAAGTAATTCATTTTAAGCATTTTAGTTTTTGGCATGTCAATTGTAAACTGGTATATAGAAAATTAAATTGTCAAAAAAATTAGGTTTAGCTTTAATTAAGACTCGCTGTGAAGCGGGTCTTTTTTGCTTTTAGGTTAATTTTCTGTTGAGAAACCAGGCTTTTTTTGAACCCATTTTTGGAAGCACGACCTCTTTTTTATTTTCCTCAGTGAACCATGCCGCAAACAAGGAGCCTACTTCGTCATAATGCCCATACAGCTTTTCAGGCTCAAAATGTTTTTTGATAAAATGGGTATCAAAACTTCCACTTGTAAACGCCTCATGATTCATCACATATTTTCCAAATGGCAAGGTGGTTTTAATGCCTTCCACTTCGTATTGATCAATCGCTTTTTGCATCAATGCAATGGCCTCCGGTCTGGATTCGGCCCACACGATTAACTTGGCGATCATGTTGTCGTAAAAAATGGGAATTTCCATACCTTGTTCCATGCAATCGTCAACCCTAATGTGGTCCCCTTCAGGTTTTTTGTAAAGTGAAAGGGTGCCAATACTTGGCACAAAATCCTCTGCAGGATCTTCAGCACAAACCCTCAACTCAATGGAATGTCCGTTAAGTTTAATCTCCTCCTGAGCATACCCTAGGGGTTCGCCATTTGCAATTCTGATTTGCTCATGTACGAGGTCAAGACCGGTAATCATTTCTGTTACTGGATGCTCAACCTGAAGACGCGTGTTCATTTCTAAAAAGTAGAAGTCGAGGTTTTCATCTAAAAGAAATTCAACTGTACCTGCACCGGTATAATGGCATGCCTTGGCAACATTCACTGCCGATTCCCCCATTTTTTTTCTTAACTCAGCATTGACAACTGCTGAGGGCGCTTCTTCAACCAATTTTTGATGGCGCCTTTGTATGCTGCATTCGCGCTCAAAGAGATAGACTATATTTCCATAATTATCTCCTAAAATTTGTATCTCAATATGACGGGGGCTTCCTACATACTTTTCGAGGAAAACCGAACCATCCCCGAAAGCACTTTTCGCCTCGTTGATAGCCAGTTGCATTTGTTCCTCAAATTCTTCCTGCCTTTGCACTACCCTCATTCCTTTACCTCCGCCGCCGGCACTTGCTTTAATCAGGACAGGAAAGCCAATGTGACGCGCCTGTGCCTTTGCCTCTTCAATATCGGTGATGGCCGTATTAATACCGGGAACCATCGGTACGTCGTATGAGGCCACTGCCTCTTTAGCCGCTAATTTACTTCCCATGAGCTCCATTGCTTGAGGACTGGGACCAATCAATGTAATACCGGCCTGTTTAACCTTTCTCGCGAAATCGGCATTTTCCGATAAAAAACCATATCCCGGATGAATCCCGTCTACTTGGTTTTCCTTGCATATTTCAATAATCTTATCGCCCAAAAGGTAGGATTGGGCGGATGGAGGGGGACCCAGCAAAAAGGCCTCGTCGGCAAATTTTACGTGCAAGGCATTTCTGTCGGCTTCGGAATACACTGCCACAGTTTTGATACCAAGTTTTTTACAGGTACGCATCACCCTTAGGGCAATTTCTCCTCTGTTAGCGATTAAAATTTTTTTCAAATTTATGTTATTGTATTGCCAAAACTGGTTATAACCACGGTTATGGTCTAGTGTTGAGCCGGATCATTTAACATTGGCAACTTAGCCATTTCTCCTTCGTGATACTTGACCGTATTCATGCCAAAAACCCCACCTGAAGTCTGGGCCACTCTCAGGCCAAAATTCTTCAGACTCTTGTATAAATCAATAGCCAGATGGTTTTCCAGTTTTGTAAAAATAACATTAAGCCCCTTGAGTTCCTCTGTTAATACTTTTTCTCTTTCCACCATTTCCTTTGGCAGTTGGCTTAGGATTTCCTTAAGCTTTAATTCTACATCATGGTCAATTTCCTTGTAGAGATGACGAATATCGGAAGTTTCAGAAAAAGCTTTGGTATGAATCAGGCTAACGGTTCTTTCGATTTCTGCATCATCCACTTCGCCATCGGCTCCGGCAACAAGAATACTCACCAACAGAGGCGCCTTTTTAACCAGCTCCTGCTCATCTCGGTGTAATTTACTAATATGGTATAACATTTATGGATATTTTTGTGCCGCGAAATTAAAAAATACATAGCACATTCCTTCCTGTTTTGAATAAAACAACTTCATCTGTCAAAAATTTAATCTCCGTCTATTTCACTGTAGAGTGGCGACAAATGTTTGCGTTGCAGGGGGTGATGGTACAAATGATTGGTTCGGTTTTTTTAATTAAATTAAGCATGAACCATTTATCGCTTCCGGTATGGAACGCAATGTTCTGGTTAATGATTTTATTCAATACCATGAACACGATCTCAAAAGGATTCCTTCAGGAATCAGAAGGGAAACTGCTTTACTACCACAGCATCTGTAAGGCTGAGGATATGATTTTGTCAAAGATTATTTTCAACTCTCTTATATCGCTTGTATTGCTCCTCTTCTTTAGCATGGGCTATTCCTTGGTGCTGGGCTTTCACGTACAGCTGCCTTTGCAGTACTTATTGGTGGCGGTTCTATTTACCATTGGGCTCTCCTCCGTCTTCACCATGGTTTCTGCCATTGCGGCAAGTTCAGGTAATAACCATCTGCTCATTCCTGTTTTGGGCTTGCCATTGATGATTCCCCTGTTGCTCATAACCACTAAGGCCGCAAAAAAAGCAATGGACGGAATTGAAAGCAATGCCATCTATTACGATTTAGCAGCTCTGGCATTAATGGATGCCATGGTCATTTATCTTGCGCTCATACTTTATAAATTTCTTTGGAAGAGTTAGTCTAAGCCATATTTTAGTCATTGGCTATGAATGAAAAGACAACTAAGACTAGGAAATAAAATCAAGACAAACTGATGAGAAGGATTAAGGTAATATCCGAAAATGATCAGCCCATTTAAACATTCAAAAATGATGGGTCAGATGTCCTTTGGGTAACTATTTTGGATAAAAGTAATACTGTCCTCCATCGTCGATAAAGGTGCGTGGCAGGACGTGGGTTGCTTCAAAATAAATATAGAGTGAACGCAAGCTCCCCCATAATCTCGAAAACGCAGGATTGTTGTAGCTTTTTGAAATGGACTTGTAATTTTCGCGGGTAAGCCTGCAGGGAAATATATGAACGGGAATGCGTTTTTGCCCAAAATATCGGGCTTGCATGGCTAAAATGTACACTTCTTTCACCCTTTTGGTGGTGATGGGAAGACAGCCTATCGATTCACAGGCCCCGTGAATATAAATATCTCCTCCCCATCGGCCTCGCACACCTAATATACTGTCCGCTCTGTTTGGGTAATTAATGCCCAGTGAAAGATGGTAATTGCTGTAGGGGTTAAACTCATTGATGTAATACACGCCTTCGGGTATTTGTTTATCCCCTTGTTTTAGTTTAGGCCCTAGGAAACCTGACATGGCACAAATTTTATAGAGTTTATAAAAGGCAAAGGTATCTATGCCTTTTCCCTTAACCCAAACCTCAAACTGTTCCTCCTTTTTAAAAGCCCTGATCAAGATTTCATAATCCATCATGGCAATATTTTTAGTGAGAAGCCAATTGTCTATGCTGTCAATTTTTTCTTCATAAGCAGCCAAAACCCTGCTGTTCGACAATTGATTTCGTTTAAACCCTTCGTCACGGTGAGAAGGACGCGTAGCATGATGAAACGATGAGTTCAGAATCACATAGCCGACGAATACTATAAGTCTTAAATGATGGTGGCTTAAGAGGTTTGAAGTATTTATCAAGTTGAGAACTTTTAAATCTGTATTCTGTGTGTTTTTTTTATTTCTGTAAGTTTTTCATCCCTTTACTCTACCTCAATCTTTCCAACCATGGCTTCAGGTTGAACCCATTGATCGAATTGGCTACTGGTTAGAAGTCCCAATTTGAGGGCCGCCTCACGCAAAGTGCTGTTTTCTTTATGCGCCAATTTTGCGATTTTGGCAGCATTGTCATAGCCAATATGGGTATTTAAGGCCGTTACCAACATGAGAGAATTTTCAACTTTATTTTTTATTTCAGGTAAATTCGGCTCTATGCCTACTGCACAATGGTCGTTAAACGAAAGACAAGCTTGTCCCAAAAGTCGTGCCGATTGCAACACATTCATGGCAATCATTGGCTTAAAAACATTCAGTTCGAAATGCCCATTGCTTCCTCCTATACTCACAGCAACATCATTTCCCATAATTTGGGCGCATACCATGGTTAACGCTTCGCATTGTGTAGGGTTTACTTTACCGGGCATGATACTGCTGCCGGGTTCGTTTTCAGGAATAAAAATTTCTCCAATACCGCTTCTAGGCCCTGAACTCAGAAACCTGATATCATTGGCAATTTTCATGCAACTCACTGCCGCTCTCTTTAAAGCACCGTGAATTTCAACCATAGCATCATGAGAGGCCAGTGCTTCAAATTTATTTGGAGCAGTGACAAAGGGCAGTTCAGTTTCTTTGGCAATCAAATCAGCCACTATTTTATCATAGCCGGCCGGCGCATTCAAGCCTGTACCAACGGCTGTACCTCCTAAGGCCAACTCTGCAGAAACCGGCAATGCCTTATTGATGGCCTGTATGCTCATTTTGAGTTGCTGATGGTAACCGCTGAATTCCTGCCCGAGCGTAAGGGGTGTGGCGTCCATGAGATGAGTGCGCCCGATCTTGACTATGTCTTTAAAATCCCTCGCCTTGTGCTTGATGGTGGTTTTTAATGCCTGTATTCCGGGAAGGGTATAATCGATAAGTTGCTTGTAAACCGCAATGCTCATAGCGGTTGGAAAGGTATCGTTGCTGGATTGAGATTTGTTGACATCGTCATTTGGGTGAAGGATTTTATTTTCATCCGTGAGATTCCCCCCTGACATTACATGAGCCCTGTTAGCAATCACCTCATTCACATTCATATTGCTCTGCGTACCACTTCCGGTTTGCCAAACGACCAATGGAAACTGATCGTCCAGTTTTCCTGCTATAATTTCATCACATACCTTGGATATCAAATCGGCTTTTTCCTTACTGAGCTTGCCCAATTTTAAGTTGGCCAATGCTGCACATTTTTTAAGTATTCCAAAGGCACGAACAATTTCAACCGGCATACTGCCTTCAGGTCCGATTTTAAAATTGTTTCTCGATCTCTCCGTTTGAGCTCCCCAATACTTATCCGAAGGAACTCTTACCTCCCCCATCGAATCGCTTTCTATTCTGAATTGCATGTTTTAAAATTAACTGATATTAAGCAACAAAGTTACATTATAGCGCTTGTATTTATTCAGAGCCTCATGGTAATTTTTTAACACAATTTAATAAAAAGATCAAAAAAAGATATCACATTGAATAAAGGATACTAACTCAAAATCAGAGTTTTGCCTCACCCCTTGGACTCGCATTTATTGTCCTTTAAAACTGACAGCCTGTGGTAATTTTTATTTGAGTCATTGAGGGTTATATTGGAACTTTGAGAAAGTTATTATCCATCATAAAATGAAAAAATTAATATCAGGGGCCTTGTTTATTTTCTTCCTACTACTCCTTACAAATAATGGCGTGTATGCGCAGTCAACCTTGAGCAGGGCAGAAAAAAAAGCCCTCAAAAAGGAAATAAAAGCTTACAAAAAAGCCCCGGAAACCTATAAGAGCATGAAAGATAAGACTCGCAATAAAATTGAGAGTTTAGAGGCTGAAATAGAAGATTTGCGCAATCAACTGGCAAAAGAGTGGAAAAAAGCGGATTCTCTTGAGGCTGTATTAGCGGAATCGTCAAACAAGGTAAGCGAACTTGAAACAGCGGTAAACGAATTGGAAAAAGCCTCTATAAATTGTGGAAAAGTTCCTTCAAGGGGAACGGTTTACTCGGTGCAAATCGGAAATTACAAAGTACTGGATTTGAGAAACAGTTTTAATGCCAATAAAGGACTTCGTACAGAGAATTACACTGGGGGTAATGCATACATGATTGGCAATTTCACCACCGTTCAGGAAGCCGTTCAATTTGCTGCCGACATAAAAAAACTCGGAATAAGCGATGCCTTTGTTACCCAATACATCGACGGGAATCGAATGATTTCTTTCGACGCTAATCGGTAAACCCAAGCATAGAAATAGGCATTAAAGTCTGAAAACCCTTTTTGCTATTTTATGGCATATATGATGTCACATTTTTCTCAAATGTCTTGTCAATTATTCAAAAATAAAGTTAGTTTTGACTCTTAAAGTTTAAAGGACAAATTCAATGCAAAGACGTGATTTTTTTAAACAATTGAGCTCTACCGCGCTGAGCAGTGCGCCTAGAGGAGCCGGAAGGGCAAAGGGGGAAACGCCTACCACCGGGATTTCAGAGTACAAAGGCGTTTGGGGCAACGCTCAGGTTCTGCATTTGTTGCGAAGAACTCTGTTTGGAGTAAAACAGTCAGAACTCGATAAATTCAAAGGCATGACAATGTCGGATGCGGTAAATACTCTGTTAAATATCCCGTCAACTGCTCCCGCACCTCCAATCAATGCCTACAACAATGGCACCAATATTGACCCTGATGTTCCGGCAGGCCAAACATGGGTTAATGCCCCTTTTGGATCTCTTTTCTCTTTTCAGCGGCGTCAGTCGCTCAAATATTGGTGGGTGGGATTAATGCTCAAAGAAACCACCATCAGGGAGAAAATGACTTTGTTTTGGCACAATCATTTTGCCACCGAGAGCGATACCATTCAATTTGAACACTACTTTTATAAGCACCATGCTTTGTTGCGTCAGCATTGTTTGGGTAATTTCAAAACTTTGGTTAAGGAAATTACTGTCGACCCTGGCATGTTGCGCTATCTCAACGGTTATTTGAATACAAAAACTGCCCCTGACGAAAACTATGCGCGTGAACTTCAGGAGCTGTTTACGCTTGGAAAAGGAAAAGACAGTAAATACACAGAAGATGATGTGAAAGCAGCTGCTAAGGTGCTGACAGGCTGGAGAGTCAACAATACAACACAAAGCTCCTACTTTGATGCAAACAAGCACGATACAGGAAACAAACAGTTTTCATCTTTTTACAACAATGCGGTTATCACCGGACAGACAGGAGCCAATGGAGCCTTAGAAACCGATAACCTTATTTCTTTGATATTTCAGCAAAACGAGGTAGCCAAGTACATATGCCGACGCTTATACAAGTTCTTTATTTACTACGATATCGACGCTACAGTCGAAACCAATGTGATTGAACCATTGGCTGTTATTTTCCGAAACAACAATTACGACATCAAACCGGTGATTGCAGCGCTCTTAAAAAGTGAACATTTTTTTGACCCCTTGAGCATGAGTTGTTCAATTAAGTCTCCTTTGGAATTCTCAGTTGGTTTTTGCCGTCAATTCGAAATTGCCTTTCCATCCGATACCGATTATGTCAATCAATACACGCATTGGGCTTATGTTCAAGCTTTCTCAGCGGCTATGCAACAGGATTGCGGCGATCCACCCAATGTGGCGGGCTGGCCTGCTTATTACCAGGCGCCCCAATACTACGAAATTTGGATAAATTCCGATACCCTGCCCAAGCGAATGGGCCTGGCAACCATCATGATCAACAGTGGCTATTCCCGCGGGGGATACAAACTGGTGGTCGATGTTCTCGCCTTCGCTGCCAAAATTCCACAGGTATCCGATCCAAATAAACTGGTCGATAATTTGGTGGAACTTTTACTGGCCTATCCGATTTCTGCCACTACAAAAGCCATTTTAAAGGCAGGACTTTTGAACGGACAAAGCAGTGATTCCTATTGGACAGATGCGTGGAACGCTTACACCGCAAACAACAATGATTTGGTTAATAAAAATTACTGCACAATCCAACTGAAAATAGTAATTTCATACATTCTCAATCTGGCCGAATTTCAATTAAACTAATTTACAAATCTGTCATGAAAAGAAGATCCTTCATAAAAAGAACAGCGCCGGTGACTCTTTTGCCGGTGTTTATAAATGGCATGTCATTCAGCAGCTATGGTAGCTCGTCCTTGCTGCGACTTTTAGCAGGCAAAGCTTTGATCAACGACAAAGTTTTGGTATTGGTTCAACTCAATGGTGGAAACGATGGACTCAACACCGTAATACCTTTGGATCAGTACACAAATTTGAGCGCGGCCCGATCAAATATTCTCATCAGCGATACAAAAGTTTTAAAACTTAAAGGATTTGAAAAAACCGGATTTCACCCTGCCATGTCAGGTATGCTGAATTTGTTTAACAATGAAAGCAGTTTGAATATCGTTCAGGCCGTAGGTTACCCTAATCCAAACTTTTCCCATTTTCGATCCACCGATATTTGGCTTTCAGGCTCCGACAGCAACCAGTATGTGAATTCAGGTTGGATAGGAAGATATTTGGATGATGCCTATCAGGGATTTCCTGCCAATTATCCAAATACCGATATGCCTGACCCATTGGCCATATCTATTGGGGGAGTTGTTTCTCAGGCCCTTCAAGGCCCGGAAGTGAACATGGGAATGGCCATAAGCGATCCCACAAGTTTTTACAACTTCGTAGACAGTACCACCATTCCAAACCCGACAACGCCTGCCGAAAAAGAATTAGCCTACATCCGGTTGGTTGCTCAACAGACCGATAAGTATGCCGATAGCATTAAAGCGGCCTATAATAAAGTAACCACTAAATCTACCATGTATGCCACTTCAGGCAATTCACTTTCCGATCAGCTCAAAATAGTTGCCAGGTTGGTAGCCGGAGGATTAAAAACAAAGATTTTTGTGGTAAGTCTTGGAGGGTTTGATACCCATTCGAGTCAGGTTAGTGCAACCGGGGGAACAGAGACAGGCGCGCACGCCGATTTGTGGAGCAAGGTTTCTGTCGGTATTTCAGCCTTTATGGATGATTGCAAAAAACTGGGCATCTCCGATCGAGTAGCAGGACTGACTTATTCAGAATTCGGAAGAAGAATCGCATCGAATGCAAGTTTAGGTACCGATCACGGAGCGGCAGGTCCTATATTTGTTTTTGGGACCAAAGTGAACAATACCCTTATTGGAAGCAATCCAAATATTCCCGGCACTGTAGGTATAGCAGATAATGTGAACATGCAGTTTGATTTTCGTCAGGTTTATTCCTCCACACTTCAACAGTGGTTTGGCCTTACAAAAAATGAAGCCCTGTCGGTGATGCTGAAAGATTTTGACACCCTACCTATTTTCAAAGACACCAGTGGAATAAGGAATGAAGACAATGTAGTGATGTCTGTAGTTGAAAATTATCCTAACCCATTTGAAAATTTCACCACCATAAAACTTAAAACTACCGGTGGATTTACGCGGGTAGTTATTTACGATTCTTTGGGCAACGAGGTTTCTACTCTCGTTGACAAAATGCTTGCGGCCGGCACCTACGATTTGAAATTTGAAGCAAATGAAATGGCCAAAGGCAATTACTATTACAACATCATCAGCGGTTCCAAAAGAATCAACGGTACCATGTTGAAAATTTAACTCCTCACTATAAAATCAGATTGCGGAAACGGCTCATTACCTTGAGCCGTTTTTTTTTGTACTTATGGTGCAAATCGCGTTTTGTTTTCAAGGAAAAAAAACTTGTAAATCCGCAAAAAGACTAGTAATTATGACTTGTAATAAGCGCTTTCCTACGCATTATAAAAATAGTTTACGAATGTCCCTTGAAATTTATAAAATATATACATACTTTTGCAGCCCTTAAAAAGAATTTATAAAAATGGATGCATTGTCGTATAAAACCATTTCGGCCAATAAAGCAACGGTAAATAAGCGTTGGTTTGTAGTTGACGCCGAAGGAAAAACACTTGGCCGCTTATCTTCATCAATTGCAAAGGTTATTCGGGGTAAAAACAAACCCGACTTCACCCCTCATGTGGATTGTGGCGATAACGTGATTGTGTTGAACGCAGCTAAAGTTGCCTTGAGTCGCGACAAAATGACCACTAAGGAATATGTTTCCTATTCAGGATTTCCAGGTGGACAAAAGTTTACAACTGCCAAAAATTTGGTTTCAAAGAAACCTGAAGCTTTGGTAGAAAAGGCAGTGAAAGGAATGCTGCCAAAGAATAAATTAGGGCGTGCAATTTTTCATAACCTGCATGTATTTGCGGGCAATGAGCACCCACACCAGGCACAAAAACCAGAAATTTTAGAATTATAACAAATAATCGATGCAAGTTTTAAACACCTCAGGGAGAAGAAAAACGGCAGTAGCCAGAGTTTACATGACTCCAGGCAGTGGGGCCATCACCGTAAACGGAAAAGAAATTTCAAAATATTTTCCATCTGCAGCTCAACTGTATGATGTAAATTTACCTTTCACCATCTGCAATGCGGTTGGACAGTATGATGTAAAAGCCAACGTTGATGGGGGAGGATATCACGGACAAGCTGAAGCTTTGCGCTTAGGTATTGCAAAAGCCTTAGTATTGGTAGATGAAGAAACCAATAAGCCACTTCTTAGAGGGGTAGGATTAATGACGCGGGATTCGAGAATGGTTGAAAGAAAAAAACCTGGTCAGAAAAAAGCGAGAAAGAAATTCCAGTTCAGCAAACGTTAATATTTCAGAACAATTCATGTCAAATCTTACAACAAAAGAGTTATTAGAAGCCGGCGTTCATTTTGGACACCTTACGCGCAAGTGGAACCCAAAAATGTCTCCATATATCCTTATGGAAGAAAATGGGATTCACTTAATTGATTTAAATAAAACCATTTCTAAATTGGAAGATGCAAAGTCTGCCATTAGAAACATAGTAAAATCCGGTAAAAAAGTATTGTTCGTTGCTACCAAAAAGCAAGCGAAAGAACTGGTTTCCGAAGAAGCCAAAAGGGTGAATATGCCTTTTGTAACTGAGCGTTGGTTAGGTGGTATGCTTACCAATTTTGCTACAGTAAGGAAGTCTATCAAAAAAATGCAAAATTTTGAAAAAATGGCGCAAGATGGAACTTACCAAAATATTTCAAAAAGGGAGCGATTGATGATTGATCGCGAAAAGATAAAATTAGAAAAACTTTTAGGTGGAATAGCCGACTTGAACCGTTTGCCGTCAGCTCTTTTTATTGTGGATTCAAAAAGAGAGCATTTGGCTGTTGCAGAAGCTCAAAAATTAAACATTCCTATTTTTGCCATTGTGGACACCAACAGTGACCCATCAAAGGTCGATTATCCAATTCCTGCCAACGACGATGCCGCAAAGTCTATCTATCTTATTGCGCACGAATTTGCCAATGCCATCATTGAAGGTTTGCAGGAGCGCAAAGAAAAGACCGATAAAGAAGAAGTAGAAACTAAAGAAACTGCAGAGGAATCCAATTAATGACTATGATTACAGCTTCAGCCGTTAACGAATTAAGAAAAGCCACAGGGGCCGGAATGATGGACTGCAAAAAAGCTTTGCAGGAAACCAATGGCGATATGGAACAAGCCATAGATTTTTTGAGAAAAAAAGGCGCTAAAGTTTCTGCCAACCGTGCCGATAGAGACGCCGCAGAAGGCGCCGTAATTGCCATTGCCTCAGCCGATAAAAAAACCGGTGCCGTTATCCGACTTAATTGCGAAACCGATTTCGTAGCCAAAAACGAAGAATTCGTAGCCTTGGCAAAACAAATAGCCGGAGTAGCCCTTTCTGAAAAACCATCAAGTGTTGATGAACTTAAAAACCTTAAGATTGATGGGGTTACCATTTCCGAACGCTTATTGGATTATGTAGGGAAAATTGGTGAAAAAATTGACGTAACGGTATGCCAAATGGTAGAGGGCAACTTAATAGTACCTTATATACACGCTGGAAACAAAATTGGCGTCTTGGTCAACCTCAATATGAACACCGCTAGTGCTGAGGAGGCAGGCAAAGATGTTGCGATGCAAATTGCTGCCATGTCACCCGTAGCCTTAGATAAGGATGACGTTTCCCAGGATATGATCGATAGAGAAATTGAAATCGGCAAGGCACAAGCCGCTGCAGAAGGCAAACCTGAAGCCATGCTTGAAAAAATTGCCATGGGAAAACTCAATAAATTTTACAAAGATTCAACCCTTTTGAATCAGGATTTTGTAAAAGATGCTTCCAAAACCATTAGAAAAATGCTTGACGATGTTGAGAAAGGCCTAACGGTCACTCAATTTAAACGTATACAACTCGGCGCATAAGCCTTTAAAAAAAGAGAAACATAAAGTTTCTCTTTTTTTTTGAATACCCCTTACATTTGCAAGTACGGTTTCACCCTTGAATTAATAATGTGATTATGAAATACGCAAGAATATTGCTAAAACTGAGTGGAGAGGCTCTGATGGGAAAAAAGGAATTTGGAATAGATTCTGATATTCTGGAAAAGTACGCTTTGGAAATCAAAAGTGCACATGCCTTGGGCGTGCAGATTGCCATTGTTATTGGAGGAGGAAATATTTTCCGTGGCGTTCAAGGGGTGCAAGGTGGTGTGGTAGACAGAGCTCAGGGCGACTACATGGGAATGTTGGCCACGGTAATTAATGCTATGGCGCTTCAAGGTGCTCTCGAAAAATTTGGACTTAAAACCAGGTTGTTATCAGCCATTAAAATGGAGCAAATATGTGAACCATTCATCCGACGAAGAGCCGTTCGACATTTGGAAAAGGGAAGAATCGTAATATTTGGCGCAGGAACTGGAAACCCATATTTTACAACCGATTCTGCCGCATCCCTTCGGGCTGTGGAAATAGAAGCTGATGTCATACTTAAGGGTACCAGAGTAGACGGCGTTTATACATCCGATCCTGAAAAAGACCCGGAAGCTAAGCGCTTTGAGACCATATCTTTTACGGAAGTATACAAAAGAGGGCTTAGTGTAATGGACTTGACAGCCATAACATTATGTCAGGAAAACAATTTACCTATTATTGTTTTTGACATGAACAAACCCGGTAATCTCATTGAACTTGTCAAGGGAAATCCTGTCGGTACCTTGGTTGCAGGTTAAATTTTCTTAAAAATAAGGATAATGCCCAGGACGATAAAAATATAGCCTGAAGCAAAACTGATGATCCTAATGATTCTTTCGCTGAGTTTCTTCCCTATGTAATGGGCTAAGGCGCTGATCATAATTTCTATGAACAAAATAGCGCCAATGGCAGCAACGAAAAAAATGATAGATTGCTCGTTGGTATAGGCATTTACTCCTTTAAGATACGTTTGTATGGATAGCCAGGCTATAAAATTAACAGGATTCATAAAGTTGAGTAAGAATCCCTTAGAAACATATAAAAATCTGGATTGCCCAACCACTACACCATTCTGATCGATGATTGGTTTTTGAGGAAAAAACTGGTAAATACCTAAACCAATTAAAAGAATCCCTCCGCTGTATTTTATCAGATTTTTATACTTTTCAACTTCCTCCAAATATTGCGAACCAAATAAAATCAGCGAAACTATAATCAAATCGCTGATTACCACACCGAAGGCAATATCAAGACCTCTTTTAAAACCGTGCTTAATGCTGTTTTGGATAATGGCAAAAAAAACGGTACCGAAGCCAAACCCTAGGATAATACCAGCAGCTATGCCGGAAATAAGTGGGATAAAAATGTTATTCAAAAGTTGCTGACAAGGTGAGTTACGCTTAAACCAGTTACCTGGCCAAAATCACAGTTCCTGAATATTTATATAACCTTCCGCTGTAACTTGTTACATTTACTTGATAAATATAGGCATCCATTTGGACCTTTTCTCCTAAATAATTGCCGTCCCAACTTATATCAAGGTTGTCGGATTCAAATAATTTCTCACCCCAACGGTTAAATACAAGTACCTGAAAGGTTTTAACCCCGCTTGCTACTATTTTAAATCTCTCGTTCGACACCGGTCCGGCACCTTCAGGGGTAAATACGTTTGGAATATAAACCAGGATATCAGGTTCTATGACTACAGGCTTAATAATTTGATCGGTACACTGATGTTCAGTCTCCGCCAACAGCGAAACATAATACGTGCCTGTATCACCTGTATAATAGTATTCCGGATTCGTTAGTGAAGAGGTATCCGTTAACACATTGAGGTCACCAAAATCCCATGCGTATCGGGTTATCTTATTTTGCATAATAACTCGGCTCAAATTGTTGAATCTGAAGCGAGGAAGGGCTTTCGTGGTTCTGTTGTTTGGATTGGGCTCAAAATCAGCTACAGGTAAGGGATAAACATCCACAGCTGGCATGGCTATGATGGTATCACATGACTTTTCGCTTCTAATTTTTAAATTGCCAGTGTACAATCCGGGTTTTTGGTAGGTGTGACTGCCTGTATTGCCTACCAAAGAATCGCCATCGGCAAACTGCCAGGTGTATCGACAGTTGAGTGGATCTACTCCATTGGTTACATTGCAAGAAACCTGAATGGTATGAGGGACGCAACCATCAGGGTCGTCCAGAGTATATTGAGCATGTGGTACAGGATTGATACGTAGGTTCAAAAAATCCTGATCGAAGGGACATACCCCTTCAGCTTCTGTTATGCAAGCCAAAGATATCACCGTCGCACTATCACTTCTTGGTCTTACGGTAAAATTACAAGGGTTATTCGAGCTCGACTGGTTATTGTTTTCAAAATTTGCTCTTAACACGTCGGCATCGTGATACCAGGTAATTTTTGAAGTAAATTTATAATCTGCATTGAGCGTAAAATTCATGGTGTTTGTTCTACAAACCTCCATATCCGGGGTGAGAATACTTACTGTCGGCTTGCTTTGCACAAAGACCTGCAAACTTTTGGTAGTATCACATTTCGTGGTGGGGTGAGTATAGCTGTAGGTAAGCTTGATCCATTGATCACGATCGGCTGCACCTACTGATTTAGGCATAAAAACGCCACCGCCAATAATTCCAGGAACAGTACTCGACCAAGTGCCGCCTGCAGGAGAAGCATTTAAAGTAACATCAGGATCTATTTGGCAAAATTTCCCTTTATCTCCTGACGGACTCAGACTGATAGTCACATTCGGTAATGGGTTAATTATTAAAACAGTATCCCGCTTGATATAGCAACCGGTTGAGATGTCAAAATATCTCATTTTATACATTCCTGGTGCATTTTGAATATTGAGCTTACTGGTATTTAATGTATCTCCATTATTATTATCCAGGCCTATCTGGAGCAGGTCCTTAGGCTTGGTAGCACTGCTGTCTACAACAATCCATTTACCGGTAAGCGGGGTGGTTTTACTAATGGAGGATAAGTTCACGATGCCAACATCGATACACAAGGGAGGAAAACCTGAGAATTTAATAATTGGAGTACCAATGATATAATATACAGCGGTGTCTTTATTGAAACACCCTTGACCATCCTGAATCTCAATCTCCACAACCATCGAATCACTGTTCTTACCCAATAAATCAATAAGGCTATCTTTCACAACAATCCAAAAATCATAATTTAAGCTTGGGTCAAAATCGGGGAATACCTCGCCGGCGGTAACTGTTCCTCCTCCGGTTTTTGGCAGGGTTCGCAACATCTTAAACTTCACATCCACCATTGCATTAATATTCTGTGGTGCCTTGATATAGGGTTTTAGTGGTACTCTTTTAGCATTTTGGCAGATGGTGCCCCCATTGAGTTTAATTGAGGGAAGGGGGTTGATGGTAAACACAGTACTGTCGTACTTAACACAAGTGGTGCTTGGATCGGTGTAGGTGTAGATTAAAATGTAATTACTTGCTTTCACAGGGTTACACGCCAGTGGGGTAAGAAAAGAAGATCCACTGATAAAGGAAGCGTTCTGACGACAACTCCAAGTTCCTCCTACCGGCGATCCAAATACACTGCTTCCCAGTGCTATGTTTCCATAATCGCAGCAGTATTTTTGAGGGCCAACAACGGTGATGGCAGGCAAAGGATTAACCTTCACACAAACCGTATCGTAATTATAACAGGAAAGGGTGTCCTCCTTAATAATTACTTTTAATAAATAGCAATCGGTATTCTGAACCTGAAACTTCGGGTTTTGCAGTTTGCTGAAAGGTGGTCCTAGTTCAAGTATTCCTTTCCACCAGTTATAGGATCCGGTTTGGTATTTTTTAGCAGTGTCCAGCCCACTTGCCTTCAAGGTTAAAAAATCATCAAAGCATTTTACTTGATCAAGACCGGCATTAGGTCGAATGGTGTCGTTAACCAGCAACCTCATCGTATCGGCCGAACTACAACCCAGGCTGTCAATTACACTAACCGAGTAAATACCCTTCATCGCGATTTTTGATGTCGCTTGGGTAGAGTAATCCGTCCCGTTATATTTCCACTTCCAGAATAAGGTATCGCCCTGAATGAGGGTATCACCCGTCTCTGGATTCACCCAAATTGCATTTTTGGCCACTGGCGCTATGAGGATGCTGTCGTACCAGCAAATTCTAATGTCAGGCCCCATATTTACCACCGGGTTTTTCTTTAAAAAAACATTAATGGTATCAAATGCAGTGCATTTATTCTTGTCTGAAATTTCTACGCGGAAAGTACTGTCTGTCGTATTATCCATCACAAGGTCGATATAGTCTAAAGTGTCTTTGGCATCGAAATTTATTGGTGTAAACCATTTGTAACTAAAGGCGGGTACACCATGAGTTACCTTGGCCGCCAAGCGAAGTTTTGATCCATAGCATACAAAAGTGTCAGGACCAAGGGCGAGATCCACTTCTAAAAGCGGAGGGACGATCAGAGTGTCGAAATAATCACTGGGACAATTAACGGCATTATTAATTCTATGGTGAATAATATACTTTCCACCTCTTCTGAAATGGATTGTATCTTTTTCTTTGTTTGAAACCACATTTTTTGTGCTCTTAAAAGTATAGTGCTTTTTAGTCAACGGCTGATTCGTAGAATCGGAAACCTCCCAGAAATACGTGGCGGGCGTTTTGAAACCTCCAAAAATTTGACTTTCAATGGCGTATTTACCGCAAATAAGCGGCGTCACCACGCGCTTGGTTTCGGCGAGTGGCTTCACATACACTGCAAAAGACCTGGTAGTTAAGGCATTTTTAGGACAAGCATTATCACGGGCTGTGGCTGTAAAAGTATAGGGAAGGTCACTGGCCTGGTTGCGGTTTGGTTTCCAGCAGAAAGTGCCTATTTGTTCGCGGGCTTTGGGATTCTTAATTGTAAAAGTAGCGCCGGGAATCCCTCTGTTCCAACTCAGGGTAACAGTATCCGGTGAAGGCGTTTTCGCCGGAGGAGGGGGAATAAAGGGGTCGTCCTTGGTTGTGATGTCGAAGCAAATTTCCGACTCAGCACATACACTGTACTTGTAGGTTGTATTGGTTATTTTTGGTGGATTGTTATCGGGGCAGATTTGAACAATAAAATGCATGTCTCGCCTTGTAACCCCAATATTTTCATATACCCCTTTACTGTTTTTGCGCCATTCATCGATTTGCATCACGACCACCGCCTCCTGACCGCATTCCGTTGGTGTAAATATGAGGTCACCCGTAACAGGATCCATGTATATACCTATCGGGGGGTTCACATTTGGGTTCGACTTGGTTTGGTCGGACCAATTGGAAGGGAAATAGGGTTTGATTGGAAAAGCACCTGAGTAACCACCGGTATAATTCGATTTTGAACTTTGACTGGCCCAAGCAGAAGCCAATGAATAGGACAGAGAATCGTAATTTACTGTGTCAACAGCCCCGTTGTTAAAAAAATAAGGCTGGTTGCAACACAATATCGCTACAGGGTCATTGGTGAGCTGAGGCGAAGTATTGCAGGGTTTTTTGCAGGCATCTATCTCCAAATAGGTGTAAAATCCTCCGGAAGGACCTGTAGTGATATTGACGCTCCTGCAGCAAATATTTGCTGTAGACACCCTGAAACGGCAACATCCGCTCTTCATTGGACCTCGTAAATCAATGGTGCCTTCAAAAGTGTGTTTTTCTATGCCATATGGGTAAGTCCCATTACAGGGCTGCTCACATTTGCTTATTTCCTTTCTGCAGGTTTTGGTAATGTCGGTAATGCTCACTCTTTTCATGCTCACCGTGCCCAGGCTTCCTCCTCCGGAGGTGCAGGTTAGCGTAAGCTGGGTTGGAACCGTTCCGGAACTGTTGCAATCTTCACTGGTGCCACATTTTGGACTTTGACTGAGAACATAACAGCCACGGCAATCGCGGTAAAAATTTATGATGATCGTAAAAATACTGTCATTGCCTTTTGAACACTTATAGGTAATATCTGAACCCATAATATGATCAGCCTTAGCCTGAGCGCTCAAACAAATGAGGACGATGAATAAAAATCTTGGTACTATTTTTCTTAATTCAACGGTAATCATAATTTACAGACTCTTAAATGAAAGGTAAGGTTGCATTTGTATAAAATAACGGGCAATTTACATAATTAATCATAAAAAAACAGATTATCCATTTCCACATCGAAGATAAATTGAGAAATTTCGAAACAAAATATTTATCGTAAGTTTGCATCATGAGTGGAAAGAGAACAGACAAGCTGGCAAGACAAATTCAGAGAGATCTTGGGGAGATTTTTAATTCGCTTTCGTCTAAATTATTCGAAAACGCCTTCATTACAATAATGGAGGTTAGAGTTTCAGCCGATTTAGGCATTGCAAAAGTTTATTTAGGCATCATGAATTATGCAAAAAAAAACGAATTACTCGAGATGATAAAATTTCATACTCCGGCCATTCGAAAAAACCTGAGCGACAAAATTAGAAATCAAGTGCGAAAGATACCCAACTTGCATTTTTATCTCGATACCACTTTGGATAACGCCGAACATATTGAAAAACTGCTTGAAAAAATCAAGCAGGAGGAACGCCATGACTGAGCAAATTTAGTTTCATTGCACAATGTTACATCAGGTATTCGCAGCTTTAAAAAATGAAACCTTCATTTAGTCTATAATGCGTTTATTATTCACCTTCGCCTTTCGCTATGTTTTTTCGAAAAAGAAGGCCAATGCCATAAACATAATTTCCTCGATTACCGCTTTTGCATTTGCCATAGCGGCAGCTGCAATGATCATTGTACTTTCTGCATTAAATGGGTTTGAATCGACGCTTACCCATTTATTTACAGCTTTTGACCCTGCCTTAAAAATCGAATCTACCAAGGGCAAAACCTTTACATGTTCGAGTGCGCTTATGGATACTTTGCGCAAGATGGAAGGCATCGATGCCTTATCAGAAGTCTTAGAAGACAACGCCTTTGTAAGGTATGGCGGATCCCAGGAAATTGCCATCGTTAAAGGGGTATCTGAAAACTACCAAGGGGTTACCAGAATCGATAGTACCCTCATCGAGGGCAGATATATTTTTGACTTAAGGATACAGACCCCATCAGGAGAAAAACATCTCAACGGAGGTTTGTTTGGCTATGAATTGGCTAATAAACTCGGGCTCAGCATTGATAAAAATATTGATTTTGTAACAGTGTACGTTCCTAAGAAAGGGGAATTCTCAAATTTGAATCCTGAACAAAATTTAACCATCGAAAAATTAATTCCTACCGCTAAATTTTTGGTCCAGGAAGAAATCGACAGCCGTTTTATTATCGTTTCTTTGGCATACGCCAGAGCACTTTTTGGAATTCCTGAAAAAATATCAGCGCTTGAGATTGCCTTAGGAAAAGACGCCAATATGGAAGAAGTTAAGGCGCGCTTAAAAAAACACTTTGGCGCAAACTTTAGCATCAAAAATCAATACGAGCAAAAGGAAAGCATATATAAAATATTCAAAAGTGAAAAAATTACCACGTTCGCCATACTCAGTTTTATACTCCTAATCGCAGCCTTTAATATGTCAGGTGCCTTAACCATGTTAATTATAGAAAAGGAAAAGGATATAGCGGTACTCAAGGGATTAGGGTTTACAAGGACCCAA
This sequence comes from uncultured Chitinophaga sp., assembly GCA_964617955.1. GTDB lineage: Bacteria > Bacteroidota > Bacteroidia > NS11-12g > UBA9320 > JABWCE01. Next base: position 76,976 of record CAZTXB010000011.1, read on the forward strand.
ATTAGAAGCGTATTTATTGTTTCGGGAATCATCATTGCATTTGCCGGAGCTACTTTTGGAATTTTAGTCGGGGGTATGGCTTCTTGGTTGCAGGACCTCTACGGGTTTATACGCATTGAAAATAGCATAGTAGAAGCCTATCCGGTTGCCATAAAAGGGCTTGACTTTTTATGGGTTCTACTCATATCATTGGCTATTGGATTATTTACTTCCTGGATACCCTCGCGCCGATTAAATTACTGAAACGAAAAATAAGTGGACATGAAATTTCTGATTATAGGACTAGGCAATATCGGCACCAAATATGAGCATACCAGGCACAATATAGGATTCGACGTGCTTGATCAATTTGTTTTAGAAAAAAAGGGTCAATTTGAGAACAGCAAGCTGGCTCAATACGCGTTAATAAAGTATAGAGGAAAGCAATTTCATTGTATAAAACCGAACACCTATATGAATTTAAGCGGGGATGCCGTGAGGTATTGGATGCAAAAATTAAAAATCGAAGTTGGGAATATGATGGTCATTGCCGATGACATTGCCTTGCCCGTTGGTAAACTTCGCTTACGAGCTAAAGGAACTGACGCAGGACATAATGGGTTAAAGCATATCGCCCAAGTCCTCAACACCATCGATTACCCCCGTTTAAGATTTGGAGTGGGAAACGAATTTGAAAAAGGAATGCAGGTTGAATTTGTGTTGGGAAAATGGCCCGAATCTGAGCAAAGCATGGTCAGGATGGGGATTCAAAAGGCCTTAACGGCAATAGAGTTATTTGCAATCGAGGGTTGTGACAGAGCGATGAATAAAATCAATTCTGAATCATGAAACAAAAGAAACACATACTGGAATGGGATGATAACCTAAGCAATGTTCATTTAATTGGCATTGTATCCTCCACCCCATCCTTAACTTTTGTTCACAGGTTAAACCAGAGCGGTATTTTTAATTTTGTAAAAATGGAGGATCTGAATCTGGATTCTAGAAACAACAACAATCATTTTTTAAATTATAAAAGCCTTGACGAAGAGACCGGAAATGAATTTAAATTGATCAAAAACAAAGGCACCACTGCCATATTAGGTAAAGAATTTAAAGGCTTGGATTTTATTTTGTACTTTGGAAGTGAAAACTCAGAAACCTGCGAATCCATATTAGAGGAACTAAAAAAGTTGAGCTACATACAAACGGCTTTTGAAATTGACTTTATTTCGCTTACCCACCAAAGCAAAAAACTGTTTGAGTTTTAAACTAAATTATAAGAAGCATAAAAGTCGATTTACTTACTGCCTGAACCTTCGATAGTGTTATCTTTGTAGCATAAGAATTCTAAAAAGAGAATGAAAATTCCACTAGTCAAAAAAGATTACCATTACCCCAAATTTAACAAGACAAAGATCATTGCAACCATAGGCCCTGCAACGTCGAGTTATGAGATGTTAAAAAAAATAATCACCTCCGGTGTGGATGTTTGTAGAATTAATTTTTCACATGGGCAGTTAAGTACGCATCTCGAAGTAATTAATCATATTAAGGACATCAACTCAGAGCTTGGAACCAACATTTGTATTTTAGGCGACCTCCAAGGTCCGAAATTGCGAATAGGTGAGTTGGAAAATGGCTTTATCGAATTGAAGAGGGGTGAAAAGCTCAGATTGACAACCGAAAAATGTATCGGCAATAAGAAACAGATTTACATAAATTATAAAAACTTAACTCAGGACGTGAAACCTGGTGAAAAAATTCTGCTGGACGATGGAAAAATAGAATTAAAATTTGTTGAGGTACTCGATCAGCAAAGCCTTTTAGCCCAGGTAGTGGTTGGTGGATTGTTGAATTCACGCAAGGGATTTAACCTGCCTAACTCTAATCTATCGGTTCCGGGATTAACCGAAAAAGACCACGAAGATTTGCAATTTGCCCTCGAAAATGACATCGATTGGATAGGACTTTCATTTGTGAGGCATGCCAAAGACATTGTCAATTTGAGAAGAATCATTAATGAGCATAATCCAAGAACAAGAATAATTGCCAAGATTGAGAAGCCTCAGGCCATTCAAAACATAGATAGCATCATTAAGGAGTCCGACGGGATTATGGTAGCCAGGGGCGATCTTGGGGTGGAGCTTCCCATGCAAAGGGTTCCCCTCATACAAAAACAAATCGTACAAAAATGTATACAAGCGGCAAAGCCGGTTATCATCGCCACACAAATGATGGAAAGCATGATAGAAAATGCCACGCCTACCCGTGCTGAGGTAAATGATGTAGCTAATGCAGTGTTGGACGGTGCCGATGCGGTTATGCTGAGCGCTGAAACCTCCATAGGCAAGTATCCACTTAGAACCATACAGGTGGTTGAGAAGATACTGTCTGAAGTGGAGCGCAATGCCAATCCTTACATTAAGGGTATTCTCCCATCCGAAAGCAGCCCAACGTTCATTTCAGATCAGATTTGTTATACAGCAGCGCGTATGAGTGAAAATCTTGGGGCTAAAACCATTATAGGAATGACGCATTCAGGTTACACTGGAATACAAGTAAGCTCCTACCGACCAAAATGCGATATATTCATTTTCACCCATAATAAGCCGGTTTTAAGAACCCTCAATTTGGTCTGGGGCATCAGAGGATTCTATTACAAGGATGAAGAAAGCACAGATAAGACAATTAGCGACGCCCTTGAATTTTTAAAGGAAGGTGGTTATGTAAGCAAGGGCGATATTGTGATTAATTGCACCAGCATGCCTATTCATGAAAAGCAACGAACAAACACTTTGAAGGTGAGTATTGTTAATTAAATAAATATGGAAACCATTATAAACAAAGTAGCGCAAAGTGGTTTGGTAACTTTTAATCTGGAGGATTATTACGATAAAGGAGAGAGGCTGGCCCTTGATATAAAAGATGTGTTGTTTATGGGCCTGATATTAAAAGAAAAGGATTTCAGGGACTTTATCAAGCAAAACGATTGGGAAAAATACCGCGATAAGAATGTGGCGATCATGTGTTCAGCAGATGCCATCATTCCGACCTGGGCCTATATGCTGATAGCTGCAAAACTTACCGGAGTAGCCAATTACTTTATTTTCGGCACCCTTGCAGAACTTGAGAATTCATTATTTGAGAAGGCGTTAAATAAAATAAATGTAGAAGAATTCAGGGATAAGAAGCTGGTCATAAAAGGTTGCAGCCACTTGCCCGTCCCAAATTATGCCTATGTGGAGATAAGCCGTATTCTGTTGCCTGTGGTAAGCAGTTTAATGTACGGCGAGCCCTGCAGTACCGTTCCGGTTTACAAAAGAAAATAAATTCGAATCACTTTAAAGGCCTTATTTTTCAGGATTTCCCAACTTGCTATGTTTTCTGCTGTAGCCAAAGTAGATTACAAAACCAATGGCAAGCCAAACAAGTAACCTAAGCCAGGTATCCAATGGCAAAAAGGCCATCATAAAGAAGCAAGTTCCGATACCAAGCAATGGTATTAAGGGCACCCAAGGTGTTTTAAACCCTCTAGGCGCATTGGGCTGCGTTTTTCGCAACACCAGCACTCCCAAACAAACCAATATAAAAGCAAACAAGGTTCCTATGCTGGTCATTTCTCCTACCACCCTTGCCGGAACAAAAGCAGCAAACACGCTTACGAAAAGCATAAATAATAAATTGGATTTAGCAGGTGTGCTAAATCTTTTGTGAACACTGGAAAAAACCTTAGGAAGTAACCCATCTTTACTCATGCTGAAAAATACCCTGGACTGCCCCATAAGCATAACTAAAATTACAGAAGAGTATCCTGCTAAAATGGCCAGAATGATGGCTTTGTTTAACCATGGATAAGCCGGAGTTATAACCCCTTCGGCGCTCACCGGCCCCATGTGGTCAATGGCCACGGCTACAGGAGCTATTCCATCCTGTCCAACAAATTGGGTGTAATTGGCCACACCGGTCATGACGTGGGCAAAAAGTAAATAGAGGACTGTGCAAATAGCCAGAGAAACCAAAATGCCAATGGGCATGTCGCGTTTGGGATTTTTTGCTTCCTGAGCTGCGGTACTCACGGCGTCAAACCCTATATAAGCGAAAAATACTATCGCAGCAGCCCGTATGATCCCACTAAAACCAAATTCACCAAAATTGCCCTTATTTTCAGGGATGTAAGGAACCAAGTTTTCTGAATCTATATAACTCCATCCCAATAAAATAAACACAAGCACAACAGAAATTTTAAGTGCAACGATGAGGTTATTAAATCTCGCCGATTCCCTTGTTCCTTTAACCAGGAGCAACGACATAAGCACCACAATAAAAACTGCAGGTAAGTTCACCATACCATGCACGATAGATCCATCGGCGAGAGTCACGCTGTCATAGGGCGACATGGTAAGCTGCGGCGCAAGATGCAAATCATAATAACTTAGAAATTTAACCAGATATCGGCTCCAGCTAATGGAAACAGTGGCTGCGCCCACGGCATATTCCAATACGAGATCCCACCCTATAATCCATGCGATGAATTCGCCCATGGTGGCGTAACTGTATGTATAGGCACTTCCTGCAACAGGAATCATGCTGGCAAATTCGGCGTAACACAAGCCTGCAAAAGCACAACCTAGAGCAGCCACCAAAAACGAAATCGTAATGGCAGGTCCGGCGTTATTGGCAGCGGCCCCTCCTGTGATGGAAAACAATCCTGCACCAATAATCGCACCAATACCTAAAGCTACTAAACTTGAAGGGCCTAAGGTTCTCTTCAGGTGTCCTTCTCCTTCTTCTTTCGCTTCTGCTATGAGATGCTCAATATTTTTCTTAACAAATAAATTTTTCATAAAATGATTGGCCAAACATACATGAAATTTGCCGAAATCAAAAAATAAGGTCATAAAAGTTATGAGGTCTATTTATATATTTCAGTTATGTTTGAAATAAAATTATGAAAATTAAGCTCTTTCTTATAGGAAAAATCGTTTGTGCTATCATCTTACTGCAAACCCTGTTTTTTAAATTTAGCGGATCGGCTGAATCAGTCTACATATTTAGTGCCCTTGGGATGGAACCTTGGGGAAGAATAGGATCGGGAGTTGTTGAATTACTGGCTGGCCTATTATTACTCATTCCAAAATACGATTGGCTTGGCGGGCTCTTAGCCCTCGGTACCATCAGTGGGGCTATCTTTTTCCATTTAACCAAATTGGGTATCGATGTTCAAGGCGATGGGGGTTATTTATTTGTATTGGCTTTGGTGGTATTTGGCTTAAGTTTATGGGTTGTATTTGAGAGAAGGTCTAGAATACCCTTGCTGAACAAGCTGTTTTAACAAGAAGGAATTTAAACCCATAAAGAGCCTTTGATATTGGATCCCATAATGGAGTGACTTGCATTTATTAGAGTGCACTAACTAATAGGAAGGGCTTATACCCATTTACATCCAACGCATCGATGACCTAAGGTTAAAAAGTTTCCGGGAATTTCAATTAAGCATGATCAAAAGTACTTTGGTTATGCTTTAAAAAATTTCTACCAAAAAAAAGGCCGCAATATGCGGCCTTTTTAAATTAATATTTTCAAATTTTAGTACTGCCAAACATCGTGTTCGAAGATGAACAAATCATTTTTGATTCGGTCACTTTCAAGTTGTGCGGCAATTCCGTCGTCCTTAAACTCATCCATTAAGTTAATGTCCAAATCGTAAACGTTTGACTCCTTCACGATATAGCTTGAAAACATGCGCAAGGTAAAGAAATCATCATACGACATTCTGGCGGCATCGTTCATGGTATTGAACAATTCTACATTCACAATAATGGGTCTTAACTCATCCATTTTAACCCAATAGATGGGTTGCTCTCCCAATTCAACACCTGCAAATATTGGCTTGTAAAGTGGGGCTATGGCGATAATTTTGGCCTTAAAGTCCGAGTAGTTGTAATCAAAAATCCAATCCTCCATAATTCTATACTTTTTGATAGAAGCGGGGTCAAAAGGAATGGTTACCGTCGAGTCGATTGGGTTGTCCGGATCAAGAGGGTTTTCAACCTGAGTAACAAAATCACGCGTTCCTCTTTTCAAAATTTCTTCAGGAGTAAAAATAGAAGATAAGGAGTCGTTTCTGTAAGGCTTCAATAATCCTCTCATCACATTGTCGTGAATCACTCTGTAAAAAGGACTTCTGGGCCAATCCATCACCTTGTTCATCTTTTCACGAACATCGATTACCCTATCGATACGTTTGGAATGCTTAACATTGGCCTCCCTTATGTAGCGATGTGGTACAACTTTGCGCTCTACCACTGCTGTTTTAGGAAAAGTCCAATCTTCATATTGTGCCATAGCACTTCCGAAAGTGCAAGTCACTGTGAATGCAAGGATGATTTGACGGATGTTTTTCATTTTCTTTATAATATGGTTATAGCTATTGGGGCGAGACGCTTCTTGATTCCACCGGGACCTATGGCCTCAATTTCATCTACTAAAACTTTATCTCCACGTTTTGCTTTGGTTATAAACATTTTTAATTGTTGGGTGATTGCTGCACCGGCACCAGAAACGGCTTCAGCATTTCCACGCTTAGGTACATAAAGTGCTGCGTATTTGGTAACGGTAAAATTAACCCCTTCGAACACAAAGTTAGGCAACACGGCACGAATGGTATTTTGTGCCAAAAGCGCTGCAGCAGGTGCTGATCCACTTTCCAGTGTTCCAAACATAGATTCAGGCTTTGGAACTGATTTTACTCTATACTCATTCGAACCCATAGGTCGGGTAGAACCGTCTTTTACTTTTACTGATACAGAAATGGTTGCCTTTCCGGCCGTTGTAACCTTTGCAATATACCCCTTTCCGGATCTTGTTAAACTACCTCCAGACATGCTGGCAATAATATCGTTTGGTGAATAACCGGCAACAGATATTGAGATGGGGTTATCCAAACCGATATACAATACATTCATCGCATCGGCTGAAATGGTCGCTCCACCTTGAAAAGCCTGATATTCAGCTTTAAATTCATAAGGTTTAATACCATTGGGTCCTTTCACCTGAATCACACCTCCCCAGGTAAAATTACCCTGGTTAGATGGTCTTGCAGTGTAAATTCCGGCTCCATTTTCCATTGGAAGAGGTCTTCCTCCAACGATTACCGGGTTATCGGAAGTTGAGTTAGACGCTACAAGCAATACTTCAGCTTTGTATTCTGACCCCACCATTACCGCAGTTGAATTGGCAATTACCTTTGCTTCCAAACGGTCGAATGTGGTTTTATCCGCATCCACACTTTTTGCGAGCAATTCCACAATATCAGCTTCTGCATTTCGGCAGTCATTCTGAATTTTTGTGAGCATGGTAATTACCCCTGCGAGAGGCGAATGTTCAAAGTACATCTCTGCCCAACCTGGATAATTTGTTTTGTCATAGTCTGTTTTAAGATTAATTACGGACTTAATTTTCTTTAAGTCGGCATCTTTCACTACAACAGCACCACTCGTCTTAAGGAAGCTAAGAAGTTTCTCCCTGGTGTCGTTTACTTTCTTGGTCAATTCCTTGGCTTTTGCATCATCCGGATTCTTAAATAAATAGTTGGCGTGCAATTCAATATTATCAGCTTCAGAAAGTTCTGTTTGACCAGCTAATTCTCCCGCTTTTGGTTCTTTACGACCATCAGTGCGTGCGATTAACGCCGCTTTTAGTTCTTCGATATACTTAACAAATTCTGTAGAAGTCTTTTGAACATCCAAAGCTCTGTCAAGGTAAGGTTTTACCTCATCAGGCCTTGTTTTAGCCTGATCTTGTAAAGTAGCAATAAGGCCTTTATTCTTTTTCTCAACATTGTCATTGGCCTTATTAAAACTCACTTCCATTAAGTGGAATGCCTTTAAAATTTCCTTCGACACGTTCAAAGCAAGTAGAGCGGTTAACACGAGGTACATCATGTTAATCATCTTCTGCCTTGCCGATAGTTTTCCACCTGCCATATTATATGTTTTTAATTGTTATAAAGTGTAAATTATAAAAAATTATTAGGGGCGCATAGCGGTCAACATTCCGCCATAAACCTTATTCAATGCTGTCAAGTTTCCTTGCAAGTCGCTAAAAGTTTCTCCAACTCCTGTCATTTGACCAGAAACTGATTTTAAATTCTCTGTAGAGTCAGCCAATGAATTTAAAGCTTCAACCGCACGTGAATAAGTTGTGCTCATGGAGTTCATACTGTTTGATGCTTTTTGTACATTTTCGGCATACTCCTGTGTTGCCAAAGTAGCATTGGATAAATCGGCCATATTGCTTACGTTAGAGCTCAAAGATTTCAGTCCAACACCTAAGCTTTCTACCAATTCCGGACCAATTTTAGCCTCGGCAAGCATTTTATCTAATTGCTGTGCAACTGGATCGGCTTTTTTCTTCGGACCGGTATCCATACCAGCCAATTCTGGATATACCAAAGTCCAATCAAGTTCTTGATGAATTGGCTCGAAGGCAGAGATGAAGAAAATAATGGCCTCTGTAGTCATACCGGCTATTAGGAACTGATCGGCCAATGGCCAGTGCATAATTTTAAATAACGCACCAATGATTACAATAGAAGCTCCAATACCATATGACATTGCCATTAACTTCTTAAATCCTTTACTTTCAAATACACTTTTGCTCATGTTTGTAATGTTTAATTTATGTTTGTTTGTTTATATATTTACTTATTTAATGATAACCCGGTTAAAGGTATTATCTCTTATCCAATGCTGAACGACCAATATAGGTTTGCACACATCTAAATCCAACATAGGATTTACAAGTATCCTGATATTCATAGCTTCTGCTTCCGTTTTGAATAAAATAGGCTATGTCTTTCCAAGAACCTCCACGTATAACCTTTCTCTTCATCGAGATAGACTCATCTTCCCTTGCATCATATTGATAATCGGGGTTAAGATCGTGAGCTACCTGATGAGTAGACTCGGCATAGGCGTTGATAGTCCATTCTGCCACATTTCCGGCCATGTTGTATAGTCCGTAATCGTTTGGAAAGTAGGCATCCGCTCTTACAGGATACATTCCGCCATCCCCCATATAATCACCGCGGTTTGGCTTAAAGTTAGCAAGGAAACACCCTTTGCTGTTTCTTGTATAAGGACCTCCCCATGGGTACATGTTATTATCACGGCCACCTCGGGCAGCATATTCCCACTCAAACTCGGTAGGCAATCTGAATTCTTCTGTTATAGGTTGTCCTACATCTTCCCAGTAGCGATTTAACCATTCAGTTCTCCATTTGCAGAAAGCTTTGGCCTGTTTCCAGTTTACGCCAACCACAGGATAATCGTCATACTTTGGATGCCAAAAATACTGGCGTGTCATTGGCTCGTTATAGCTAAATGCAAAGTCGCGAATCCAACAAAGCGTGTCGGGATAAATCGGAACAGTTGCCGTTTTAACAAATCTGGCACGGTGATCCTGTCCCGGAACTTTTTGAGTGGCCGCAGCCTCTCTGTAATCTATCCACTGATAGGTAAAAATGAGTTTATCGGTGTCATACTGTTTTTTATGACGAAATCTTTGACCCGGGGTATAGTACAATTGATCAAGATCTTCGTTGTTCTTATAATCCACCCTTGGTCTGTAATCCAATATAGTGTAGTTGTCGCCCGCATTGTCTACTTCTATAACCTGCTCACCAATGGTTCTGGCAAGCGAATCTATCACATAATAAACGAATTGGCGGTATTCGTTGTTGGTGATTTCGGTTTCATCAACCCACATGGCATGAATCGACACCTGCTTGTTTGGCGCGATATATGAACGGAAAATATCCTGATCGCTCTGGCCGGTGTGAAAAGTACCTGTTGGCACATAAATGGTACCATAAGGCTGTGGGTGAAACCATGGTTTGCGGCCCGGTACACCGGTGAGCTCTCCACGATCCTGCCCCATGCAACTGAATAGGGTTGTAATCACTACGACTGCGAATATCCTTATCACTCTGTTCATTTCGTTTGTATGGTTAAATTTTTTGAATCTGCAATAATAATTAATTTGAATTTAAAAACAAGTTTATTTGTTTAACTCTCCTGATAAACGGATGGCCATTTGTTATTATTGTGTAAATTTTTTAAAAAAAAATTAATATGCTCCTCTTCCTAAAAATCTTGGGCTTAGCTTAAATCCTCTTGGAGGAGGTGGTGGAAAAGAAATTGGAATACAGTACTTCACAAAAATTTCATGTGTACCATCACTCACTTTTCTCACCCTGCTTAAAGTAACGTCGTAAGAGTATCCAACCTGTAATTGTCCGCGCTGGTATCCCAGGAGTACAGAAATGGCATCCGCTGCAGTTCTGTATCCCAATCCCATTCTAAAGGTATTGGCAAATAAAGAAGTCATATTTAAGTCGAGCTGAAATTTAGGGTTGTATTTAACCAAAACGGCGGGTTCCAAAACCCAGTTAGGGTTGGCTAAATGCCAATCGGCTCCGGAGGTAAGATAGAGGTACCGTACAAAATTCATGTCCACAGCACCCTGGGTATTATTGGCCATAGTAACACTAAAATCGTATTTGGCCGCATTTAAATGGTTATAAGATGCCCCAACATAGAAATCCTGCAAAACGTTTAAAAATTTAGCTTGCTGATAATACACTCCGACTCCCACATCTAAATTGGATTCAGAGCCTCCTGAAACCGGAATTTTAGGATCATTGGGATCTATATATTTAAATTTAGGAGTTGAATAACCGAAAGAGGTTGAACCCACTTCTACACCAAAGGAAATGAAGGCGAATGGCCCTTGTATTGGCCGGCGATAGTTTATGGCGCCTTTCACCGTTGTGGTTTTCATAAATCCGACCTTATCATCGAGCAAGGTTAAGCCCACTCCAATTTTTTGATTGGTTTTACCTATTTTAAACAAGGTGTTCAAATTTAAGTTATGGGTTTCAGGGGCTACATTCTTTATAACTTCAGCCTTCGGGTCAACATCGGTACCGGTAACAAAGGTCTGGTCATCGTATCTTCTCCACTGTAAGTGAGAAAGCCCGTTAATACAGATAAAATCTTCCTTCACTCCGGCTGCAGCAGGATTATAGGCTTGTTTGTTAAATCGGAAATGGGTATAGTAAGGGTCGTGCTGAGCCTTTGAAACAATGGCTGTTAGTAAGAATCCTCCTATGATGAGTGTTTTAAAAAAGTAGTTTTTCGCCATAATGCGTACAGTCTACAAATGTGATAATTCTGGCAATACAATGCAAATTTTTTATTGAGCATTTTACTACCAAACGGCGATTCGAAATATTTATTTCATTTAATATATTAATAATCACAATATTATATAAAAAAGTATTATTTAAATTTTAAAATAAATTTTACATTTAACCTTCTGCCCGTTAAATAATTAGGGACTCCGTAGGTGGTGTTGCTAATATCTTTCACCCAGATATAGGAAACGGTATTGTTAAACTGCAGTAAATTAAAAATGTCAAAACTTGCCCAAAGGCTTTCTACCCTTTGAAATCTTTTACTGCTTTTGGCTTCTCCTCCTATGATTTCCTTTGAAAAACCTATATCCACTCTTCGGTATGGTGGAATGGTGTTTGGGGTTTTGGTATACCGTTTATCGCCATTGAAATAATAAGGCACTCTTCCTCCAAATACCAAGCCCAGGTTGAGTTTATAGGTTCTATCGATGGGCAGTTCATCGGCAAAAAGAATGGAAAAGTTCACCCTTTGATCGGTTGGTCTTCTGATGAAACCCGATTGAAGTGTTTTTCCCTCTTCAGACACATAGCTGATATTTTCTCTGGTTTGCAAAACCGAAAAACTCAGCCAGGATTCAAGACCTTTGATAAACTCGCCATTCACTCTGGTATCGAAACCTGTGGCGTATCCTTTCGAACTATTTTCGGCATAGTAACGTATCCTTACATTGTCTATGTAATAGGGAATTAAATTGTCTAAATATTTATAATACAACTCATTAATCAATTTAAATGGCCGTCCCCAGGCTTTAAAATTCAAATCGGAACCCAATACAAAATGGATGCTTCGCTGAGCCTTGATGTCTTTGTTGAGTGAACCGTCCAGTTGTCTAAATTCCCTATAAAACGGAGGCTGATAATATACCCCGGAAGCGAATTTAAAAAGGATGTCTCTTTTTTTCAGAGAATCAAACGCCTCTTCCGTTTTCAATCGTCGATACAAGGTGTCGTTAAATTTTTTATTGGGTTCAAATGAAATTGAAAATCTTGGACTGAACATATTTTGCTGATTTAATGACCAATACTGATGTCTGACTCCTAAATTCATTTTAAAATTGGAGGTAGCTTGAATCACAAAACTGTTTTGAATATAACTACTGACGCGAAAGGATTCCACAGTATTTACCGCCTTGATGCGATTGTCCAAAACGATTTCTTTTCCATTATTGCGCTTGAGTGCTATGTTATGTCCACCGGAATCGTTGTATTGCCACTCATTCAAAACATCGTGTATTTTTTCGCTTTGGAATTTTGTACCATACTGCCAGTTTGATTTTCCTCGCTTTGATGACGCCACAATACCTGAGTTAAACACATTGGCCGACAAATCATTTCTGGCATTCTGAATAAAATATCCAATGCCCAAAAGGGCTTTTTCTTTTCCGAGGTCTTTCGATCCCAAATTATTCTCGAGTTCGTAAAGGCCATACGCACCTTCTGTGGTGTTATGCTCCTTTTCAGAAGTGGAGTAATAGGAAGAAATCCATTTAACAGAGGTTGTTTTATTTGGAGTAAAATGCAGCGTCAATCCGTTCATGGCCACAAGATATTCCATCTTGTCCAATCCTCCCATGTTAATATTGAGTCTAAGCGCGGAAGTAACGGTTCCAAAAGAAGTTTGACGGCTTGAAGGCACCAAGGCGTATTTATTATAGGCCAAATTGCCAAGCCATGAAAAGCTCCATCGGGTATTCAAGCGATAGCGAACCAGCGATTGAAAATCCACGTTGAGGGGATTATAGTCGCCTTGCACGTCCAGAGAATTGAAAAGCAATTTGTTGGTTCGGTATCTTGCGCCGATGAGATAGCTGAACCGCTTGTTTTTGCTTTGATTCCCAATGGTTAAACTAGAACCCAGCAAACTGGCTCTCACAATGGATTCAAATTTAGGCGGAACCTTGTAGTTGATGTCCAGAACACTGCTCATTTTATCGCCGTACCTGGCTTCAAACCCTCCGGTTGAAAACATGAGCCTGTCTACCATATCGGGATTAATAATGCTCAGGCCTTCCTGTTGACCTGCCCTCACAAGAAAAGGGCGATAGACTTCAATGTCGTTGATGTAAACCAAATTTTCATCGTAATTTCCCCCGTGCACATTATAGGCCGAACTCAATTCATTGCCACCGGAGGCTCCCCCAATAAATTTAAGCGCTTGTTCTATGCCCGATAAATTAAAGCGTTCGAACTTCTTGGCTTCGAGGGTTACGCCAATGATTTCGCGATTAATTTGTTCAACCTTTACGATGCCCTCCAAAACCATAGTGGTGTTCATGACCACATTTATTCTCAGAGTTTCTCCTTTTTTGAGTGGTTTAGCATCACGTTGAACAAATGTTTTTTGGAAACCAAAGTAGATCGTAAATTTCTTGTCGGAAGGGACACTCAGCACATAATTCCCCTTTTCATCGGAGACTGTTGAATTGAGTTGATCGTCAGTGAAGATAGAAACCCCTTCAAGTTGGGATCCGGCAGAATCCGATACCTGACCTCTGATAAAGGACTGAGCCGAAATGAAATGACCACCGATGAGGGCAGCAATCCATAATATTGGTTTTAAAAATTTAATGGTCTCGAATTTATGGTAGGTATCAATTTTCAGCGCTTCGTTCCTCTCAATGGAATTTAAGGTTCTTTTTTTACGATTTCAATCCTTACTCAACGTTGAACCTTGCGTAATATTGTCAATTGTTTTGTTTTAACATGGCAATGGTAAGGGCTGGGTTATCAGATGAAAAAACCGTATTCCCTGCAACCAAAACATTGGCACCTGCCAACAGTAAATCCTTATAGTTTTCGAGCGTTACCCCTCCGTCGATTTCAATGTTTAAGGTCGGGTTCTTCTGTAAAGCCATGTCTTTTAATTCAGCTATTTTCTTATAGGTATTGGCAATGAACTTTTGTCCTCCAAACCCGGGATTCACACTCATAAGGCAAACCAAATCAATGTCGGCAATAATATCTATTAGCACAGTCACAGGGGTGTGGGGGTTTAGGGCTACTCCGGCTTTCATTCCCAATTCTTTAATGGCGTAAATGCTTCTGTGGAGATGCGTACTGGCTTCATAATGAACAGTTAGTATATCGGCTCCCGCTTTCTTGAAATCCTCAAAATATTTTTCAGGTCGAACCATCATTAAATGAACATCCAGAGGTTTCTTAGCATGCCTCTTGATCGCAGAAATTACCGGTAACCCAAAGGATAGATTAGGGACAAATACGCCATCCATCACATCCACATGAAACCAGTCGGCTTCACTTTGATTTATCATTTCCACATCTCGCTGAAGATTAGCAAAATCGGCTGAGAGAATGGAAGGAGCAATTTTATAACCCATTATTTTATATGAATTTCTTTTATGATTTGTTTTTCAAAAAAGTTGTTAATTTTTTGTAAAATGATGCTTCGGTGGTACATCAGTTCGTTTTTTAAAGGGGCAGATTCCACAAAAACGGAGAGAATCCCATTTTTCAACATGATCTTACTTGTGTTTTTAGCCACCACTGTGCCCACTAATTCTGCCCAATGGTTCCAGATTTTGAGTTCATCAATTTTGCCATTGAGCTTGTAAGTGGCTAATAACTCATTGATTACTTGCTTTATATTTTTTTCTTCCGAAAACATTTCCTTCACTTCAAACCAACACGATTTTTTTGATTTTTGCTAATTTTAGTTATCCGCTATGTGTTTGGATTTTAAATCGAAGTATGCGATGATTTTTTTTTGTTAAGATTTAACAAGTGAGGTTGGGTGTAGTATCGGTTTTGGGATTTTTTCTGAATGTTTTTTACCATGGTCTTCTGGTTGATGCCAATGGCAATGGATGGGTTGGGATTTAGAAAGCGTTACAGTTCACAAAAGACGACTCCAGCCCTTCCCTTAAAACTCTCCATTACCCTCTCTTTGTTTGTATCGGTAATGATTACCTGGCCCATGTTGGGTTTTGTAATAATTTCAACCAAGTGTTGCATCCTGGAGGTATCTATCTTTTCAAAAATATCATCCAGCAATAGCAAATCTTCTTAGCAGGAAAAATATGTAACATTGCTGCATACATAAAATTAATTATCTTTGTTTTGAAAAATAATAATTCAAAAAATGTTACACATTTATAAAGGCATATACGAAAATGGTCAGGTTATTTTGGATGAAAAACCGGATGTAAAAATTAAATCAAAAGTTATTGTTACTTTTTTGGATGAGAATGATTTTGAAAATGAACCAACTACCGAAAAGCGTATATTGGGTGGCTTTCATGGTAAAATTAAAGTTCCTGAAAATTTTGATGAACCTCTGGACGACTTGAATGAATATATGCTTTAATGATGACTTATTTAATTGATACCCATATATTAATGTGGGCTTTAAACGAACCTGAAAAACTCTCAAATCATCACCGAAAACTTATTGAAGATAAAAACAATACGATAGTTGTTAGCAGTTTTAGCTATATTGAAATTGCCATTAAGCAAAAATTAGGAAAAATAGATGATTGTGATTTAAACGCCTTGAGTGAATATGCCCTGACAAAAGAATTTACAAATCTTGATATTACTATCCGGCATATTGAATTATACAAAGAACTACCTTTAATGCCGGAACATCGCGACCCTTTTGACCGTTTTATAATTTCTACCGCAATAGCCGAAAATATGAAATTAATAACTGTTGATCCAAAGTTTCAGTTCTATAAAAACCTTCTTGATATTATTTTCCAATAAAGAGGTTCTATCAATTACAACTCAAAAAAAACAACTTCTCCCCTACCCTCAAAATATTCCTCTACTCTTTTTTTATTGGTATCGGTAATGATCACCTGCCCCATTTCGGGTTTTGTGATGATTTCAACCAACTGTTGCATCCTGGAGGTATCTATCTTTTCAAAAATATCATCCAGCAATAGCAAAGGCTTTACCTTTCGTTTTTCATAAATAAAATAATACATAGCCAGTTTGAGCCCAATGAGGAAGGATTTTATTTGCCCTTGTGAACCTGTTTTTTTTAAAGGCATTCCATTGAGGTCGAAAGACCAGTCGTCGCGATGCGTGCCAAAACTGGTGCGGCCAAGTATTCTGTCTTTACCCAGGTTCTGTGCGAAGCCTGTTTTAAAATCAGTGTCCTGCAATTTGCTGATAAATTTAAAAACCGGCACTTCGGCTCCTGCCGCTATTACGGCATAAACTTTATTAAAATAGTCCTCAAAAAGAGGGGTTGCAGCCTCTCTGACTTTGTAAATATAAGACCCATGCTGTTCCAGTTTAGTATCGTAGTATTCCAAAAGCAAAGGGTCGAAATTGTCATTTTCCAAAAACACTTTTAATTGCTTATTTCGGGTTTCAAGTAACTTTTGATACGCCGAAAGATGTTTTAAATAATCCACATCAACAACCGACAACATGTAATCGAAAAACCGACGCCGTTGGTCACTTTCTCCATGAATTATCTCCACATCATCCGGAGCAATCACCACACAGGGATACTTTCCAAAAAAATCGGCAAGCTTGCTTACAGGTTCATCGTTTTGTTTGATGGCCTTTCGCTTTCCGATTTGAAGAGAAACCATGAGTTCAATGTTTGCCATATCTGACCCATTTTGCCCGTTGATTTGCCCATCGAGATGCAAATTTCCTTTCAACATATAGTAGGTTTCTCCCTGCATTATGCAAAGCGCGTCTGTCATTTGAAAGTAGCTTTTGCCGTTAAGCAAACAGTAAACCGCATCCAAAAGGTTGGTTTTGCCCACACCATTTTTACCAACAAGGCAGTTAATGCCTTGCCCCAACTGCAATGCAGTTAATTCATGGCTTTTATAGTGAGCAACTGAAATGTTTTTTAAAAACAATGGACAAATTTTAGTTAAATGTATATTTTTGCGGCTTGCTTAAAATAATAGATGGCAAAAGTAACCTTTAGTAAAGAAACCTACTTTAAATGGTTTGAAGAAATGACGCTTATGCGGAAGTTCGAGGAGAAGTGTGCACAACTCTACGGGCAGCAAAAGATCAGAGGTTTTTGCCATTTGTATATAGGTCAGGAGGCCGTTGTTGCCGGCACCATGAGTGCCCTTACAAAGGATGATAATATCATTACAGCCTACAGAGATCACGCCCATGCCTTGGCCTGCGGTATCTCAGCCAACGCCGTAATGGCTGAACTTTTTGGCAAGGTGACGGGATGCAGTGGAGGCAAAGGGGGCAGCATGCACATGTTTAGCAAGGAACACCGGTTTTTTGGAGGTCACGGCATTGTAGGCGGACAGATTCCGCTAGGCGCAGGAATTGCCTTGTCGGAGCAATACCTTGGAACCAAAAATTTATGCGTTTGTTATTTCGGAGATGGTGCTGCCCGCCAAGGAGCGCTTCACGAAACCTTTAACATGGCCATGTTATGGAAATTGCCAGTCATTTTTGTATGTGAAAACAACGAATATGCAATGGGCACTTCGGTTCAAAGAACGACTAACATGACCGATATTTATAAAATTGGGCTTGCCTATGACATGCCATCTGCTCAGGTCGACGGCATGCAATGCGAAACGGTTCATGCAGCCATTGAAGAAGCTGCCGGAAGAGCCAGAGCTGGGGATGGCCCCACATTTTTGGAAATAAAAACCTATCGTTATCGTGGGCACAGCATGAGCGATCCCGCGAAATACAGAAGCAAGGAAGAGTTGGAAGAATACAAAATGCAAGACCCTATTGAGCGGGTGAGAAAAACCATTTTAACTAAAAAATGGGCCTCCGAAAGTCAATTGATTCAGATTGAAGAGGAAATTGAGACCAAAGTGCTTGCTGCAGTTGAATTTGCAGAGAACTCTGACTACCCGACAGCGGATGCTTTGTACTCCGATGTTTATCAAGAAGAATACCCATTTATCATAGAATAGTAACATGACAACAGAAAACAATAAGAAGAACTGGTTCGATTCAATTAAATTGGAAAATGCAGTTCAGTGGTACGAGAAAAATCGCCGCAACACAAATATTGCCTTAGTAGGTCTGCTCGTAGCAGTTGGAGGGCTTTTTTATTATTTTAAATCCTATAAACCTGCCCTTGAAGAAGAAGCTGCCGGAGAATTGTTTATGGCAGAGCGCTTTTTTGAAAAGGACTCCATGGACAAGGTTTTAAAAGGCACCGGGAAATACAAATCGGCTGTGGATGTGGCCGATGAGTATGGTAGTACTAAAGCAGGTAACTTGGCAAAGTTTTACGCCGGACGAGCTTACATGAGCAAAAAGGATTTTAAAAATGCGCTTATCTATTTGGAAGATGTAAAATTCGACGATGAAATCATGGCTGCCATGATTATTGGCTTAAGAGCCGATTGCCTGTCAGAATTAGGAGAAACTGAGAAGGCAGCCGATATGTATATGAAGGCGGCAACAAAACGCGAAAATTTATTTACTTCGCCCCTATTGCTGATGAAAGCAGGACAGCACTACGATGCCATTAAAAAGTGGGAATCGTCAGTGAAGGCTTATAAGATGATTAGAGATAAGTACAAGGAATCGTCTCAAGCGCAGTTGTCGAACAAATACATCGCTCGTGCCATGGCACGAATGGGGCAATCTCCGGATTAGTTCAAATGGACGGTCTAAAATCTGTTTGAACCATTTAGGTTTTGAGCATGCCATTGGAGCAAATTTTATTGCCTTCTGTTGAGAAACTGCCTAACAGCATCAAGCGTTAAACATGTCATCGAAAGATAAAAATCTATCCCATTTTTCAGGTCCCTTACCTAATGGAAAGGGTTTTTGTATAGGGATTTCAAGGGCCGTATGGAATAAGGACGTAACTGAAAGCCTTTTGGATGGCGCGATAAGTTTTTTATTAAGAGCAGGTGTCTCAGAAGAAAAAATTGTCGTTAGAGAGGTGCCGGGTACCTTCGAATTAGCCCTGGCCGCACAACAAATGGCTAAGAATCCGGAAATTGACGGAGTCATCTGCTTGGGTTGTGTTATTCAAGGCGAAACCCGTCATTTTGACTTTATCTGCAACGCTGCCGCACAAGGCATTATGGATGTGGGCTTAAAATTTAACAAACCTGTTGTGTTTGGCGTTCTTACTACTGAAAATATGGAGCAAGCTCTGGACAGAGCAGGAGGAAAGCACGGGAATAAAGGCGAAGAAGCGGCCTATTCGGTATTGAAACTTTTGGAAGAGTAAAGCGCTGGCATCCTGACAAGGCTCATCACCTTATTGAAGACTCTTTCCCTTCACACCCAATTTCTTTACTCAGGTTACAGAAAATAAGTATACGCTCTAAAAAAATAAAGGAAAGCGTCGGTTAGATTTCTCCTTCGCATAATCTTAATTTAATTTTGAAGCCAATTAATGTCGCTTGCCACAATAAATCTTTTTCATATCTCCATAAACTGATCTATCCCATGCTTTGCATACACAATCCATTTACCGAACCTTATTTTAATCAGGCAAGTGAAGAATTCTTACTCACCACAAGAGATGAAGATATTTTCATGTTATGGCAAAACGAAAATGCCATAGTAGTTGGCAAGCATCAAAACACATTGGCTGAAATAAACCTTGAAACCGTCAATGATAAGAAAATAAAGGTGGTAAGGCGATTAACCGGTGGGGGAGCCGTTTATCATGATTTAGGAAACCTCAATTTTACCTTTATTATGAATTATGGAGAGGGTCAGCCTGAAATTGATTTTAAAAAATACACCCTTCCCATTATTGGTGTGATGGCTGAACTAGGCGTAAAGGCTGAATTTTCAGGACGGAATGATATTTTAATTGACGGTCAAAAATTTTCAGGCAATGCCGAACATATCTACCATCGAAAAAAGAGGGTATTGCACCATGGCACCTTGCTCTTTTCCTCCCAAATTTCAGATTTGTCGGCTGCCCTAAAAGTAAATCCCTTAAAGTTTGAAGACAAGGCCGTAAAGTCAGTCAGAAGTCGCGTTACCAATATATCCAGTCATTTAAAAGATCCCATCACCGTTGAAGAGTTTAGAGATCAGGTCATGCGCTATATCGTTCGGATTTATAGTGATACCAAGACCTATCATTTTACTGACAGTGATATAAAGGCCATTCAGCAATTGGCCGATGAAAAATACAGCCAATGGCACTGGAACTTTGGCTATTCACCCAAGTATGCTTTCCAGAAAGGAATTAAAACGCCAGGTGGGCATTTGGAAGTTCATCTTAACGTGGATAAGGGTATGATACAAGGCATCAAAATTTATGGCGATTTTTTTTCGAAAAAAGACATCGAAGAAGTGGAAACGGCATTGATTGGAAAAGAGCACCGCGAGGAAATAATTTTAGAAAGTTTAAAAAAAATACCAAGCAGCGATTACTTCAATAATATTTCCGAAGAAGAATTGATCGGTGCGTTTTTTTGATTGAGGATTGAAATTAGGAGGTTAGGTGGTTCAGATGTTACGATGTTAAGATGTTAAGATGTTAAGATATTAAGAGGTTAGGATATTAAGAGGTTATGAGGTTAAGATGTTACGATGTTAGGATGTTAAGACCAAAAATATTTAAACTTTTATTTATGTTGACTTGTTTATTTCATAGCTTCCTAATTTCGTAACTTCTTAACATCATTCCGTTGTCCAAAAAAGAAAAAGTATCCCATATCATACAAATCCTTGAAGATTTGTTTCCCAATCCACCTATTCCATTGGTTCATAAAGATCCGTATACCTTGTTAATTTCTGTTTTACTCTCTGCCCAATGCACCGACGAAAGAGTTAATAAAATTACCCCCTTGCTCTTCAGCAGGGCAGACAATCCTTTCGACATGGTGAAATTGAGCATTGAGGAAATAAAAGCTATCGTCACACCCTGCGGATTAGGCCCGGCCAAATCAAAGGCCATTTTTAACCTAAGCCAAATATTGATGGATAAGCACAAGGGTGAAGTTCCTAAAAATTTTGACTCTCTTGAAGAATTGCCTGGGGTTGGACACAAGACTGCTTCCGTAGTAATGAGTCAGGCTTTTGGATTTCCTGCCTTTCCGGTTGATACCCATATACATCGTCTTGCTACTCGCTGGGGGCTAACTTCAGGAAAAAATGTTGAACAAACCGAAAAAGATTTAAAACGTCTAACCCCAAAGGAAAAATGGAATACCCTTCACTTACAAATGATTTATTTTGGTCGAAGCTATTGTCCGGCACGGGGACATCAATCTGAAATTTGCCCTATTTGCAGACTTTACGCGAAGTAAAAACTATCTCATTTACATTTCTGGCTTAAAAGAGATAATATTGTTTACGTAAAAACACATTATGTCCCTGATCCAAAAATCTCTGCTCCTATTTTTCGGAATCTTTATCGCCCAATTTTATTCCTATTCCCAAACTTGTAAGGAGCTCAACGATTTGGTGGAAAAATACTATCTCGATGGTCAGTTAAATGAAGCTGAGGAAACTGCAATCAAGGCGCTCAAGACTTGCAAAAGCGAAACTCCGGGTTCTACAGATTATGCTACGGCATTAAACAATATGGCCTTTTTCAGTCAGGACAAAGGGAATTTGGAAGAAGCCGAATCGATGTTTAAAGCCTCTCTTGAAATTTATAAAAATACCCGATCAGGCTATAACCCCGAACATGCCATCGCTCTGCTCAACCTCGGATCCCTCTACAAACTGATGAATGAGCAAACCAAGGCCCTCGCTTATTTTACAGATGCAGCAAAAATGATAGAAGATGGAGAGGGTAAGGAGACGTCAAACTACGCTGATGCCTCGCAGGGACTTGGAGATTTGTATTACGAAATGGCTGAATACGATAAGGCTTTAGGACATTACAATGCCATTGTAAAAATCATAAAAAAACTTGAAGGCGAAAAAAGTATCCGTTATGCCAACTCTCTGAGTTACCTGGCCACCTGCTATTCTGCGCAGGGCGATGAAGAGGAGGCCATTAAGACTTACAATGCCTCCCTGCTTATTCATGAAAAAATAAGCGGCAAAGCAACCATGGACTACGCCATCACCCTCGGCAACGTAGCAAGCATTTATCGCATGAAAGGAGAATTCGAAAAAGCAATTGAACTTTATAAAGAATCTGCTGAGCTAATAATGAAACTTGAGGGGAAGAACAGTGAAAGTTACGCCACCAGTTTAAATGGATTGGGATTGGTTTATGCCGAGATGGGAAACAACCAGGAAGCGATTGCACTTTACAAAGAAGCACTGGTAATCTATAAAAAAACGGGTGGTGAAAACAGTGAACGCTATGCGACCACCTTAAACAATGTCGCTTTTTCCTATGAGGCCCTGGCCGATTACAAAACGGCCATTAAAGTGTTTGGAGAAGCCTTGCAAATCCAGGAGAAGGTCACAGGTAAAGAGCATCCGGATTATGCCACCATTGTTAACAATCTGGGTTTGTTATATCAGAATTCCGGAGACTATCAAAAATCATCGGTGTTTTTTTTGGAAGCCCTGGAGATTAGAAAAAAAACTTTAGGTGAAAATCATTCCGACTATGTTGCTTCTCTGAATAATATTGGTTTGCTGTACTCTGAGATGGGTAATTATAAAGAGGCCTTTGAAAAAATAAATGCCGCATATCTTATCGCTGAAAAAAACAAAACCGAGGATCAAAGATTGTATGCGACGATGTGTGATAATTTGGCGAGTATTCATCAGGACATGGGCCAATTTAATAAGGCTTTGCCTTTATATCTCAAATCGGCTGAGATTAGAAAATCACTCTTCGGCGAGGAGCATGAAGATTACCTGATTTGCCTGAGTAACCTGGCCACATTGTACAGTGCAACCGGAGATTATGTGAAGTCTATTTCAATTTTTGAAACTGTTGTCAGGGTCAGAAAGAAAACTTTAGGTGAAAACCACCCCGATTATGCGCACTCACTTTGCAATTTAGCCAATGAGTATGACGAAATGGGAAATTCGGATAAAGCAATCGGCTTGTTTTTGACAGCCTTGGAAATCCGCAAAAAAACGCTTGGAGAAAACCACTCTGATTATGCCTCGACACTGAGTGACCTGGCCACAGCTTACCAGGGCAAAGGCGAATATAACAAAGCCCTTCCCCTGTTTCAACAGGTGATTGAATTGAGAAAGAAGGCTTTGGGTGAAAATCATCTGCTGTATGCCAAATCCTTGAATAATCTCGGCAGTTTTTATAGCGACATCGGTGATTTCAAGGCCTCGATGCCTTTGTATCTGCAAGCGCTTGAAATCAAGAAAAAGGCCTTAGGTGAAAACCATCCCGATTTAGCGAGCACATGCAGCAACATAGGGAACTTATTCGGATATTTGGGTGAACCGGAGAAAGGGATCCCTTATTTAAAACAAGCCCTTGAAATTGCAAAAAAAGCACTTGGTAAGGAACACCCCAGTTATGGTATATATCTCAATAACCTGGCAGTGGTTTACAGCGATGTGGGAAAACGAAAAGAATCGCTTGCCATATACCTGGAAGCGGCCGAAATTCAAAAAGGAGTCTATGGCGAGAACCATGAGTCTTATGCGGTAATCCTTAGCAATATTGGACATTTATTAAAATCAAACGGCGATTACAAAGAGGCATTGGAATACACCGTGAAGGCTCTGGATATCAGAAAAAAGGTTTTGGGCCCCAATGACCCAAATCTAGCTTCCTCATACAGCAATTTGGGCACCTTATACAGCCATTTGGGAGAATATCAAAAATCGGTAGAAATGCTGGATTTGGCTAATACCATCAACATTAATCTGTTGTCAGCTAACCTCATCACTTTAACCGAGGACCAGAAAACGAAATATATTAAGGATGCCACAGGGAATTTTGATTTATTTTTCTCTGCCCTATTCAAGCTTAAAACAAAAACTGCCTACTTACAAAGTGCTTTAAATGCTGAATTATTTATCAAAGGGCTTGCCCTAAACGAAACTTCCAAATCCATGCAAGCCCTTTATAAAAGCAAGGATGCTGAAGTTCAAAATTTAGTGGCCCAGTGGAAGGACTTAAAATCTTTCTTAGCATCCCAGTATACCAAACCCATAAGCGAACAATCTGCCGATCTGAAGTTGAAGGAAGAGGAGACCAAAAAAGTTGAGCAAAAGCTTTCTTTTAAATCCTCCGAGTACAGAGAGTTTGAAAAAAGCAACACCATTAGGAGCAGCGATTTGACAAAAATTTTAAAGGATGGGGAGGCCAGTATCGAATTTGCAAGATTTCAATATTATGGTTATGAAGGCTGGACCGATAGTTTCTATTATGTGGCCTTCATTTTAAATGCTAAGCTAGCCAATCCTGCCATGGTGTTTTTAGCTGAGGAAAATCAGATTAAAAGCTTATTTACCGGAGGCAACGAAAACAATCTATATGCTTTGCGTGGGGCTAAGGTAACCAATTCAAAACAAGTGAACTATGGCAATGAACTTTATCAAGTGATATGGCAAAAACTCGAACCTTTCCTCACAGGCATCCATAAAGTGTATTATGCTCCTACCGGTTTGTTTCACAGGGTGGCCTTTGCCGCCATTCCCATACCGGATGAAAATAAGAGGCTTTGTCAAAAATACAGTTTGATTCAAATGGCCAGTACTAAAAGTTTGGCCATGAGCGAAAGCAGCAAAAGTGCAGAAAGGGCTGTGTTACTTGGAGGCATAGAATATGACACCGACGCGAAGTCATTTTCAAAAAATGCCAAACCCAATCTGAAAGGAGACGTGGCCAAATCAGCTCCAACGCTAATAGCAAACAATGAAAAACGAGGCAGTATATGGAGTTATTTGCCAGGTACCGAAAAGGAAATTGATTATTTGAAAAATGCCTTAAAAGATTCAAAAATAAAAGCAGAAATCTTTTCAAAGATGGATGCTTCCGAAGAATCAATAAAGTTGATGAGCGGCAATTCACCCGGCATATTGCATATTGCCACCCATGGTTTTTACCTCCCCTATGAACACAAAAAATTAAAGGACAAGGGTTATGATAAAACCTTTAGCTTAATAGAGGACCCTATGTTTAGATCGGGCTTAATTTTGGCCGGTGCCAACTTGAAGTGGAAGGAAAATATAGATGTCTCAGGCCGCGATGACGGTATTTTGACGGCTTATGAAATCTCTCAATTGGATTTAAGCAATACCGAGTTGGTGGTGCTCAGTGCCTGCGAAACAGGACTGGGCGATATTCAGGGTTCGGAAGGAGTTTATGGCTTGCAACGCGGTTTTAAAAGTGCCGGAGTAAAAAACATGATCATAACGCTTTGGCAAATACCGGATAAGGAAAGCAGTGAGTTTATGGGCATGCTATATACCATGTGGTTAAAAGATAAGAAAGACTTGAGTACAGCCTTTCTTGAAACTCAAAAACATTTCAGTACGCTGTATCCTGATGACGCAGGCAAATGGGCAGCCTTTGTGTTGGTGAAGTAAAATGCTTAGTCTTTTTGAGAAAAGAGCATCCTAAAAATGCCGGTCGATTAAATAAACAATTGCCCCTATGGCGCCCGCTCCCATTTCTAGCTCACGTTTGTGAACATTTTCAAAAACATCAGTTTTGGCATGGTGGTAGTCAAAGTATCTTTGACTATCGGGCATAAAACCCATCAGAATCATATCCTTATTGATGCTAAGCGCGGTGTCTAATTTCAGAGGGTTAATGTCTACCCCTCCTCCCCAGGCGCTTTTTTTGAATACATGGCAACCATAGGGCTCAAGCAGTGGTCGGTAGCCGGCGATTATTTTAAAAAGGCTGTCGGGAGCCGAAATATGAAATCCCCTTGGGGTGTGTCCTCCTGCATCGCTTTCCAGAGCCATGAGGTGCTTTTCTCCTCTTTCCTTTACCCATTTGGCGTAGCCTTTTCCACCCCGATTTCCATTTTCCTCATTCATAAACAAAACCACTCTGATGGTATGTTTTGGGCGATAACCATTCACTTTCATCAGTCGCAATAATTCAATGCTGTGAACGATTCCGGCGCCGTCGTCGTGGGCCCCTTCCCCAAGATCCCAACTGTCTAAATGCCCACCGACTGTTATCACCGTTTCCGGCTCGGTTTCCCCAATTATTTCTGCTACCACATTATAACTTCTTTTCTCCGGCATCATTTTGCAATTCATTCTCATGGCCACCCTTAAATCGGGTTTATCTTTTAAACGTGCCATTAACATATCGGCATGCTCTGTGCTTATTGCCGCGGCCGGAATTTTATGTCTCTCATCCTCATAGGCCATTCCGCCTGTGTGCGGGTTATTGTCAATTTTTCCGGTCATGCTGCGAACCAAAACTGCCACGGCCCCATATTCAGCAGCCTTTGAAGCTCCGGTGTATCGTTGGTTCACACAGGCTCCGTAAGCCTCGAATGTGTGAATGGTTTTAGGATCGAACGCCTTGTTAAAAAACACAATTTTCCCTCTGATATTTCTCTCTCCAATTTTTTCCAAATCTTCTATACCATTTGCCACCACCACTTTGGCTTTCAGCAAGCCTCTGGTAGATACCGATCCTCCAAGGGCTGTGATGTTCAGCTTGGTGTCATCGTGATAAATATATGCCCATTCGATGTTACCCCTGCTCCAAACCGGGACATTAATGGGCATCTTGTACACCGTATCAACCCACATTTTGTTGAGCACGTTGTACCCCCAGTTCACTGCTGAGTCGGCGGCTTTGCTGCCACTTAACCTATGGCCTACCTCTTTGCACAGAGTCCTCAGGTTAGCGTAGCTCTCCCCTTCTTCAAGGGCCATGTCAAAAATTCTTCTGATCTGGATTGAATCTTGTGCATTCTGAGCACATACCTGGCCCATAGAAAAAAAGGCCATCAAGCCCAAAAAGAATTTATAAGGCATTTTAAATTTAGGCAATAACATAATCTTGAATTTTTTGAGCACCAAAAGCCACGAAAGAAAACCCAATAAGCAAAATAACATGGCTGATGTCGTTATGATTAAACCATTTGTTTATGGATATTTTTTGTGAAAAAATAAATGCGGAACACGCATTAATCAGGAGACCATAGATGATATAGGCGTTCCCATCGGTTGCATTTCTGACCAAGGCAAGGTGGATGGCCAAACACATGCCTCCAAGGCCTATAAGGGCATCCCATTTTACCACCCAAAATCTGTTGAATGTCAAAATTAGAATAAGGGCTGCAACGAATTGTGCCAGTACAAGCATCTTGAGACCAAACCTGACTGAAGGTTTTTGTAGTCGTGATATGGAGTAGAGTGAAAAAATAAAGATCCCGGCGATGTTAAAGGTGCGGGAAATAAACTGTAATAGGTTATTTTTGTCAACGTATAATCCATGACCTAACGCGGCAAAAAAGGTTGACAAAGTGAGGAAAGAAAAAAATGCTGCCATGTTTTTGGCACCAGAATTGTATAAGGCCATAGAGTAGGCCATAAAAAAGAGAGAAAGAATGAGGTTGGTTAAGGAAGTAGTGGGCTCGTGGATTATGTATCCGAAAAAATGAATAGAAGGTTGATCCATGGAGGTGCAAACATAATTGAAAATTAATAGTTATATATCAAGTAATATGAACAAAATAGTAAAAATTGGAGGCCACCTTTTATTGGTAGCCGTACTCACAGTAAGCAGTGCTTTTAGCTTTTCCAACACGGTGAACACCGAGACCACAGGTATCGTTTTCTTTACCGGTACATTAAAAGAAGCCAAGGCCAAGGCCAATAAAGAAAAGAAGCTTATTTTTATAGATTGCTATACCACCTGGTGCGGTCCTTGTAAAAATATGTCGAAAAAAACCTTTGTCGACAAGGCTGTTGGGGAGTATTTCAACAAGAATTTTATTTGCATGAAAATAGATATGGAGAAAGGGGAGGGAATTTCCTTGGCCTCGACATACACCGTTGAAGCTTACCCCACTTATTTATTTTTAAACGCAAAGGGGGAAGTGAAGCACCGGGACCTTGGTTTTATTGATGCGGCCCGATTTATTGAAGTCGGAAAAACCGCACTTACAAAATAAATCATACCTAAAGACTGATTTTTATCAGCAATATATCATTTTCTTAAAAAAAAAATTAATTTTCGCCCTTCAATTTAAATCATTGTATATGGCAGAAAATTTACCTAATTCATTAGAAAACGAGAGGGTTCGTCCCACTTTTTTAACCATTATTTGCGTGCTCTCCTTCATTAATTGCGCGTGGATTTTATGGAACGGACTCAGCAACATGGGCGAAGGAGTTGAGGATCATGTAAAACAAAACGCATTAATTACCACCATTGGAGGTATCTTTTCGGTTATCGGTACCTCATTGATGTGGTACATGAGGCAATTTGGTTTTGGTTTGTACTCGGCAGGAACTGTATTTGCGATTGCCGGGCCTATTTTTATCTTCGGACTGGAACATGTTTTGAACTTTCAAACCGGCTATCCCGCTTATGTTGGGCTGATGCTGTTTGTACTGTTTGCATTAAACTTCAAACGCATGGATTAAAAGAAGTTAATTCGAAAATCTCAAGCAAAAAAAGGGGCCTAGGTTCCTTTTTTTATTGAATTTCTTTTTTTATTTTTGCGCCCCCTTCGGATTTTGGAGAACCGAGGGTTAATAAACAAAAATAAATGGCAACAAAAATCAGATTACAAAGACAAGGACGCAAACGTCGTCCTATCTTCCACATTGTGGTGGCGGACAGCAGAGCTCCTAGAGATGGAAAGTATATCGAAAGACTGGGATTATATAATCCCAACACAAACCCGGCCTCAATTGATTTAAATTTCGACAGATCTTTATATTGGTTGCAGGTGGGTGCGCAACCTTCCGATACAGCGAGAGCAATTTTATCTTACAGGGGTGTTTTACACAAAGATTTTCTTATTAACGGTGTTAAAAAGGGTGCACACACTCTTGAAGAGGCCGAAGAAAAATTTAAATCATGGCTTGACAGCAAGGAAAGCAAAATTTCAGGTAAGGTAGAAAGTTTAGCTGCCGATCGCGAAGCTAAGGCTAAGGCTAATTTTGAGCGTGAATCGAAAATGAAAGAAGCAATGGCTGCAAAAGTTCTTGCTAAAAATTCAGTGCTGAGCGAAGAGGTAAATGAAGTGGAAGTGAGCGAAACCCAAAGCGAATCAACAGAAGAGAATGCGGAAGCAGTTATTGCCGAAAACACCACTCAGGCCGTTGATACAGAAACTGTAGCAACTGAAGAGATAGAAGACTCGGTGCAAGATAGCGTCGAAGAAGAAGCACCGGTTGCTGAAGAAGCACCGGTTGCTGAAGAAGTAGCGGCAGAGGAAGAAGTAGCGGCAGAGGAAGAAACCGCGCCAGAGGTTGCAGATGCTTCTGAAACCGAAGAAACAAGTCCTGAAGCCTGATAACACCATACCGGTTTGACAAACCTTAATTATCTTGGGTTTATTAAAAAAACACACGGATATAAAGGGGCCGTCAAAATCAGTGTAGAAAATTCAAAAATATCTTTTTCAAAAAAGGAACCGCTCATGTTGATGATCAACAAAAAGCCGGTTCCTTTTTTTATTGACCAGTTTTCGAAAACCGAATTGGATTGGAATGTTCAATTCGAGGACATCAATTCAGTAGAAGAAGCCGATGAACTGGTGGGCATAGAAGTCTATCTGGAATCCAAAAAACCCGTCAGGTCAAGCATGGTTCCAACACAATTGATAGGTTATATGGTCGTGGATGAACACTCAGGCCACATTGGATCCGTGATCGATTTTTATGAAAAACCGGGCCAAAGTTTATTGCTCATTGAAAAAGAATCAAAGGAATATTACATTCCATGGGTCGAAGAATTTATTGTAAATTTCGACCATAAATTGAAAAAAATTCACACCAACTTGCCAGAAGGCTTGCTTAGCATCAACGATTAATGTTGCATATAGACATCATATCGGTATTGCCTGAATTAATCATGAGTCCTTTGGAGCACTCCATTTTAAAACGGGGAAAAGAAAAAGGGCTTATTGAAATTGAGGTGATTGACCTGAGGCCATATGGTTTGGGAAAGGCAAGGCAGGTAGACGATTACCAGTTTGGAGGCGGTGCAGGTATGGTTATGAGGATAGAGCCCATTTACAATTGCATACAGGAATTAAAGGCTAAAAGAACCTATGATGAGGTTATTTTCTTAACGCCCGATGGTGAAATTTTTAATCAAAATATGGCCAATCGCTTGTCGCTATCCAAGAACCTGATTCTATTGTGTGGTCATTACAAAGGAATCGACGAACGCATCAGAGAACACCTGGTTACAAAAGAAATCTCAATCGGTGATTTTGTGTTAACCGGAGGCGAATTACCGGCTGTAATTGTAGCCGACGCCATTTGCCGATTGGTGCCGGGTATTATTAGCGATGAGGAGTCGGCACTGACCGACAGTTTTCAGGACAATCTGTTATCTCCACCCCTGTATACACGGCCGGCTAATTTTAACGGTTGGCAAGTACCAGAGATATTGCTTTCGGGTGATTTTAAAAAAATTAATGAGTGGCGGGATCAACAAGCCGAGGAGAAAACCACCCTCAAAAGACCCGGATTGGGCAGCTGATATTTGCCGCCGCCCTTCTGTTCATTTAGCGGATTAAAGCGTGCGGAGAAGTAAAAAATTTTATTTCACGGCTCCGGGTTGTACGCATTTGAATTGAAAAAAAAATCAAGCTTGTATTTTATATTTTAATAATAGGCTGAATTCAGCATTCCAAAGATTTGAATGGATAATTTTTTAAAATATTTCCTAAAGCTTACACCCATAACATGATTACTCCTAACTTCGTAAAATATTTGACTCCACCTATCCAAACGCCAATCCTGTAAATGTCATTAACCCTCACCAAACCCCTTGTTTTCTTCGATATTGAAAGTACCGGTATCAGCACTTCCAAAGATCGGATTATAGAAATTTATCTCATAAAACTTAAACCCGATGGCAGCGAAGACCACATGCACGAATACTATAATCCGGGCATTCCCATTCCTGCTGAGGCCACTGCTGTTCATGGCATTACGGACGATTTCGTCAAAGACAAGCCCTTGTTTTTGGAGAGGGCCAATGCTTTGAAACAGTTTTTAGAGCATTGCGATTTTGCAGGTTTTAATTCCAATAAATTTGATGTGCCTCTTCTGGTTGAAGAGTTTTACCGGGCAGGCATTGAATTTGAAATAGAAAACCGAAAATTTGTCGACGCCATGAAAATTTTCCATGTAAAGGAGCCCCGCAATTTGGCGGCAGCCTTTCAATTTTATTGCAATAAAGCATTGGACAATGCCCATTCGGCTAAGTTTGATACCATGGCCGCCCTCGAAATTTTGAGAGCCCAACTCGAGCGTTACCCCGACCTTGAGGCAAATGTTGAGAGTTTACACAATCTCTCGGCTCAAAAAGATCTGGTAGATCTTGCGGGGCGCATCGTTTATAATGAAAAGAAGGAGGAAATTTTTAATTTCGGCAAGCACAAGGGAAAGTTGGTAAGGGAAATATTCAAGAAAGAACCCTCCTATTACGATTGGATGGTTCAAAATGATTTTCCGGCGAATACTAAAAATGTGCTAACCAAGATTAGGCTGAGTATGTTGGGGGAAAAATAATTTGAAAATGTTGGCGACCAAGTGTTTCTTTTCCCTGATTGAACCTGGCATTCAGGTGACGGCATGGTATGATTTTTTAATTATTTTATCAGAACCAATAAATTTTAAGACTTTTGCAAAATAACGTCATGTCGCAATCCATTAACATTTCAGAACCCCTAACTATAAATTCGGTAGCCGAATTTTTGCAAGCCAATCAGAAAATAAACATTGATGAAAGGGCCTTTCAAGCCATTGAGAAATGCCATGCTTATTTGCTTAAAAAAATAAATGACCCCGGTGCTGTGTTTTACGGCATCAATACAGGTTTTGGATCCTTGTGCGACACCCAAATAAGTTCGGGTGATTTGGTGAAATTGCAGGAAAATCTACTCATGAGTCACGCCTGCGGCATGGGCGAGCAAGTGCCCGATGAGGTGGTTAAATTAATGCTGCTTTTTAAAATAAAATCGCTGAGCATAGGCCATAGCGGCGTAAAAAACGAAACCGTTCAGCGCCTGGCTGATTTTTTAAATTTGGGACTTCTCCCCTTTGTTTACAAGCAAGGTTCATTGGGTGCCTCAGGTGATTTGGCTCCCCTGGCTCATTTGTGCCTGCCACTCATAGGCAAGGGAAATATTGGCCATAGCCCTTCAGCAGAAGTGTTAAAAAAACACCAATTAAAACCGGTGATACTTGGTCCCAAAGAAGGTTTGGCCTTAATAAACGGCACTCAGTTTATGACTGCCTACGGAATTTATTCTCTGC
This sequence comes from uncultured Chitinophaga sp., assembly GCA_964617955.1. Taxonomy (GTDB): domain Bacteria; phylum Bacteroidota; class Bacteroidia; order NS11-12g; family UBA9320; genus JABWCE01. The sequence goes on from CAZTXB010000011.1 coordinate 109,488, forward strand.
TAATGGCCAAAAAACTGAGCCGATGGGCCGATCGAATCGCTGCTCTAAGCTTGGAGGCCTTTGACTGTCACAGTCAGCCTTTTTTGCCCCAGATTCACCATGTCCGCAAACAAAAAGGTCAAATTAATGTGGCCTCAACCATCTTAACATTATTAGCCGATAGCCACATCATGAACGGCGAAAAAGATTCCGTTCAAGACCCCTATTCTTTCCGCTGCATACCGCAAGTGCATGGGGCCTCTCATGATGTGATAGAGCAGGTTGAGAAAATTTTTATAAATGAAATCAATGCGGTCACCGATAATCCCAATATATTTCCTGAGGACGATTTGATTCTTTCCGGCGGTAATTTTCACGGACAGGTCTTAGCCCTGCACGCCGATTTTCTGGCCATGGGTATGGCGGAACTGGCCAGCATATCCGAAAGGAGAATTTACAAGTTAATTTCCGGAGAAAGGGGACTGCCGGTGTTTTTAACTCCTAATCCCGGACTTAATTCCGGCTTTATGATTCCTCAATATACTGCCGCTTCGGTGGTGAGTTTAAACAAACAACTTTGCACCCCGGCTTCGGTAGATAGCATTGTGAGCAGCAATGGTCAGGAAGACCATGTGAGCATGGGCGCCAATGCTGTTTTAAAATTAATCCGGGTGGTAGAAAATGTGCGAAAAGTTTTGGCCATTGAATTGTTCACTGCTTGTCAGGCTTTGGAGTTTAGGGATATTAAAAAAAGTTCATATGCTTCGCAAAAGCTTATAAAAACTGTCAGGGAAAAAATTCCATTTATAAAAGAGGATATGGAGATGGCAGGGTTTATGGCGGAGGCTGAGCGGATTTTGGATAAGCAAGAATGATAGTTGGATAAATCTGTCAATTACCAAAACCAAATTTGGTATATGTTTGCTATAAAAATAATTAATAAAGGTGGAAATAAAAGAAAAACCAGTTTTTCATAAACGCATCTTTTGGGATGTAAACTTTGAAGCCATAGATTACGACGCCAAGTTTAAATTTGTGATAGAGCGGGTTTTTGAACGGGGCGATGTACCTGACATCCGCAATTGCCGACGCTACTATGGCGATGAAAAAATTACGGAGGTTTTATTAAATGCAAAGTTTTTACCACTAGATGCTATTTATTTAGCAAGTGCAATAATTGATAAACCATTAAAAGATTTCAGATGTTACACCTTGAGACAGTTGAACCCAAGTCTTTTTCCATATTAGAGGATTTATTAAAATTAAAAGAACTTAAAGACTTTAGTCTTGTTGGTGGGACAGCTTTGTCCTTAATTTATGGACATAGAATTTCAGTAGACTTAGATTTATTTAGTAATGTAAAATTTGAAAACCGTGAAGTAATAAATGCTATAGTAGAAAAATTTGGTCCTGATTTTAATGTTAGAAGTGCTAATAATTTCGGAATCTTTGGTTTTATTAATGAACTTAAAATCGATATTGTTTACTTTCCTCATCCACTTATTCGTCCAATTATTGAATTAGATGGCATTCGTATGTATTCCCCTGAAGATATTGTGGCCATGAAGGTACAGGCTATATTAGGTCGAGGTAAAAAGAAAGATTATTGGGATATTATGGAATTGCTAAATCACTTTAAAGTAGAGGATTTTATAAATTTACATCATGAAAAATACATCACTCAAAATTTATTAATATCAGTTCCAAAAGTGATGATTTATTTTGATGATGCTGATGAAAGTGAAGACCCAATAAGTTTAAAAGGCCAAACCTGGGAATCGGTTAAAAAAAATATTCAGAAAAAGGTGAGGGAGTATTTGAGGTAGGTATCATGCTGTTAATCAATCTAAACTCCTAAAGCAGAAGAGTTTTCAATATTTGCTGGTACAGACTTGCAACGCGTGCCTAGTCAATTTGGTTTCATATGCCGGCGCGAGTTTGTAAATCGTGCCTTTTTTGATCAATTCATATGGATACAAGTGGTAAACCCATCCCACCTCTGCAACAAACAATCCACTTGGGCGGGGACAAAAATGACTTTTCTTAGTATTCCTCACCCAAAATCCGCTTATCTACTGACCTCCAGTTCATTACTTTTATTTGGTCGGTTCTTACAAATTCCTGCTTGCCATCAAACAAAAGTAAACCACCGGTATTTTGACTAAACCCGTTCCATTGGTGCATTGCCTTTAGGTGACTCTCATTAAATGTTTGCGATGCTTTTATTTCTACCGGGTAAAGCTTGCTGCCCGAATCCATCAAAACATCTATTTCAACCCCCTTATTGTCGCGCCAAAAATACAAATTGGTGCCTGAACCTGTGTTATATTTCATTTTCAATAATTCAGTAACCACATGGTTTTCAAACAAGGCCCCGCGGAAATGTGAATTTTGAAGTTCGTTCTCGTGCCTTATTCCAAGCAAAGAGCAGGCAAGCCCTGTATCAAAAAAATATAGCTTGGGGGTTTTTACAACCCGTTTATTAAAATTTTTGTGATGTGGTGGAATTAGGTAAATAATATAACTGCTTTGCAATAATCCTAACCATGCATTCACGGTTTTAACATCAATACCACACTCATTGCTTAATGCCGATACTGAAAGTTGCTGCCCAATTCGACCGGCACAAAGTTGAATAAATCGTGTAAATAAAAGTGTATTGTCAATATTTCGAAGTTGCTTCACATCTCGCTCAACGTAAGTACGTATATAGGCGGGATACCAAATTTCAGGTTTTCTTTGTTTGTGGTATAACTCGGGATAGCAACCGTTAAGTATAAGTTGGTTGGTACGTAAAGCGGATGGATTAAAAGCTTTGATTTCGGTATAACTCAGCGGTAGCAAATCTATGTATCCGATTCTGCCGGCCAAAGATTGTGTTACAGATTGCTGCAACAAAAAATTATTACTTCCGGTTAGAATAAATAATCCTTCTTTTTTAGTTTCATCAAGTATTTGCTGCAAATAGCTGAATAATTCCGGCACCCGCTGCGCTTCGTCAATAATAGCCCCGTTTTTATACCTGCTTAAAAAAGCTTTTGGATCGTTGGCTGCCAACAGTCTCTCATCAGGGTTTTCGAGTGATACATATTGTTTATCTGGGAAAGTTTTTCTTACCAGCGTGGTTTTGCCGCTTTGCCTTGGACCCACTACGGCTAAGGCACGGAATTGGCGACTGTAATGTTTTAATAATTTTTCGGCGGTCCGTGTAATCATGCAACTATTTGACTGGTACAAATGTAGTACTTAACTACCAGAATTGTACGAATAATAAAACAAGAAAGATTATTGGGATATTATGGAATTGCTAAATCACTTTAAAGTAGAGGATTTTATAAATTTACATCATGAAAAATACATCACTCAAAATTTATTAATATCAGTACCTTCAGTAATGACCTACTTTAATGATGCCGATGAGGATGAAGACCCAATTAGTCTTAAAGGGCAAACTTGGGAGTCGGTTAAAAAAAATATTCAGAAGATGGTGAGGGAGTATTTGTGGTAAATTCTTTAAACAAAAAAAACAGCCTCAGAGTTTTCTGAGGCTGTTTTTTTGAATACAAGGATGTGAATAAACACTTATAATAGAATAATCAATTTTAACATTATTCTAACAAATATAAAAACTAATCAATAGTCTTTATAGGGTTCTTACATATAATATGCATTCACACTTCTTCCCATTGCAAGAGTATGTTATTACAATCTTGTACCCTGCCGAAGAATTTAATGTAACATTGAATGGGGACAATCCTATAATACTCTGACCTGTAATAAATGTATTTGCTTGCAAGTCGTATATTGAATAATTGTACCCTGTTAGTTTACATCCTTTAGGCATACATAAATCAAATGGGGTTACAGAAAATGTACTTCCCTTTTTGATCTTTATTGTTTTCCCACATTTTACTTTTTCTTGTTCACTATTATTAAAACTGATACCAAAAGTAGCCTCTTTATTACATTTGCAACTATCTGAGAGGGTTTTGACATACACTTTTAAAGTACAAGGAGGGCACAATTGAGTTCCACAAATTGGTGTAATTATTATGTCATGAGTGCCTATCGATAATACATTTGTAGAATAATTTGATGCTGCAAATTCAAGTCCATTATCAATTTGCCATTTATAAACGGGTTGACAATTAGGGTCATCAGGATTACAGGTATAATGAGGGGTTAGGATGTTTGAGCCCGCAGGAATTGCAGCTTCTCCACCACAGTTAATATATCCACCATTATAAGTTACGGCCTGTGTATTCCAATTTCCGCAATTGCAATCATCTCTATTAACAATCACGCTAAAAGTACACTGCCCACAGGTAGATGTTCCACAAATCACTGTTATAGTTACAGAATGGGTGCCTATCGATAATGCATTTGTAGAATAAGTTGCGGCTGTAATTTGACCTCCGCCATCAATACTCCACTTATAAATGGGCTGACAAGTAAGGTTATCCGGATTACAATAATAATGTGGCGTTAAGGTGCTTGGGCCATCAGAGACATTAAGTGAAGCTACACCACCACAGTTAATATGTCCGCCGTTATACGTTACGGCCCCATCTGTATCCCAACTTCCGCAGTTGCAACCATTTGGATCAATTGTTAAGGATAAAGTACATTGAGGCCCACAGCTCTCTTCCCCACAAATAGGTGTTATGATTATAGAATGAGTACCAGGTGATAATGTATTTGTAGAATAAGTTGAGGCTGCGAATTGACCTCCGCCATCAATGCTCCACAAATAAGTTGCCTGACAGTCAGGTGTGTTAGGAGCGCAATTATAATGTGGCGTTAAAGTGTTTGAACCTGCTGGAATTGTGGCTCCGCCACCACAGGAAATTGAACCTCCAATATATGTTACAGCCCCACCTGTAACCCAACTCCCGCAATTGCATGATTGTCCATGATATTGACATACCTTTGCTCTGTCAACGCACGGCACAGGGTAAGCCACATGGCTACAATAAGTTGGTGTAAAACCGCATGAACCCCCTTGGGTCCAATTTTCAATATTCCAGCGAATGTCCCAGCCCGAACCTCCACATCCTTGATCGGTACCTGCCCCACCCATGATAACATCGGACCCAGAACCGCCATCAAGAATGTCATTATCATCCCCACCTGACATAATATCGCTGTGCATGTTGCACAACTACCTGTACAAATAAACCACAAAATCGGTTATACTC
>CAZTXB010000012.1:0-94439 GCA_964617955.1 uncultured Chitinophaga sp.
AAGCTAATGTGAACCTAATCATATCAAGCTTTGAAGTGTTTTTCAGCAGGCCCTATAGAGTAACACTACAAAAGCTTAAGGTATAAAAAGGGCCTAATTTAATTGTGGATCCACCGGCGAATTGGCTAACATGGCAAATGTGCCTCCCAAGGCCTGCATCCTTTGTTTCCATAACTTATCAGCCGTTTGTTCAAACACGCCTTCAATATCGGCCTGAGTCACAATCCAGGTGTTGTTTTCAATTTCCTCTTCAAGTTGTCCGGCATCCCAGCCTGAATAGCCGATATAAAATCTAAGATTTTCCTTTTCGATGCTGCCATTTTTAACCCGCTCGGTCATTTCTTTAAAATCGCCTCCCCAATACAAGCCAGGAAGTACTTTAACGGCGTGTTTTACCGGCTGCTTGCCCCTGTACAGGAAATGCAGCGAATTGTGAGAAACCGGTCCGCCCTGATACAACTTATGCGAAAGGGGAATATGTTCCAAAATTTCAGAAACGGCCACATTTAACTCATGGTTGAGCACAAAACCTATGCAACCGCTTTCATTTTTTTCTACAATCAAAATCACGGTTCTTCCGAAAGCCGGATCCTTGATAAAGGGCTCAGAAATTAAAAAAGTTCCTTTTTCAATTTTCATAAAGTTAAATACGTGAATAGACGCCAAAAGGTTTGGACAGATTTCCATTTTTCTGTAAGATTTTCAGAAACCTTGACCTGGCGATACTGTTAAAAGGGCCTGTTAACGGCTTTGGAATGGTGTCGGTTTAGTGAGGTCCAATGCATCCAATCACATCGGCCAAACGGCTTGAGTAACCCGCTTCATTGTCGTACCAGCCCACCACCTTAGCCGTATTTCCAATGACCATGGTGAGTTGACTGTCGAATATACAGCTGTGGGTATTGCCTATAATGTCGATGGACACTATCGGGTCGGAGGTGTACTCGATGATGCCTTTAAAAGCCTGCTCAGAGGCCGTTTTAAAAGCCAAATTAATTTCTTCTACCGTGGCTTGTTTTTTTAGCACGCAGGTAAAATCGGTGAGTGAGCCATCAGGAACCGGAACCCTCATAGAGTTCCCGTTGAGTTTGCCATTCAGGTGTGGCAGAACCAAGCCAACCGCTTTGGCCGCGCCGGTACTTGTTGGAATAATATTGTAGGCGGCGGCTCTGGCCCTTCGGAGGTCGCGGTGGGGGGCATCCTGCAAATTTTGGTCGGCGGTATAGGCATGCACGGTGGTGATAAATCCATTTTCTACGCCAAAGGCATCGTCCATCACTTTTACCATGGGGGCCAAACAGTTGGTGGTACAGGAGGCGTTAGAAATAATCACCTCGCTGCCATTCAAACTTTTGTCATTTACTCCGAGCACCACTGTTTTGAGGTCGCCCGTTCCGGGGGCCGAAATAATTACTTTTTTCGCTCCGGAGGTAATATGTGCCATGGCTTTTGAGGTGTCGGTAAAGAGTCCGGTGCATTCCAAAACCACATCAATGCCCAATTGGGCCCATGGCAAATTTGCCGGGTCTCTTTCCTTCAGGGCTTTAATTCTTTTATTGCCTACCACCAGAAACTCGTTTTCAGTACTCACGTCGGCCTTGAATTTTCCATGTACCGAATCGTATTTAAGGAGGTGGGCCAAGGTGTGGATATCGGTTAAGTCATTGATGGCAATAACCTCAATATTAGGGTTATTGAGTAAAAATTTAAAAGTGAGTCGGCCGATTCTACCAAAGCCGTTGATGGCAATTTTCATATGTTCTTAATATTTATTGTTTAAACAGGGACTTTATGGAAGTCCTCTGTTATTTGTGTTGCTTGTACGCTTAACGGTCATTCTGTATTTTATTCCTGTTATTTTTTTTAGTGCTTTTCGTCCTCAAATACCCTCTTTCCATGGCCTAGGGTAAGCGTGAATGAAGAGGGGCATTACAAAATGACAGCATTAAAAATTGGACTTCAAACTTACATCAATTGCGATGAATAAAAAAGAGAAACCCAGGGGAGGCAGCAAGTTAGGCGGAGAGTAAAATACTGAAAAACAGAGCACTAGGCTAGTAAAATTCTTATAAAAAATAAATAGTTTAAGTATTTGCAATTGGGTTAAAAAATTTTATTTTTGCAATCCTTAAAAGATGGTCCCTTCGTCTATCGGTTAGGACACCAGGTTTTCATCCTGGTAAGAGGGGTTCGACTCCCCTAGGGACTACCATTCCAAACACAAACCCTCTGAGATTCAGGGGGTTTTGTTTTTTAAATAGTTATACGGGACATTTTGCGGGGCACTTTGAAGGCTTCTGAACCTTATTTTAGGATTATTAATATTTCTAAAAGCAATAGGGGAGTATTACAATAACCTTTTAAAATTTGGAGTTCCCGCTCAAAGCAAGCGGGATTTTTTTTGTCCCAAGGAAAAAAATTTAACTGAAGCGAGGGATAGCAAAACAAATGTCGTCTAACCTAAAACAATAGAAACTCATAAAACATGGTAAAAAAAATTTCTTTCGTATCGCTACTTTTGGTCAGTATCCTCTGCAAGGCACAATTGAGTCCTGCAATCACCTCCTGGCTGCAAAACAAAACCGTGCTTGGAAGCTATTATACAGCTTCAGGAGGGTCTACGCCAATTCCCATGACCGTTCCAGCCAATTGTCAGGAGATCAGTTATTCCGCCGATTGGGTCTATATAAAAACCCGTGGCATACCCGCATATCCTACCGGTGTGTTTACCGGCGATGGAAACACCAATTTGGCCGGCGACCAAAATGCCATTTATAAAATTTCTTTAAAACCTCTAGAAAATACAGGGACCCCGGTTGCCACTTCCCTTAGCAATAATGGGATTTTTATAAATGGGGTTTCTTTATTTGATTGGCAAGATGGGGTAAAATATTATGCCTCGGCTACCAATGGAATTTGTGGTGGCCCTCCCGGAAACCCTGCTTGCCCAATGGGGTACAAAGCATCATGGAACAGAGATGCCGTACCGGCTGAAAAATTAGGTTTTGACTGTGCAAAAGGTCATCCTGCAGGTACGAACTATCACCACCATCAAAATCCAAGTGCATTCAAACACGATGGTCAATCTTCCATCAGTTGGTCAAACATTTGCGCCACATACAATTCAGATGGCTTATACACCCTGGATTCGACCGCTCATTCACCCCTCATAGGTTTTGCCTATGACGGCTATCCTATTTATGGCGCTTACGGTTATAAAAACCTTGATGGAACCGGTGGAATTGTGAGAATGCGTTCAAGCTACAGTTTAAAAAATCACACAACCAGAGCCAATGGACCCGATGTGGGATCAACCAAAGGGACACAAACTTTTTTTAACGGGTATTTTAAGGAGGACTATGAATATATCGCCAGTACCGATCCCGATCGCCTGGATGAACACAATGGCCGCACCTGTGTGACCCCGGAGTTTCCTAAAGGAACCTATGCCTATTTTGCGACTATAAACGCTGACCGTTCATCTGCTTATCCCTACCTCATCGGGCCAACATTTAAAGGAACAAAAACAGCTTCAAAAGTAACCGGCATTACAGAGGCGGTTACTGTTTACACGCCAAGTTCGGCAGGGGTTTTTAAAACCAGCCCTAACCATTTGAGTGTTAATATTTTCCCTAATCCCTCCGAAGATTTTATTGCCGTACAAATCAATGGGCTCAATAAAGAAAATTTAAAAATTGAAATGTTCGATTTAGGGGGAAAACTCATTCAGACTTCAAGCTTAAATGCCGGGGCCACGCTGTCGTATATCGATATAAGAACGCTTTATGCCGGAAACTACTTAATTAATATTTCTGGCGAAACGACTTCTTCAAGCCACAAAATTGTAATTTCTAAATAGTATAGCTGATTTACCTTTTCGAAAAGCTGTTGGAGTGTAAACTTCAACAGCTTTTTTTTTAATATGTTAGCAAGCTAATATTAACATAAAAAGAATCTTTTTTCTATGTGAAAGCAGGTCATCACAGACTTTAACATGACCTATAAGGAAACGATTGAGAGGAACCTAAGAATAAGCGGGTGATCGCATTAGCCAAACATCCGCGATTCAAAAAACAATTGTGGTAGAGTAACTGTTCATTTTTAAAACTCGCCACTGCTTGATGCCGAGAACAAGAAAAATCAACCCTAAAAGACCACAGCGAAACATAAAACGATATATGTAATGGAAAATTTTAATCGGAAACAACATTGGGAGAATATCTATCATACGAAAGACCTCAAAGAAGTAAGTTGGTTTCAGTCGATACCAGAAACTTCCCTATACTTTTTTGAACAATTTAAAGTGCCAAGCTCTGCAAAAGTGATTGACATAGGAGGCGGCGACAGTTATTTAGTTGACTATCTGCTCGAATTAGGCTATCAACACATTTCTGTTCTTGACATTTCTGCGGCAGCCATTGAGAGAGCAAAACGACGACTAGGAGTAAAAGCAAAAAATGTAAAGTGGATAGTAGCTGATGCAGCGACTTTTCAGCCGACAGAGCAATATGACTTTTGGCATGACCGAGCAGCCTTTCACTTTTTGACGGACGAACAAGAAATTTCAAACTACCTTGAAACGGCTGAACAAAATATAAACCCTGCCGGTGTTTTGGTAATCGGCACATTCTCGGAACAAGGTCCGAAGAAATGCAGTGGTATAGAAATAAAGCAATATTCTGAAACGACAATGTCTAACCGACTGAAGGGGTATTTTGAGAAAATTAAATGCATAACAGTTGACCATAAAACGCCATTCGATACGCTTCAGAATTTTGTTTTTTGCAGTTTCAGAAAGTTAAAAACGATTTAATCTGGCAAAAGATAATGGATGCGAGATGCGATGAAACAGGTTTAACAAAATTGGCAGTTTTTTTCTGATAGGAATCTAGTGACGAATATTAATTTGGCTTTGTGAATTAACATTTGTGGTGAAAGTTACCAACCCCTTTAAACCGGTAAAATTTAAATTTTTTAGCAACCCGAGAAACTCATAAAAATGTCCGGAACCAAAAAGATTTTAGAGCCGTAAACCTTACAAATGTTCGGTCACTATTTCATTGAGCCCTTTATCGCGCTTCATAAAAGTAAATTTTCCCTTTGAGAAATTATTTACAGGCCAACCGCCCCACAACACGATATTGCCATTGGCATCCTTGTAATTATAAGCCGCGCTGGTTTCTTCATCAAATTCCCAAATCATGGTATTCCTTTCCTTCGTATTATCGCCTTTTGGAAAGCTTACCTTCACATTCAAAAACTTATGGTAAATGGTTTGCTGCAACCAACCGCTGCCGACACCGAAAATGGTAAGTATGTCTTTTAATCCGCCGGCCAGGGCAGTGGCCTGCAGTTTAGCTTCTACAGTAAAACGGGTTGGATTCCCTGCTTCCACAAAAAATTCTCCGGTATTAAATCTAAAATTTGCATAGTCAAAGGCCTGTTTTATTTTGGCGGAGGCGGTAACCCAATTGCTTCCTCCATATACGGTATAGGTAAACATGGGTCCCTGAGTGCCCAGCATTCCATTGTCGTCGGTGAGTTGTATGCAGGTTACCGGAAATGCCACTTTATTCAAGATGTCGATGCCTGAATCGTTCGTAGCTGCTATCAGTTGCCAAGTGCCTTGCATTAAGGTCTTTGTTGGCAGTTCGGTTTCTTCCAGCTTACAACTTTTTATAACAAAAAGCGAAAACAAGAGCAGGATTCCAAGTTGAATTTTATTCTTTATCATGTTTATTTTATTATTAAAATGCGCTAATCAGACATCAAAAGTAGGGTAATTATTGCAAATACCCAATGGTGAAGGTTTTACAAATAAACCTTAGGCAAAAGCAGAAAAATATGTAGAGGGGTTTGCTGTTTGGGGATGCAAATTATTCCTTTAAATTTGTGGGAGTAAGTGAGTGTACTTTCTTAAAAATCGCACCTTTAGGATCGACTACACTTAGCCATATCCAATGCAACTTCCCTTCATTATAATGCTATTGGGGCTTGGTTCCTGCACATCCATTTTGAAGGATAAAAAAAGCGTAGACAAAATGAAAGAAGGGGTTAAAAAAGAGACATCCATTTTGCCGAGTATTGGAAAAAAAATTCAAGGAGACTTTTTCGGGGATGAACGTAGATACCTGGCAACTGGTACTAAAGTTAAGCCGGGCGAAGGAAATCCTTTAGAAGATGGAACGCCTGACGGATATGAAGTTAAATTTTCGGGCCATCCACTGAACTCAATAAAAGTAGGTTGTTGCGACATTCGCCTGGTCAATGAAGGTGACCTAAATAATGACGAGGCAGACGAAATTTCAATATTTCAAGCACCTACAAATGGTTGCACCTACTCTATGACAACTTATTCATTCATAAAGGGGACTTGGAAACCAATCGTTGGGACATTTCTAATTCCAACTGATTGCGACCATATAAGCGATGAGGATTTGCAAAAAAGAATTTATAAAGAGCAAAACACGATTTACTATTACGAAACTGACCTCAATGACGAGAATCGAAAATTGATTAAGAAAAAAGCAGGGCTAAATTGAACCAAAAGAGAATGACCGGAGATCACAGGGGTTCTCGTTCCATTCGAAATGGAATGCCATTGTGGTAAGCTCCACCATGAGAGCGCAGCCTAATACTTAAGCAATTTTTTATTGAATGATAAGCCGCCGGCTGTGGTAATGCTCACGTAGTAAACCCCTGCCGACCATGACTCGGATTCTATAGGCACTAAACTTTCGTCAATATCTTTCCTTCCAAAAACCTCCTTGCCAACTTCATCATAAATTTTTAGGTTCCAGTTTTCCGATGCATTGAAATCAAAATAAACAGAAACTTCACCGTTGGCGGGGTTGGGAAAAATATTAAAGTTTGTAGATTGCAGGAGCGGTTTGTTGATACCTGAAGTTGCAAATTCTATGATAAGTTCAGGCCATTTTGTTGAATCGGCATTATCGCTTGACGCAAAGACCAATGACTTATAGGGCGAGGGATTGACAAGTGAAAGCATGAATCCAAAATTTGTTGATGGATTTTTCACCATGTCCACGACCATATCGGTAACATCAATTTTAAGATCGGCGTGAGCATTAGTGACTCGTGGAACCACAATTTGATTTTTATTAGAAATTTTTGGTTGCTTACTCCAGGTAACACTTTTTTCTGTCCAGCTTTCGGCTATGCGACTCAACACCGATTCATTCGTGCCGCTTTGTTCCCTGTGTTCTCCATTAAAAGAATGGGTATAGGGATTATTATACAATTTTAGGGTTGCCTTCGCTATCACTCCTGAGGGTAAACCCGATAAGTCGTATTCAATGAGAAGACCACTTTGATCATTTACGCCTGAATTTGTCCATGCATGGCAAAGCATCCGATCGTCGGCTCCCCAGTTCAGATTATCGTATCCTAAATTTGACGATTGCCAAATAAATGCGTCTTTTCCTTGTGTGGCATTGTGCTTAAGGATAACGGTTTTTTGGGCCATAGTACCCGAAACAAAAAAGATCCCAAAGATTAGAAGTGCAAATTGTTTCATAATGTTAATATTTATTCAAAGTTATTGAAAAGATAAACACCGTACAAGATTTTTTTATCGAAAATTAAATGACCCGTTTCATCTGATTTTTGACAACAATCATAAAAACTTTTCACCTCATTAACTATTTTTGATAAAAATAATCAATCATGAAACAGGAATTTCAAAGGCATGGATCTAATAATGCTGTTTATGGCTTCGGTCTTATTGGCTCAAGTATTTACTTTATCTCAAAGGCTAGCGGTTTTTGGCTGGGGGTTTTGGGCTTTTTGAAAGCGTTGGTTTGGCCGGCTATACTTATCTATGAGGCTCTTAAAACACTGGGCGCCTGAATGAAGTTATTAATGAATATGAATACAATTTGGAACACTTGCCCGGCTCCAAAAAGAGGTGTGATGAATGCTCGGTGCTATTGTGATTTCCTCCTGAAGCCCCCAAATAACATGCTCAAAATCAGCTTGAAATTATGAAAATCCGCAAAAAAATAGCATTCTTTTTTCTGTTATGTTTTAATTTTTGCTTTAGTCAAACTAAACAGTACGATTCCTTAATCAGCATAGCCGAGCAAGCATTCAACTCGAAGGATTACGGATCGGCAGTAGTTTATTTTAACAGGGCCTTCGATGAACTCGGGAGAAAGGGCAGACCAAAAGATAGGTATGCAGCAGCAATATCCTGGGCTATGCTAAATGAGAGCGATTCGGCCTTTTTAAATCTCTACAGGTTGGCAGATAAAACCAATTATCTTGAATTTCATTTACTGATAACTGAAAAGAGGTTTGAATATTTGCATAAGGATTCAAGGTGGAATGAGCTTCTGAAAAAAATTAATCCGCTAAATGAAAACTACAACGATTCCTTGTCAAAAATCTTATTGTCAATAAGAGAGAGCGACCAAAAATATCGGATGATGTTAGATGCCGAAAGGCGACCTTATCGGCATGAAGCCAGTGATTCCTTTAAGTCGATTCTTAAAATGATGCGCCATCATGATTCCTTAAATTTACTTAAAGTCATTTCATTAATTGATAGCTTTGGTTGGCTCAGTCCAAATCAGGTGGGTCGTGAGGCAAATTCAGCACTATGGTTGGTCATTCAACACTCGGATTTGAAAACACAGTTAAAATATTTTCCAATGATGGAAGAAGCAGTTAAAAATGGTAAAGCCTTAAGAAGTCATCTCGCATATTTGGAAGATAGAATATTAATGAATCAAGGAAAAAAGCAACGGTATGGAACCCAGTATAAACTTAATGAAACCAGCAAACGGATGGAAATATGGAGTGTGGAAGACCCGATTAATCTGAACAGGCGAAGAGAATCTGTCGGACTGCCTCCTATGTAAAAGTATGATCTTTTTTTTTGATGAACTCTGAGTATACCAAAGCATAGAGCACCTCCGGGGAAATCCTAATTCTCCTTTTTCTTTCTCAAAACCTGAAAGCCCAATTTCATTTGTGAAGAGTTTAGTATTATAAATTTTCCGGTGTTTAAAAGTTCCTTTGATTTTTTTAAGAAATAGCAATTAAACAGGGTACATTAAGAGATATCTGAATCGATTTTGATTTGGAAAAAATATACATAAATTTGGCGTCATGAAGAATCCGACTTATATATTTATCGCATTGCTCCCGTACTTTGTAATATGCTTTTATCCCCTGTCTATGCAAGCACAAACAATGAGCAGTGAATGGGTGGCTTCCAATGGAGGAATAGAATATGACGTAGAAATAAAAACGGTTGTTGACGATAAACTTAACAGTATATCGTGTGGCGTATTTTCAAAAACGGCAGATTTCGACCCTTCAGGTAATACAGTTTTCAAAACATCCATTGGACGAGGGGATTGTTATATACAAAAGTTAAAATCAGATGGGAGCCTAAAATGGGCAGTTGCATGGGGCGGCAAATTTGATGAAAACATATATGCCGTTGCAGTCGATAAGGCAGGCAACATTTACGCCCTTGGCGGATTTGCAGATACAGTAGATTTTGACCCGGGTGCAGCAAAAAAAAAATTATTCACATCTAACTATGCCTACTTCTTATTAAAGTTGGATTCGAATGGCCTCTTTAAATGGGTTAAATCGATTGAGGGTACAATCATGGGTGTCAGCAAATTGGTGATTACCAAGGATGATCATTTGCTAATTACCGGAACTTATACCGGAAGTGTTGATTTTGATCCGGATGCCGGAATTACCAAATTAACAGTTTCTACAACCATGGCAAACGATGCCCGAAATGCTTTTTTGTGTAAATTCAATTCCGGAAATGGGGCATTAATTTGGGCTAAAGATTTTAGAACCGATAAATTTTCAGTTGATCTCACTGATGTAACGATAGACCATGAAGGTAATATTTTATCATGTGGGTTCTATGATTACATTGTGGATTTAGATCCAGGTACTGGAAAATCAAACCACAATGTTGCCGGAGAAGGATTCCAGGAAGCTTATATAAGCAAATTGAGCCAGGATGGTAATTTCATTTGGGCCAAATCTTTTAACGCCAACTCAATGCAAGCATACACTATTTGCACAGATTTGGATAATAACGTCATTATAGGAGGAACCTTTTACGGAAATGTAGATTTTGATCCGGGTAGTGGTGACCAGTCTCTTGGAACCAATCAATCTGATCAATTTATTGTAAAATTAAATAAGTTTGGAACCTTTGTTTGGGTGAATCAATTGATGGTAGGACTCTATTCTACCAGCTTTATCAATTCTGCCGCATGCGACAACATGAATCACATTATTATTGCCGGAGAATTTACAGACTCTGTAGATTTTGATCCGGGAATTTCCAAATACAAATTAGGAAGTGGTAAATTTATTAAAAGTTCATTTGTTGCAAAATACAATTCCAAGGGTTCATTGGTTTTTGCCAAACGATTTGGCAATACCAAAAAACCAACCAAAGGCATAGGCGCTGTTATTGACAAGATGGGCAGTTTGTACCATTTTGGGTATTTTACAGATACCGTCGATTTTACATTAAATTCAGCTAACAAAATTAAAATTTCAGAAGGTGCTGTTGATGAATTTGTACTTAAATTAAATTGCCCGATTACCTATTCTATTCAACAAAGCGGAGGTACCTTAATCGCTACAGTTACCGGAGCTTCCTTGCAGTGGTTTGACTGTAGGACAGGATTACCTCTTCCTAATCAAGTAAATAAAACTTTTAGCCCTACAGCCAATGGCAGTTATTTCCTGGTTTTAAACTATGGAGAATGTACGATCTCCTCACCTTGCCATACCGTTAACAATGTAGGTTTAGGTAAACCATTGAAATTAAGTTTTAGCATATTCCCTAACCCTACACATAATGAGCTACATTTTCAAGCGCCAAACGATGTTAAATTTCAAATTTCAATTTTGGATATTCAAGGGCGAATCATCATGGAAACCGAAGTGTTATCGCCAAATAGCTCTTTGGATATTTCGGAAATGCCTGCCGGATTATATTTTGCACGCATTAAAACCAAGGACGCAGTTTCAAATAGCGCAAGCTTCTTAAAATATTGATTATTAAATTTTTGAGTTCACAAAATGTGACTAAAAAAGCAAAAAATAAGAATCAAAAGTAAGAACACGCTTTTCCTTTTTAAGCCACGAAAATTCTTCGCAATACACAAGCTTCCGGTATCTTATTTAGGGCCTGCTGAAAAAGTTCAGTGTGCGTGCAGGACGAGGCGGCAAAGCGCAGATGTACTTGACGTACCTCAAGCTGCAGCCGCCGAAGTAATGCATGTGCAATGAACTAACGACTTCATAAAGGAACTTGATGCATGCAATTTTCATAATTTACTGATTTTATCGTGCATTAAAAGAAATAAAAGCTAATATAAACCTAATCCTATCAAGCCTTTGAGTGTTTTTCAGCAGGCCCTATTTAAGGCTTGCTCAACAAACGACATCATGATGGAATTTAATGCACGACATTTCAAACTTTATTTCTTTTAATGTGCATTAAAAGAAATAAAAGTTTTAAAGAAACTATCATATCAATCCTTTATGCGTATTTCAGCAGGCATTAATCCTTTCTCAACACCTGAAAGTCCAATTTCATTTGTGCAGAGCTTTGCATGATAAATTTTCCGGTGTTTAAAAGCGTTGCTTCATTTTTACTTTTCCGGGGAATTATATTTTGCTTCATATGCACATCGTACACCGCTTCGCCATCCTTTGAAAGCACACCGAAGCCATGGTCAAAGCTAAAATAGGCAAAGGATTTGTCGCTGAAAATATCGCCTGAAAAAAGAAAGGCACTGCGGGGAACCGGTATTTGAGAGGTTACCATGGCAGGCAGGTTCAGATGCCCTCCGAAATGGGTATTAATTTTGCCTTTCCATTCTTCTCTTAGTGCTCCACCGCATATGAGCATAAGAATTTTATACCGTTCGGACTGATTCATTTTGTAATGGTTGGGATAGGTGCACCCATGGTCGGCCATAATATAAATCAAGGTATGCTTGTACCATTCCGTTTTAGAAGCTTTTTTAATAAAATCGAACAGACAGCTGTCGGTATAGTGCACCGTATTTTTATATCCACGGCAAACCGGGTCAGGGTCGTTGTAGATTTGGTTAACCCCGGCTTCAAACCATTCATGAGAGGTAAGCGTGACCACGCTGCTGAAAAAGGGCTTTGGTTGCCTGGAGAGGGTGGCCAGGGTCCAATCAAAGGTTTCCTCGTCGAAGGCTCCCCATGCAGAGCGTTTCCGGGCCTTGGCCAATAAATCGGAATGTATCATGGTAATACCCGAGGCCTTAAGATAACCGGCCGTATTGGCAAAATCGGGATTCCCTCCTGTAAAATAAGAACTGTAGTAACCCATTTTATCAAGTTCATTGATTAAATTGGGGTAATTTTCAAATCTCTCCATTTCCTCCATTGGAAACGATAAGGCCTGCGCTGGGAATCCGCTTAATGTGGCCATAAGACCTTGTTCAGTTCTGAATCCGGTACTGTAAAAATTGGAAAACAAAAGGCCTGATGTCGCAAGCGAATCGAAACCGGGTGTTATACCCTTTCCGCTATTTAAGCAGCCCACCACATCGGCACCCCAACTTTCCAGATATATAAAAAGAATATTGGGTTTGGCGACTTTAGAAAGGATCGGGTGCTGAGTATTCATAGCTTCTGCCCATGAATTCTTCATTTTATCCAGTGTTTGTCGACTGAAAAAACGATACGGGTTTTCGCTTGGTCTGGGATGGGAGAGTACATCAAAAAAATTCCAAATGCTGTTTACCGCTGCGTAATTGAGTCCTGCGTGCTTCGAAAAGTAGCTGCTGCTTTTAGCGATAGGCCGGCCTGAGAGTCCACCCCTCAGCCCAACAAACAACCCAAACAAGGCAATCATAAAGGCAAAGGAAAGCTGGAGCGGTTTTGAATTTTGGATTGAAAATGCCTTGAGGTTCCAAACATAAATTTTCCAGGCCAGGAATGAAAAGGCAGCCACAACCACCAAAAACTTAAGGTGCCCGAAATGCATAGCCGAGGAGGCGAGCGAGCCGGGAAATTGCAGGTACCAAATGGCCTTCCCATTTATTCGTGACCCCCAGTTTTCATAGAGAGCCAAATCCGAAAAATTGAGAAAGGCAGAGATGAAAATTAAAACAAGGGCAACGATTTTGAGGGTACGGATGTAGGATTTGTCAAAAATCAGGCATACAAAAACAAGGATTGTAACAAGAACAGTGAGGTAGGATGCTGCTGCTAAATTCATCATCCCTCCCTTTGCAAAGCTTTGAAGAATATGCTGAATCGGTAAAGAATGAATATCGGAAAATATAAAAATTAAGAAAATGAGCTGATAGGCAACAAAAAATACAAACCAAAAAAACAATTGCCGAAGCGTGAATCCTAAAAACTGAAGCATGGGGTTTGCAAATTTATTTGAAAATGGCACAATAAGATGAAAGAATAATGGGTTCATAAAAGTTATATTTCTGCTTTTATTTCATTTGAGCCAAAACCATTGAGAATCTAAATTGTAGTTTAAATGAAGCCTTAAAAATTGGATTTGAAAAAAAAGAAGCCTTTTACGCAATGGAGAATTGTAGAACACGAATCTCTCTTTCCGGTAGCCAAGGATTGGGATTCGTTTTTACCACCCCATCATTCTTTAAAAAGTTACAATTTGCTGGCCATGGAAAATTCGCAACTTCCTAACCTCCAGTTCATTTATTTGCAAATTTTTGATAAGGAAAATGTAATAGGCCAGATCTACCTGCAACATTTAAAAATTACGCCTGAGCATTTTAATGGCACAGCGCTTGATAAACCCGGATTGACCTGGGTCATGAAATGCGTTAACAGTCAATTTAGCGATGTGTTGATTTGCGGAAATATTTTTCGGATTCACTTTCCCGGCTATTATTTCAAGAATATTCAGGATGAGGCAAAAATATTCAACTTCTTATTTGACTATGTCAATGAGAAGAAAGCAGTGCGCTATTGTGGAGTGCTTCTCAAAGATTGCGTGAACCCTATACAAAACCCGGGATTTTTTAAGTCTTATCGAAACGATGTGACCATGGAATTGGAGGTGAATTTTAAAAATTTTGAAGCGTACCGAAGCTTGTTAAACAAAAAATACAAGCAAAGGTTAGACAAAATAACCAAAAGCCTGGAGGGCATATCCCTTGTTGAATTCGAGGTGGCTGACATAAAAGCGAATGCTGAAAAAATCAATGAGTTATATTTGAATGTAGCCAAAAAGCAGGCTTACCGTATGAGCTACGTCAACGCCCTTTATTTTGAAAATTTAAAAGTCGCTCATGGGAAAGATTTTATTTTTCAAGCCTACTATTTCAAAGACCAACTGTTGGCTTTTTCGACGCATATTCTTTATGAAAACAACGAAATGGAAATTCATTTTATAGGATTGGATTACCAATACAATGAAAAGTTCAACTTGTATTTCAACATTTTGTTTAATGGCTTAAAAGTAGCCATAGAAAAGAAAATGAAGCGCCTCGAACTAGGCCGCACTGCGCGATTGGCGAAGGCTTCCATGGGGGCCTTGCCGGTAGAGATGACAAATTATGTTTACATCAGAAAAGGAATACCTGCTCTGGCGTTTTCATTTTTTAATAAATGGTTTTCCAAATCTATTGGGGAAGAATGGCTACTGAGAAAGCCGTTTAAGCCGGGTGTCCAAATTAGCAACAGCCCTGTTGAAATAGAAATTGTCTGAATCCGTTTTTTTTAAATAATTTTGACCTTCCTAGGAGGATTAATGCGGATACAATGAAAAAATTAATCAAAAATAAATATGCGATGAGTGTGATTGAGTTCGGAGTATGGATGTTGTTTTTCGACCAGAATAATTTCTTTTTTCAAAGCAGCATATCGCGTGAACTCCACCAACTTGAAGCGCGTAAAAGGGTCTACATTCATCAAATCGATTTGCTCAGGGCTCAAAAGGAGAGTCTGTTCGGAAATATCGAAAATCTTGAAAAACTGGCAAGGGAAAAATACCTCATGAAGCGAGACGATGAAGAGGTATTCTTAATCCATCCGGAAAATTAATTTTTCCTAAAAGTAGCCCAGGGTCTTCTGGTTTTTAAAAAATCGGGATTGCCATCTTGTGTATAAGCCTCTCTTTCAAAAATTATTCCGCGGTAGGCGGCGTCATGATTTAGGCCTTTAAAACGGAGGCGGAGATAATCGCTAAAATAAATGAGATAGAAAGGCAGTACCATACACTCCACCTGCTGTCTGAGGTGTATTTTTTCGTGATTAATCAATACCTGATCGCTTTTTAATTCATCAGATTTTAAAAAAATAACAGGCCAGCATGCCAGGGCTTTATAATTTTTTGTAGGAAGTATGTTAAAAAGCCAGGGCCAGACGATAAACATGTATTGGTTTTTTATGAGAATTTATACCGATATGATTTGCATTCTTGCACCTGCTATGTAAATTTTTCCGGTAGTAAATGCCGGAGGAAACGCGTGTTTAGGCCAAGCAGAGAGCCGAACCATTAAACCATCCTATTCGCCAATCGGTATTACTTGTACGTTACCGCTTTTACAGCCTCTACAATACGGCTAACATTGGGCAGAAATGCCTCAACAAGTGTAGGTGCATAGGGGAGGGGCGTATCGCGGGTGGTTACCCTGTGTATTGGAGCATCCAGATAGTCGAAGGCGTATTTTTGCATCCAATAGGCAATTTCGCCCGATAAGCTTGCCAATGGCCATGCTTCCTCAACCACCACCATGCGGTTGGTTTTTCTAACCGATGTTACAAGGGTTTGGTAATCAATTGGTCTCACCGTGAGCAGATCGATGACCTCAACCTGGATATTGTTTTTCTCGAGCTCCAAAACGGCTTGTTCAACCACGCGCATCATTTTACCAAAACTTACAAGGGTTACATCTTTACCTTCCTTAACCACCTCGGCCTTTCCAATTGGCAAGAAGTATTCACCTTCAGGAACCTCGCCTTTGAGTCCGTACATTTGTTCCGACTCCATAAATATGACCGGGTCGTTATCGCGTATGGCCGATTTGAGCAAGCCTTTGGCGTTGGCAGGATTGGATGGCACCACAACTTTTAAACCCGGACAGTTGGCATACCAATTTTCAAAATTTTGGGAGTGCTGTGCGCCGAGTTGTCCGGCGCTGCCGGTTGGCCCACGAAATACCATGGGAATATTGAATTGGCCTCCGCTCATAGAAAGCATTTTGGCTGCGGCGTTAATAACCTGATCGATGGCTACAAGCGAAAAATTAAAAGTCATAAACTCTACAATAGGTCTCAAGCCATTCATGGCTGCCCCTACGGCAATGCCTGCAAATCCAAGCTCTGCAATAGGCGTATCGACGATGCGCTTGGCGCCAAATTCGTCGAGCATGCCCTGGCTCACCTTATAGGCTCCATTGTATTCGGCCACTTCCTCACCAATGAGCAATATATTGGTATCCAATCGCATCTCTTCTTCCATGGCCTCGCGCAATGCTTCCCTAAATTGTAATGTTTTCATTTAAAATTTAAAAAGTGCAAAAATAGGTTTTAGAAATTAAGATTTGATGACCTATTTGTATTGGCTTTGCCTGAAAACAGAAAATAGGTACGTGCAAAACAAAACAAGCCAGTATCGCACCGCTACAACCTTCTACCCTTGCTGCATTCCTGCCCTGGGGGATTAAAAGGGAGCTGGTCGTACTGACTTGTGCTGCAAAGGTAAAATATTTTTGGTGGAACTCTATCAGAACATTTAAATAAATTGGTGGCTGGCAGCGATATTTTTTGAAATATTTCAGAGATCATGGAATTAATTTGTTTCGAAATGGTGCCGAATGCTTTGAGAATAAAAAAGTTCGGGGCAATCTGTTAAATTTGCCGCGGATGTACGACCTCGAATTCAATAGAAACGAAGACAGCATGAAAATGATGCTAGGTCAGCTTCGTAAAAAAAGAGAAGAAATAGAAAAAGGCGGAGGAAGCAAAGCATCTGCCAGGCATAAGGCCAGCGGCAAGATGCTCCCAAGGGAGAGAATTGACTACCTTAAAGATGACGAGGCTGAATTTTTCGAGATTGGCTTATTTGCAGGGGAGGGAATGTATGAAGAGTACGGTGGGTGTCCTAGTGGAGGGGTAGTAGGGGGCATTACAAAAGTTTCCGGTCGCACATGTATCATTGTGGCCAATGACGCAACAGTAAAAGCAGGGGCCTGGTTTCCGATTACGGCCAAAAAAAATCTGAGGTTTCAGGAAGTAGCGATGGAAAATCGCATCCCCATCATTTATTTGGTAGACAGCGCAGGAATTTTTCTGCCAATGCAAAACGAAGTATTTGCCGATAAGTACCATTTTGGAAGAATATTCAGAAACAACGCAATAATGAGCAGCATGGGAATAACCCAAATTGCTGCGGTCATGGGAAGCTGCGTGGCCGGAGGGGCCTATTTGCCTATCATGAGCGACGAGGCCTTAATTGTGGACAAAACAGGATCCATATTTTTGGCGGGGAGTTACCTGGTTCAGGCTGCCATAGGGGAGGTGATTGACAATGAAACCTTGGGAGGGTCAATAACCCATGCCGAAATATCAGGGGTTATCGATGACCGATTTCCGGACGACCCTTCCTGTTTAGATCGCATTAAATTTATTATGGATAAAATTGGCCACTTCGATGTAGCCGGCTTTAACCGAAGTGAGACCAGAATGCCAGCAAAGAAACTCGAAGAAATTTACGGGTTATTGCCCGAAAATAAATCAAAGCCTTATTCTAGCCTGGAACTCGTGGAGCGACTGGTCGATAATTCGGAGTTTGAGCAATACAAGGAGGGATATGCCAAAACCATACTTTGTGGATATGCCAGAATCGATGGCTGGGCCGTAGGAATCGTGGCCAACAATCGGGAGGTTGTGAAATCGAAGAAGGGCGAGATGCAGTTTGGAGGTGCCATTTATTCCGATTCGGCCGATAAGGCGGCCCGATTTATCATGAATTGCAATCAGAAAAAAATTCCTTTGGTTTTTTTGCAGGATGTAACCGGTTTTATGGTAGGCTCGAGGAGCGAGCAAAATGGAATCATCAAGGATGGCGCAAAAATGGTAAATGCCATGAGCAATAGCACAGTACCTAAATTTACAATCATATTGAGCAACAGTTACGGCGCGGGCAACTATGCCATGTGCGGAAAGGCATACGATCCAAGGTTAATATTGGCCTGGCCTACGGCAAAAATAGCAGTAATGGGAGGCGAGCAGGCCGCAAAAACACTTCTGCAACTGGAAAAATCCAAATTGGGAAAACTCAGTGCCGAGGAGGAAAAGGAGCAACTCAAGCTAATTACCGACAAATACAATTCACATACCACCGCTATGCATGCGGCCTCCCAACTTTGGGTAGATGCCATCATTGATCCTTTGGAGACCCGACAATGGATATCGATGGGAATAGAGGCGGCCAATCACGCTCCGGTGAAGCCATTTAACGTTGGGGTACTACAAACCTGAAGAGGCCGGGGTATTGTCTATTGGGACGAGCACTTTTATTCATTCAGCAGTTTTTCATAAAGTTATAAGTTGAACAAAAAGTTTCAAGATTGAAATCCGCTCAACCTTCTTTTTTGACATTAAAATCGGCCTAAACCAACTCTCCCTTGCGTCAGCTTTGCGTGATAATTTTTTGATTTGAAAAATTTTCTTTTCAGCTGTCACATTCCGGCCTGGTTTGGTATCTTGTTTAATATAAATCCGGAAACTATATTTGTAAAATCAATGAGGGCGCTAATAGTCAGTATTTGCATAGGGTTCAGTGTGTGCGCTTTTAGCCAAACTCCAACCGTAGCCGCTTCTAATTTAACCTGGAGCTATGTAGGTTGTAATGAACTTACCCTTACCTGGACCAATGGCAACGGAAGTGACAGAGTGGTTTTCATTCGTGAAACCGACGCTATAGGCGAAGTGGCCCAGTACAACGAATATTACACCGACGATACAAGATATGGATACGGTGAATCCATCAAAAACGATGGCAAACACTTTTGTGTGTATAGGGGGCCAGGCAACAGCGTAAAAATCAGAGGCTTAAAAAATGTGACCAAATATTGTGTGGCCATATTTGAATATAACGGTGGCGGGGGAATCTATGATTACAAGGTGGATGCCTACCCTGCAGCTTGTGTAACGACCAAAAACATTGTTGCCAAGTTTAAAATCACGAGCAATAAAGACCCAAAGGATACCTTAGCCCAACAATGTTTTCAGGGCAACGATTTTAAATTTACAAATGCTTCATGGAGCGACATTACACCTCTGACTTATCGTTGGCTATTTGGCGACGGTGACTCCTCCAATACTACCAATCCCACCCATTCACATAAAGTTCCCGGTTTAATGCAGGTAAAGCTTGTAGCACAATCTTTAGGATGTTATGCCACCGTGGTGGTAAACGATACGGTTCACCCGCATCCAAGGGCCAAGTTCGATTTGGACCCGGCGCTTTTGCCAAAAAATGACACCGTACAATGCTTCTTTGGAAATCGGTTTACTTTCAGAAATGGTTCAACTTTACAGGATATTGGAGTAGGTCTTTCCAGTATGCGTTACGAGTGGTACGATATGCCGAGCACAACCATTTTCAACTCCGCCTATAAAGCCGACAGGGCTTTCCCGACGGAGGGAAATAAATTGGTTAAGTTGGTGGTTATTTCCAACAAAGGGTGCCGCGATTCCAGCTTTAGAAAGTATACAGTTTTGGCCCGAGCTATTGATCCATCGAAGGTTATTATTAATCCTAAGGCCATGTGTTTGAGCAATAACCTCATCAATTTTAGGAACAACAGCCCCAATTCCATTTCACATAAGTGGTATTTCCGTGATTCATTGAGTGTGAAAAATGACGATTCCGCAAGCGGCTCTACCACGAGTTATAGCTTTGGTAAAATCGGAAAAAAATATATTACCCTGGTGTGTTTGGATTTACAAGGCTGCATCGATCAGATTAGGGATAGTGTCCATGTTTTTAAAAATTCCAACATTGGATTTACCGGTCTCAAAGATTCGGTATGTTTAAATTCAGGCAAGTTGTTTTTAAAACCCACACCCGGCAAAGGCAAATTCTTCGGGACAGCCAATGTCGACCAAACCGACAGTTCCTTTAACCCGATTGCCACCGGAACGTTTAGGGTAGGTTACGAGTCGGTAAAGGCCGGTTGTCGCGACACGGCTTTGGCCACCATCAAAGTGTTGGCCAAACCCATTATTTTTATTGGAAATGATACCGTGATATGCAAAGATTTTCCTTTACAACTTAATGTGAGTCCGACCTTTCAAAAGATAAATTGGTATTATAACGGCAATCCTATTGGCACGCAGCCCTTTGTAAATATTTCTCAAAGCGGCACCTACAAAGTTTCGGCTTTTATTGGGATGTGCAGCGAAACTGATGAAATACAGGTTAAATCCTTAAATGCACCCAGCATTAAACCCTTTAACGACACCAATCTATGTGGAGGAAGCTATTTAAGGTTTTCATTAAAGGTGGATGACGGAACCATTACCTGGAACGATGGCAACAGCAATGGTGAACGCGTTATTGGTCAATCCGGATTTTACAAGGTTTTTGTCTCCAACAAGTGTGGGTCCGCTACCGATAGTTTTACCTTAAATGTGGAAGAAACAGCTTGCATTGTCTTTTTTCCGAATGCTTTCAGTCCGAATGGTGATGTTTTAAACGACGTTTGGAAACCTTCCGGAAAATTCGACTTCATCCGAATGAATGTATACAGCCGTTGGGGTGAGAGGGTTTATTTTTCGGATAAAAGCCCGGAGTGGAATGGTTACACCAACGATAAAATTGCCTGCCTTGAAGGCGTCTACAATTGCGTATTTGAATACATGATGCATGAAGGCAACACCATGAAGAGGGTGACTCAGGGTATTCCCATTCTTTTGATTAAGTAATTTAATCATCCCTAAAACCTAATCTAGGTCTTCCCTCTAATCTTCACCTTTTTTCGATGGTTATCGGAATTAGCCTTTAACCTTTCTACTTTAACCTTTCTACTTTATTTACTTAATTTTGCGGCATGAGCTTATTAGGCAAAAATCGTGTCATCAGGGCGGCTACAGGCACTCAGATTTCGTGTAAGGGTTGGATACAGGAAGCAGCACTTCGGATGTTGTGCAACAATTTGGATCCGGAGGTAGCTGAAAAACCAGAGGACCTCATCGTTTACGGAGGAACAGGTAAAGCTGCGCGCAATTGGGAATGCTTCGACCTCATTGTTAAGGCCTTAAAGGATCTTGAAGAAGATGAAACCTTGCTCGTTCAGTCGGGCAAACCCGTGGGCATTATGCCTACCCACAAGGATGCACCCAGGGTGATCATTGCCAATTCGCACCTTGTGCCACATTGGGCCACCTGGGAAAAATTCAGGGAGCTCGAGGCCATGGGATTAACCATGTATGGTCAAATGACCGCCGGTTCCTGGATATACATTGGCTCACAAGGCATTGTACAGGGTACTTATGAGACTTTCGGCGAGGCAGCTCGTCAGCATTTTGGAGGCACCCTCAAGGGCACCCTTACGGTAACAGCAGGATTAGGAGGCATGGGTGGCGCACAGCCATTGGCAGTGACCATGAATGAAGGAGTGTGTTTGGCAGCAGAAATGGAGGAATGGAGAATAAAAAAGAGACTTGAGACGCGCTATGTCGATGTTTTAGTAAAGAATTTGGATGAGGCTATTGATAAGGCTTTAATTGCCAAAGAGAAAAAGGCAGCTGTTTCGATAGGTTGGCCGGGCAATGCCGTTGATTTGTTAAACCGTCTTAAAGAAAGGGATATAATTCCGGAGCTATTAACCGATCAAACCAGTGCTCATGATGCCTTGGTGGGATATTTTCCGAAAGATATGGATGTAGAGGCAGCGGATAGGTTAAGAGCCACTGACCCTGAAAAATATGTCAGGCTGAGCGTAGCAACCATGGTTGAACACGTAAGGCTTATGATAGATTTTCAATCCAAAGGAAGCATAACTTTTGATTATGGAAACAACTTGAGGGGAAGGGCCCTGGAAGCAGGTTTGAAAAATGCCTTTGATTATCCGGGATTTGTACCGGCTTTTATTCGCCCATTGTTTTGCGAAGGCAAAGGCCCATTTCGATGGGCAGCTCTGAGTGGAGATCCTGAGGATATATACACCACCGACAGAGAAATTTTAAAATTATTTCCTGAGAATGAAGGCTTGAAGCGATGGATTACTTTGGCCAAAGATAAAATTGCTTTCCAGGGGTTGCCCTGTCGTATTTGCTGGCTCGGACAAGGTGAACGGGAAAAGGCAGGTCAACTCTTTAACAATTTGGTAAGAGACGGGAAGGTGAAGGCACCTATTGTGATTGGTCGCGATCATCTCGATACAGGTTCGGTAGCGAGTCCAAATCGAGAGACCGAAGCCATGAAAGATGGCAGCGATGCCATCGCCGATTGGCCAATTTTAAATGCTCTTATCAACACTGCCGGAGGAGCAAGTTGGGTGAGTTTGCATCACGGTGGCGGAGTCGGCATTGGGTACAGTATTCACGCGGGCATGGTTATTGTGGCCGATGGAACCCCTGAGGCCGAAAGCCGATTAAAGAGAGTGTTGCATAACGATCCGGCCATGGGAGTGATAAGGCATGCCGACGCCGGCTATGACTTGGCGTTGGACACCGCAAGGAAATTTAGATTGGATATCAAAGAGAGATTGAAATAAAAACGAGAACAGTTGGGTTCATATACCCTCTGCCTATAATAAACTGTGTGGGCTGCCTTCAGGAAAGAACTGGAATTAACTTCCAAACTTAGCCCACCAGTGCACCCTGTAACATAAACACAAGAATACCTGTAAAAAAGCCGAGCAGAGCCAACCAGCTTATTTTTTTCAAATACCAGTTGAAGTCTATGTTCTCAATTCCCATAGCCGCCACTCCGGCCGCCGAACCTATAATAATTACCGATCCCCCGGTTCCAGTGGTGAGGGCAAGAAAAGTCCAAAAGATATGGTCAGTCGGGAAGGCGCTTAAATCATACATTCCCTGGGCCGCTGCCACCAGCGGAACATTGTCGACAATAGAAGAGAGTATGCCGAGTACGGAGCCTATCGCATACACATTGCCAAAACTGTTGTCGAGGGTTTGAGCCAGGTGCTTAAGCAATCCATAGGATTCCAAAGCCGAAACCGCCAGGAGTATACCAAGGAAAAAAAGTATGCTTGGGGTGTCGATTTTTTGTAGAGCATGTGTAACGGCAAATCTTTTCTTTTCTTCGTGAGGTTTTTTAATATGTATAAGAGAAACCACAATCCATAAAATACTCAATGATAGCAAAACACCCATAAAGGGTGGAAGATGGGTTAAAGTCTTAAAAACCGGAACAAAGAGCAGCAGCAAAAATCCCAAGATAATAACCAGATTGGCCTCCTTTTGATTGATAGTATTATATTCACTTGGCGTTTTAAATACAAACGTTTGCTTTTTAAACTTTTGGGCTACAATCAATGTAGGGATTAAACAAACCGATAGGCTTGGTATAAAAAGATCGAGAATAATATTTTTGGCGCTGATTTGATTCCCGATCCAAAGCATGGTGGTGGTTACATCTCCGAGTGGAGAGAAGGCACCACCGGCATTTGCTGCAATAATAATAATTCCGGCAAAAAATAACTTGTCCTTTTTGTTATCCAAAATTTTGGAACACAGTGAAGTCATCACTATGGCAGTTGTTAAGTTATCAAGTATGGCAGAGAGGAAGAAGGTCAATGCACTTATGATCCATAGGAGTCTTGATTTGCTTCGTGTGTGAATGCGTTTGGTAATGAGCGTAAATCCATCGTGACTGTCAATAAGCTCAACAATGGTCATGGCTCCCAGCAGAAAGAATAAAATAGAAGAAATATTTCCTAAATGGTGAAGCAGTTCACCAACCACCACATCGTGATTCACCGACCCGAGAATATAAACTGTCCAGCATAAGATGCCTGTAAACAAAGCTGCAGGGGCCTTGCTGATACCCAAGGGGTTTTCCATGGCTATGGCGAAATAGCCTGAAATAAAAATGATGATTAACAATGCGGTCATTTAGCTATCTTTATAAATTTTTCTTAATTTTATTTGTCTTTATACGCATGATGAATGATGTTGAACCTATAAAACCTATTCTCATATATTCACATCAAAGGCATCTCTTAACCCATTTCCTATAAAGTTTACGCTCATCACCAACATAGCAATCATAAGCCCCGGAAATATAGCTAAATGGGAGGCATCGAATACAATAAAGGCGTAGTTTTCTTTGATCATTTGTCCTAAACTCGGGGCCGGGGCTTGCAAACCTTGGCCCAGAAAGCTCAAACCGGCCTCCAAGAGTATGGCGGAGGCAAAGTTGGCTACGGAGATGATAATGACCGTGCCCCATATATTGAGTAAAATATGGCGGAATAAAATACGAAAATGGCCAAACCCAAGGATTTTTGCAGCCTGAATGTATTCGGTTTCCCTTATAGAAAACACCTGCCCTCTGACAATTCGGGCCAGCTCCACCCAGGTAGTCAATCCCACTGCAACAAATATTTGCCAAAATCCTTTGCCTATCGCAAAAGTAAGGGCAATAATAAACATGAGGGTGGGTAATGACCAGATGATGTTGATAAGCCACATAATAAAGGCATCGGTTTTGCCTCTAAAATAACCGGCCAATTGACCCAGGATAAGCCCAATAATCACGGAAATAAGTACGGCAATAAATCCTACGGCAATGGACACCCTTGCACCTATAACCAGCCGACTTAACAAATCACGGCCATAGCTGTCGTTGCCCAAAACATTTGTTTTTTGAGTGACATAGTGCTTGGTATCATACAATGCACTTTTTGGCAAACTCTCAGGCAAAGTGCTGCCGTATTTCAGGTACCTAATGGAGTCGCCTGAAGGTCGATAGGATTGGATGGGAATCAGTTCAAACGCATCGTGCCATCCGTTGCTTAATTTTGAAAAAAAGCCAGGTTCTTCATAGGTTTGGTCTGTTTTAATTTTAATATAGGTGCAGGTAAAACCCGGTTTTTTACGTGCGAGTTCCGGATACATGGTATTTACGTCCGGGGAGTGATCGGGGATAATAAAATAACCCAGGGTTGAAATCACAATGCTTAGACCCATAAAGATGAGGCCGGCCAAAGCGAGTTTGTTTTTTTTAAAGCGTTGCCAGATCATAAAAAACACAGGGTTACTTTAGATTCCCTAAAGGGGTTGAATAGGCATGCAATATGGAAAATTTTTGGCAAGAATCAGGCATCTGTGGCAATCGATCTTTCTTGAGTCCATTTATACTGGGTTTAATTCTGACTCAGGTTCCTGATTTTTTTTTAAATGGTAAACATTTAATGCGGTAAGTGCTGCCATAAAACCCCACATGGGTACCGCAAGTTTGTCGAACTCACTGTAATTGTTCAATAGCCCGTGCACAAAATAGGTGGAAATACCCGATACCAGTGCCAAGGCCATGTATTTTGTTTCGTTGTTGCTGGTGTTTCTATAAATTCTGAATCCTAAATAAAGTGAAAAAATAACCATGCCCAGCCAAAACAAAGCACCAGGCCAACCGGTCTCGCATAAGGGACGCAAATATTCGCTGTGTACATTGCCCAAATCTCCCGAATGGGTGCTGATAATGGTTAATTCACTCGATATTTGATAGGGGGCATATTGAAACACATAGGTTCCCGGTCCAAATCCAAAAACGGGTCGGTCCTTAAACATGCGGTACGCGCACGACCAGCGGTTTAGGCGTTCGAGATTGGATGGGTCGGTGCTGATATTGGTCGCCGATGAAAAGTGCCCTTCAATGTCGTCATCGGATCCTTGTTTATTTCTCGAAAGTTGGGTCATGATGTCGGACTTCATAAATACATACATACCCAGGGCGGCAAGCAAAAGCAGTAAAAAAGTTCTGAACCGAACGCCAATGGTAATCACAAAAATGAGCGCAGCGGCCGCTACCAGACTTAGCCAGGCGGCCCGGGTAAATGAAAGGATGACTGCAAGACTTAAAAAAATGGATATGCAAAAGGCAATAACCCTTAGGAGGATATTTTGATTTAAATAAAAGCCCCAAATGGCAAAAACAAAAAAGGGTGGAACAAAAAAAGCAACAAGTGCGGCGTACATTCCATGGTCGGGTAAAAACGGTCGCATAGCCGTATAGGCATACGTTCTGGTAAAGGATCCCTGGGCGTGGTTCATGAGGGTATAAGCCGCCAGGACGCATGTAGAAATACCCAGTAACCAAATAAACAGACGAATGGACTTGGTCTCCTTAAAGAATGAGGCAAACAGAAAATAAAAAATGCTGACATACCAAAGCCTTGACAAAAAAAACTTAACAGAGATTAAAGGCATGCTGCTCGGCATGCAACATAAAAGGGTCCAGACGATATCTAAAAGGATGATTAAGCTAAGACCGCTGGTCATCAGTTCTTTGTCGAAAAACTTGCCTGACAATAATTTAAGGACCAGCCCTAAAAAGACAAGAATGATAATCGGTTCTGTTGGAAAGGTCATTCCAAGACCACCCCCGACGTCGTTTATGGGTAGACTTAATGGAACAGCGAGTACTGTAAAAAACAGCAGGAATTTTGTTTGTTCAAGTGCCAACCAAAGGAATAAAAGGGCACCCGGTATGATGGCTACGTAGTAATTCTCGAGATAGAATGCAAGCAGAAGACACGCCAAAAAAACAAATCCAATGACGTAGAACCATTGTATGGCTAAACGCCCGGTCATGCAGCCAGCTTTGGGTTAGGCTTATAGGCCCTGTACTTTTCTATGACTATTATGGTAGCAAAGCCGATGAACATAGTGGCCAACAAGCTTAGTATCACCAAAGTTTTGCGCATGGGATAGGCTTTAATTTCAGGCACTTCGGCTGCTGTGAGCAAAAATTTATGGGTAATGGTTTTGTCCACATCAACTTTGGCCTTTTCATATCGGGTTCTCAACTTATCCAAGGCGTCTAATTGCAGAATGAGGTATTCGGTATAGTATAAAAAATCGCCGGCATATTTCGACAATAGAGCCTGTTCTTCCCTTAATTTAGCCATTTGTGAGCCGCCACCGGCCCCTTTTGCTTGTAATTTTGCAATTTCTTCGGCAAGTGCCCTGGCCTGTTCTTCATAGTTTGTGACGCCGTGTTCGGCTAATTCCTTAAGACGGGTCCGGATATCGGTGATTTCCTGTTCCTTTTTTCGGTATTCCCCTTCAATGATTTGGAAGGCCTCCCTTGCCAACTGCATTTGTATCTCAGTTTTTACCGTATCGTAAATTTCGGCAATGCCATTGGCAATTTTTGCAGCCATTACAGGGTCCTCATCTAAAACGGTAATTTTTATAGACAAATACCGTGTTCTTTGAAACTCTATGTTCTTGTTAAATTTATTTAACAATTTGGTCTTCGCCTGTTTTGCTTTAGGATTGATATCATAATGCTTCATTAAGTCATAGTTCTTTATGATTCTTCCTGTGATAGCCGAAGAGGAGAGCAATTGCAAAGCATTCTCCGCTTCGAGCTCTTCCCCAAAAGCCAGTGGATCGGCTTCGCGTTTGTTTAAGTCGGTAAACAAGGCGTTTCCAATCGAGTTAATGGTTGTAGGGTAAAAGATCACCTCTGCCTTGTATTTGGGTTTGATAATAAACGAAACCACAGCAGAAACTACAAGGGTTGAAATGGCAAGTATGCTTAATTGTTTGCGCCAACGGATGGCATAGGAAAGTAAATCGGAAAACCGAAGTTGAAGTAAATCGTTGCTTTCAGGCATGGTTTAAATAGTCCGCGAATATATAAAAAATACCGCTTTGCATGGAAAACGCCTTTAACATCATTAAATTTTTCAAATAAAGTTAAATGACCTAAAGATTATATTTTATGACCACTCCTAAATATATTTCAGAGGTTTCGGTCGGGGTACTTTCCAACTTTTGTGCACCAGCATATGCATACCCACATCGGACAGCAGTTTGAGCAACAAAAAAAGTACAAATAAATGAACCGGTCCTATGTAGGGTAAATCCATCAACAGGTTGTTTTTTCTTGAAAAACCCAAGACTATAAAAATATGCATGGGAACAACCCTTAAGTAAGGTGTAAAAAAAAGCGAACTCAGCGAGGGTTTTGACTCTTTGTCCTCTTCAATTCTTGACCATGTGGAAAAAAGCGCGTTCACAAACATCAGAGCCGTGTTGATTAATACCGCTTGAAAGTTTAGCTTACTCCCGTTCCCAAGGCTGAAAATGGCGAGAAAAATAAAATACATCAGGTGAAAAAAACCAAAATGAAAGGTAAAAAACAGGGTGCTGGTCCATTTGGTTCGCTGGGTTGGCTCTACCGGTTCGCCGTTCATGAGAAGGTTGTCGGAGCTGAATTTTTTTAAAAAGGCCATTCTCACGGAATTGCTAAGCCCAATAAAAACGCTTTGTACAAAATAAGTCCACACAATGGTATCCATACTCAGCCATCCTTGGTTGTATCCCCAAATTAAGCAAAGGTTGAAGGCGATGATAAACCATATTTCGCGGTCATTAAAAAGGGTTCTCATTTTTTTTGTCGTATAGTTTTTTAAAATAAATACCTGACCATCACTCTGCCAATATGGATAATCGGGCTGTTTTCCGATTTGCGGCCGTCATAAGAGAGGTCCATTTGTATATTGCCTGTTAGCCTCTGTTGGTAAACGACGTTCCAGGTGTAATTTTTTCCGGGCAAGAGTCCTCTCATCAATTCATAACCTAAGGGACTCGAAGCGTCTCCATTAAATCCGATGGAGACAAGGCGAAAATTACCAATAAAGCTTCCTCTTGCCGCTTTGCTCAATCGGATTTCAAAGCCGGCTTCAAGGTTTTCGCTTCGCAAGGTATCGGCAATCGCCTGATAATATTTGGCGATAAGCGCGGCGCCTACATTGTTGTTTTTCGAAGTAAACTGCAATTGTGGTTCAGCCGATTTAAAATGGTAGAAATAATTTCTATTGGTCAAAATTTGAGAGAAGTACGATTTATTGCCGTCGACAAGCTGCAATACAATGCCATAGTTTCGATTTAGGTTTACCCTGCTGTTCAAAGTGCTTTCACTATTTTTTCTGGTTTCATAGCCATTCACCAAGAGGCTTTTGGATTGACCGCTGTTTCTGTTTAAATCGGCCGACCAGGTAGGATTGTTTCGGTTGATATACAGTGTATAGCGCAGTCCGGTATTGCTGGTGAGCAGGTTTTGATCGTCCACATTAAAAAGAAATGGATTCAAATAATGGTTAGCCACATCGGAGGTTGTTTTTCTTTCGGTTCTGAAAACCGCCAAACCTGAAAACCGCGTTAAAAAAAGCTTAAAGCCCTTTTTTTTATGCCAAACAGTGGGTGCAACGATGTTGATGGTTTGGTTAAATTGAACGTTTCTGCTTTTAATAAACCCCTGAACCGGCAGATAGGTGCGAATATAGTTGGCCAGTTTTCTATCGTATTCGCTGGCCAATTCAAATTCGTTTAAACTCTGAACCTGGTTGCTGTCATAATCCCGCCAGATGTAAACACCATTGCCATCGGCAACCTTGTAATAAACAAATTCCCGCTTTTGTTCTTGACCGGTTCCAATCTGATAGAAGGTGTTGAGCCGAATACTTCGGCGCAACAAGGGTACATCTGCCTCGATTCTTCCAAGCGCATTTTTTTCGGGGATGCCTTTCAGCACCAAGGTGTCTATATAACTCAATGAACGGTAGCTGCCGTTTAGAGAAATGCGTCCTCCCTTTTTGGCGGCATAGCCCAGGCGCCATTTTATTTCATCGGCTGTGCTTGCTTTGTTGAGCTTGCCTTGGTAAGGCAATGCGTCTTGCCTATGTTCGGCGTTGATTCCGTAGCTAAAAAGCGAAGTGTCGTTACTTTCAATAAAAACCCTGCCTGCCTTGTAATGGTAGGAGCCTGCAATGAGGCTGTCGGCTGATTCGGTAAACCTGCTTTTTTCGGCATGAAATCCTGAGCCTATTTTACCAAATCGCATCCCTCTTGAAATATCGCCGTCGAAGTTCCAAAAATTGTTTTTGAGGATGTTGCTGCCACTTAAAATGGAATTCTGCATACTTTCGCCACTGGTATGGATTTGCGTTTTATCCAAAAATAAATGGGCGATGGCTGATTGCGAAAATCCTCTTAAGCTGCTGCTTCTGTGGTTCATGGCCGTGCGATAATTGAATTTGAATTTATCTTTTTTGTCGAGCCCTATTTCATAGTTGGCCAGAAGTTGTGAGCTCTTTAAGACGTTTGGTGCAGGAATATTCAATTGCTTGTTCCAATTTCTTTCAAATTCAACCGGCCGATAGCGTTCAATAAACCTGAAATTTTCACTCACAAATTCTCCCCTGAACTGATTCTGCAAATGGATGTTTGATTTTTCTTTCCCAAAATATTGGTCATTTCTGATACCTCCCGCCAAACCAAATCCATCGTCGTTTTTTTTGTCCAATTGAGAAAAGGTGTTCAGGTTATTGTTGGAATAAGCCGTCTCATAAAATATTTCATTTTTCTTCGAATGGTGTTTAGCGCCAACCGTGAGCATTTGAAATCGCTTTGGGGCAACTAAAATTTCGACCGGGGCATAATCTCCGCGTGAGACCCCACCCACCGGCATCACCCACTCATATACCCTGCCATTGGCTGTGCCTGATTTTTGTACATAATCGCCAGCGCCTAAACCCACCAAACTGAACACCACATCGTAAAAAACAGTATCCGACTCAGGATTTTGAGTAAAGAGATACACATTTTTAAAGCCAAGGGTATCCATTTTTCGATACATGAGTTTAGTTGGGTCAAAGGGCCTTACCGTTTTAATCCTTGGAATGACTGCATTGGCGGTGGCGTCGCCTGCATTGGCCAGTATTTGCTTGGCCGATAGCATTTGCACCGAATCGTAGCCATCGAGCGATTGCTGAAAATTTTGATTTTTGTTATCCTGCTCATTGAAGTAGTTTATTTCAAATTTGGAATTTTTTGTTTGAATGTTGGTGCCCAGCCTGAACACCGTCCGTTGGTAATTGCGGTCGGAATATTGAAATTCCACTACAATTCTTGAAAATTTTGTAATCATTTGGGCAGGCATGAAAGTCACTTCCCCCGAATTGTAGTTGATCACATAATCATGCGATTCTCCTCTCGACAGTCTCCTTCCATCGAGATAAACCACTTCAGTACCCGAGATGATAATGATAAAGGTTTCACCATTGACGCCATTAAGGCGGTAAGGTCCTTGATTGCCTTCCAGGCCTTGTATCACATTTCTTGCAAATCGCCCTCTTGAAATGGCTGCGTCGATGTTTGAGGATGAGACAACCTTGTTTTTTGCCAATTGAAAATCATTGTGTAGGCCTCTTGAT
This sequence comes from uncultured Chitinophaga sp., assembly GCA_964617955.1. Classification (GTDB taxonomy): domain Bacteria; phylum Bacteroidota; class Bacteroidia; order NS11-12g; family UBA9320; genus JABWCE01. The sequence continues at coordinate 31,467 of CAZTXB010000012.1, forward strand.
TTTTTGTAGTAGTTCATAAAATAACAGTCAGGTCTTTTCATCTCAAAATCTCCGATAAGCAAATTGTTGCTGTCTTTATTCAACAAAATATAAACCTTGTCGAAGTCTTGCAATTGCTGGGTGTTGCCTTCAGGTTGTATGGGGTTGTTGTCGTCGGAAATGGCCCCGGTAATATTAATATCATCAGCGATTTTGCCACCGAGACGCAAATTTAAATTCGAATTAACCACCAAATCCTGTTTGTTGCCTACACTGATTCCCCTTGAAATATTGCCATCGGTTTTTAATGCGTTTTGATTGCCAAAAAGAATGTTTTTGGGCCCGGTATTGGCAAATGGGTCCTTTGGCATAACCTGCTCAATCAATGCCGTGGATTTTTTTAAATAAGGTTTTGAAAAAAGGGAAGGGAGTGTACGGTAAAAAACCAAGAGGGTATCCTGAGAAATGGAGTCAAGTAACAGTCCACCATTGGCTGCATTGAAATGATAAGCAGGTTGAATGATTTTCTTTCGCGCACTGGCAAAGTAGATACTGTTGGCATCAACAGCATAGCCCGAATCGAGTTGCACATGCGATGTGCCGGGTAAAATTACTTTTTTATTAAGGTTACTTTGTCCAAATCCCTTCAAGCTAAAAAGTAAAATAATGCATAGCATCGAAAAGGGTGCTCCGATTATTCTGATGGATTTATGATTTTGAGCGTGCAATAAGAGTTTTACAATATTACAAACGAAATACACATTTAAAAATTCTTGATGAAGAGAAACGGGGGATTGCCATGTTTAAAACAAAATCCTTCAAAACTTTGATAAATGTAGTGCAGCAGATAGCCTGAAGGTCTTTTAAAATTTTGGTAGCCTGGATTAAATGCCAAAGTGAAGAAATAATAAACCCACTTGGTGAGCATTTAATTTACAATTAAAAAATAAAGGCATTAATTTTGGCACATTAATTGAGAAACTAAAATTATCACTCATTTACTTATTCGTTTGAAAAAAACTCATATAGGGTATTTACTCATTGCCATTTCCATTTCTGTTTCTGCAGCGTTGACTTTACCTGCTGACATCTTCAAAGAAATAGAGAATGCGATCAGCTTGGGAAATTCAGGTATGATGGAGAACTATATGAACACCAGTATAGAACTTGAAACACCAACCTCTAAAGGAATATACAGCAAGGGGCAGGCTCAGCAAATTATCGATAAGTTTTTCCAGAAATATCCTCCCATATCGTTTACCATAAGTCAGAAAGGCAATAGTTCAGGAGGCTCCCGATTTGCTGTCGGCAATTATTCAAGTACCAGAGACAGAAATTTCAGGGTGACCATATTTATAAAAAAGTCGGGCAATGATTATCTCATCCAGGAAATTAAATTTGAATGATGGATTTTTATTCAGCTGAAATTGAGGAATGGATTAAAAGGGCTTTGAATGAAGACATAGGCTCGGGCGATCATTCAAGTTTAGCTTCTATACCAAAGGGCAGCAAAGGCAAGGCTCGACTCCTATTCAAAGAAAATGGGATTGTGGCCGGCCTCGAGCTCGCTGCTCATATTTTTAAAATTGTAGATTCCGGATTGACCGTTCAATGGTTAAAGAAGGATGGTGATCAGGTTGCGAAAGGGGAATATGGTTTCATCGTCGAGGGCAACGTCCATTCCATTTTGGTTTCAGAGCGATTGCTTCTTAATTGCATGCAACGCTTAAGCGGCATTGCAACTTTCACTTCGCTTTTGGTAGAAGAATTAAGGGGAAACGATTGCAAGCTTCTGGATACCAGAAAAACCACTCCCGGCATGAGAAAGCTTGAAAAATGGGCTGTGACCATGGGTGGAGGCTACAATCACCGCTTTGGCCTGTACGATATGATTATGCTCAAAGACAACCACGTCGACTTTGCAGGAGGTATTAAGAAAGCGGTAGCCAATACGGTAGAGTATCTCAACAGAAATAATCTAAAATTAAAAATCGAGGTTGAAACGCGCAATCTGGAGGAGGTAAAAGAGGCCTTATCTTTGCCTGAGGTCGACCGAATTATGTTTGATAATTTCACCCCTGAGCTTATGAGAGAGGCTGTCAAATTAGTCAATCATAAGAAAGAGACGGAGGCTTCAGGAGGCATCAACATGCAGAACATCAGACAATATGGATTGACCGGAGTGGACTATATTTCGGTAGGCGCACTTACCCATTCGGTAAAGAGTTTAGACATTAGCTTAAAAGAATTTTAATACTGTTTGATTTTAATAGTTTCTTTATTAAAATTGTAGACCAATAAAAGATAATTATGAAAAAGTCAGTTTACGCTTTCATCATGTGTTGTTTGTTCACAGCTTCTTATGCATCAACAAATGAATTTTCTTACGACAAGGATGACTTGGCCAAAGATTTCGAACAAGTGGATAAGGTGAGCCAGTTTCTTGAAACTACCCCTGCCACTTACGAAGAAATCACATCAAATCCGGTTTTTTCAGGCAATGTAGAGCTAACTAAACACATTGGTTTAAGGCCTACATTTACGCTCGACGATATGGATTGGGGGTCTTTTGCATGGGGTTTTTGCTGCTGGCCGGTAGGTTTTTTTGTAGTCGCTATCAATAGGGATAAATCAAAGGAAGAGAAAACTTCTTTTTGGATTGGAATGGCGGTCAGCACCATATTGGGCATTATTTCAAATGTAGCCCTCTTAGCAGCAGGCGCTTAACCTAACTTAAATTACTTTTCATAAAAAAAGGCTGTAAATCATTTACAGCCTTTTTTATTTTTATGGAGAAAATGCCTTTAGCTTTTCGGCTAGCTAGGGAAATTAACCTTTCTCCTTTAACCTTTAACCTTTCTCCTTTAACCTTTTAGTACCTGTACATTTCAGATTTGTAAGGCCCTTCAACGCTTACCCCAATGTATTTTGCCTGGTCGGGCGTAAGGGTGGTTAATTGGGCACCCACGTGGTCAAGGTGTAGCTTGGCAACCATTTCATCGAGGTGCTTAGGCAATACATAAACCTTATTTTCGTAATTGGTGTGATTTTTCCAAAGCTCGAGCTGAGCCAGGGTTTGGTTGGTAAACGAATTCGACATCACAAAGGAAGGATGGCCCATGGCTACACCCAGGTTCACCAAGCGGCCTTCGGCCAATACCATAATATCTTTTCCATCCACATTGTACACGTCTACCTGAGGTTTAACAGTGTACATGGTTTGGCCATAATTCTTATTTAACCAGGCCATATCTATCTCATTGTCGAAGTGGCCAATATTGCATACTACGGCCTTGTCACGCATCATTTTAAAATGTTCGGGTCTCACAATATCGCGGTTACCGGTAGCCGTTACAATGATATTCGCTTCAGCTAAGGCATTTTCAAGGGTTTTTACCTCATAGCCATCCATGGCTGCCTGAAGGGCGCAAATAGGATCTATTTCGGTGACCATGACGCGTACCCCATTGTTTCTCAAGCTGTCGGCACTTCCTTTTCCAACATCTCCATAACCACACACTACTGCAATTTTTCCGGCTAACATTAAGTCGGTTCCTCGTCTTAAGGCATCTACCAAACTTTCTTTGCAGCCGTATTTGTTATCAAACTTCGATTTGGTTACCGAGTCGTTCACGTTGATGGCGGGCATGTGAAGCGTTCCGTTTTTCATGCGCTCATAAAGTCTTAAAACACCTGTGGTTGTTTCTTCGCTTAACCCTTTAATGTTTGGAATCAATTCAGGATATTTATCAAAAACCATATTGGTCAAATCCCCGCCGTCGTCCAGAATCATATTCAACGGTTTGCCATCTTTAAAGGCGAAGAGGGTTTGTTCTATGCACCAATCAAATTCTTCATTATTCATACCTTTCCAGGCGTAAACGGGTATTCCGGCAGCAGCCATGGCTGCAGCGGCATGATCTTGTGTCGAAAATATATTGCACGATGACCAGGTAACATCCGCTCCAAGTTCTTTGAGTGTTTCAATCAAAACTGCAGTCTGTATGGTCATATGCAAGCAGCCGGCTATATTTGCTCCCTTCAAGGGTTTTTCGGCACCATGCTGCTTTCGAAGACTCATAAGGCCTGGCATTTCTGCCTCGGCAAGATTGATCTCTTTGCGACCCCATTCGGCCAATCCAATGTCTTTTACCTTGTAATTCAAAATCGTTGTTTGTGTTGTCATTTTTTAAAGTTCCGCAAAAATAATATATAAAAATTTAATTTGTGTCAGCGATATAATACCAAACCATTTAGAATCAGAATTGTTTTTATATTTAACTTTGCAAAAAATATAAAAAAATAAATATGCCATATCCAGAAATGTTAGTTACCCCAATGAGGGCAGAACTCTCTAACCACGGTTTTGAGGAGCTTAAAAGCAGTGAAGAGGTCGATAATGCCTTTGCTCAGCCAGATGAAACCATGCTATTGGTTGTTAATTCAGTTTGTGGTTGCGCTGCCGGGGCTTGTCGTCCGGGTGTTGTTCATTCGCTTAGTGGCGATAAAAAACCTAAAAAATTAGTGACCGTATTTGCTGGTCAAGATTTGGAAGCAGTGGCCAAGGCAAGAGAAAACTTGCTGCCTTACCCGCCTTCTAGTCCTGCCATTGCATTGTTCAAGAACGGAAAATTGGTTCATATGATTGAACGCCACATGATTGAGGGGCGTTCGGCTCAGATGATATCAGATAATTTAAAGCAGGCTTACGAATCCTACTGTTAATCAGAATCTATCGTATAAAAAAAAGCTGATAAGAAATTATCAGCTTTTTTTTATGGTTAAAATATTTTGAGGTCGATTTGTATATATTCCTAAAGCGACTATAGCGGGTTGGCAACAATTTCAAACGTCACGGTTAACTTAACCTTAATAGGTTCGGTAACCGGGCCATTGGTGGTAACTTCTGCTGAGGTAAAAATGGTTGAACCTTTAGCGTAGGGAAGTATGTCTACATCATCAGGGGTAATATCAAAAGTGGTAGCTCCGTCGGGTATGCTATTGAAGGAGGCTACAGTAATCAGAGGCAGAGTATTGGAACCCAGTAAAATTTTTCCTGATTCTACAACATCAAAGTTGGCGGTTGAAGGAGAAAGAATGGTAAGGGTGATTTTCTTAATTTTAGCACTTTTTACCTTGCTAACATCTGCACCATTGGCTTTTGCTATACTGTCGAGATTTACATTTTGAAAAGTTGAGTCGACAGTAAAGGTGCCCGCAGCAGCGTGTGGTTTAATAGTAAACGTAGCGTCTTTTGTATTTAAGCCGAATTTAACGTCGAAAAGTTCTTTTTTACATGCAGCAAATCCGGTTACAACCAGTGCCAGAGTTAATAATTTAATGAGTTTCATAGCTGTTTTTTTTTAATCGAGAACAAAGCTAATGGAATAAAATGAATAATTCAAACCTCACAAAGGATATAATAGCGATTGGTACAGTGTAATTATCCAAATTTTCGCCACTTCAACTTGCCTTAAACATTTGTAAGCATGCGCATTTACCACCATATACTTTACTTTATAGGGCTTTAGCATTAAAATCTAATTGGCATAAAAATAAATTTTGATTCATGGAAGCCAAATTATAGGACTATTTTTGTTCCGTATAATGAAGAGCATTCTAAGAAACTCATATTTTATAAAAATAATAGGGATCCTTGTCATAGCCACCCTTAACTGGCAATGCAAAGAGGACACCGTTATTCAGCCGACGACCTCTGGCGAAGAGGTTGCCACCACCCTGAAGCTGGAATTCACCGACACGCTCACAGGCCAGAAGCTGAATTATTATTATCGCGACAGAACCGGCATTGGTCAAAATAACATTGTTCAATGGGATACCGTCCGACTGTTCGACAGCAGTTATTATAGCTGTTCAGTGAAATTGCTCAACGAAATGAATCCAAACAAGATCATAAACCTCAGCGACAAAATACTTGCCGATGCCAGGAATTATTTGTTTTGCTTTGATGGCGGAAGCGCATTAACCATAAAAAGGACCGATAGCGACGGGAATTTTGAGATTGGTTTGAACTCGACATGGAAAACCTCCTCTAAAACTTCCGGAAATATTTTGGTGGATCTCAGAAAGCAATTAAACACCAAAAATGGGTCATGTTTGCCGGGTACTTCGGAATTATCGGTTAACTTTCCATTCAAAATTTCTCCGAAATAGGAATCGCTAATAAATGCAGCGTCTCACCCTGCAATTCATTAAATTGATTCTTGTTTAAACACAGTATATAGGTACTGAAATCAAATAAATTTAAAGGATCCAAAGGCAATCGCCTTTTTTCAGTCTGACCTAACCATGGCCATTTGAAGTATGAAAAGAAAATTTTTGAGCTGCCATTGAGGTAACGAGGAGTTTACACATCATTTTATCAAAAGCTAAAAGTATTTAAAAAGAGATGGTTTTGACGACCACTCTTAATAGTCTATAAAAATAAATACCCCTCGCCACGGAGGGCAAGGGGTATAAAAAAACAAATTGAAAAGTTACTTATTCACATAAAAACTTCTGGTAATGGTTCCATCAGAACCATCAATTATTATGAAATACAAACCGTTATTAAATTCTTGCAAATCAATGTCTAATGAAGATTGCAAAGAGGTAAGTCTTAAGTCGTTTGGCAGCATATTGGCGCCAAGGTGGTTGATTATTTTTACGGTCTTGTCTTCTCTTTTATTTCCGTTTGGTATAAGCAGGGTAATTTTGTCCTTGGCAGGTATCGGAAACAATTTAATGTGTGCAATTGAATTCCCCTTTTTGCCACCGTTTAAAGTTTCAATAGGAGAATATTCAAACTTACCGTCAAAGTCGGTTTGCTTGATTCTGTAGTAGTTCATTCCCATAAACAAGGAATCGTCGGTAAATGAATAGCTCAGGGTTTGGTTGGATTGGCCGGCTCCGTTTACATAACCTATGCTGTAAAAGTCCTTGCCATTCCAACTTTTCTCTACAGTAAAGAAATCGTTGTTTATTTCTGAAGCCGTGGCCCAGGTCAATAATGCTTTGCCGTTCAATTCTTGGGCTTTGAAATACAGAAGTTCTACAGGCAGTGGGCCGCCGCCTCCGTTCATACCAAAGGGCGAGAAAGTGCCGGTGTAGCTGCTATGGGTAAAGGTGTAAGGGTTACTGCCACTGGCCGCGGCCAAGGAACCCACATTCTCCCAGGCTGAGTTGGTGTAATGGGCCATGCGGCATGAAGATCTTACGAAGCTGGTTCCCTCGTCGCTTGCATTCCATTGAAACTGGAGGTTAACATTTGAGCCTCCTGAAACGGTTTCAGTGATATTCCAGGTTGCCTTCACAACTAAGCTGGTATAGGTGGTGCCGGTTCTGGTTCCGTCATCGCAAACTTTATCGTAAGCGGCAACCGAAAAGTCGTCGGTAGTATGACCGGTGTTAAAAGTGATGACCAAGGGGGTGTATCCGGCCGTAGAGTTGGTATGACCCACAGGGAAAGTTTTGGTAGTAGAGGCGGCACATGAGTTCCATTTAAAGACACCCGTGCTGCCGGTATAAGCAAACGATGAACTGCTTCCGCCTGTTAATACAGAACCTGAGGACATAACGATATTGTTGGCTCCCAAAGAAATTCTTCCGCTCGATAGGTTAAGGGTACCGCTCATGGTCATGGCTGCACCTAAGGTTAAACCGTTTGAATTGGAAATTGTGAAATTATTGAAGGTCGTGGCGGAGTTCAGAGTTTGGGTACTTGCACCGTCAAAGATAACGGTTCCGGTTCCCGGAGTAAATGTCCCTGAACGCGTCCAATCGCCCGATACATAAGTATTGGTTGAAGGGGCAGTGAAAGTTCCACCGCTGATGTTCACAGATCCATTGATGTCGAAGTTACCGGTACTTCCTGTAATCGTACCACTGCTAAGCAACAGTCCGCCGTTTAAGGTTTGTGTGGCAGTAGAAAGGGTATAGGTACCTCCATTTACGGTGGTAAGACCTGTAACGGTAGTGGTTTGACCGTTGCCGCTGTAAGTTCCGCTGCTCACGGATAATTCTCCGGTCACAACCATGGCTGCGCCAAGTATAAAAGTGGCTTTGGTTGCGTTTACATCATTGATGGTGAGGTTATAGTAGTCGGTTCCGTTAAAGTCTTTTACCGTGAGATTCTCACTTATGTTTCTTCCTGTGTATAGCACAGTTCCTGAATTAACGTCCATGGTGGTGATACTCACTGTTTCATTTCCTTGTAATTTTAAGGTGGCGTCATTGGATAATGTCGTTGTGGTTAAATTATATCCGGCTAAGGAGAAGGTACCGGAACTAATTGAAAGGGTAGATACTCCGCTAAGGTTAGCCGGTAAACTATAGGTTGTACTTGCCCCCCCGGCAATGGTCAGATTTGAGTAAGTCCAGCTCTTAATGGTATAGGAGGTGCCTGTACCGTCATATCTTACGATACTTCCGCTGTTAAGGGTAGGGGTGGTAGATGTCTCGGTTCCAAGCAATTGGAGGGTTGCGCCGCTTTGCACCACAAAGGTATAACCAGATCCATTTACAGTAAGGTTATATCCATTTAAATCGAGGGTACCTGCGGCAATAATCAAATCCTGATTGGCGTTGCTAAGGGTTAAATTAGCTGAAAGATTGGCAGTTCCACCGCTTTTGTTGATGGTAAGGTCCTGTGCATAATTGCTGGGAATGGTAAAAGATTGGTCAGCGCTTCCCATGAGCTTAATAGGCAAGGTGCCACCGTCCCAATAAGAGCTACTAATTGATAGTGGACCTTCCACATCAAAATAGCCTGCGGATGCAATATAGGAGGCCAGACCATCATACAAAGTCAGCGTTCCTACTGTTTTAATGATATCACTGGCAGCAACATTTTGAGTTTGACCCCCATTTTTATTAATGGTTAAATTATAAAAGGTTTCGGTTCCGGCTGATGCACCTGAAATATCTAAGGTAGCCGAACTTCCGGTCCAGGTAACGGTTCCGTTATTATGGTTAAAGGTGCCTCCCGAATGGGTCCAATCCGAAGAGGTGGTCATGGTATTAGAGGTCGCATTAAATGTGCCGCCGCTTAGGTTATAACCCCCTACCATATTCACAGTGGCTGTGTTTGAGTTAAAAATACCGGTACTTAGTGTAAAGCTGCTATAAATATGAAATGTAGATGCTCCACTTATCGTAAACGTAGATGTTGATGTTCCCCCTGTTTGAGAGTAAAAATAGCCGTTAAGACTTCCGGTACCTGAAACAGTAAATGTTGTGCTTGTGCCATTGGGTCCGTGAATATAATTATTAGGAGAAGTAGCATAATAGGCTTGAACTGTTTGTCCGTTAAGATTAAGCGTTCCTGATCGCAGATACAGGTCTTCGCCTGAACCATCCAAATACATGGATGAGAGCATGGTTACAATACCACTTGATTTTTTAATAATAACATCTGCATTAAAATTGAGTGTAGCACTAGCCAAATTAAAATCTTGATTGTTTGTGCCCGAAAAGAACAAGGGTTCATTTCCGCCATCGTAGTATTGACTAACCGTTACATTTCCATCAGCCCTTAATGCTCCGGAAGAAGAAACATACGACACCAATCCATCGTAAAGTGATAACAAAGCCAATACTTTAATCGTGTCTTGTGATGCGATATTTAAGGTTTGGCCGGTAGATTTATTTAATGTAAAATTATAAAAGATTTCGGTTCCAATGGATGATTGTAAAAAGTCGAAAGTTGAAGAGCTTCCATTAGCCAATATGGTGCCGTTATTGTGGTTAAAAGTTGACGAGCCTTGACGGGTCCAACTTCCAGATATTGTCATGGTACCTGAAGTCGCATTAAAGGTACCTCCGGTGAGATTAAAATCCCCAGCTACAGTAACCGTGGCAGTATTTGATGTAAAAGTACCTGTACTTAGTGATAAACTGTAATAAGTATAAAAGGTTGAGGTAGAGCTTATAATAAATGATGAGGTGGATGTGCCGGAGGTTTGGGAAAAATAATTGCCATTTAAGTTACCGGTTCCTGAAACGGTGAACGTGGTATTTGTTCCTACAGGACCATAAATATAATTGTTGTAAGGACTTAAAGAATATCGGGCCTCGACAGTTTTAGCGTTAAGGTTAAGGGTTCCTGACAATAAATAAAGGTCTTCGCCATTGCCATCCAGGTAAAGAGAGGATAACATGGTAACAATTCCGCCGGATTTTTTAATTACGACATCCGCATTGAAATTAAGGGTAGCACCTGTTAAATCAAAATTTTGATTTCCAGTGTTCGAAAAAAACAAGGGCTCGTTTCCGCCATCCCAGTTTGAACTCACTGTTACATTTCCCTCAGCACGCAATGCGCCAGAGGTTGTTACGTAGGACACCAATCCATCGAAAAGAGAAAGTAACCCTAAAGTCTTTATGGTATCACTTATTGAAACGCTTAAGGTTTGGCCGGTGCTTTTATTAACCGTCAGGTTATAGAAGGTTTCCGTCCCAATTAAGCTTTGTGAAATGTCTAGGGTAGCCGAACTTCCGACAAAGTTAACCGTTCCACTGTTGTGATTAAAAGTTGCCGCCGAGTAGCGAGTCCATCCACCGTAGCTGGTCATTGTTCCAGTGGTAGCATTAAAAGTTCCACCGGTTAAATTAAAATCACCTGCAATGGTAACCGTGGCACTGCTGGAATTAAATGTGCCTGCACCCTGGTTAAAAGAAGAGTAGGTATGAAAAGTGGAAGCTCCGCTAATGGTGAGTGTTCCGCTTCCTGTGGCTTGAGAATAGTAATATCCTTTCAAATTACCGGATCCTGAAACCGTAAAAGTAGTTCCACTGCCGGTTGGCCCATAAATATAGTTGTTAGGACTGGTTGAATAGTAGGCTTCAACCGTTTGGCCGTTCAAATTTAAAGTACCCGACATGAGATAAAGGTGTTCACCTGAGCCGTCAAGATAACAACTGGTAGCCATGGTTACGCTACCAAGCGATTTTTTAATCACAATACTCGCATTAAAATTTGCGGAAGCACTGGTAAGCGTGAAGGTTTGTGTAGTGGTGGTACCCGAAAAGAATAAGGGTTCGTTTCCCCCATCCCAATAGGTACTCACACTTACGTCGCCCTCAGCTCTCATTGCTCCGGAAGAAGTTACATAGGAAACCAAACCATCGTATAATGTTAGTAGGGTAATCACTTTAACAGTATCCTGAGAAGCAATACTCATGGTTTGGCCGGTTGTTCTATTTACGGTCAAATTATTAAAGGTCTCTGTACCTATGGAGCTCTGTGAAAAATCAAATGTAGATGAGCTTCCCAAAACAACCACTGTTCCATTATTATGGTTGAAGGTAGCTGCCGAATAACGTGTCCAATTTCCGTAAATGTTCATGGTACCTGAGCTTGCATTGAAAGTTCCTCCGGTTAGATTAAGGGCCCCGGCCACGGTAACCGTTGCCGAATTGGAATTAAATGTGCCAGTGCTTAATGCTAAATCGTAGTATATATAAAAACTGGATGCACCACTTATTGTAAAGGTAGAACTTGAGGTACCGCTGGTTTGAGAAAAATAATTTCCATTTAAATTTCCGGTACCGGAAACTGTAAAGGAAGTGCTGGTGCCAACAGGGCCATAAATATAATTGTTATAGGGAGTTGAAGCATAACGTGCCTGCACTGTTTGAGCATTAAGATTGAGTGTGCCCGATAGCAAATAAAGATCTTCTCCATTTCCATCTAAATAAAGCCCCGAAACCATAGTGACAATACCACTTGATTTTTTTATGACTACATCAGCATTAAAATTAGCGGTTGCTCCTGTCAGGTCAAAATTTTGATTGCTGGTGTTTGAAAAAAATAAAGGTTGATCTCCCCCGTCATAGTATAGACTTACAGTTACATTCCCCTCGGCCCTCAAAGCCCCCGAACCTGAAACATGAGAAACCAAACCATCGTATAGAGATAGTAATCCTGTGGTCTTAATCGTATCATTTTGGGATACACTCAGGGTTTGACCTGTACTTTTATTTAAGGTTAAATTGTAGAAGGCTTCAGTACCAATGGATGCACCACTGATGTTCAAGGTCGAAGAACTGCCATTAAAGGTAACTGTTCCACTATTGTGATTAAAAGTTCCTGAACTGCGGGTCCAGCTGCCAGAGCTGTACATATTTGTTGAGGGGGCATTAAAGGTACCGCCTGATATTAAAAAAGCACCAACGACGGTTGCAGTTGAGGCATTGCACGTAAAAGTTCCGGCTGAAATGGTAAAAGAGTTGTAAATATGAAACGTAGGCGTAGAGCTAAACGTCAATACACTCGCGCTGTTGGTTTGGCTGTAATTATAGGCTTTTAAACTTCCCGTTCCGCTTACGGTAAATGTGGTGCTTGCTGTAGGTCCGTTTAAGGTGCCAGCACTTCCATTATTTACTTCCACAGTTTGTCCGTTCAGATTTAAAGTACCTGCCAACAGGTTTAAAGTGTAGTTTCCATCTAAATAACAGGCAGAGGCCATAGTGACTGTGCCTGAGCTTTTATTAATGGTTACGTTCGAATTAAAATTAGCAGTTGCTCCTGTTAAGTCAAAAGTTTGATCAGCGGTTCCTGAAAAATACAAAGGCTGAGTGCCTCCATCAAAATAGCTGTAAATAGTAACGTTACCCTGAGCTTCCATATAACCAGCCGAAGTAATATATGAAATTAATCCATCGTAAAGGGTTAAAGTTCCTGTTGTTTTGATAATATCACCGGATGCTATACTTAAAGTCTGGCTACCGGTCATATAATAGGTGGAGAAATTATAAAAGGTTTCGGTAGTGTAAACATCCATGGTAAGAGATGAACCTCCGCAAAAAACAGTACCATTGTTGTGGTTGAATGTTCCTGCACTTTGAGTTTTGGTCCAGCCGCCATAAAAAATAAAGCTTCCGGTGGTAGCGGTGAAGGTGCCTGCAGTGAGTGTAAAACCTCCGGTAACGGTAATGGTAGAGTTTCCCCCGGTAAAGGTACCGGCCGCCTGACTAAAAGGTCCGCTCACATAAAGTGTGATGCCGGTATTTTGTGTGATTGTTCCCGTATATCCGGTTGATATGGTAAACGATAATGCGTTAGCGTTGGCATCGATATTACAACTCCCAACCTTGGCGCTGTTAAAATATACGTCGTCGGAGGAGGTGGGCACGGATGCACCGCCTGAACCACCACTAGATGTAGACCAGTTGGCGGTAGAGTTCCAATTGGTAGTTGTGGTCGCAATCCAATAACGGGCTGCCCCCTTTACATCTAATTTTAAAAATACCATACAGAGAATTAAAATCAGCTGAAGGGTAGAAAAGTGAAGTTTTAACTTTTTCATGATCTATTTGTTTTTCATTATCTATGAAAAAAGCGTGCCGAATATTTAAAACGCTGATAATGAAAGACATATAAAAAATTTAATTCTTCATTTTTTCCATAATGTGGAATAAATTTTTAGGATATGGAAAAAAAAATTAATAGCCTGGTACCTAAACAAACCTGAGAACAGTTTTTTCTGTGAAAAAAATAATATTAGTTTTGAGGAGTTGCCATCGGTTAACAGCTAAAAATCAACCACCTATGTATATTAAAGTAAAATTGTTCCAGAAATTAACCTCATTCCCAAAATGAGAAATCGGATGATGGAGTGGCCTGGCAAGCATAGGAGAAGAGATAAGCTAATAGCCAGATGACTGGAGATTTATGGTGAGCATCGAGGTTGTTTTTGAGGTCTATAAATAAAAGCACTCTGGGTATAAAAAGTTCAGTCTGCGTGCAAGGCCTGGCCACAAATTGAAGATATACTTTGAAGTGCTTCAAATTGCCAGCTTTGCATTATTAAATGTGAAAAGAACTAACCATATTATGAAAGGGTTCAATTTTTGCCTTCTGGCTTTTAGATTGTTTATTGAGTGGGAAGGGTTATTAATCTACCTGATGATATCCATCCTTTGAAAGTTATAGAGCAAGACATGAAATTATGAGACAGAAAGTACACTTGGTAGGAATGCTAATTCATTATCTTGTTTACTGAAAATAGATGTGAAATTTCAAACCTTAAAGTGTATTCTCAAAATGGGAGCAAATCATCCCAAAATTAGATATTATTTTTTTATTAACTTTTTAAGTATCAGAAAATGAATATGTTAAAGTTTGGCCCGAAAATTGGAATGACTCAAATGCCGGAACTATTTTGGCCAATCTCAGAAACGAAATTTATTCTAAATGAGATTGATAATTAATATTTATTAATGCCTAATTTAAAGAAATGAGAAAAACCTACTATTTGCCTTTGATTGCTTTTTGCATTCTAACTTTTACCATTAACAAATCAGCTTATTCTGCGGCCCGCTATTGGGTGGCCAATTCTGCAAGCAACTGGAATTCAACTGCAAACTGGTCTACTACATCAGGTGGATCAGGAGGAGCAAGCATTCCAACAGCTGCGGATGATGTGTATTTTAACAGCTCGAAACCTGCAGGATGTAACATCGACATTTCGGCGACTGTAAACTCCATGACCATTTCATCGGGTTACACAGGAACGATTACCCAGGGGGCTGGTATTCCCCTTGTCATTAATGTAGCTTATACACAAAATGCCGGTACATTTGCCGGCTCTAATGCTAATATTACCATTGGCGGGGGTTTGACTTTCTCCTCGGGAACCTTCACCTCAACCAGTGCTACCCTGTTTGTGGCATCGGGCTGGAATCACAGCAGCGGAACATTTAACCATAACAACGGCTTGGTTCAGTTTACAGGAAACTCTTACACGTTAGATATCTCGTCAGCCAGTGCAGGAACAGAAATTTTCAATAACCTCACCATTAACTTGAACGGGGGCAATACCTTGAATATCTCCTCAAACGATATCGTTCGAATCAATGGTACCTTAAGTTTATATGACGGTGCCGCCAGCTTCATTACAAATGCAGGTTACTTTGATGCAAAGCAAACGGTGAATGTTAGTCCATATTGGGATGGAGGAAATTATCCTTTAAATTTTACAGGTACCGGTTCCCAGACATTCACATTAAACAGTACCTCAGCTTACAAAGGCAACATTACCATCAACAAAAGTTCAGGCGATGTGGTGATGGGTTCAAACCTTTACCTCAATAACAGTGGAATGAGCCTGTATTTGTTATCCGGAACCTTAAATCTCAATGGATTTATCGTGGAAGTTTACAATAGCACCTATGCAACAGGAACCATATTTGGACCTTCAACTGGTGCAACATTCACAGTTGCGGGTAGTGGTAGTTTAAATACTTATAATTATTCACAAACGAATGGAACGAGTAATTTTACCTTTAGCGGCTCATCTGCTTTTAGCACTTATGGAAGCTTTACCTTATCGGCAGGTACCTTATCTGCAAATACAGCAACCATGACCCATTCCGGAAATTTTACGCTTTCAGGCGGAACGTATAATGCCCCTTCCAACAACATGAATATTTATGGCAACTGGACGCATACTTCAGGGGTTTTTAATCACAATAACGGTACTGCAAATTTTTATGGAAACACTTCAACCCTTAATATATCTGGGGCTAGTGCCGGAGTTGAAACATTTAATAATCTCATTATTAACCTGAATGGTTCAAATACTATCAACGTTTCTGCAGGAGATATCCTTAAAAGCATGGGTACCCTTAATTTATACGATGGAGCGGTATCTTATATATCTACTTCAGGTTATTTCGAAGCACTAGGTAATGTCACTATCAGTCCCTATTGGGACGGTGGTAATCTTCCCCTTCATTTTAAAGGGGGCTCAGCTCAAAGCTTTACATTGGCCGCAACGTCAGCATTTAAAGGAAATGTAGTCATAAATAAGTCAGGGAGTGCTGTAACCATGTTGTCGTCGCTCTATCTCAACAATAGCGGCATGACCTTGTCCTTGCTTTCAGGTACGCTTAATTTAAATAGCTACACTGTAGAAGTATATAACGGCGCCTATGCAAATGGCACGATTTACGGACCCTCTGCAAGCACCACCTTTACCATTATGGGTCCTGGAAGTATCAACGGTTACAATTATATCCAAAATGCTACAAGCAGCACCTTAACGTTCGGATCTGCAGCTAATTTTAATATTTACGGAGCCTTTACACATTCTGTCGGATCCATGAATTGCAATGCATCGACGGTTACAGTAAGCCAAAATTTTACAATAAATGGAGGCGTATTTAATGCCCCTTCCGGCAATTTAAATATTTATGGTAATTGGACGCATTCCTCAGGTAGCTTCAATCACAACTCTGGATCGGTTAACTTTTACGGGAACACATCCACAGTCGACATCAGTGGCGCATCTGCAGGTACAGATATATTTAACAACTTGACCATCAACTTGAATGGAGGGAATACACTCAACATTTCGGCTTCAGACGTTCTTCGAACTCTGGGAACCCTTACCTTGTATGATGGCGCGGCATCTTTCATTTCAACCGCTGGATATTTTGATGCTCAGGGAAATGTAACCGTAAGTCCTTACTGGGATGGAGGTAATTTGCCTCTGGTTTTTAGTGGCATTGCGGCACAAATCTTTAGCTTGTCGGCTACAACTGCTTTCAAGGGAAATATCACAATAAACAAAAGCGCTAATGCCGTTACCATGGGCTCATCACTGTATTTAAATAACAGCGGCATGACGTTAAGTTTATTGTCCGGCACGCTAAATCTAAACGGAAACATCGTAGAAATTTATAACGGTTCCTATGCTAATGGAACCTTGAATGGCCCATCTGCATCCACTACTTTTACAGTAAGCGGTACCGGAAGTTTAAGATGTTATAATTACATTCAAAACAATACCGGCAGTTTATTGAGCATTTCTTCGGCATCAACTTTTCAAACCTATAATGCCTTCACCATCGGTGCTGGTACCTTTACTCCAAATGGTGCAACAGTAACTATTGGCGGTGGTATAAATATTTCAGGAGCGGGTACAGTCATGAATGCGCCAACAGGAGCATTAAACATCTATGGTACCTGGAACCATCCCTCTACCGGAACCTTTAATCACAGCAATGGAACAGTAAATTATTACGGTAACAGCGCCAGCATGGTTTTAGGGTCTACCGAAACTTTCAACAATTTGCTAATCAATTTAAACGGAGGTAACACCTTGACTTTATCAGGATCTGTGAGAGCCAAAACAATCGGACTCTTAACCCTTTATGATGGGGCAGCCAGTTCGGGAATATTTGAGCCACAGGGCAACGTCTTCTTTAGCCCTTATTGGGATGGAGGGAATGCAGAGTTGATTTTTACCGGTTCGGCAGCCCAGAATTTTGATTTAGGAGCAAGTACATCTGCCTGTAAAGGGGATGTAACGATTAACAAAACTGGAGGAGCCGTAACCATGCTTTCTAATTTATACTTATCCAATTCAGGTATGAGCCTAAGATTTTTAGCAGGTACAATAAACCTAAATGGGTATACTGTGCAAGTTTACAACTCATCCTATGCAAACGGTTCTCTGTATGGACCTGCAACTTCTGCTAATTTTACTGTAAACGGCCCCGGAACTCTAAACACCTACAATTATTTTCAAAGCAACGCCGGCAGCAATATAAGCTTGGCTGTGGCTCCAACCTTTAATATTTACAATAGTTTTTCTCTTACCAACGGAACATTTACCGCAAACGGAGCTCTTATTGTTATATCAGGTGCAATGTCCTTGTCGGGCGCTTCTACGGTGTTTAACGCACCTACAACAAATTTAAATTTGTATGGCAACTATACACATTCAAGCGGAACATTCAACCACAGTAATGGAACAGTAAACTTTTATGGCACTAGTTCAACTTACGATATATCAGGACTTGGAAGCGGCACCGAAACTCTATACAAGTTCATTGTTAATAAAAACAGTAACAATACCCTTACAGTAACTGGAGGTTCTGCTACTCTGGCCATCGCAAGCGATTTTACAGTTAGTTCTGGAATCTTTTCAGCCCCGCCAAAATTAAACGTGGGAGGAAACTTTACCATTAATAATTCGGGTACTTATACTGGTAATACAGGTTTACTCACATTTACAGGCGATGATGCCACATTAACCGGTGGAGCCGGAGGTGCATTAACTTTCTATGAATGGAAGATAAATAAAAACGCTGGGAAAAAGTTAACCATTGGCAATGCAACTACCAACAATATAACCAACAAAATAACTTTTACTCAAGGGAATTTTGTGACCAGTGCCTGGACAAACATTATTTTAGCCTGTACCGGAAGCATTGTGATGGAAAACTCACCTAACACCTGCACTTCTTCAAGTTTTGTAGAGGGGCCAATTACAAGGACCCTTTGCGCTACAGGTTCTCTATTCTACCCAGTTGGGAAAAATGGCAATTACCGCCCCTTGACGCTTACTACAGTGCCACAGGGAGCATCCACCATGTTTACAGCGGAGCAATTTGAAGGCAATGATCCAGGATGGTGTCTTCCAGCCGGAATATGCAGAGTTTCAAAGGTGAGGTATTTCAGAATTACACTTAATGGCAATTTGCCAGTGAGAGACCCTATAACATTAAGTTATTGCACCGACGATGGTGTTACCCATCCTAATAACCTCAGAATCTTAAAGCAGAATGGAAACTGCTGGGTGAACCTTGGAGGGAAAGGAACATCAGCAGGTTCGGGAACCATTACTTCTACTGTTGATTTCACAACTTATGGAGACTTTATTATCGCCGATAGCGGATGCGTAAACCCTCTACCTGTTGAGATGATGAGCTTTACCGGAAAGCTAATTGGCGGCGTTGCACAATTAAACTGGGCTACTGCCAGTGAACTCAACAACGATAGATTTGAAGTTGAAAGAAGTTATGATGCCAAGAATTGGATAAAAATTTCAAGTGTTAAAGGATTTGGAACTACAAACAGCATCCAGAACTATGCTTACAATGACGCTTCGGCGTTTCAAAATGGAAGCACTGTTTATTACAGATTAAAGCAGGTCGATTACAATGGAGAATTTGAATATTCTTCAACTGTTGTTTTGGCTTCAAACTTTGCTTCAGGTGAAAAGAGTTTCAAGGTTTATCCAAATCCTGCAAATACGACCCTGCATGTAGAGAGCGTTAATGCGAACAAAACAGATGGGGAATACAAATTGTTGGATTTAAATGGCAAAGTGCTGGTTCAAGGAAACTTCAACCAAATGCTTACGATGCCATTAACTGATATTGCACCAGGATTATACTTTATCCAAATAAATTCAAATGATGGCGAAGTTTTGCTGAGGGAAAAATTGTTTGTTAAACGTTAGAAAGAACTCAGCCATGATTTAATGTTAAAAAGACCTGCCGATTGGCAGGTCTTTTAATTTTATAAGAATCTCATTTAAGGAATATTCTTGATTTTGAAAATCAACAATTATAACCCTTCACTTAGAAAAGGGTAAACTAACATGGCTTATAGATGGATCAACCATAAATTAAGAGCAAAGTTTACAACGTTCGAATGGACGGCCAACAGGCGGTTATTGGCCATCAATTTCATATGTATACGATTCAAGGCAGGCCACAGCTAAGGCGGAGCAGCCCAAAAAGGATGCCCAGAGTTTAAAGGAGATTCAGAAGCAAAAAATTTTACGCAACGGGTTTATTTTGGGATTTTCTGTGGTACTGCTTTTTTCGGTATTTTTTTTAGTCAGAGAAATAAAATTAAAAATGAAAAAAAAGGGAGTGACGATTTACTATTAAATATACTGCCTGTGGAATAGCTGAGGAACTCAAACAAACCGGAGCCAGCAAGGCCACTCTTTATAATAATGTGAGTGTGTTATTCACTGATTTTGTAAACTTCACGGGCAAGAGTGAAACACTGACGGATGTGGAGTTGGTTGATGAAATTGACAGAAATGTTACTGCCTTCGATTCGACTATTGAGAATAATGGTCTTAAGAAAATAAAAACCATCGGGGACGCCTTCATGGCAGTGTGCGGTCTGCCAAATGAAGACCACAACATGCAGAGCAAACAGTTAGGGCGGCTTTGGAAATATGGGATTATGTAGAACATTCGCAAAGTAAATTTCAGATACGTTTAGGAATCAATAGCGGGCTGGTGGTAGTAGGAATAGTGGGAGTAAAGAAGTTTGCTTAGGACATATAGGGTGGTACCGTAAATTAGGCCAGCAGAATGGAGAGCAATAGCGAGGCAAGTAAAGTTAATATGAGTGAAAAGACTTACTCCTTGATTAAATGACAATTTCGTTGCGAGTTGAGAGGAAAAATTCCAGTAAAAGGAAAGGGTGATTTGAATATGTATTTTGTAATGGTTTGTGAAAGTGTATGAATTTAGAAATCCTGTGTAGAGACTTAGAATGGGATTAGTTTTTTTTGAAGTCTGGCTTCAAACAATAATTCCAAATAGAAAAAAGAGTATCTGTAATGAAGTGATATCTTTAATGGATTATCTTCCAAAACAAAGTGGCTGGTTAGCCAATTATTTAAAAAGCCTAGCGTAGTTCATGTTTAAATCAAAGAAGGCCAACTTGTTAGGTTGGCCTTCATGAAAAAGATATTGGAAAGCTTAATTCTGAACCTTTACAACTTTAAATGTTCTGTTAGTTTGCCCTTGGTTAAAAGTTACCAGATACACTCCTGCAGCCAAGTCCTTGCCAAGCTCCAACTCTTGCAGGTATCCTGAAGATTGAGTTTTCTCCAACAAGACTCCGGCAATACTAAACACAGAAATAGTGGCCATTTCATCACTTATACTTTCATAACTTACTTTGAAAGAGTTATTAAAAGGATTTGGGAAACAGCTTATTTCTAAATCTCCATGCTCGTGAATAATCTCGTCACTGAAATCCCTTTTATTGGAATTACAGGTTGAACCACATTTGCCTAATGCATCGCCGCTATGCTGCGTAAGATGTGAAGAGACGGCATTGACTGAGATGGAAAGCGTTTGAGGGTTGGAAGAATTCCCGGGAGGCACATGACAAAGGTATACTTTAGAGTTATTGCCACTGGTACCCGATACAGCAACATTTTTTACGCAAAAAGACACTTTACAGGTTGTCTTGCATCCATTGCTGTTGGTTACTGTAACCGTGTAGCTGTAGTTTCCTTCAGCTGTTGGCGTAAATACCGGTGATTGGGCTGTAGCTGAACTTAAATAAGTGGATGGACTCCAAGAATAGCTAAAGCCACTTCCTCCTGTTGTATTAACAGTAAGCGTTGCGCTCTGTGGCCCATAGCCTAAATATATATTGGTAGCTACTCCACCGGTATAGGTGTTGTTTGACGGAGTAACTGCAATAGAACAAGAAGGTTGGTACTCTACAGTAACCGTTGCATCACAACTCGATGTATTGCCGTGAACGTCTGTGACAGTCAAAGTAACCGTATTGTCACCAGCATTTGCGCAGGTAAAGGTGTTTGGCGAAACAGACATTGAGGCTATACCACAATTGTCTGTTGAGCCTCCATCCACATCGGCAGCGACAACACTGCCAGCACCTGAGGATAAACTCAAAGTATAATTTTTACAAACGGCTTTAGGCTTTTCATCGTCGGTTACTTTAATGATCTGCGTGCAACTATTGGTATTCCCGTTAACATCAGTCACCATCCAAGTTACGGTTGTTGAGCCTACGGGGTAGGAATCGGTAGCATCGGAAGTATGATTGTAATCGTTGCTTACCGAAGCTACTCCGCAATTATCAGAGGTTGCGGGAGATGACACGGCAACAGCAGCCTTACACAATCCGGCATCGGTTGATTGTGCTTGATTGGAGGCGCAGGTAATTTTTGGCTTCTCGTCATCCGTTATTTTTATCTGAAACATACAGGTATCAAATCCACAGTCGTTGCTAACATATGCGTAAACGTTGGTAGTACCAACTCCAAAGAAAGATCCTGAATTGTGAGAATAACTGATTTGAGGGTCTGTACCCGTAGCTGTAGCTTCAAAGGTTACCTCCTGGCCACATGCTCCCTCAGGACTTGACAAGGTGATTTCGCCTGGGCATGACAGGGCAGGGGCCACACAGCATTGCTTTGTAATGGTCACTTCGTCAGAGGCCGCACAGCCTGAAGCGCTGGTATAGGTGAGTGTGTAGGTTGTACTGGCCGGAGGAGTTGCCACCGGATTTGCAATGGCCGAATTGGTAAGATCAGTGGCTGGCGACCATGAGTAAGTTGGCGAATTGTTGTAGTTCACTACGGCCTTAAATCCGGCAACGGCATTACTTCCAGGGCTATTAGGAACTATTGAAATGGAATTGGATCCGTTCACATTCCAGTTGGCATTCAATTGGGCGCCGGAAATACTAAAGGTACCGGGGTATGTGTTTGCCGGAGGATTACAAGTACATTGTGAATTGGATAAACTGCCCGAAGTACCAACGGAAACGCCATTTAGCAAGATGGTCCAATCCCCGTTACCACAGGTCCAGTAGGCTTGAAATTGAATGGAAGTAATATTTGAAGCATTGGCGATAGAAAATGTGGGTGATGTTACGGCATTGCTTATGAACTCATAACCATCGCTACATAAACTGGCAGTAAAGTTCCCATTACCTGCGCCTCCGTTTGCATCATAAACTAAAACAGGATAGGAACCTTGTACAGCCGGACTCGCATCGGTAACAGTGGGTTGAAGTGTTACACCTCCGGTACAGTATTTGTCATCCTGCCCGGCATCTACGGTCGGAGTTGGATAAACGGTAATGGTCGTTGATTTCTCAGAGAAACAACCTAAATTATCGGTAGCCTTCACCGTATAGCTTTGGGTAGAATTTGGACTCACAGATATGGAGTTGTTTGTTGAATTCCCCGGGGTCCATATCCAGCTGACATTTGTTCCACTAGCCGTTAATTGGACTGTATTGCCCGAACAAATGCTTGAGGCGGATGCGGTGAGGGAAATACTTGGGTTGTCCTGAGCTGTAAGGGTAGCGCTGCCTTGCATGGTTACTGCGCTGCCGCAACCCGAGGCGACATTTACTGCCTCAACCACGTAAGTGCCATTTCCGGTATAGGTTCCGAAGTCAATGGCCGATCCTGTTCCGTTGATGTTCGTAACATACACTGAGCCTAATTTAAGTCGATATATCACGCCAGTTTGGGAGCCATCAAGACCAATGTGTACTCCACCAACTCCTCCACAAACTGTACCACCTCCTGTAACATTAAAGGAGCTGGGCGTTTGCAGAACGGTTACCACTATGCTCGATGTAATACTTTGAGAGCAGCCACCTCCACCGGCAACAGTAACTGTATACGTGCCAGATTGATTCACTGTAATAGATTGTGTGGTTTCGCTGGTACTCCAGCTATAAGAAGTTCCCGAAAGGGCAGTAAGAACTACCGAACCACCATTGCAAAAAGTAGTTACGCCATTGGGCTCAATGGCGATGACGTTAACTGTGGCGGTGCACTTGTCTGTATTATTAAAATTATCGGTAACCGTCATTTCCACAGAATTGTTACCTAAATCGGCACAAGTGAAATTTGTTTTGCTTAAAGTGATGGATGAAATTCCGCATGCATCCGATGAGCCATTATCAATGTCATTTGCACTGATGCTTGCATTTCCATTTTGGTCGAGGTAAACGGAAATATTTTTACAAATCGCGGTGGGGTCGTCCGTGTCAGTTATGGAGGACGTATTTCTATAGACCCTTAATTGATTATAACTGATACCGCTGGTGGCAATATCTGGGACGTAGTCGCCATCCAAATCTCCAACCACAATTCCACTTACTTCAGCCTGTCCTGCGTAGTCGATTCGGGTAGCAAATGAAATATTTCCTGCCCCTGAAGAGGTGTTTTTATAAACTGAAAAGAGATTCTCGCCGGAAGATTTCGTCGCAATGTCAGGATACCCATCGCCGTCAACGTCGCCAATCACTACTCTGTAATTGGAGGTTGGAGTTGAAATGTTAACCGGTGAAGCCATGCTGATACTACCTGAACTCCCGGTATTTCTGAAAATAGATACTGTTGCTCCGCTATGGTTGTTTGCAATCATATCTAATTTACCATCCTTATCAAAATCGCCTACAAATGCACGATAGGGATAGGAGGATCCGGTGTTGAAAAATTCAGCCGCAACAAAAGTAAAAGTTGTATTAGAGGTGGCTGTTGTGTTTTTAATTATCGACATTTTGTCATTGCTCGGGCAACTGGTAACGATATCTATCGATCCATCTCCATTCATGTCTCCAACAGAAATTCCTGTTGTGGCATAAGTGTTATTCACTACAGTGTTAAGTGAAAAACTGATTGAACCGACTGTTGAAGTATTTCGCATGGTATAGATACTGGCAGAGAAATCACTGTAAACCAGATCCAATTTCCCGTCGTTATTAAAATCGCCAGCAGCCATTTGGTAGGTTCCGGCAGTACCTGCTGTGGAGCTGTTGTATTGTGTCGGGCTTGCAAACGAAATGGTTCCGGGCGTGCTGGTGTTTCTGTATATATAAATTCCAAATCCATTTACAGCAACAGCCAAGTCAATTTTTCCATCTCCGTCATAATCTCCTGTGGCAATACAGCGGGTATTGGATGAAGCCCCCAAATATATAGGAGATGCGAAGGATACGGTGCCTGGAGTACTTAAATTGCGAACCACGCTAACCCCATTTGTGGTAAAACCGGTGACGAGCAAGTCAGGTTTTCCGTCCAAATCAATGTCCTGAGACAGCATCTGATAGCCACCTGAAACGGATTGTGTATAGGTAGCAGCATTGTAAGAAGTGGTGCCAAGCGTTGTTGAGCAAAAAATGGCATTGAAAGGGAGAGTAGCTACCCCTATCAATCCGCATGCATTTTTTACAGAAATCGGAGCATATGTGGAACCTACGGGTACCTTCACCAATAAGGAAAAGGAATTTCCACTTAACACCGTGGCTTGGGTAGCACCAAAAAACACTTGGTTATTGCCCGGAACAGGATCGAAATCGCTCCCTGAAATTGTTACATTGCTTCCGATAAATCCTGTGATCGGACTAAAGCTTGTGATTACAGGTCTTGAGCATTGTGCCCAGGCAAGTTGATTAAGGATAACTGCGCATAGCACAGCAGCTGTTGATAATATTTTTTTCATAATTTAAAGTGAATAAAAGCAGTTAGGGTTATTTAAATTTAATAGAAACCATCAAAATCTTTGTGGGATCGTAACTTGTTGGCAGCTCAATAGAAAGGTTGTTTGACAAGCCACTAGTGCAGGGTGCAACAATGATTTCACCCTTTTTTAGTTTTATGTTGATTGATTTGTCAAATTTGTTATTGTTCATCCCATTTTTTACTTCAATATCAAATTCAATGGTTTGATCACTTGAACTTTCATTAAATACTTTTAGTTCAACATAATTGGCAGTGTCGCATTCAATAATTCGGTAAAAAACGTCCACTTGTTTTTGAACATTTTCAGTTAAGAGCGACCAATCTTTAAAAATTTTAGTGTTGGGTTGGGGAGGAGTAATGCCCGCAATAGCTTCTGAATTGAATAATCCAGTCAAGCCGAGCATAATCATAATGGTAATGTGTTTTGTTTTTTTTGAAATCTGTTTCATGTTAGTATTGTTAAGGTGAAAATTATATGAAAATTAAATGGGGATGGAAACTGCCTTTAAGAAAATAGTAAAATACAGAAAGGTACAAACAGAATTGCTTTTTTAGATTTCCGGACATTAGAATTTGTTGGCCTCAAACCTAAGCCTTAATATTGAAAAAAAAAGAAGGGGACTGCCTAGGCCGACTTTTTATCATATTAGTGTCAGGAAATTCTTTTTTAAATATATTTATGTCAATAAGTTATCGTCATTAAAATTTTTAAAAAATTTTATCAACGCATCATGAAAATGCCCAAAAACAGGCGAAATTGAAATGGAAATTACCTTATGTATAGTCTCAGAACCATCAAATTTATAGATTAAGATGCAAAAACCTACTTCCAAAATTCCAAAAATCGGAACCACCATATTTACTGAAATGAGTGCCTTGGCCAGGCAACACAATGCCATAAACCTCTCTCAGGGTTTTCCCGATTTTGAATGTTCTACAGATTTGATTAAAGCCCTGAGAAAAGCCATGTACGATGGAAAAAATCAGTATGCCCCCATGCCGGGTATTTTAGAATTAAGAGAAAGCGTATCACAAAAAACCGAGGCTTTGTATAAGCGCAAGTACAATCCCGACAATGAAATTACCATTGTTCCGGGAGCCACCTTGGCTATTTTTACAGCCATTACAGCCTTTGTGAGTAAGGGTGATGAGGTGATAGTGATAGAACCCGCATACGATTGTTATGTGCCTGCCATTGAGCTGATGGGCGGTGTTCCTGTATATTCGAGCCTGACTTATCCTGAATTTAGCATAGATTGGGAAGATATCCGATTAAAAGTAAGTCATAAAACCAAGGCCATCATTATCAATTCGCCTCAAAATCCCGGAACCTCGGTGATGAAAAACGGTGATTTAGAATCTTTAGCTGAACTTACAAGAGGTACCGACCTATTGGTGATAAGCGATGAGGTTTACGAGCACATTATATTTGATGGATTGGCTCATCAATCCGTGGCACTTCACGAAGAACTCGCAAGGCGGAGTTTGATCATATCCTCCTTCGGTAAAACCTACCATGTAACCGGATGGAAAACCGGCTACGTGCTGGCACCAGAGCCAATTACAACCGAATTCAGAAAAGTTTACCAGTATAATGCCTTTTGCTCATTTGGTCCAGCGCAATGGGCGTTTAATGAGATGTTGCAAAAAACGGAAACCTACCTTTCGGTTTCGGGATTTTATGAGCAAAAGCGCGACTTCATGGCAGGTTTAATGGAAGGCTCAAAACTCAAGGTATTGCATTCAAGAGGGTCCTATTTTCAATTGTTGGATTTTTCTGATTATTCGGAAGAAAATGATTATGAGCTTGCAAAGAGACTCACCGTGGAGTATAAAATAGCAACCATTCCTTTATCTTCGTTTTTTCATGATAAAAAGGATTTAAAATTGCTTAGAATTTGCTTTGCAAAAAAGGAAGCAACACTAGAGGAGGCCGCTAGAATTTTAAATCAATTGGAGTAAGTATGAAAAGTATACACGCTGAGACCTTAAACATCGCCATTCTACAGACGAATGTTTTTTGGGAAAACAAGGAAGATAATTTGATGCATCTTGCGAATTGCATCGATAAACTTGAGGAGGAGCATCCTTATATAGACCTCATCATTCTTTCAGAAATGTTTACCACAGGCTTTTCAATGAATCCCGAAAATCTGGCTGAAACCATGCAAGGCCCAACTGTGAAATGGATGATGGAAGAGGCTATCGCTCATGATACTGCGGTGTGCGGAAGCTTGATTATTGAAGAGAACGGACACTATTATAACAGATTTGTGATGGTAGAAGCTTCAGGTAACGTCAATACTTATAATAAAAGGCATCTCTTTTCCATGGCAGGAGAACAGACGAAATACACAAAAGGCGATGCAAAAATTCAAATAGCGTTAAATGGATTTAAAATTACCCCCTATATATGCTATGACCTTCGTTTTCCGGTATGGTGCCGAAACACGGAGGAATCTGATATACTCATTTTCGTGGCCAACTGGCCCCAAACCAGAATCAATCATTGGAAGGCTTTGTTATGTGCAAGGGCTATCGAAAACCAATGCTATGTTTTAGGAGCGAATAGAGTGGGAAATGACGGCAACAACATCCTATACAATGGAGAGAGCATGGCCTTTGCCCCTTCAGGTGAATCATTAGGCAGCAAGGAGAATACAGAAGGGTTTATAATTGTTCAGGTTGAAAAATCCAGGATTGACTCAGTCAGGGCTAAAACACCTTTTTTATCGGACGCTGATAATTTTAAAGTTTTAAATGATATTTAAACGGAAATACAATAATTTGCACAAAAAAAACAATGAAAGCACTATTTAAAATCGTTACACTTTGCATTCTGGCTGCGACCGGGCTTACATTTTGCAAAAAATCTGATACCACCCCAACGCCTGCCTCTCCAACATTTACCAACACCCAACTGCTAACCAACGGAGTATGGAAATGGACAGCAAGTACTTGTGATGTAGCCATTGACGTAGATGGTCTAAATGGCGCGTCTAAAGATGTACATGGACAATATCCGGTTTGCTTTACCGACGATACTTATGTTTTTAATCCGGATTCAACAACAACTGAGAGTTTTGTAACCAAATGTACTTCAGAAGGAAATTATAAAGGCACATGGATTTTTACCAACGGAGGCAAAAACCTGCAATGGAACGGGAAAGATTTTAAGACCAAAAAATATGTCCTAAGGAATTACACCATCGTTGAGATTACCGGATCAAAATTGGTGGTGACCTATGAAGAACCTGCCACACCTAAAAATTATGTTTTAACTAATATCTATACCCATTAATTGCCAACAATGACCATATCATGGTTACCCGAGGGGGTAGCCATTTTTTTTATCTAAAAAAAAAACAGATTGGTCATCATTAATCTCATGGCAATTTAAAATTCAAGCTTAATTTGCGCCATGAACATTTCAAAATTTAAAAACCCCATAATTTTATTTTTTACTTTGATGACGAGCTTTAACGCTATAGGCCAGAAAAAAATTCCTCTTAAAGATTTTTTTAGAAACCCTGATAAGAGCGCTTATCAGATATCTCCTGACGGAAAATACATTTCCTATTTAGGGCCGTATAAAAAAAGAATGAATATTTATGTAAGGCCTATAGATTCAGAAAAGGCTAAGCGCGTAACCAATGTGACAGACAGGGATTTGGGCGGTTATTTTTGGAAGTCAGGTTCCCGCTTAATTTATTTAAAAGACAATGGTGGCGACGAGAATTACCATTTGTATGCGGTGAATGCTGATGGCAGCAACTTGAAGGACTTAACCCCATTTGAAGGGGTGATGGCAGGTTTTGTGGATGAGTTAGAAGACAACGACAATGAAATGCTGATTCAGTTAAACAAGGATAATCGTGAAATATTCGATGTGTACCGCTTGAATGTCAATACAGGTGAAATGGTGAAAATTGCCCAAAATCCGGGAAACATTACCGGATGGGTAACCGATCATGACGGGAAGTTGCGCATAGCGGTTACCACAGATGGGGTATACTCTAGTTTGCTTTACCGCGAAACAGAAAAGGATACTTTTCGTTCAGTTTTAACCACCAATTTTAAAGCCTCTGTCAATCCTTTGTTCTTCGATTTTGATAATAAAAGTATTTTTATGTCGAGCAATTTGGGTAGGGATAAATCGGCTATCATAAAGTTTGATCCCGAAGGTGCTACCGAATTGGGGGTGATTTTTGAACACCCTGAGGTGGATGCAGGCAATTTATATTATTCGCATAAAAGAAAGGTGTTGACGGCAGTAACCTTCACAACCTGGAAAACACAGCGAAAATTTTTAGACGGGCAAACACTTGAAATCTTTGAAAATTTAAAAATGCTGCTTCCGGGTTATGAGATAAGTTTAACCTCCACCACAAAAGACGAGAACACTTTCATCGTAAGAACCTATAGCGATCGCAGTTTAGGCGCCTATTATATCTATACCTTTTCTACCAATAAATTGGTTCCCATAGGACAAGTAAGTCCGTGGCTCAAAGAAGAGGAATTGGTTGAAATGAAGCCCATCACATTTAGAAGCCGCGACGGACTGGTGATCAACGGTTATTTAACCTTACCTAAGGGCGTGGATGCCAAAAATTTGCCGGTAGTGGTAAATCCCCATGGCGGACCATGGGCCAGAGATCATTGGGGATTTAACCCTGAGGTGCAGTTTTTGGCCAATAGGGGCTATGCGGTTTTACAAATTAATTTCAGAGGATCTACCGGATATGGCCGAAACTTTTGGGAGATTTCATTTAAGCAATGGGGGCTTGCCATGCAAGACGACATTACCGATGGTGTAAAATGGTTAATAAAGGAAGGCATTGCCGATCCAAAACGCGTGGCCATTTACGGAGGCAGTTATGGGGGTTATGCTACCCTGGCAGGCATCGCCTACACCCCAGAGTTGTATGCCGCAGCTGTGGATTATGTGGGAGTTTCCAATCTTCTTACTTTTATGAAAACCATACCTCCATATTGGAAGCCTTATTTGGAAATGATGTATGAGATGGTAGGAAATCCCGAAACGGAAGAAACCCAAATGAAAGCTGTTTCTCCTGTATTTCATGTCGATAAAATAAAAACACCCCTATTCGTAGCACAAGGGGCAAAGGATCCAAGGGTGAACATTAATGAGAGCAATCAAATAGTGGAGGCTTTAAAGAAAAGAGGAGTAAAGGTCGAATATATGGTTAAGGAGAACGAAGGGCATGGATTTAGCAACGAGGAGAATCAATTCGCCTTTTACAAAGCCATGGAGAAATTTTTAAAAAAACACCTTAAACAGTAAGCATTCGGGAATCAAAATATTCCACTTAAGTGAAAGGGTAGTGCCAATAAAAAACCTATAACCCAAATTATATCAGATATGAAATTAAAATTAGGAGTTGCCTTCATACTATGCACAGGATTAAATGTTTCCTTCGCGCAATCGGGATGGACACTGCAAAAGTGCATAGATCACGCCTTGCAAAACAACTTATCGATTAAGCAGGGTGAATTGAACCTTTTAAACAGCCATCTGAATTATAACCAAAGTATTGAGGCACTGGCTCCCAGCGTTTCAGGATTTGCCAATAACAATTACAACTTTGGTCGTACAATCAATCCTGTTAACAATACCTACGTTCAACAGAAAGTGCAAAGCGCTTCATTTGGGTTGAATGGACAGCTTGTGCTTTTTAATGGATTTGCAAATACGAACAACATTAAGCTAAATCGCATCAATGAAGCGGTAAGTAAAAAAGACTTGGAGGTAATTTCAAACAATATAGCCCTGCAAGTCGCAACGCAATTCCTTCAAATTCTTTTCAATGGAGAAAGCGTTAAAATAGGAGAATTGGCGATAGCATCCACCGAAAAACAACTAAAAAACGCCAAAGTATTATTTGAGGCCGGAAATTCAAACCAAAGCATCGTTTATGAATTGGAGGCCAAGTTAGCCAATGACAAACTCAATTTGGTAACGGCTCAAAACAACCACAAAACCTCCTTGGTCGCCATGGCCAATTTGTTGCAGCTGCCCTATGATGAAAATTTTAAAATTGAAAGTCCTGAAATTAAAATCCCAAACGAAACCATTAGTGATGGCAATGGAGCCATTTACGAGAGCGCTAAGAGGGTTTTACCGGAGATTGAACTGGCCATATTGAGGCACAAGGCCGCTTTGGCACAAAAAAATATTTCAAAAGGGGCCTATTATCCCACTCTGAGTTTAGTTGGAGGTGTAAATACCTTGTTTTCTGATAACTTTAAGGATTACGTCAATTTACACACCATAACCCTGCCCGTAGGATTTGTTGGTTCGACCAAAGAAATTGTGTATGCGGAGAGAGCGGCTGCCGACGGGGTGGTAACGCGACGATTCGGAGCTCAAATCGAAGACAATATTGGTAAGGCCATTGGTTTATCACTGTCCATTCCAATCTATAGCAACGCCAGAGTTCGAACCTCCGTTAAACAGGCTGATTTAGCGATAACCCAGCAGGAACTGAACATGAAAAGAGTAGAAAATGATCTTCTCACATCGGTTAGTACAGCGTTAGCCAATTATTCGGGAGCATTGGCCAAGTATGAGGCCTTGGTCAATGCGGTGACTTCACAAAAGAAAAACTTTGATTTTAATACCATGCGATTTGAAGCAGGAGCCTTATCGTCGAATGACCTCGTCATTTCACAAACAGCTTATGAAACTTCCGAAACTAACCTGCTACAAGGCAAGTATGAATTAATTTTCAGAAAAGTGTTACTTGATTTTTATCGCGGAAAACCCATCGCATTTGATAAATAATACATACCAGAAGGAGGATATAGCTAAGAAATCCTGTCGGGTTTGACTTTTTAAGCGAAATCACACACAGATGAAAAAATGAAAAAGCGTATAATTATTTTAGGGAGCATTTTATTGATTATAGTAGCGACCTTATTTATTTTTAAAGGTAAGGGCGGCGATAATTTAAAAGTTTCAGCAGAGGAAGTATCGACAAAATCTATCATTCAAACGGTTACCGCCACCGGAAAAGTTCAACCTGAAATTGAACTTTCCATCAGCCCTGATGTATCCGGTGAGATTACGGATATTTATGTTCGCGAAGGCGACACCGTGAAAGAAGGGCAAATTCTCTTAAAAATAAAACCCGATTTGTATATATCATCTGTCGATAGAGCAAATGCCGGCGTCAGCTCGTCACTCTCTGGTAAGAAAGTGGATCAGGTTTTATACAATCAGGCGAAAACAAGGTTGAGCGAAGCCCTGTCATCCTTTAGAAGGGCGAAGGAGTTATACGAAAAGAAAGCCATAAGTAAAGCCGAATTTGAGAAAGCCGAATCGACCTATGAAGTGGCTTTGGCCGATGTAGAATCGGCAGGTGAAAAACTTGCAGCTTCGGATTTTGCAATCGACAATGCCAGGGCTAATTTACGCGAAGCACAACAAAATCTTGCCAGAACCATCATTTATTCCCCAACCGATGGCACGGTTTCAAAAATTAACAACAAAAGGGGGGAGCGCGTTGTAGGAACGGCTCAGATGCAAGGAACTGAAATTATGAGAATCTCAAATTTCGCCAATGTAGAAGTGAGGGTGGAAGTAAACGAGAATGACATCTTAAAAATTGAGAAAGGGGATACAGCCATTATTGAAGTGGATGCCTATGGCGAAAGAAAGTTCAAAGGCGTGGTGTCTCAGATAGCTAAGGCATCGAACAAGGCTGCCTCGGCCATGAGTACCGATCAGGTAACGACCTTTGAAGTAAAAATCAGAATGTTAAAAAGCAGTTATCAGGATTTAATGACCAATAATACTTTGCCTTTTTTACCCGGCTTATCTGCCAACGTCGACATTCAAACCAACCGGGGAGACCAATTACTAGCGGTTCCCATAGAATGCGTAACCACAAGAGTGGCAGGCTCAAATGATCAGAAGAAGGAAAAGTCTAAGGATGAAAAAGATGAGGTAGTATTTGTGGTGGAAAATGGCATTGCCAAAAGGAAAAAGGTGGTTACGGGCATCCAGGACAATATGTTCATAGAGATAAAATCAGGCTTAAAACTTAAGGAGAAAGTGATAAGTGGCCCCTACAGCATTCTTTCTACAACGCTCGATAGCGGTAGAAGAGTGAAAATCGTGGACAAGGAGAGTTTGATTGAAGATAAAGATTAGTGGATCTGTTCAAAAAGCTTGCGGTAATCGTACTGCAAGTCTTCGTGTAGTTGTGATATGGATTTGGTAATTTTATGACTCAAGCGCATTTGTAAATTTTGAAGTGTGACCGAGTTTTTGAAATCGAGGGTGCCTGTATTTAAATTTTTATAAAAATGCAGGAGCAATTCAATCTCAGCAGTTTTCTTGCCTGAAAATTTGATAAATTTGTTCGTAAATTTTAAAATTTTGCGAAGAGATTTTTTTGCCAGATAAGAATTGGTCGGATTAATTTCATCGAACAATTGATCCATCTCGCGTTTTATGGTATTCAAAAAAATGTCTTCGTTTTCAGCCTCGAATAATAGGTAGGCCAGAAGTTCTTTGTTGTCTTTTTTATATTTTGAAATAACCAAAAGCAAATCAATAAGCTTGGGGGCGTCTAGAAACTGAAGTTCCTTTTTTATCTCATTAAGGGAATGGTTTTTCATAATTGAATACACAAAAGTAGGAGAATGATCACAAAGCGCTGAGAAAAGAAATGAGAGGCAAGGAGTGACGAAAGGATGTGTTTAGAAATTAAGGATGAATGTCAAAAACGAATTGCCGCACGACGGAGAGGTTTACCACATTTCTCGGTTTTTTAATTCAGAGGAGAGGGTCATGTATTTTAATGCCTTGCGCGATGAGGTGGCCTGGAATCAGGAGCCTATTCGGATGTTTGGAAAATGGATACAACAACCTCGTCTCACAGCGCTCTATGGAAATTCTGCAAAGACCTATAAGTATTCAGGGCTGGCCATGACTTTGCACCCATGGAGCGATACCCTTTTACAAATAAAAAAGAAGATTGAATCGGCAGCACAGCAAGAATTTAACACAGTTTTACTGAATTTATACCGAGATGGAAGCGATAGCATGTCATGGCACAGTGACGATGAGAGCACTCTGGGTAAAAATCCTGTGATTGCCTCGTTGAGTTTTGGGGCCTGCCGAAATTTTAAATTCAGGCACCGTAAAGACAAGAAAAAGGTAGTGAATATAGCATTGGATGATGGAAGTTTGCTGCTAATGAAGGGGACCACACAACACGATTGGGAGCATGCCTTGCCAAAGTCCCGGAGAATTTTAGGACCCAGAATTAATTTAACTTTTAGGTGGGTGGAATGATTGGATAAGGCCTTTCGCATTCACGGCGCATCAGTAAATTGAGCTCTTAAGCGCTTTTTGGCAGAAAAGCAGAATGCTCCAAACCTATTTTATTCTGTCCAATTTTTCGTCAATACCGGTCAGTTTGAACAGCACCAGTTCGTTGGTACTCAGTTCGTCGGGCATTACATTGCTGAAATAATATTTAAACTTCCATATTTCTTTTATATCCTCCAATTTTACTTCATATGCTGGGAAGAGTGGGTTTAAGGATCTGAGCAGCAGGTTATGTTTTTTGCGCAGTTGATTGTAAATAATTTTAAAAACTGCGCCATCGTTTTCGGTCACCACTACAGCGGCATCCCCGTCTTTTAAATCATCCCAATCTTGAACGAACTCTCCAATAACATAGGATCCGCTTTTTATGGGCAGCATCGAATCTCCTTCAGTTTGAAAAGCGCGGTATTTCCGGTCTTCCGACAAAAATGGCAAATGGAAAACAGGGAGTTTTTTAATAAACTCTGGGTCATTGTATCCGGTAGTGTAGCCGGCCCGGGCCTTTATAGGAACAAGTTCTATATTTTCCCGGTTTTCGCTGTTGACGGTGGTAGCCAGCACACGCAGCTTCCCACCCGAAATATACACATCCTCACCCGATTCAAGTTGCCTGAGCTGTAATTCTCCCAGGCGCGATAAATCAATGGTAAGCAGGGTATCCATGGTCATTTTAAAGTAATTGGCCATCCGCAAAAGCGGTTCTACAGGAGGTGTGGTATGCCCCAATTCGTAGCTGGCCAATTGGCTCCGTTTTATTCCCAGGTTATCGGATAATTGCTGTTGACTTTGTTTTAGCCTCATTCTCAGAAACTTAAGATTAATATTAAAAAAAAGTTGGCGCGACATAATTTTAATTGTTATAATTGATAACAAAAATATGTTATTATAAATAACAAAACAATATTTATTTTTTATGGATCGCCAGATTGTACATATTGACCTGGATTCTTTTTTCGTATCGGTAGAGCGGCTAATCAATCCCAAACTCATAGGCTTACCTGTGTTGGTGGGGGGTACCAGCGATAGGGGAGTCGTGGCTTCGTGCAGTTATGAGGCCCGCACTTTTGGAATACACTCGGCCATGCCTATGAAGATGGCGAGGCAGTTGTGCCCTGAGGCCATTGTAGTGAGGGGTGACCACAGCCAGTACAGCTATTATTCAGATATGATTACCGATATTGTAAAGGAGGATGTGCCTCTTTACGAAAAGCCTTCCATTGATGAGTTTTATATAGACCTTACCGGCATGGATAAATTTTTTGGCTGTTACAAGATGGCCACCGAATTGCGGCAAAAGATAACCCGCGAAACCAATTTGCCTATATCCTTTGCTTTATCGAGCAATAAAACCGTGGCTAAGGTGGGCACCGGTGAGGCCAAGCCCAATGGACAAAAGGAAATTCCCCTTGGGGCGGAAAAAGGGTTTTTGGCCCCTTTGTCTATTCGCAAAATACCTATGGTAGGCGATAAAACCTATCAGCTGTTGCGAGGCATGGGGGTGATGCGGATACATACCTTACAGGAAATGCCCTGTGAACTCATGCAGCAGGTATTGGGTGAAAACGGGACGGTCATTTGGCGCAAGGCCAACGGAATTGACAACTCTCCTGTGATTCCTTATTCCGAGCGCAAGTCTATTTCCACCGAGCGAACCTTCGACAAAGACACCATTGATGTAAAAGCGCTGAGGGGTTTATTGACCGGCATGACTGAAAAGCTCGCTTTTCAGTTGCGCAGCGAAAATAAGCTCACGGCCTGCGTAAGCGTTAAATTGCGTTACTCCGATTTTAACACCTATACCATGCAGGCCCGCATAGCCTATACCTCGCTCGATCATATTTTAATTGAGAAGGTAAAAACCTTGTTCGACAAGCTATACCAAAAGCGCATGTTGATTCGTCTGGTGGGAATAAGGTTCAGTCATTTGGTGCAGGGAGGGCATCAATACAATCTGTTTGAAGACAACGAGAAGCAGATTAGCCTTTATCAGGCTATGGATAAAATACGGAAACGCTACGGTAAAAATTCGGTAAACCGCGCAGTAGGAATGGAGTTTGAGCCATTTGAGTTTAATGCGTTTAATGGGATTAAGAAGGTATAGAGAGAGGCTGATATCCATTGCCGTCTGCTTTAGCTGCATTGCCGTCTGCTTTAGCTGACGGACCAAAGAAAAAAAGAAATTAAATAGTATCAACAATAAAATAAACAAAAAATTATGAGCTGGGTAAGAATTTATGTTCACATGGTTTTTTCAACCAAAAACAGAGAGCCGTTTTTGCAGTCGCCTGAACTGAGAAACAAAGTGTTTAAACACATTAAGGAGCACGCCGAAAAAAAAGACATTCGGCTCGAATGCGTCAATGGGTATGTCGATCATGTACACTGTCTCTTGTCGCTAGGCAGCAATCAAATGGTCAGTGAAGTTGCGCACCTCATAAAGGGGGAGTCGGCTTTTTGGATAAATAAAAATAGGTTGGTGGATGAGAGATTTAACTGGCAGGATGATTATTGGGCGGTGGGCGTGAGCGAAAGCCATGTGGAGGCAGTGAGAAACTATATTCATAACCAGGAGGTTCACCATTTAAACAAATTGTTCGTTGACGAAATGTGCGAATTTATGGCAAGGTGTAAATTGAACAAGATAAAGAGCGGAGAAGAGGTGAGGGTATAGCCAAATTAAAATTGGCTGAAGATGGGGTCCATTGGCTTGAAATGGGGCCCGTCAGCTAAAGCAGACGGCAATGGATGGGGCTGGGATGAGATGGAGTTTTGACAGTTATCCATTGCTGTTTATTTTAGCTCCATTGCCTAGGCCCGTCAGCTAAAGCAGACGGCAATGAATGGGACTGGGATGAAGTTTAATGCATTGCCGAGGTAAGTCATCTAAAACTCCATTGCCGGATTTTGAAAGCAATGGATGAGGTTGGGATGAGATGGAGTTTTGACAGTTATCCATTGCCGTCTGTTTTAGCTGACGGACCCAATTCCATCTATTTTTCAAAGCATCATCTAATGATTTAATCCAATAAAAATTATCAATCAGACTCAACCCTTACAGTTAGCCCAAACTATAAAGTTCAAACTCTCTACGCTCACCTCTAAAAAAATGCTCCTCAACTGCCACACATATTACAGCTTTTGCTATGGTACCTACTCCATTGAAGCGTTGTTGAAAGAGGTTCAAGCCAAAGGGTATGAAGAGTTTGTTTTGTCCGACATCAACAACACCTCTGCAGTGTTCGATACAGTGCGTTTGGCCGGCCTCATGGGCATAAAGTCTATTGTTGGCATTGATTTCAGAGACAAGGCACAACAAAAGTATGTTGGCATTGCGCAAAACAATGAGGGTTTCAGGGAGCTCAATGAGCACCTGACCGGGCATCTGCACAGCGAAGCAGGTATTGACGTTCCGGCCCCTGATTTTAAAAATGCCTACATTGTTTACCCGCTTCAGGCCTACAGGGGATGGAGTTTACGCGAGCACGAATTCGTGGGCGTTTCAGTGAGTGATTTGAGAAGCCACACTTTTTTATCGGCAAAGGTACCTCAGGATAAACTCGTTATACTGCAGACGGTTTCCTTTGCCGGCAGGAGTCAATTTAATGCCCACAGACTTTTGCGTGCAATAGATACCAACACGCTGTTGAGTAAATTACCTGCCGACCAGCAGGCGAAAGGATGCGAGATGATGCCCACTAAAAATGAATTGATGTCAGCCTTTCGTTCCTATCCGCAAATCGTTGCGGCTACCGGGCGTATTTTGGCTTGCTGCTCCATTTATTTTGAATATGGTAAGCTTACCAATAAAAATTTAAAATTTTATACAGGCAGTTACCGGGAAGATGCGGCCCTGTTGCGCAATCTTTGCATGGAGGGTTTGCCTTACCGCTACCCCAACCCGTCGCCTGAGGTGATGCAACGCATCGACAAGGAATTGGAGGTGATTACACAGCTCAACTTTTGCTCTTACTTTCTTATCAATTGGGATATCGTGAAATATGCCCGACATAAAAATTATTATTATGTGGGAAGGGGGAGTGGAGCCAATAGCATCTTGGCCTATTTGCTGCGCATTACCGATGTGGATCCTATTGAGCTCGATTTGTACTTTGAGCGCTTTATCAA
This sequence comes from uncultured Chitinophaga sp., assembly GCA_964617955.1. Taxonomy (GTDB): domain Bacteria; phylum Bacteroidota; class Bacteroidia; order NS11-12g; family UBA9320; genus JABWCE01. The sequence goes on from CAZTXB010000012.1 coordinate 69,999, forward strand.
CATTTACCGAAGCAATGCCCCTGACTTCGACATGGATTTTTCATGGACCGACAGAGACGACATTACCCACTATATCTTTGAGCGTTTCGGCTATGAGCGAACGGCCTTGCTGGGAGCATACAATACGTTTAAACACGATTCGGTGATCCGTGAGTTGGGCAAAGTGTTTGGCCTTCCCCCCGGCGAAATCGACCGTTTACAGCAAACAGGCCAATACCCCGATACCGATGCTTTGGGCAAGCTGGTTTTGCAGTACAGCCGCTTAATCAAGGATTTTCCAAGCCATTTGAGTGTGCATTCCAGTGGCATCATTATTTCAGAAGCTCCCATCAGTTGTTATTCGGCCACCATAATGCCGCCCAAGGGCTATGCCACTACCCAGTTCAGCATGTTGGAAGCCGAGGATATCGGCCTGTACAAATTCGATATTTTAAGCCAGCGTGGGTTGGGAAAAATAAAAGATACCATTGCCATTGTTAAAGAAAATCAGGGCATTGATATCGATGTACATGATACGGCCCGCTTTAAACAAGATGAGGAGGTTAAAAAGCTGCTTCGGGTGGGCAAAACCATCGGCTGTTTTTATGTAGAGTCGCCGGCCATGCGCATGTTATTAGCGAAATTGAGGGCCGACGATTATTTGCGATTGGTGGCCGCCAGCTCCATCATACGCCCAGGGGTCTCTAAAAGCGGCATGATGAGGGAATATATTGTGAGATACAGAGATGAAGCTCTGCGCACCAAAGCCCGGTTGCAGCTTCCCGAGCTATACGATTTGCTCGAGGAAACCTACGGGGTGATGGTTTATCAGGAGGATGTGATCAAGATTGCCCATTTTTTTGCAGGGCTTACCCTGGCCGAGTCGGATTATTTGCGAAGGGGGATGTCGTGGAAATTTAAGCAACGCAATGAATTTGGACGGGTTAAGGACAATTTTTTTAGCAATTGTAAAAAGAAAGGGTACGACGATAAGCTGGTGGCTGACATTTGGGCACAAATAGAGAGTTTCGGCAATTTTGCATTTTCAAAAGGGCACTCGGCCAGTTATGCTGTTGAGAGCTACCAGGCCCTGTTTTTAAAAGCATATTATCCATTGGAGTATATGGTGGCCACCCTTAACAATGGCGGGGGATATTATCGCGCCGAGTTTTATTTGCACGATGCCCGTATGCATGGCGCCAGCATCAAAACACCCTGCATCAACAACAGCGAGGCCCACTGCGTAATAAGGGGCCATACCATCTATTTGGGATTGGGTATGGTGGCCGAACTCGAGCATCAAACCGTAAGCCAGATTATAAAGGAGAGAACTGTCAACGGCAAGTTTAAGAATGTTTATGATTTTATTAAGCGGGTGCCTGTTTCCGTGGAGCAGATGCGGTTGCTGGTGCGGTCGGGAGCGTTTAAGTTTACCGGCCGCAAGAAAAAAGAGTTGTTATGGGAAATACATGCTTTGTTGCAGCCGGTAAAAGTTCCGGTTAAGAGCAAAGAACTTTTTGAGATCGAAATCAAGACCTGGAAACTGCCCGATTTGGAAGATTCACCCATCGATGAGGCCTTTGAGGAGATGGAGTTGTTTGGGTTTGCCTTATGTTCCCCTTTTCAGTTGTTAAAGGAAGCTTTGCCTTCCCAACTGACAGCCAAAGACCTCAAAAACCATTTACACAAAAGGGTGCACATCGTGGGCTACAGGGTTACTGTAAAACCTACCCGTACATCCAATGGAGACCGCATGTATTTTGGGACCTTTATCGACACCGAGGGCATGTGGATCGACACTGTGCATTTTCCGCCCAGTGCAAGGCAATACCCATTTATGGGACCCGGTTGCTATGAGCTGCGCGGCAAAGTGGTAGAGGAGTATGATTTTTTGAGCATAGAGGTGGACTATATGAAGAGATTGGCTGTGGTGGATAGGGAGTGAGGTGCAGTGCCTTAAAAAATGAGCAATGCATTCCCTTTCGGGCAAATGGAAAACCATTAGCCAATAACTTTTATTTCAAAAAACCAGAAAAGGGGTGAGCTACGGTGACCTAAAACAACCCTGAAATCTTACCATCCTCATCCACATCAATGGCTTCTGCGGAGGGTATTTGTGGGAGTCCGGGCATGCGCATCATTTCACCGCAAACCGGGATAATAAACCCGGCACCCGTGGCAAATTCAAACTTCGCAGCAGTCAGCTGAAAAGTTTATTTTTTAGTTGCCCCAATCTTAAACCCAATAGATTCCCTCGGCTCATTTGGTGGATTCAAAATTTGCTTCAAAGCATTGAAAATAATTTGAATATCGTGTTCGGTTTGGTTAGTTCTTTCATTGCTAATTATCATATTCTTTTCAATCTGTTCCAACTTTAACCCAAATTAATCAATAGGAGTTTTGAAAAAACGAACTATTTGATTTAGTTGGGTTTAATCCCGATTTAGAAGTTGTTATTAATTTTTGTAAAAAATAGATTTACAACTTCTTAATCGAATCCGCTTTTTCTATTGTGGATTTTGGGTTTATCAAAATATCTTTGTGAGTAAGTAACATTTCTCGAAGTTTTATAAATATCCTGATTATCCTTAGACTAACCTCAATGGCAACCTCACTCTTTAAAATATTGGATAACATTAATATACCATGTTCAGTAAAGGCATAAGGTGTTTTTCTTCTACCGCCCCATCTTGAAGTCGCATTTTGCGACTTCAAGATTTCATACTCTTCTATTGTTAATTGAAATCTAAAATCATCCGGAAAGCGGTCTAAATTTCGTTTTATACCGATTGGCCAAATGTAATAGTCCAAATTTTCGTTCCTCAATTTGCCCTAAACATTTGTATCCATCGGCATTTACCAATGTAGGATTTAAATTATAGTGGTATATTATTTAAATCACATTGATATTACTTGTTCATTTAAGCGTCTTGTTTCTACAGAATATAAACTTGCCAAATCTTCATCCAGCAGCACCTTTTGTCCTCTGATAAGGAGAATTTTATTTATAATCGAATCATCTGAAATCAAAAGGTTTTTTGTCATAAGTAATGGATTGTAAAAATAAAGTTGCCTTAAAACAACCCTGAAATCTTACCATCCTCATCCACATCAATGGCTTCTGCGGAGGGTATTTGTGGGAGTCCGGGCATGCGCATCATTTCACCGCAAACCGGGATAATAAACCCGGCACCCGTGGCAAATTCAAATTCACGTACGGTAATATGAAATTTTTCAGGTCTTCCAATCTTCTTTGGGTTGTCAGTGAGGGAGTACTGCGTTTTCGCCATACATATGGGGAGTTTGTCGAACCCCATTTTGTATATTTTCTTAAGATCGGTCACGGCTTTAGGAGCGTATTCAACCCCATCGGCGCCATAGATATTTTTTGCAATGGCTTCCAATTTATTTTCCACGGTATCATCCCAGTTATAGGTGGCTTTAAAATTTGAATAATTGCTTGCTATAGAATCGACTACTTTTTGAGCGATTTCTTTCATGCCTTCACCACCCTTCTCAAAGCCTGCACCCACCGCTATCGAAACACCCTTGGCTTCAACCATCTGAATGAGCGTGCTCACTTCAGCCTCTGTATCGGCATAAAACTTATTGATGACTACCACAGGCGGTATGCCGAACCCCTTCATATTTTCGAGGTGGCGCTCCAGGTTGCAAAATCCTTTTTTAAGGGCTTCAACATTTTCATTTTTCAATTCCTTTACATCCACGCCGCCATGGTATTTCAGCGCCCGTATAGTAGCAACTATCATCACGCACTTTGGTGTAAAACCGGCGTATCCGCATTTGATGTTCAGAAATTTTTCAGCTCCAAGATCCGCACCGAAACCGGCCTCAGTCACTACGTAGTCAGAGAGTGACATTCCCATTTTTGTAGCCAGAATGGTGTTGGTTCCCTGAGCTATATTGGCGAAAGGTCCCCCGTGAATAATGACCGGGTTGCCTTCGAGTGTTTGAACGAGGTTTGGCTTGATGGCGTCTTTTAACAACGCAGCCATCGCACCGTGTGCTTTTAATTGGCGTGCAAATACAGGTTCACCACTGTAAGTGTTACCTATATATATATTGCCACATTTATCTTTTAAATCTTTAAGGTTTTTCGACATACATAAAATAGCCATTACCTCAGAGGCTGCGGTAATGTTAAATCCCGATTCGCGCGGCATTCCCCCGCCTTTACCGCCGAGAGCAATCACATTTTGCCTCAAAGCGCGGTCGTTCATATCCATCACCCTTTTCCATACGACGGTACGTGGGTCGATGTTTAAATTGTTTTCGGCTTTATTCTGTATGTTATTGTCAATGAGGGCAGCTAACAAATTATTGGCCTTTTCAACGGCCGAAAAATCACCAGTGAAGTGGAGGTTTATATCCTCCATTGGGATGACCTGGCTGTATCCCCCTCCGGCGGCACCGCCTTTCATGCCGAATACCGGACCCAGTGATGGCTCGCGTAGCACCGCCACTGCTTTTTTGCCAATTTTGTTTAAGCCTTCGGTTAATCCAATCGTCATGGTGGTTTTGCCTTCTCCTGCAGGAGTGGGATTAATGGCAGTTACCAGAATTAGGTTGCTCTGTTTTATTTTATCCTCATTGATGAGCTCCAACAGGAGTTTTGCTTTGTGTTTTCCGTAATACTCCAAATCATCAATCGGGATGTTTAATTTTTCGGCAATAAGTTTAATGTGGTGAGGGGTGGTGGCTTGCGCAATTTCTATATCTGATAACATATATTTTGGGATTTTTTTTAAAGCGTGCAAACTTAAGAAAAAATAAGCGCCATGTAAAACTATGAAAAACATTGATACCTGAAATTCATTCAAATCATAAAATCCTCGTCCCTAAATAAAAAATATGCCCTCTTTGCGCCTAAATTGAAAACAGGAAGTCATAATTAAAAGGGTAAAGAAGCCTAAACAGGGCCATATTTTTATCTGCCAGTCCTGTGTTGAATCTTTTTTTAAAATTTTATAAAATCTGGTTTGGTTTTTAGTTTAAAAATTCTACTTTTGCAGTCCTTAAAAAAATTGTAGAGAAAAAGCAAATGCCGACCATACAACAATTAGTCCGAAAAGGCCGCGTAGCACCAAAGTTCAAGAGCAAATCACCTGCCCTTGATTCCTGCCCACAGCGCAGGGGTGTATGTACACGGGTTTATACGACCACTCCAAAAAAGCCGAATTCAGCCATGCGCAAAGTTGCAAGGGTGAGATTAACCAACAGCAAAGAAGTAAATGCCTACATCCCAGGTGAAGGTCATAATCTTCAGGAACACTCCATTGTGTTAGTGCGTGGAGGAAGGGTAAAAGACTTACCGGGTGTGCGTTATCACATTGTTCGCGGTGCATTGGATACTGCGGGAGTAGAGGGTAGAAAGCAACGCCGTTCGAAATACGGAGCCAAACGACCTAAAGAGAAAAAATCATGAGAAAGGCAAGAGCCAAAAAACGGATACAGACGCCCGACCCACGTTTTAACGACGTGTTAATATCGCGCTTCATCAATTGCATGATGCACGATGGCAAGAAAAATCAGGCCCGCAAGATATTTTATGATGCCATTGACATCGTAGGTGGAAAATCACCAGAGGAAGAAGGGGTTGAGGTATTTCGCCGCGCCTTGAACAACGTGATGCCATCAGTGGAAGTAAAAGCGCGCAGGGTAGGGGGATCTACTTTTCAAATACCTACTGAGGTAAAGCCGGAACGCCGCGTTGCCTTAGGTACCAAATGGATGCTGACCTATTGTCGCAAGCGCAATGAAAAATCCATGGCCGAGAAGTTGGCCGGGGAGATTCTTGCTGCAGCTAAAGGTGAAGGTTCATCGGTAAAGAAAAAGGAAGATACGCATAAAATGGCTGATGCCAATAAAGCCTTCTCTCATTTTAGAGCATAATTTAATAATGGCCAGAGATTTAAAATATACAAGAAATATAGGGATTGCCGCCCACATCGATGCCGGCAAAACCACTACAACCGAGCGTATTCTTTACTATGCGGGAGTAAACCATAAAATTGGGGAAGTACACGACGGTGCGGCTACGATGGATTGGATGGCGCAGGAGCAGGAGAGAGGAATAACCATTACTTCAGCTGCTACTACCGTAGCCTGGAATTACCCAATGGTAGACGGAGCAAAAGTTCCTGAAACCAAAGAATACCACATTAATATCATTGACACACCGGGGCACGTTGATTTTACCGTTGAGGTGAATCGCTCTTTGCGTGTGTTGGATGGATTGGTGTTTTTATTTAGTGCGGTTGATGGTGTTGAGCCACAGTCCGAAACCAATTGGCGCCTGGCCAACAACTATAACGTAGCCCGAATCGGCTTCGTGAATAAGATGGATCGCTCAGGGGCTGATTTTTTAATGGTGGTTAAGCAGGTTCGTGAAATGCTTGGCAGCAATGCCGTGCCTTTGCAATTGCCTATTGGAGCCGAAGACGGATTCAAAGGGGTTGTGGATTTAATTAACTATCGCGGGATGATATGGAATGAGGCCGACAAAGGAATGACCTACAAAACCATTCCCATACCCGACGACATGATCGAAGAAGCCAACGAGTGGAGAGAAAAACTTCTGGAAGCGGTTTCTGAATACGACGATCGTCTAATGGAGAAATTTTTTGAAGATCCTGCCTCCATTACAGAGAGAGAAATTCTTGACGCTTTGCGTTTAGCATGTCTCGATATGAAAATTGTACCTATGGTTTGCGGTTCTTCATTTAAAAATAAAGGTGTACAAACCATGCTTGATTTGGTAATGGAATTGATGCCAAGTCCGCTTGACAGAAAGGAAATTACCGGAACCAATCCCGATACCGAAGAAGAAGTAAGTCGCAAGCCTGACTTTAAAGAACCATTTGCCGCTCTTGCGTTTAAAATCGCCACCGATCCATTTGTTGGGCGTTTGGCTTTTATACGTGCGTATTCAGGTAAATTGGATGCAGGCTCGTATGTATTAAATACACGCAGCGGAAACAAGGAACGCATATCGCGTATTTTCCAAATGCACGCCAACAAACAAAATCCTATCGAGTTTTTAGGTGCCGGAGATATCGGGGCCGCTGTAGGGTTTAAAGATATTAAAACCGGAGATACCCTTTGCGATGAGAAACATCCAATCGTTCTAGAAGCGATGAATTTCCCAAAGCCGGTTATCGGATTGGCTATCGAGCCAAAAACACAAACCGATGCCGATAAGTTGGGAGTATCCTTGGGTAAATTATCCGAAGAGGATCCAACCTTCCAGGTTAAAACAGATGAAGAAACAGGCCAAACCATTATCAGCGGAATGGGTGAGCTTCATCTCGAGATCATTGTAGACCGTTTGCGCAGAGAATTTAAAGTAGAAATAAACCAGGGCGCTCCTCAGGTTGCTTACAAAGAAGCACTTAAGGGAACTTTAAAACACCGTGAAGTGTTTAAGAAACAAACAGGTGGTAGAGGTAAATTTGCCGATATTCAATTTGAAATTTCTCCGGTTGATAGCGACTTTGTGGGAGAGGGACTTCAGTTTGTCAATCAAATTGTTGGAGGTGCTATACCTCGTGAATTTATTCCTTCGGTTGAAAAAGGTTTTAGAGAGTCCATGAAAAATGGCGTACTCGCTGGATATCCGATAGAAACCATGAAGGTGCGTTTGTTTGATGGATCTTTCCACGCCGTTGACTCCGATTCAATATCCTTTGAATTGGCAGCCAAGCAAGGATTTAGAGATTCAGCCAAGCAAGCTACACCTTGTATTTTGGAGCCTATCATGAAAATAGAAATCGTTACCCCAGCCGATTATATGGGCGATGTTCAGGGAGATTTAAACCGAAGAAGAGGACTTATTGAAGGATTGGAAGAGAGAGCGGGTTCGCAAGTGATCAAAGGAAAGGTACCCTTGTCAGAAATGTTTGGTTACGTTACCACTTTGAGAACCATCACCTCAGGCCGTGCCACCTCATCTATGGAGTTTTCACATTACAGCGAAGTGCCAAGAAATATGGCCGATGAAATAATCGAGAAAGTTAAAGGAGTAAAAGCTAACGCATAAGAACATGGTTAACCAGAAAATAAGAATTAAGCTAAAATCGTTCGATCACACCCTGATTGATAAATCGGCCGAGAAAATCGTTCGTTCTGTGAAAGCTACAGGAGCAGTGGTTAATGGGCCTATCCCTTTACCAACCGAAAAGCGTATATTCACTGTATTGAGATCGCCACACGTTAACAAAAAGGCGCGTGAGCAATTTCAAACGTGTTCGTACAAGCGTTTGCTCGACATTTACAGTTCAACTGCCAAGACGGTAGATGCTTTGATGAAGCTTGAATTGCCAAGCGGAGTAGATGTTGAAATAAAAGTGTGACAGTAATTAATTAGAAAAAATAATCATGTTTGGAATAATAGGAAAAAAAGTAGGTATGACCAGCATCTTCGCCGACAGTGGTAAATTGATACCCTGTACGGTGATTGAGGCCGGACCATGCGTGGTGACCCAAATCAAAACCAAGGAAACTGACGGATACAGTGCAGTTCAATTGGGATTTGGCGATCGCAAGGTGAAAAATACACCCAAACCGCTGATAGGTCATTTTGCGAAAGCAAATACGGCTCCCAAAACCAAAGTTGTAGAATTTGCACATTTTGAAAGGGAACTCAACCTAGGCGATTCATTGGATGTAAGTGGTTTCGAAGTAGGTGAGTTTGTGGATGTGATAGGCACTTCAAAAGGAAAGGGTTTTCAGGGTGTTGTAAAACGCCATGGATTCTCGGGAGTTGGTGGAGCTACCCACGGGCAGCACAACCGCCTCAGAGCCCCCGGATCAATTGGTGCATCTTCATTTCCGTCAAAAGTATTCAAAGGAATGCGAATGGGTGGAAGAATGGGCGGTGACCGTGTTAAAATAACCAATCTTGAAGTTTTGAAGGTAGACGCCGAAAATAATCTTCTGGTTGTAAAAGGTGCGGTACCTGGCTTTAACGGATCAATGGTAATAATAGAGAAATAGTATGAAGCTGAACGTAATAGACATCAAAGGTAACGATACCGGTCGCCAGATCGATTTGAAAGATGGCGTATTTGCCATCGAGCCAAACGACCATGCCATCTATTTGGATGTGAAGCAGTACTTGGCGCATCAGCGTCAGGGAACCCACAAAACAAAGGATAAATCGGAAATAAGGGCTTCTACTAAAAAGATTAAGCGCCAAAAGGGAACCGGAACTGCACGTGCAGGAAGTTTAAAATCAGGAACCAGAGTAGGTGGAGGTAGAATTCACGGCCCAAGACCAAAGGATTATAGTTTTAAACTTAACAAAAAGTTAAAGCGCTTGGCGCGTATGTCGGCTTTAGCATATAAGTTAAAAGACAACAGCATCACCGTTATCGAGTCGTTTAATTTTGAAAAACCCAATACCAAAGAATTCAACGGGTTAATCAATACTTTAAACATGAACGATAAACGCACTTTGTTTGTAGTTCCCGAATACAATAAGAATATACATCTTTCAGCCCGCAACATTGCCAAATCTGAGGTGATGGTGGCTTCTGATTTGAATACTTATCAAATCATGAAGGCTTCGAAGCTTGTATTAGTTGAGAATTCAGTATCAAAAATAGAAGAAGTTTTAACCGCCTGATCATATGAGCATACTAAAACGTCCGTTGTTAACGGAGAAAATGACAAAAATTGCTGACAAAACAGCTCAGGTTGGCTTTGTAGTAGAAAAAACGGCCACCAAGGAAGAAATAAAGTCGGTAATAGAAAAAACGTATAACGTAGAAGTTGAGCGTGTAAACACGATTTTAGTGAGAGGAAAACGCAAGTCGCGTTTTACAAAATCAGGGGTAGTGAATGGCAAAAAGCCAAACTACAAAAAGGCCATAATTCAATTGAAAGAGGGACAGAAGATTGATTTCTTTGAGAATATTTAAGTCATGGGAGTAAAAAGATTAAATCCGGTAACACCGGGAACACGATTCAGAATAGCCAATACATTTGAAGAGCTTACAGGTGCCAAACCTGAGAAGAGCTTAATTGTATCTATCAAAAAATCAGGAGGACGTAACAACCAGGGAACCATGACCATGAGGTACATTGGTGGTGGTCATAAACGTCAATACCGTCTTATCGATTTCAAGCGCGATAAACACGGCGTTTCCGGAGAGGTTAAAAGTATAGAATACGATCCAAACCGCACCTGCTTTATTGCATTGATTGAATATGCAGATGGAGAAAAGAGATACATTCTTGCTCCTAACGGATTAAAAGTAGGACAAAGTATCGTATCAGGAAGCGGATCGGCACCAGAATTGGGCAACTCGCTTCCAATGAGTGAAATGCCATTAGGTAGCATCATTCATAACATTGAATTAAATCCGGGTCAGGGAGGAAAAATTGTAAGAAGTGCAGGGTCCAGTGCCCAGCTAACCTCCAGAGACGGTAAATACGTCGTGGTTAAATTGCCTTCAAGTGAAACGCGTTTAGTGCTTTCAACCTGCTGTGCCACCATGGGTTCATTGAGCAACCCTGACCACAGTCTTGAAAACAAAGGAAAAGCCGGCCGTAACCGTTGGTTGGGACGTCGTCCAAGAACCAGACCTGCTGCGATGAATCCGGTGGATCACCCAATGGGAGGAGGAGAAGGACGTGCCAAAGGAGGGCAGGCCCGTACAAGAAAGGGAACCGGTCTTAAAGGTCACAAGACCCGCAACCCAAATAAGAGTTCAAATAAATTTATCATAGAAAGAAGGAAGAAATAATTATGCCTAGATCGCTTAAAAAAGGTCCGTTTGTTGATGTAAAGCTTTTTCGAAAGATTGAAACCTTAAACGAGTCAAAGAAAAAAAATGTTATAAAAACATGGAGTCGTCGATCCTTGATTACTCCTGATTTTATCGGGCATACTTTCGCTGTTTACAACGGAAATAAATTTATTCCTGTTTATGTAACAGAGAACATGGTGGGCCATAAATTAGGTGAATTTTCACCTACCCGTACATTCAAAGGTCACTCAGGAAACAGATAATATGGAAGCTATAGCTAAATTAAATAATTGCCCTTTGTCGCCGCGCAAAATGCGTTTGGTGGTCGATCAAATTCGTGGGGAAAATGTAACCAAAGCCTTAAGCATCTTAAAGTTTAACCAAAAACAGGCCTATGCCTTATTGGTAGAAAAATTGTTGTTATCGGCCATTGCAAACTGGCAGTTAAAGAACGATGCCAAGATTGATGATGAAACAGGGTTGGTAGTAAAATCAGTTTTTGTTAACCAGGGAAGAACGATAAAAAGATTAAGTCCGGCGCCACAAGGTAGAGCATACCGTGTGCGCAAGCGCTCGAATCATATTACATTGGTTGTGGATGTAGTGGGGGAAACAGTTCAAGTTGAAGATTAATAAATGAATAGCAAGTAAAAAATGGGTCAAAAAGTAAATCCTATAAGCATTAGATTAGGTGTCATCCGAGGATGGGAATCTAATTGGTTCGGTGGAAAAAATTTCGGCGATAAGATAGCTGAAGATTACAAAATCCGAAAGTACCTCAATGCGCGTATACAGCGTGGAGGCATTTCAAGAATAGTGATTGAACGCACCCTTAAGCGTATCATTATTACCATTCACACTGCCCGTCCGGGAATTGTGATTGGAAAAGGAGGATCTGAGGTCGACAAAATAAAAGAGGAAATAAAAAAACTCACCAAGAAAGATGTTCAGATCAATATCTTCGAAATAAAGCGTCCCGAAACGGAAGCCAGGTTGGTAGCCGAATCCATTGCTCAACAAATTGAGGGCAGGGTTTCTTACAAGAGAGCAACCAAAATGGCCATTGCTTCAACCATGAGGATTGGTGCTGAAGGTATAAAAGTAATGCTTTCAGGAAGATTAAATGGGGCGGAAATGGCTAGAACAGAGCAGTACAAGGAAGGAAGAATTCCTTTGCACACGTTTCGTGCCGACATAGATTACCATATTGCCGAAGCTTTAACCGTATACGGAAAGATTGGTGTTAAAGTATGGATTATGAGAGGAGAGGTTTACGGGAAAAGAGATTTATCTCTAAATCTGGGTGGGTCGGCCAACAGTGGGCCGGATCGCCGTCCAGGTTCAGGTCCTGGAGCCGATCGCGATAGAAAAAGAGGAGGTCGTGACGACAGAAGCGCCGGTGGCGACAACCGAAGAAATGATAATCGTGGGCCAAGGACAGATGGCGCCGGAAGAGGCGGAATAAGGCCAAGAAACGATAGAGCTTAAAACGAAATAAAGAAAAGAAGATGTTATTACCAAAGCGTACCAAATTCAGAAAACAGCAAAAAGGACGTGTTAAAGGTCTGGCAACCAGAGGGGCGCAGATAGAATTCGGCGATTTCGGATTAAAGTCCATGGAGCCTAAATGGATCACTTCACGTCAGATTGAAGCGGCCCGTATAGCACTCAACCGCTACATGAAAAGAGAAGGAAAAGTGTGGATACGCATATTCCCCGACAAACCCATTACAAAGAAACCTGCCGAAGTGAGGATGGGAAAAGGTAAAGGAGCTCCGGAATATTGGGTAGCTGTAATAAAGCCTGGTACCATCATTTTTGAAGTAGACGGAGTACCATTGGAAGTGGCTCAGGAGGCTATGAGATTAGCAGCCCAGAAATTACCGGTAACTACCCGTTTCGTTGTTAAACCAAATTATTCAGAACAGTAAAATGGAATACGATAAAATTAAAGAATTGACCAATAAAGAGTTGCATGGTGTTTTGCGCGAAGAGCGCATGCAATTGCAAAAGCTTAAATTTAGTCATACCGTTTCTCAGATAGAGAACCCACAGAAAATAAAATTTTCAAGGCGACTGGTTGCCAAGTACTTGACAGAAATAAACCGTCGTAATAACCAAGAAAAATCAAACGATTGAATATAATCATGGAAAGAAACGCCAGAAAGGAAATAATAGGAATAGTAGCCAGCAATAAAATGCAGAAAACGGTTACCGTTACCATAGAGCGTAAAAAGAAGCACTCAAAATATCACAAATTTGTGAAGGCTACTTCCAAATTTATGGCTCATGACGAAAAGGAAGAGTCGGGAATAGGTGACATAGTTAAAATTATGGAAACCAGACCTTTGAGTAAGAATAAGCGTTGGAGAGTAGTAGAAGTTATAGAAAAAGCTAAATAATGATACAGCAAGAATCAAGACTCAGAGTAGCTGACAACAGCGGTGCCAAAGAAGTACTTTGTATTCGAGTACTGGGAGGTACCCGTACGCGTTATGCTTCATTAGGCGACACCATTATCGTTTCCATTAAGGAAGCCATTGCATCAGGTGGAGTAAAGAAAGGAACTGTTTCAAAAGCGGTTATCGTGAGAACAAAAAAGCAAGTGCGCCGTCCTGACGGTTCATACATACGCTTTGACGATAACTCATGTGTGCTTTTAAATAAAGACGATGAGCCCAGGGCAACCCGTATTTTTGGTCCGGTGGCCCGTGAATTGCGCGAAAAGCAATTCATGAAAATTGTATCATTAGCCCCAGAAGTTTTATAAATTATGGAACGTAAATTTAACAAAATACCAAAATTACACATAAAAAAAGGCGATACAGTTAAAGTATTGGCCGGTGACGATAAAAACAAATCGGGCCGAATTCTTCGTGTATTGGTTAAGGAGAGAAGAGCCGTTGTAGAAGGTGTGAATATGGTAACGAAGCACAAAAAGCCCGATGCCAACAACCCCAACGGATCCATCATTAAATTAGAAGCCCCCATGCATTTGTCGAAACTGATGCTTGTGGAAGGTGGTAAGGCTACACGTGTAGGCCGTAAATTAAATGAGGATGGCAAATTGCAGAGGTATTCAAAGAAAACAGGGAATTTTATTAAGTAAAGAAAATGTATTTACCACGTTTAAAAGCAAGATATAAAGAAACCGTTATCCCTGCACTTCAGGATAAGTTTGGGTATAAGAATCACATGGAAATACCCAAATTGCTGAAAATTTCAATTAACCAAGGCGTAGGAGCTGCGGTGGCAGATAAGAAATTGGTCGATACTGCTGTGCAGGAATTGTCAGTAATCGCCGGTCAAAAAGCGGTACCTACCTTTTCAAGAAAAGACATATCAAATTTTAAGTTGAGGTCAAAAATGCCTATCGGAACTAAGGTAACCTTAAGAAGCGACGGGATGTATGAATTTTTGGACCGTTTAATTTCAATTGCCTTGCCTCGCGTACGTGATTTTCAAGGAATTAACGACAAAGGATTTGATGGCAGAGGGAATTACACTTTTGGAGTAACGGAGCAATTGATATTTCCGGAGATTAATATTGATAAAACCAATAAAATCAACGGTTACAACATCACTTTTGTGACCTCCGCCAAAAACGATGTAGAGTGTTTGGAATTGTTAAAAGAATTTGGATTACCATTTAAAAATCAAAATAAATAAAACATGGCAAAAGAATCAATGAAGGCCCGCCAAAGAAAAAGAGAAAAGTTGGTGGCCAGATATGCCGAAAAACGTGCAAAACTAAAGGCAGAAGGAAATCTGGATGCCTTACAACTGTTGCCTAGAAACTCATCGCCAGTAAGGTTGCGTAACCGCTGTTCGATAACCGGTAAGCCAAGAGGTTATATCAGAGTTTTTGGATTGTGTAGAAATCAATTCCGTGAGATGGCTTCAGCCGGAAAAATTCCGGGAGTAACAAAAGCAAGTTGGTAATTATAAAATAGAAAAATCATGACAGATCCAATAGCCGATTATTTAACCAGATTAAGAAATGCAATTAAGGCGAACCACCGAATTGTAGAGATACCTGCTTCAAATATCAAAAGAGAAATTACCAAGGTTTTATTTGAGAAAGGATATATCCTTAATTACAAATTCGACGAGAACAACATTGGTGGGGTAATAAAAATAGCACTGAAATACCATCCGGTGACTAAATTATCCGCCATAAACGAAATAAAAAGAGTAAGCAAGCCCGGCTCACGCCAATACGCTTCTGCTGAGGACATGCCCAGAGTGAAAAACGGTTTGGGAATAGCCATCGTTACGACCTCCCATGGAGTGATGACCGACAAGGAAGCAAGAAGAGAGAAAGTTGGTGGTGAGTTAATTTGTTATGTTTCATAATTAAAGAATAAAATAGAATGTCACGTGTAGGAAAAAATCCGATCAGCTTACCTAAAGGCGTAGAATTAGAAACGTCAGGTGATACGGTCACAGTGAAAGGAGCCAAAGGTCAACTCTCACAAAAATTATCTGAAGGAATACTTGTTGAACTTAACGATGGTATTATTGAGGTAAAAAGAAGCAATGAAAGCAAAAGCCAGAAGGCACTTCATGGACTTTACCGCTCTTTAATAAACAACATGGTGAAAGGGGTAAGTGAAGGGTATATTATTAAGCAAGAGGTAGTGGGCGTGGGTTATAAAGCGAGCCATCAGGGAAATTTACTTGAATTAAATTTAGGCTTTTCGCATAATATTTTTATTGAGATACCTAAAGAAATTAAGGTAAGTACCGAAACTGAAAAGGGAAAAAACCCTTTAATAATTTTAGAAGGTACTGATAAGCAGTTGATTGGACAGGTTGCAGCAAAAATAAGATCCATGCGCAAACCTGAACCATATAAAGGAAAAGGTATTAAGTTCCAGGGAGAGCAATTGAGGAGAAAAGCCGGTAAATCAGCAAGTAAAAAATAAAGGACATGGCAACGGAAAAGATTTTAAGCAGATTAAAAATTAAAAAACGGGTAAGGTCAAAAGTATCCGGAACAACTGAAAAACCAAGGTTAAGTGTATACCGCAGCAATTCTGAAATCTATTGTCAGTTGATTGATGATACGCAAGGGAAAACGCTATTGGCCATGTCATCCACCTCTAAAAAAATTGAATTGGCAAAAGGCAACAAGAGCGAAAAATCCTTTGAATTGGGTAAAAAATTAGCAGAAACAGCCGTGTCGAATGGAATTACCAAGGTTGTTTTCGACAGAAACGGTTATTTATATCACGGTAGAGTTCGAAGATTGGCTGAAGGAGCAAGAGAAGGGGGATTAATTTTCTAAAAAAAAATGGCAACACAAACATTATTAAGAGTAAGAGCGACCGATATCGAATTAAAAGAGACGGTAGTAAGCATAAATAGGGTAGCGAAGGTTACCAAAGGAGGACGTACTTTTAGTTTTACCGCGATAGTAGTGGTAGGAAATCAAAAGGGAATCGTTGGACATGGATTGGGTAAAGCCGGTGAGGTAACCGATGCCATAGCCAAAGGAATTGAAGATGCCAAAAAGAACTTAATTAAAGTTCCTGTCATCAATGGAACCGTGCCCCATGAGCAAACCGGAAAATTTGGAGGCGGACGCGTGTTTATCACCCCGGCTTCACACGGTACCGGTGTAATTGCAGGAGGTGCCATGCGTGCAGTGTTGGAAAGTGCCGGCGTGCATGATGTTTTGGCAAAATCTAAAGGATCTTCCAATGCCCATAATGTGGTTAAAGCCACAGTGGATGCCTTGGCCAAATTGCGCGATCCCTATACCATTGCTGAGCAAAGAGGAATTTCATTAGATAAATTATTTAACGGTTAAGCACATGGCGAAGATTAGAATTACACAAATTAAAAGTGGCATTGACAGAAAGGAAAACGACAAAAGAACGCTTATCGCTCTGGGGTTGACCAAAATGCACAAGTCTAAAGAAGTGGAGGCCAATCCTGCCATGATGGGAATGATAAATTCAGTGAAGCACTTATTAAAAGTAGAGAACATTTAATATGAACTTAAGTAACCTAAAACCGGCTAAAGGCTCGGTAAGAGATAGAAAAAGAAAAGGACGTGGTAATGGCTCCGGAACAGGAGGAACATCTACCCGTGGACATAAGGGAGCAGGATCACGTTCGGGCCATTCCAAAAAGATTGGTTTTGAAGGAGGTCAGATGCCTTTGCAGCGCAGGGTTCCAAAAGTGGGTTTCAAAAATCCATTTAGAGTGGAGTACACAGGCATGAACCTCGACAGATTGCAGGAGTTTGCCCAGAGTCAGAATACCGACACCATCAATTTGGATACTTTTTTAGCGGCCAGAATCATTAGTAAAACCGAAAAAGTGAAAATTCTAGGAAGAGGTGAACTCACTTTAAAATTAAATGTAACAGCACACGCATTTTCAGAAACAGCCAAAACTGCCATTGAAAAAGCTGGAGGAACTACTCAAATCATTTAATTCGAAGGATGAAAAAATTACTCTCTACCTTAAAAAACATCTGGAGCATTGAGGAATTAAAGTCTCGAATTCTTCAAACACTGCTTTTATTGGCAGTATACCGAATAGGTACCTTTATTTATTTGCCCGGAATTGATCCGGTTGTTATGGGAGAAAAGTATGGTTCTTCTACACAAGATGGACTGTTGGGACTTATCAATACCTTCTCCGGAGGTGCATTCGACAGAGCATCTATTTTCGCTTTGGGGATTATGCCTTACATCTCGGCATCGATCATCGTGCAGCTTTTAACCTTTGCTTTACCTGCATTTCAAAGAATGTCGAAAGAAGGAGAAGATGGAAGAAGAAAAATCAATCAAATCACCAGATACCTTACCATTGCCGTATCAGCGGTTCAGGGTATAGCCTATTTGGTACAGCTTAAATCGTCAAAAGCCGATGCCATTTATGCATTACAGCAGGGGGCACCTATGTCGGAATTTTCATTTACCCTTGTGGCCATCGTTACGCTTATAGCAGGAACCATGTTTACCATGTGGTTGGGTGAAAGAATCACCGACAGAGGTTTAGGTAATGGAATTTCCCTCATTATCATGGTGGGTATTATTTCAAGACTGCCTTTCTCAATGCTTGGCGAATTGAACAGCAGAATGGGCGGAGCAGGTGGACCCATCATTTTCCTTGTTGAACTTGTAGTTTGGTTAGCCGTTATTTTAAGCGTGATACTTTTAATCCAGGGAACCAGAAGAGTCCCGGTACAATATGCAAAGCGAATTGTAGGTAACAAACAATATGGGGGCGTAAGACAATACCTTCCGCTAAAAATAAATGGAGCAGGAGTAATGCCCATCATTTTTGCGCAGGCTTTGATGTTTATTCCTTCAACCCTTACCGGATTGTTGGCAGACAAATCTTCGGCAGCTTCAGGCTTTTTTGCAAGGTTCATGGACATCACTTCTTTTGCTTACAATGCCTTGTTTTTTACCCTTATCATATTATTTACTTATTTCTACACGGCCATTACCTATAACCCGGTGCAGATTTCTGAGGATCTAAAAAGAAATGGAGGTTTTATTCCAGGTATTAAACCCGGTAAGAAAACAGCGGATTTTATCGATACCATTATTTCGAGAATTACATTTCCGGGAGCGATCTTTATAGGACTCGTGGCCATTATGCCGGCCTTCGCCATTATTTTCGGGGTCAATGACCAATTCGCTCAGTTTTTTGGAGGAACCTCCTTGCTGATTTTAGTTGGTGTGGTGCTCGATACTTTATCACAAATAGATACCCACTTGTCGATGCGCAAATACGACGGATTGATGAAATACGGAAGAATAAAGGGACGCACAGCAACCGGAGGAGGGATGACATAATTTTTGAGAAAATTAATTTTTAAAATACTATATTTGCAGCCCGCTAAAAAAAGATATGTCTAAACAAGATTCGATAAAGCAAGACGGCATGATAGTAGAGGCCTTATCGAATGCGATGTTTAGGGTTGAGCTAAAAAATGGGCACAAAATTATAGCTACCATCAGTGGGAAAATGCGAATGCACTACATACGGATTTTACCCGGCGACAAGGTTCAGGTTGAAATGTCGCCCTATGATTTAACAAGAGGAAGAATAAGTTTTAGATACAAATAAAATAGTCTCTGTATTCTGCAGGGCACAAAAGAAAGAAATAAAGTACATGAAAGTAACATCATCTGTAAAAAAGCGAAGTGTAGATTGTAAAATCGTAAAGCGCAAGGGCGTTGTTTACGTTGTAAATAAAAAGAACCCAAAATTCAAACAAAGACAAGGATAAATAATGGCTAGAATAGCAGGTATAGATTTACCGAGAAACAAGATTGGACCTGTAGGATTATCTTACATTTATGGAATTGGTCGATTTAATGCAGTTACCATTCTTAAAACTGCAGGTGTAGATGTAAATAAGAAAGTAAGTGATTGGAACGACGAAGATTTAACATCCATTCGCCGTATCATTACCGAAGGGCATAAGGTTGAGGGAGAGTTGAGATCAGAAGTACAGACCAATATTAAGCGATTAATGGATATTGGATGCTACAGAGGATTGAGGCATAGAAAAGGATTGCCTGTGAGAGGCCAGTCTACCAAAAACAATGCGCGCACAAGAAAAGGTAAGCGCAAGACCGTAGCGAACAAAAAGAAAGTAACTAAATAACACATAGGAAGCAAATTAAATGGCTACAGGTAAAAAAGTTGTAAAAAAGAGAAAGGTAATTATAGAAGCTTATGGGCAGGCCCATATCAAAGCCTCTTTCAATAACATTATTATTTCAATAACCAATAATCAAGGTCAGGTTATATCCTGGTCGAGTGCTGGAAAGATGGGATTTAGGGGGTCTAAAAAAAATACTCCCTATGCAGGCCAAATTTCCAGTCAGGATTGCTGCAAAGTAGCAACCGATTTAGGGGTTAGAAAAGTGGATGTATTTGTAAAAGGTCCCGGAGCAGGTCGTGAATCGGCCATCAGGACCTTGCAAGCAGCCGGTTTGGAGGTGATGTCGATTAAAGACATTACGCCAATGCCACACAATGGTTGCCGACCACCAAAAAGAAGAAGAGTTTAACTCTTGTAACATGGGTATTAAATTCGATAATTAAAGTACAAATAAGAAATGGCAAGATATACAGGACCAAAGTCCAAAATAGCCCGACGATTTAAAGAGCCAATATTTGGCCCCGACAAAGCGTTGGACAAAAAAAATTACAAGCCCGGAATGCACGGCAACTCACGTCGTCGCTCCAAGCAGTCGGAATACGCTATTCAATTAGGTGAAAAGCAAAAGGCAAAATATACCTATGGGGTATTGGAGCGTCAATTTGCTAACCTATTCGACAAAGCTGCGAGAAAGCACGGAATTACAGGGGAAAACCTTTTGAAATTTCTTGAAGCAAGATTAGACAATACTGTTTTTAGATTGGGGTTATCCACCACCAGAGATGGAGCGCGCCAATTGGTATCTCATAAGCATATTTTGGTTAATGGCAATCTGCTAAACATTCCGTCCTATACTTTAAAGGCTGGCGATGTAATTAGTGTGAGAGAGCAATCAAAGTCGCTGGAGATCGTTAACAACGCTTTAGCCAAACGCAAAACCTACAACTGGTTGCAGTGGGACGGGAGCAATTATCAGGGTACTTTTTTAGCCCTTCCCGAGCGTGAAGACATCCCTGAGAAAATCAAAGAACAACTCATCGTTGAACTTTATTCAAAATAATTTTTAATCAAACAAAAAAACAATGTCAATATTAGCATTTCAAAGACCCGATAAGGTAATAATGCATAAAGAAACAGACTTTTATGGTTTGTTTGAATTTCGTCCTTTGGAAAAAGGATATGGTGTAACCATTGGAAACTCTTTGCGGAGAATCCTTCTGTCCTCACTTGAAGGATATGCGATCACCTCAATAAAAATTCCGGCTGTTGATCATGAGTTCAGCAGTATCAAAGGTGTGGTGGAAGATGTTACCGAAATCATCCTGAATTTAAAGCAAGTGCGCTTTAAGAAAATAGGAGGAGGAGCGAATTCTGAAAAGGTTTATGTTAATCTTAAAGGTCAGGAGCAATTCACAGCTGGCGATATCAGCCGTTTCTCATCCATGTTTGAAATTCTAAATCCCGATTTGGTGATTTGCAACATGGAACAATTTGTTAATTTTGAGTTTGAGATGGTAATCGACAAGGGACGTGGTTACGTGCCTGCCGAGGAGAACCTTCCCAGCGATGCGCCAATCGGACTTATTCCGGTTGATGCGATTTATACCCCGGTTAAAAATGTAAAATTCAGTGTGGAGGATTACCGTGTAGAAGGAAGAACGGATTATGAAAAATTGCTAATTGAGATCGCTACAGACGGTTCAATTAATCCTGAAAATGCCTTGAAGGAGGCTGCAAAAATTCTGATTCAGCACTATTTGTTGTTCTCGGACGACAATATGCTCCTTGATACCCAGGTTAAGTCAAAGGCGCAGGAAGTAGATGAAAACCTTCTCCAAATGCGCAAGATTTTAAAAACCCCACTTTCGGATTTGGATTTGTCGGTAAGAGCCTACAACTGTTTGAAAGCTGCTGAAATAAGAACCTTAGGTGAACTTGTAAGTTTTCACATTGAAGATTTATTGAAGTTTAGAAACTTTGGTAAGAAATCCTTAACTGAATTGGAAGAATTTGTTCGTGAAAAAGGGCTTAACTTTGGAATGGACGTTGCGAAATATAACCTCAGCGAAGACTAGGCAAAAATGAGACACGGAAATAAAATTAACCATTTAGGAAGAACCACCAGCCATCGACATGCCATGCTGTCGAATATGGCTACTTCTTTGATTTTGAGCAAGCGCATTATCACTACTTTGGCTAAAGCCAAGGAATTGCGCAAATACATTGAGCCTCTGGTAACCAAAGCAAAAAGCGATACCACCCACTCAAGAAGGGTCGTGTTCAGTTATTTGCAAAATAAAGAAGGGGTAAAAGAATTATTCGGAAATGTGGCCGCAAAAGTTGCCGACAGACCAGGTGGATACACCCGTATATTAAAAACAGGAAATCGCCTTGGTGACAATGCCGAGATGTGCATGATGGAATTTGTTGATTTCAATGAATTGTTGGGTGGTGGCAAATTGGTAGTGAAAGAAACTGCAAGCGCTAAGCGCACAAGACGTGGCGGTGCCAAAAAAGAAGATGCCCCATCCGTTCCTAAAGCCAAGTCACCAGTAGTAGCAGCGCCTGTAGCAGAGGTACCGGTTGAGGTTGCTCCTGTTGTTGAAGAGGAGGTTGTTCAGGAGGTTGAATCAGTGGAAGAAGTAATGGAAACAGCTGCTCCGGAAGCCATGGCCACCGAAGAAGTGACTAACGAAATTCCGGAAGTTGTAGCTGAAGAAGCCATAAGCGCTGACGAGACTTCAACCAGCGAAGAGGCAACCAGCGAAGAGTCGGCAAGCGAAGAAGAGAATCCTAAAGTTGAAGAGTAATTATTCTATCATAAGAAATACCATAGGAGGCCGTGGCCTCCTTTTTTTTTGAACATGACCCTGCCACACAATACCTGGGTTTCAAAAAATGAGGGAAATCATGGAATAATCTTTTAATAAAGTTTAATTTTGTTCAGATAATTAAAAATGCAAACCAATAGTCAAACCATGGCAAATTCAAATGCCGATTTCCTCCCACTCAGAGGAACAGATTATGTTGAATTTTATGTGGGAAATGCCAAGCAGGCAGCCCATTTTTATAAAACTGCATTCGGATTTCAGAGTCTGGCTTATGCTGGCCCCGAAACGGGTGTAAAGGACAGAGCCTCGTATGTATTAATTCAGGGGAAGATGAGAATCATGCTCACCACCCCTTTAAGGTCAGATCATGCCATTAATGCCCATATTCAGAAGCATGGGGATGGTGTTCACTCCCTGGCCCTATGGGTAGATGATGCCTATGACGCCTTCGAGCAAACTACAAAACGGGGAGCCAAACCCTTCATGCAGCCGCTTACCTTAAAAGATGAATTCGGCGAAGTGAGGATGAGTGGAATTCACACTTACGGCGATACCGTTCATATGTTTGTGGAGCGTACCAACTACACAGGACCATTTATGCCGGGTTTTGTAAAATGGGAATCGAGTTATAATCCAAGCGAGGTAGGTTTGCTTTATGTGGACCACTGTGTGGGAAACGTGGGTTGGAATCAAATGAATCCATGGGTGAAATTTTATGAAGAAGTCATGGGATTCAAAAACATCTTATCTTTCGACGACAAAGACATTTCAACCGAATACTCAGCCTTGATGAGCAAGGTGATGAGCAATGGGAATGGGTATGTTAAATTTCCTATTAATGAGCCGGCTGAAGGCAAGAAAAAATCACAAGTAGAAGAATATCTCGACTTTTATGAAGGAGAAGGCGTGCAACACATCGCCATAGCCACCAACGACATTGTGGACACCGTAACGAAATTGCAGAGTCGGGGCATTGAATTTTTAACCATTCCCACCACCTATTACGACGAGTTATTAGACAGGGTAGGAAAGATCGATGAAGATTTGGAGCCCTTAAAAAAGCTGGGGATACTTGTGGATAGAGACGACGAAGGCTATTTATTGCAAATTTTCACCAAACCGGTTGAAGACAGACCCACCTTGTTTTTTGAAATTATTCAGAGAAAGGGCGCTAAATCTTTTGGCAAGGGTAACTTTAAGGCCCTTTTCGAATCCATTGAATTGGAGCAGGCAAAGCGCGGGAATCTTTAAAATTATTGCCTCTTGATTTCACTGCATTCAGGAGATTTTTCAGCCAAAATTAATCCCTTTGGAGCCGAGTTGTGCAGTTTGAAGGATGAAACGAGAAATCTTGAATATCTCTGGCAGGCCGACAAAGAAGTTTGGCCCAGACATGCCCCTGTTTTGTTTCCCTTTGTAGGGCGTTTGAGAAATTTCCAATACACTTACAAAAACAAATATTTCAATATAGAGCAACATGGATTTGCCCGCGACCTTGCTTTTGAAGCAAGCCAAATTTCAGCTCAAGAAGCCGGGTTTGAGTTGAGGTCGTCGGAATATACCACTTCGCGTTATCCTTTTAATTTTTTGCTTAACATTAAGTACGCGCTTTCGGGAAATACCCTTTGCATGGAATTTAGTATAGAGAACAAAGGGAATGAAGCTATGCCATTTTCCTTCGGAGCGCACCCGGCTTTCAACATATTAAATCCCGGAGAGGCCATCTTGCTTTTTGAGAACGACTTCATGCCTAAATCACTTACCCTTAAAGACAACTTTATATCTCAGGACATAAGACAAGTGACAGATGGCAGCGGAAAAATTGTGATAAATCCTCACAGTTTTGATAAGGACGCCATGGTGTTTAGGCACTTGAAATCAAAATGGATTCAATTGATCTCTGGTCCTTATGTTGTTAAGGCTCACATCGATACCTGGCCTTACCTCGGAATCTGGTCAAAACCCAATGCCTCTTTTATTTGTATTGAACCTTGGCAGGGTTTGGCCGATAGCGTTGATTTTAAGGGTGATATATTTAAAAAGGAAGGGATACTTACCCTTCGCCCGCATGAAAAGCTGAATAAAGTATTTAAGATAGAATTAGGGGATTCTCAACCATCCTAAAATTTATTTAGGGCCTGCTGAAAAAGTTCAGTGTGCGTACATTACAAGGAGGCAAGGCGAAGATGTACTTTGCCGTACCTCGAGCCGAAGCCGA
>CAZTXB010000013.1:0-87279 GCA_964617955.1 uncultured Chitinophaga sp.
ACAAATATATGTTAAATTGTTTGAATATCAAACTATTATGAGTGACAAAGTAGAAATAGGGCCTGCTGAAAAAGTTCAGTGTGCGTTCATTACAAGGAGGCAAGGCGAAGATGTACTTTGCCGTACCTCGAGCCGAAGCCGACGAAGTAAGGGACGTGCAATGAACTAACGTCTTTATGAAGGCATTCGATGCACGATATTTTTATGGTTCACTACTTTTATCGTGCATTAAAAGCAATAAAAGTTTTAATGAACCTCATCATATCAAGCCTTTAAGTGTTTTTCAGCAGGCCCTAAATAGCTTACTATGTTTATTAGGCACACCATTGAGTTCGCACAAATTTCTGGTTGTTCGTTTTCTATGGCTTTAATGTACGTGTTGTAGTTGGCATTAGGTGTTAGGTTAATTGCTCTAAAACGTTTAGCCAATTTGTGGTCTTTATCTCAAATAGGAAGTTTATTCGTCCTCAAAAAATCCTCATAATCAATCAACAATTCTTCTAAACTTGCTCTCGCCACATTGGTCAATTTTATTTCCATCTCTTTTGACGTTCCGCTAGCCATGCTTGCTTCTACAATGTTTTGTTTTCCACTTCTGGCCGCTTGCACCATCTGGTCAATGGTTCTGTCATATTTTCTAAAAAACCTATTAGTAAAATAAATGGTGCCATCATAAATAATCTCTGATTTTTGGTAGGTTATCAAATTGTGATAACCACCGTGGGTCGGAATAATGCCTACGGGGTTGTTTTTGTTTTCTTGCATTTTATTTATTCTGTTAAGGTCTCATTTAGTTTATCAATAATCTTTTTGGTTCACTCACCAAATAGTAGCAACAACTTTCCCAAGCCATTTTGGGCCTTGGAAATGCTTAAAACCAAAAACTCATGCCTGCTTTGGCATACACTCCTGCGCCATATCCTCCCTCTGCCAGAAATGCGTAATTGCTGTTGGCGAAATATTGAAAACCATAACCCATCCTGAGGTTTAATTTTTTGGAATTCGACTGTTTTTTATCCGGAAAGAATGCCGTTCCGGTTTGTGTCTTTTTTAATAATTCAACCCCGCCTTGCATATTTACATAACCAATGATTCTTTTTTGCACCAGCGTTATGACATTGGCATTCAGCAAAATTCTGTTGCGAATTTGTTCTTCTTTATAAGCGTTCTTGCTTTTCGAACTTATGTCGATTTTAGCATAGGAATAATCTAGTCCAAGGCCTAAAAATTTATAAGGGATTTTTTTAACAGGTGCGATATAATGCTCCAGCCTAAGCCCATACATTCCCTGAGTTTTTGCCTCCATCGAATCCTTCACTAACCCTTTTAGGTCAGTATTAGGAAATCCGTAATAAATAATTATTGGGCTACTGCCTCCCGGTTGAACACAACATAAGTTAGTGCCTGTTTTTGAGTCGAGATCCCTTACGTAGGAATTCCCTTTTTTTAAGAAACAAAAACAGCCTGTAAAAAGGACTAGAGTGAGGAAGGACAATAAAATGGTATGAATGGGTTTCATGAGGCGGTTTTCAAATGTACAACTATTTGCAAATGAATTGAGCTTCTAAAGCCTTTTACTCTGCCCTTAATGGCTTACCACTATATTCTTGTATTTTGACTGTGGCCACTTTTCAAATTCGGGTATTTTATCGGTTGGGAATTCGCTCAATTTTCCATTTTCTAAAAATTTAATGCGCAGGCCTAAGCCTTCTAGCACCTCACATAATTCTTTTACCGAACTGCCTGAAGCATGCAATCCATAAGGCCAAAACTCAAGCAGCAGTTTGATATCAGGGTTGGTTTTAATGGTGTTTTTCATCCCTCTTAAGGCAGCCACCTCGTATCCCTGTATATCCATTTTTACAAGATTTACCTGAAAAGATTCATGAATGTAGCTGTCTATGCTCACACAATCAATGGTCTCAACCGATTCGTATTCACTCACCGCATAGGTTCGGTGATCCACATTTAAGTCTTTCGACTTATAAATTTTGAGGCTGCCATCTGCATCACTTACCGCTTTGTTATTGAGCACTATGTTTACTGCGGTTCCTGCATTTCGTTTAAGGTGTTTAAAATTCATTGCATCAGGTTCAAAGGAGTGCACCTTGCCATATTTTCCTGTACACTTCGCCAATATCTTCGTGTAAAAACCGATGTTGGCACCAATGTCTAAGACCGTGTCTCCGGGCTTTACCAACTTTTTTAAAAATTTTATTTCCTCTGCATCCTGCCGATTTTTAAAAATAGGATACAACAGGTTATAAATAGGGAAAAATCTGCTGTAAAGAATATGCCCAATGGTAATTGAAATCGGTTTCGCCATAGCCTGCAAAAATAAAGCCTTCAATCCATTATCTTTGCACCCGTTATTTTAATCCCATTTTACCTGTTTAAGAAATGAAAAATTTTAATTTTCTTTTGCCTTTTATTTCCATTCTTTTTATCATGGCTTGTCAAAACAAAGCCGTGAACGAGGAACAATCCCTTGACGAATCCTCCGAAGTTGTAACAAGCACCGTTGACACCGCCTCCGGATTATTTGCAATGATTTATACCGATAGAGGACCTGTGATTATCAAATTATTCCCTGACAAGGCCCCTATGACGGTTGCCAATTTTGTAGCCCTTGCCGAAGGGTCTATGCCCAATACCTTTCGCAAAGCAGGACAGCCTTATTACGATAGTTTGAAATTTCATCGTGTAATCAGTATTACCAACCGCGATAATGAAAATTTTATGATTCAGGGTGGAGACCCTAATGGAAATGGAACCGGAGGCCCGGGGTATCAATTTAAGGACGAGTTTTCTGACCTTAAACTCGACAGACCTGGTATTTTGGCCATGGCCAATTCAGGTCCCGGAACCAATGGAAGTCAATTTTTTATTACCCTCAGGGCTACCCCTCATCTCGACGGAGTACATACTGTATTTGGCGAAGTGATTTCAGGAGGCGATATCCCTTTTATGATAAGGACCAACGATTTGATTAAAAAAATTAAAATCTTGCGCAAAGGAGATCAGGCTATGAAATTTGATGCCATGGCTGAATTTAACAAACGCAAATAGCTCTGTCTTTATGAATACAGTAGACCAATATAATTTTTCAGGTAAGAAAGTTTTAGTGCGGGTCGATTTTAATGTTCCGCTTGATGCTCAGTATAAAATAACTGATGACTCCAGAATTCAGGCTGCTTTGCCAACTATAAAAAAAATTCTCGATGAGGGTGGCTCTGTTATTCTGATGTCTCATTTGGGAAGGCCAAAAGAAGGGCCAAGCGAAAAGTATTCCCTTAGACATTTAAAAAGTCACCTCGAAGAACTTTTAAACAAACCCGTACACTTTGCAAAGGACTGCATAGGTGATGATTCCCTAACTATGTCTATGCAGCTCAAAGCGGGAGAGGTACTCCTGCTTGAAAATTTGCGATTTTATAAGCAGGAAGAAGGCGGGGACACCGCTTTTGCCGAAAAGCTCGCTAAAATGGGCGATTTTTACGTGAACGACGCCTTTGGAACAGCCCATCGCGCCCATGCAAGCACTGCAGTCATTGCCGGTTTTTTTCCCGACGCCAAATGCTTTGGATACCTCATGGCTGCCGAAGTGGAGAACGCCGAGAAAGTGATGAAAAATCCGGAACGGCCTTTTACTGCCATTGTCGGAGGAGCCAAGGTAAGCGATAAAATTTTGATCATAGAAAATTTGCTCAATATCGCCGATAATATTCTCATTGGAGGAGGGATGTCGTACACTTTTATCAAAGCTCAGGGCGGCGAAATCGGAACCTCCCTTTGCGAAAATGAACGCCTGGATCTTACAAAAGACATTTTAAAACGCGCAGAGCAACATGGCGTTAAGATCTATCTTCCGAAAGATTCGGTGGTTGCAGATGCCTTTAGCAACGATGCAAATACGGGGGTGGAACTAAGCAATAACATCCCATCAAATTGGATGGCCTTGGATATTGGGCCATCGGCTATTCAAACGTATAACGAAGTAATTGCCAACAGTAAAACCGTATTGTGGAACGGTCCAATGGGGGTATTTGAAATGTCAAGCTTTGAGAAGGGGACAAAAGAAATTGCCGTTTCGTTGGTCAAAGCCACAGAAAAAGGTTGTTTTACGCTCATTGGCGGCGGCGATTCAGCTGCAGCCATTCACAAGTTTAAGCTCGACGATAAGGTTAGCTATGTTTCGACCGGTGGTGGTGCTTTGCTGGAATATTTTGAAGGCAAGTTCTTGCCCGGAATTGCGGCCATAGAAACCCAGGGAATTTCTGCCTAGAGCCTGTCACTCCTCAAGCAAATTCTTAAAAGTATTTCCCTGGCTGAGGTCACCGCTTTGAAATCCCTTCATAAACCAGTACTTTCTTTGTTCGGAGGTTCCATGTGTAAAAGATTCAGGTACAACATGGCCTTGCATGCGCTTCTGAATGGCATCATCGCCTACTGCCTCTGCTGCGCTTAACGCCTCCTCAATATCACCGGATTCCATATATTTTTGATTGTAATGGCTCCAAATGCCGGCATAAAAATCGGCTTGCAACTCAAGAGCGACGGATAATTTATTGGCTTCGGCTTCCGTTTTACCTACCTGATTCCTTCTCATTCTTGCTGAATTTCCATTTAAGGTTTGTATGTGGTGACCTACCTCATGGGCTATCACATAAGCAATGGCAAAATCTCCTCCTTTGGCACCAAGCTTGTTTTTTAATTCTTCAAAAAAACCTAAATCCATATATACTTTTCGATCGGAAGGGCAATAGAAGGGTCCTGAAGCCGATGAAGCTCCACCACATGCGGTTTCTACCTCTCCTTTAAATAATACCATTTTCGGGAAATCATAGGTTTCTCCATTTTCTTGATACAATTTACTCCAGGTGTCCTCGGTATCCGCAAAAACGGTCGATGCAAACTCACCGAGTTGCTTGTCCTCATCGGAAAGGGCCTGGGGACTTTCTTGCGCGTTTTCCGTAGGCGTTTTAATTTGGTCTAAAACCGGATTTAGCAATTTTGCGGTATCCCCACCAATCAGGTTAACTATTAAAATAATAATTCCCAATATCCCACCGCCTACAAGGGTTTTACCTCCTCCGCTCAATCCTCTTCTGTCTTCAACGTTGTCGCTCTGGCGACGGCCTAACCATTTCATGTTTTATCTGTTTTTTTTATTTATGTTAAACTTACCCATGGGGCACAGCAATGTTCCGGCTTTATCACCTCATCTATGACGCCAACCTCATGGAGAACCTGCGCAGTTGTATAGATCATGTCGGCACTTATTTGTCCCCGCGTTTCCCATTCTGTAATTTGAAACCACTCGTACATTTTGTCGATTTTAAGCCCATATCTTTTAGCGAGGGGTTCAATGTCGGCATTCGCCATAAAGTCGCCTGAAGCGGTTCTAATGGCCCTTAGCATGCGATTAACATCGGTGAACCTATGGTTGATGGTGTCCTGATTTGCAGCTATCACAAATCCGGGCCAAGGCGTTGGCAACTCACCTATTCTTTTGAGTTTTCCTGACTCCACCCAAGGCATGGTCATAAATTTTTCCCATAAGAAAACCTCTGCCTCTCCTTTGTTTAATGCTTGGATTGCCCCCTCCAAATCGTTTACCAAAACAAAATCCTCCTTATTTATCGTATAACCAAGCTGATTGGCCAACACATAAGCCATAATATGAGATCCAGAGCCAAATCTGCTAATGGCAAAGCGCTTGCCCTCTATTCCAAACTTGTGCTGTATTGAGCTGCTGTTTGATACATGTATTCCCCACCTTAAGGCCGACTTTACAAAGACCTGTATGATTTTACTTTGGTTCCCCTTGGCAATGTTGGCAATCATGCCTTCCGTCAAAACAACGGCCACATCGACTTCTCCTGAATTGAGAGACTGAACAATAGATCCTGTACCGCTTTTGTTGTCCTGCCATTGTATCTCAATGTTTTCCTTTTTAAAATACCCTTGCTCTGCAGCATAATGCCATGGATAGTTAAAATGCTCGGGAACTCCAGAAATTTTAAATCGGTTCATTGGGCTATACTCTACAAATTAGGTAAAAGGTTAAACTTACTGCCTGTGCTTTTTTGTTTTTATTAATAGTCAAGGAGCGCTTTTAATGCAATGAGCACTTTTTCAGCGCTTGGCAACATCTGCTTTTCAAGATCCATGTTGAGAGGAACAGCCGGCAGATTTAAGGAGCCTAGGGTTTGAACAGGAGCATCTAAAAATTTAAAGCATTGGCTTGCT
This sequence comes from uncultured Chitinophaga sp., assembly GCA_964617955.1. Classification (GTDB taxonomy): domain Bacteria; phylum Bacteroidota; class Bacteroidia; order NS11-12g; family UBA9320; genus JABWCE01. The sequence continues at coordinate 6,253 of CAZTXB010000013.1, forward strand.
ATTCTACCTGCTATGGCCTCAGCAAATGAATTTCGAAGGGTTTCTTCTGTGAGCACCAGCACTTTCCCGTGGCGCTTTACGCTTTCAAAAATGGCCTCATCATCGCAAGGGTTTAAGGTTCTCAAATCTAAAATTTCCACACGATTGACCAGTTGTGAGGCTGCAGCTATCGCCCAATAGACTCCCATCCCGTAGGTTATCACCGAGCAGGTATTGCCCTTGGCCACTTCTTCTTCATCGGCGCTTATAACGACTCTTGCCTTGCCCAGAGGTATGATGTAATCGGCATCAGGCTCAAGGGTTTTAGCCGCTTCAGTTCCAGGAACTTTGCTCCAGTATAGGCCTTTGTGCTCAAACATCACTACCGGGTTCGGATCTAAAAATGCAGCCTTCATCAGCCCTTTCATATCGGCTGCGTTGCTGGGGTAAACTACCTTTATTCCTTTTATTTGCAATATACTGCTTTCGACGGTTCCACTGTGATAGGGGCCGCCGCCGCCGTAGGCGCCTGTGGGGACTCGAATTAAACTTTGAATTGGAAATTTTCCTACGGTTAAGTAGCACGACTTTGATAACTCTGTAACCAATTGATTAATCCCCGGCCATATATAATCGGCGAATTGAATTTCAACGATAGGCTTACATCCAACAGCACTCATGCCTTGTGTACTCCCTACGATATATGCTTCCTGTATTGGGGTATTAAATACCCTGTGCGTCCCAAATTTTTTTGCCAGTGAAGCGGCTTCTCTAAACACACCACCCAATCTTATTCCAACATCCTGTCCATATAAAAGGGCTTCCGGGTATTGGGTCATTATTTCGTCTATGGCATGCAGAGCACTGTCTACCATGATGATGGTTTCACTGTTCTGAGGTGCTCTTTGACCTAGTTCCTGCAGAACCGGAGTTGGAGCAAATTCATGCAAATGAACTGATTCCGGAGCAGGGTCTGGTGCTGAAACTGCCCTATCGAATTCCTTTTTAATAAACTCCTGTTCTCTCTCCTCTATTTCTTTTAACACTTCCGGTTCCTCCCCCAATACGATTAACAATTCTCTTAATACCGGAAACGGATCATCCAGTGTTTGTTTGTCCAAATCGTCTCTGTACCACTCACTTCTCACCCCGCTTGTGTGATGCCCTAACAAGGGAACCTTCACATGCACGAGCATTGGGCTTCTATGGGTTCTAACCCATTCAAAAGCTTCGCCCATGTATTTATAACATTCCGCAAAATCAATTCCCGAATAGGTTTCTCGTCTCAAGCCTTTAAAGCCAGCCGCATATTCATAAGCGTTCATGGCGCGCATCTCCTCCCCGCTGGCCGAAATTCCCCAATCGTTATCCTGAACGAGGTACAGAATAGGCAATTGTTTTAAAACGGCCATCTGAAAAGCTTCTGCTACTTCCCCTTCTGTTACACATCCATCGCCCAAACTGCACAAAACTATGGGATTCCCTTTTCCATCCAACTTGTTTATTTTCTCAAGATAACTCAGCCCATGGGCAGCACCGGTGGCCGGTATGGCCTGCATGCCGGTGGCACTGCTCTGATGAGGCATAATTGGCATGCCGGGTCTTTTTAAAGCCGGGTGGCTGTAATAGGTTCTGCCGCCTGAAAAAGGGTCGTCGTTTTTAGCCAATAACTGTAGCATGAGTTCGTAAGGTTCCATGCCTATAGCCAGCAACATACTCTCATCGCGGTAATAAGGATAGGCGTAGTCTATATCTTTAAGATGTAGGCCAGTTGCCAATTGAATGGCCTCATGTCCTTTGCTTGTGCTGTGAACGTATTTGGTGATGTTTCTATTTTCTTCATACAGGGCAGCCATCGCTCTCGCCCTGCACATATACGCATACGCCTGTTTATAGAGTTCTTTCCCTGTCAGTAATTCATGGTGTTGTCGGGTTAGATTTTCGGTTTGACTCATTCCTCCTAAAAAGGTGCAAGTTAATTCAATTGTGTTTTTATTTTAGACCTTAAATTCTGTTCTCTCAAATACTGCTTTAGTCCGGTTTCTGCTTAGGCTCTTTAATAGAGAAGAAGTCTTTAAGCGCAGAAATCAAACATGCAACGGTGGTTTGTATATTTTTTGAACAGAGCCTATGACACAAAATGCTATCCATGGGTTTGAAATACCTTTAAAGAATTTTAACAGGGCTCACGTTTTTTATGAAACTATCTAAATGCCGACTTCAAGGTTATGGAAGCGATGGGTATGAAATCGTGCTTCTTTCCAGCAGACTTGGAAAATGAAATAGGGGGCTGTATTATTGAGGGAAAGGGTTATGAGCCATCCGACAAAGGGTCCCTGATATATCTCAATGGTGACAGGGATCTCGAAGAAATCCTTTCTAAGGTTGAAGAGGCTGGAGGCAAAATTATTTTGTTTAAAACCGCTGTTGGCCCCAATGGCTCTATATGGCTCATTTTTCAGATACAGAAGGCAAGAGGGTCGGTTAGCATTCACCTGCTTGATTTTTCTTTTTCTATTCTACTACTTATGATACCGCGAGGTCTGGCAATGGATTTCATCTCAACATAAGGAATGGTTATCTCACCTAAAATGGTCTGCTCCATTTCAGATTCATCATCCATAAAATAAAAGGTTAAGCCCCTGTCCGTTAAAGCAAAACTCTGTTCAAGGTTGTTCACCAAGGCCTCTGGATTACTGCAGTCCAGCTCTACCTCCTCCTGATCCTTTATTTTTTTTAAGAGCAGTTTATTTAAAACCTTCCTGTAATCAACCAAGTTATTAAAGAGTGAATCAAAGGTGATTTTTACCATGCGGTCGTTGTAAAACACATAATTGCTAAACTCAATATAGCTATATCCATATCGCCCTTCAAAAATTGAAACATCGTCGCGTAAGCACACTGAAAAATTGGTAAGAGAATGAATCTTAATCACAGAACTCTTTGACGAGGAGTAGCCGTATCGGTTTCGTAAATCTTCCGGTCGGTAAATGCCCAATTGGCTATATAATATGAGATCAACATAGCATTCTTCCTCGTATTGTTCCTCGGTTTCCCAAATCGCTACTTGCGATAAAACGGTGTTATTTATCACTTTTTTAAATAGCGTATTTGGGTAGTCTTCCACTAAATCGAACTCTCGGCTTTGATTATAGGCATTCCATTTTTGAGTTTTTGGCGTCTCCTGTATTTCATCCGACTCCTCATCAGTGCCGGAACTTGATAACTCTTTGGCAGGAAAATTCAAACTGTCCAATGAAACCGCAGCGTTCTCTAACCCCATATAGTCCAGGGGAATAATCCAATGACCAAGTGTATCAATTAAGCCGGTTTTTACACCCTGAACTACCCTAGCATAGCCGTTTTCAAATAAATTTATTTCCAATTCCATCGTGTCGAGTATGATTTTTCCATCTCTACCCAGTATGCCCTTCTTTTTGTTATAACCTACAATGTAAGGACCGCTGCCGCCTATTGTGTCGTATAAAAATGGAATAATCACCCGACCTACTAAATCCATAACCCCAAACTTTTTTGATTTTGATAAAACAGCCCTTTCATTTTTAAAAACAGATGGGAAATCGTATTCAGGCTTTAATAGCCAATGGGCGCCCGAATCTATTACCCCATATTTTAATCCGCACCAGTCTAAGCCTGAAAGTTCTGCTGTTTTTAAAAGAGGTTCGGTCTGTTTTGCCACCCAGGCATATTTTTCTGGCAGTATATAGTTGCTTACGACCAAAAACTGCGTGTCTATCACAAGTTTTCCTCGTGAGTTAATCAAACCAACTCCCCCTTTAAAACCACTTACAAAGGTTATGTTGTTGTATACATCTCCAACACCTTTAAACTGACCTGGGCTAAATATCTTATGGCCTTGAAAATCCATCAGTCCGCAGAGATTCTCATTGTCACAGTAAACAAAACCGCCATCGCCTTCTTGTATTTTATAAATTTGAGCTAAAAGTATATTCCCCTGATAATCCATAATACCCTGCTCACTTTCACTTTTTCTTATGATTCTTACACTCCGGTTATAAAATTTAAATAATTCTGACGGCGCAACTCTTTTGTTGTGATAAATGTGGTAACAATCGGCTTTACCTCCCTTTATAAAAATAAGCATTTCATCACCGTATGTTCCTGAATAATCCTCATACTCCGGCTTAATAATAATCTTACCGGTTTTGTCAATTAACCCATATTTGTTATTTGATTTTATGATATAAAAGGCAAAATACTGTTGACGGTATTCCTGAATTTTGTATCCAATGATTGGTCTTCCACTCCTTCGGTTAAATAATCCGTAAACGCCTTTTTTTAGAGCCCAAACACAATAATCTGACATGTGTACTATTTTCTCAAACTCAGGCTTGAGAACCTCGGCTCCTCTCTTACTAATAACACCGTATTTGCCATTCATTTTAACAATGATATTTGAACTGTCCATGAGATCCACTTCGTCAAATTTTGCTGGAAATAGCAGGCCATTTTTATTTATTAAACCTTCTTTGCCATCTTTTATGATTTTACCAATACCCCAATCGTTTAAACTTTCAATTTTCGAATATTCGTTTGGCAACAAACACAAACCGTTGCTATCAATTAATCCATGTTTATCAGAAAGTGTAACAATAGCAATACCCTCTTCCTGAAAATCGTATACTTCATCATACCTTGTCGCAATGATATGTCCTGCTAAATCTGTAAAACCCCATTTGTGCTCCATGTCTCTTATGGCACCTCTGCCGCGTTCAAAATTCTCAAACTCTTCAAAATCAATCCTAACTACGGTTCGATTGCTTGAATCTATAAGCCCTTTTTTATCATGGCGTGTCGCAATAAAGAAGCCTGTAATTGCATGCATTTCATTAATGTCTTCTTCGCTGTTATAAGAATAGTTCGGATATTTAGTTTCGAGAAGAGGAGTTAAATTGTCGTACTCAACAGGTACCACCAGTTCTCCGAATCGGTTGACAATGCCATACCTCTCATTGGTCGAGACTATAGAAAACCCCTGAATAAAGCCGCTTGCGGTGTTGAAATTTGCTTTCTGTACCCAATCACCATCTTCATTTTTAAAACCATATAAACAGGCTTCGTTGTCTTTTACTCTGTGAACAAGATTAGACCTTGTTTGCGGAAACGCCTCAAAAAAAAACCCCAAAGAAAGGATTAAACTCAAAGCCTTCTTGTTGTTAGAAATCTTAAGCATGCTCTTCAAAATTACGACAAAAAGGATGGTTTTCTTTTTTATACACCATGGTTTAACTTTATCCTCTTTATGGAAGGCTTGCCTCTTAAATTTTTTATTTTTGTGCTTAAGCAATGCTTAAAAAATACACGTACGCTTTTTTACTCCTGATTCTTTTTTTTCCGGCAAAAGCCAATATTAAGGACTCTGTCAAGTATTACCTAAACAACTCTTCTCCTGTGCTTATCGGAGGCTTGTCGGCACGAAACACCATTATCGGCTCTCACTATAGCAATATTGTCGGTCTATCGGCCGGTTTGGATTATGGCGATAAACTCCTGGCAAGTGTCGGTATTTATAAATTGGCCAACCCGCTAAAAGAAAGGCAAATCATTAATGCCTACACGCCACTGCAATATGAAGTGGATGAGGTTTCAAAGTTTTGGTACCTTGGCTTAAATGCTTCCTATACTTTTTATAAAGAAAAACGATGGACCCTTAAAATACCGTTGCGCCTTGGTTTTGGGTCGGCCACCATCGAACACCTGGACCCCTTATATAATTTACGCTCCCTTGAAAAAAAACGCTCATTTATTGCACCACTCGAGTCCGGTATTTCCGCTCAATATAAACTAGCCTGGTGGATTGGCCTGGGCGGAGGATTAGGCAGTAGAATTGTACTTGGGAAAAGCACCTCTCAAAAATTTAGTGGCACCTACTACAATCTCGGTATTGATATTTACTTTGGCAGCATTTACGACCATGTCATTAAAGATATGAAGAACCATCCCGTTAGAAAACCGAATAACGCGTTTTATCCCGAATGAACCTTCTCTTTGGTCTTATAGGACATCCCATCAGCCATTCTTTCTCTAAAATTTATTTTGAGAAAAAGTTTGAAGACCTTGGCCTTTCAAACTACCAGTATAATTTATTTGATCTCCCTTCCATCAAGGCCGTGTTAACCCTAAAAAACAACGAGGAGATTCGCGGTCTTAATGTTACCGTTCCTTATAAAAAATCCATCTTTCCATTTCTTGATTCCATTTCGCAGGAAGCTGACCATATTGGGGCTGTAAATTGTATTCGCGCCCATAAGGGCAAATGGGAAGGTTTTAACACCGATGTTATTGGATTTGAAAAAAGTTTGGTTCCGCTTCTTAAGCCCTATGTCCACAATGCGCTGATTTTGGGAACCGGTGGCGCTTCCAATGCCGTTCGCTATGTACTTGACAAATTAAATATTGCCCATTCTACCGTGTCGAGATTCTCGCACGATGCACTTTACCATTACGCCGATATTTCCAAAACCGTTCTCAACGATCACCCCCTCATCATAAATACTACCCCGGTAGGCATGTTTCCTCTGGTCCATGAAATCCCACAAATTCCATTTCATTTGCTGAGTCCTTTCCACATTATTTACGATTTAATTTACAATCCTGATGAAACTCTGCTCTTAAAAACTGCCGCATTTAATGGCTGTACAGTTAAGAATGGCTTGGAAATGTTCCATATTCAGGCAGAAGAGAGTTGGAACATCTGGAATCCAAACGAAGCAAGTTGAAATTATAGTTCACCGGCAAACTGATGAAGCAGGCGAACATCATTTTCAAAAAAGAGTCTTAAATCTTTTATCCCATATTTTAACATGGCTATACGTTCAATGCCCATTCCAAATGCGTAGCCTGAATATTGATCCGGGTTTATTCCACATTTTTTTAAAACATTTTCATCTACCATACCACAGCCCAATATTTCCAGCCATCCGGTGCCTTTGGTAAGCCTTTTGTCTTCTTCGGTGGCTGTTCCTAAAAATATGTCCATTTCAGCGGATGGTTCAGTAAATGGAAAATACGAAGGCCTAAATCTTATTTTTATGCCTTTTCCAAAAAATTCTTCTACAAACAAATACAAAGCAAGCTTTAAATCAGCGAAAGAGACCCCTTCATTGATATAAAGGCCTTCTATTTGGTGAAAAAAGCAATTCGCTCTTGCCGAAATGGCTTCATTTCTATAAACCCTTCCCGGAGAAATGGTTCTTATCGGGGGTTTCTGGTTTTGCATTACCCTTACCTGAACAGATGAAGTATGGGTCCTGAGTGCCATCTCCCGGTCCACAAAAAAAGTATCTTGCATATCGCGTGCAGGGTGGTTTTCAGGAAAATTTAAGGCGCTAAAATTATGCCAGTCATCCTCAATTTCAGGGCCTTCGGAAAGCACAAAACCCATTTTGCTGAATATTTGAACGATTTGTCTTTGAACAATTGATAAGGGATGCCTTGTTCCCAAATCTATAGGATCTCCCGGCAATGATAGGTCAGGCCTCTGTTCATTTTCCCCGTCTTCTTTATGGATGTCACTCTCTGCCTTTTTAAACTTTTCTTCCAGCTCTGTTTTTAGCTGATTTATAATTTGTCCCAGACTTCTTTTTTGCTCGGAATCTACCTTTTTAAAGGACTCAAATACTTCATTTAATTTGCCTTTTTTGGAGAGAAATTCAAGGCGATATTTTTCCAATTGTTCCTTTGAGGCGATTTCAAATTTTTTAGCTTCGCTTTTAATTTTTTCTATTTGCTCTCTCATTCTGTTTTCAAAATTAATCGATTTGATTTTCACAGCCGAATTTGATTTTCACAGCCGAAAGGAAAGAAAAAATAACTTAAATATATTTCTTTCTTAATAGCTCTGTTAATTTGTGGATTGATTTATATGGCTACAAGTTTATTAACGTTTATTAACAGATGTTTAATAGTATAAATTATTATAAATCACGTTATTGTATTAAAAAGTGAATTATAAATTTATCTCATTAACACCTCATTGTTAATACTAGCTATGTTCATATGTCGCCTTTTTTTGGTGTGTTTTTTATGAGTTCTTTTTATTGCCTTGAGTTAAGCTTTCAAAATTGTTACTAAGTTTTGACTTTAAAGCCTCTATTCACATTATTCCATGTAGATTTCAACACCGTTCAAATCCCAATTGGGTTTAATGAGTATGACATCAGGGCGAATCATAATTCTTTCAGGATTTTGATTTAAAAAATAATTACCCTCATTCCAAATGCCGTTTCTATTCTCATCAATCCAAGCTTCTATTGAATAATTACCTGGTAAAAAACCTTTGAGTTGGTTCACTTTATTTAGCCTAGATCGGAAATAATAGGATTGATTTTTGTTATATACTTTGATAAACAGAGGACTTGTGTCACCAGATAAGCTGTCTATTATGCTAAATTCTGAGCTACCTGTTTGTTCGTCACTGGCAAGACGGATGAGCACGGTATCCCCTTCATTGCTATTTCCATTGAGGTCAGTTATTGCGCCTTTTTCGAAAAGTATGGTCAGTTTTTCTACAGATTGATGGCTTATTTCAAGTGTGTAGGGATTGTTTGTGTCCATAGAGCAACGTATAGAGTCGCCTTTGAGCGATTTTATTTTATTGGAGTTGACCAATGAGATTGGAATATTAGAGATTATATATGCCTTGTCACTTCTTCTAAACAAGTCCTGTTTGGCCTGAAGCTTAAAAGCCTCTATTTTTCTACTTTTTGGTTGCTTAATATAAAATATTTGTTGGCTGTGTAGGAAGATATTGAGTTTAATGGTATCGGTGGCAATAAAGGAATGATAGAGCAAAAAACTGTCATTTTCCTCTGTCGGAATCAGAGGTTTATTTTTCTTTTGGGAAGCATCCGACAAATCGTATTTAGCATCAGTGGGTTTAGATATTGGGGTATTGGTCTTAATTCCCAGGCAATAATCATTGAGGTATGTTGCCTTTAATACTTTGATTACAGAATCTTGAATAACCGATTTATAGGTGATGGCATTACATTTTAAAAAGTCGCTGCCGGGAGTAACCGCGATGTCTTTTTTATAGTAATATTCGGTTGCATCTAAGCGTTTATTTTTATTCAAATCGAGATAGACGATCAGTTCATAATTAGCCTGAGCCAAATTATTAAAATTCCAGAGCCCATCCTTGTTGGTAAACGTTCTATAGATTAACCCATTCGTTGTGTTTTTTAAAACTACCAGGGCTTTTTCAAGTACTTTTTTTTCTTTGAGGGTTTGCATCAAACCTGCTAAAGAACAGGTGTCAAGGAATGGCCCAGTACTGAATGAATAGTTAAAATTAGGTAAAATATTGTCTTCATGGATATCGGCGATGCTTTGACCAAAATTTATGGAGTAGGTCGTGTTAGGCAGGAGCGAATCCTTATTTAGGGTGATGCTTATTTTGTTTCTATACGCATTTAGAACGGGTTTAGTTTTTAATTCAGGTGTAATGCTTACTTGGTCGTTGAGGTTTTTAAGTTGTATGTTTTCATTAAAGGTTAGGTTTATTTTTTGAGGATAGAGATTGGTGCTTTTGTTGGGAGGGCTAGCTTTTGTCAACACAGGGGGCTCTGTATCCTTCTCGCCACCGTCAGGAATCACAATTTGCGCACAGGCCGTGAGCAAACATAGGAAAGAAATAAAAGCCAGCTTATTAACGACCAAAATGTACCAAAAGAATTGAAATATCTGCAGGTGACACGCCACTAATGCGAGAGGCTTGGCCGAGGGTGTTTGGTTTAATTTTCATTAATTTTTCTCTTGATTCAGCTGAAAGCGATTTCACCTCGGCAAAATTAAAACTTTCTTTGATGGGTATATGCTCAAGGGAGTTTATTTTTTGGGCCATATCTTTTTCCTTGCTAATATAACCTTCGTATTTTATTAAGATTTCGGCTTCTTCGAGCTCCTCATTTTCATATTGACCCAAGTCGGGAAAGTTTTTTTCCAGGTTTAAGTTTTTAAAACGGAGATTGGGTCTCAGTAGCAGTTTCTGAATACTTATTTTTTCATTGATTTCGTTTTCAGCATTTTCTGTGAGTAGGGTGTTGGTGATTGTCAAAGGCGGTTTTGTTTGCTTGCAATAACTTAATATAGAGTCAATGTTAGCTTGTTTTTTTAGATAGGTCTCATATTTCGGCAAAGACAAGAGGCCAATGTCATGACCTATCTTGCAAAGCCTTTGATCGGCATTATCTTGACGGAGCAGAATGCGATATTCTGCACGGGATGTAAACATCCTATAGGGCTCGTCAGTGCCTTTGTTAATGAGATCGTCAATGAGAACACCAATATAAGCTTCTGACCTGTTTAATATGAGAGGAGATTGACCGGCCAGGTTTTGATGAGCGTTAATTCCGGCGATCAGGCCCTGGCAAGCTGCTTCTTCGTAGCCTGTTGTACCGTTGATCTGACCGGCAAAAAACAGGTTTTGGATGAGTTTGGTTTCGAGGTTGGGTTTGAGTTGAGTGGGTGGAAAATAATCGTATTCGATGGCGTATCCAGGTCTGAACATTTTTACGTTTTCAAAACCCGGGATTTGTCTAAGGGCCCTGTATTGAATGTTTTCTGGCAATGAGGTCGAAAACCCGTTGACGTAAATCTCAACAGTATCCATCCCTTCAGGTTCCACAAAAATCTGATGTCTTTCTCTTTCTGCAAAGCGGTTAATTTTATCCTCTATGGATGGGCAATAGCGCGGCCCAATTCCCTGGATTGAGCCGTTGAACATGGGAGAATCGTTAAAACCTTCACGCAATATATCGTGGGTAACAGGGTTGGTATAAGTAATATAACAGCTTTTTTGATCGAGGTTTTGGTTTTTAGCCCAAAATGAAAATTGACCAGGATCCTCATCTCCCTTTTGTTCCTCCATCAGGGCATAGTTAAGCGAGCGTCCATCCACACGTGGAGGCGTTCCGGTCTTCATTCTGCCACTTTCAAAGCCCAGTTCAAGCAAGTTGGCGGTTATTCCATAAGAAGCGGATTCAGAAGCACGGCCTCCGCCAAAATTTTTAGCTCCTATATGTATCAAGCCATTCAAAAATGTACCACTCGTCAATATCAGTGATTTACACTTAAACTTGATACCTAAGCTCGTCTTTACTCCTGTAATGGCGTTGTTATGTGTGATAATTTGAGAGACGTTGTCTTGCCAAAAGTCGATGTTTTTGTTTTTCTCCAAAGCCAATCGCCATTTCCAGCTAAAAATCATGCGATCGCACTGTGCCCTTGGACTCCACATGGCAGGCCCTTTTGAGCGGTTTAGCATTCGAAATTGAATGGTTGATTGGTCGGTAATCGCTCCAGTTAGTCCGCCCAGGGCATCAATTTCTCTTACGATTTGGCCTTTAGCCACACCCCCAACAGCCGGATTGCAGCTCATTTTCGCTATCGTTTCCATATTCATGGTGATAAGCAACACCCTCGATCCCATGGTAGCAGCCGCATGAGCAGCTTCGCAACCGGCATGTCCGGCACCAACTACGATCATATCATATTCTAAATTCATACTCGTTTCACGTGAAACAGTTTTTGCAGGTATTTGTTTTCTAGTTCGCGCATCTTTTTTTTCTGTATGGGTGTGCCGTCTTCATAACCGCCTAGGTGAAGAAGGCCATGAATACAAACCCGCAAATACTCTTCCATAAAAGTACATTCAAATGTTTGCGCGTTTTCACTAATTCTATCTTCACTCAGGTAAAGTTCTGCTTCCATACCCATTTCATCCCTCATATCAAAGGTAATGATGTCTGTTAAATAGTCATGATTTAAGTAGCGCTTATTGATATCTAATAATGCTTCGTCCGATATAAGATGAATGGATAAACGGTTTAATTGAAGACCCAATTCTTCGTTCAATTGTTTAAGGCCTGTATTAAATTTTGAAAGTTTAAAGGGCAGAGATTTGTTAAGTAATATCAGCACTATTTAATAATAAATACAGTTCCGGTTTTTAAGTAGAAGTTATTGCGTTGGTCATAAAAATAGGCTTTATAGATATAGCTACCCATTTGTGCAAATTCATTGTCGAGTTTGCCATCCCAACCAACGGTGACTTTGTGGGTCTCGAAAATTTTCTCTCCCCAACGGTTGAAGACCTCTATTTTACCACGGTCCTCATCTAAACCTTTTCCATAGACTTTTAATATATTGTTTTGACTATATGGGTTTAGAGTTCCCGGTATATAAAAATCAGTGATGGCATAAATGCATTGAATATTGGATAAAGATTTGGCCATCGGATTATTGCCCCTGTTTAAAATCCTAAAACACAGTGAGTCACTTGTTAATTCGTCTGCTGTATAAACGGTGGAATTGATAAGCGTGTCAAAATTTAGCAGTTTGTTCCACGTGAAACGATCGGTGCTAGTTTCAAGCTCTTGTGAAGCGACACCATCGGTCCACCACTTGTAAAGGTTCCATGAGAGTTGATATTTATTATCTATCAAAAAGGCCTTGCTCAATAAAATTGATTTTGCTGTGTTTGATACCGCAGAGGTTTCATGGCACTTGTCAAGAGCCTTAGCTTTGTAGGCATAGGAATAGAGATTTACTTTTGCGTTAGGGTCAAGCAGTGAATATTCTTTTAAGCCAGGAATCAATGGTGTTTTAAGGTAAGAGATAAAAGCACCATTGTTCTCTGACCGCTCAATGAGTATTGAGTCAGTGTCGGCTTTTTCATCCACGTTTATTGATAATTCAATTTGGTTGTCAACAACACTGACGTTGCTAATATAGTGTACTTCCGGAATGCGCAGTTTGCGAGTCTTAAAACACACGGTGTTCGAAGATGAGGTGGCCTTTGTGCTCAGGTTTTCAGATCGAATGTAGTAACATAAATTGTCACCCAGAACGATGTCACTTAATGAAAAACTTGTTGTACCTGCGGGTATTTGGCTATGCAGCGTAAACCCAGTGTTGTTTTTGTCAAGGATCAAGGATTGTTTAGATAAATTCCAAGAGGGACCGGAGTATAAGTTCCACGTGAAACTAATTGTCCTTTTGCAAGAATCGATATTTCCTGACAAATAAACCGGTTTATGTGAAGCGTTAATTGGGGCAAAAAGATCACAACTATCATAGGTTGCCAAGGAAAATTCAGCTTGGTTGGCTACCCCGTAGGCGCCCAAAATGTGACGGGTCAAAGGTTCGTCCACTATTTTATTATAAACAGAGTTTTTATATTCGTAGATACGGTAACCCTTAGTGTCTTTGGCTGGATTACTTTTCCAGCCCAGCATAACCTTTTGAGTTAGATAATCGAAGCTAACTGAATCAATTTCAATTTGCTGTGGCTTATTGTTGTCAATGGATTGTGCCGCGGATTCGAAGCTGTCTACGCCGTTACATGCCAAATACGTTACAATTTTAAATTTCCAATCTGCTCCCGGGTCAGATAAGAGGAGAGAGCATTCTGTTTTGCTTAAATCAGTAATGGATTTTTCCTTTTTCCAGGGTCCGCCATTTTCAGACGAGTAAATGTGATATTGAGTGAACGATTTGCAGACATCAGTGGTGGGTTGCCAAAATAAGGTGGCAATAGAGGTGTTATTGTCAAGGCAAATCCGCAATATCTCAGGCCCTTTGTCAACAGCCTTTAAGTGTAGAGTCAGAAATGAAATGCAAAAAAGAAAAACTTTTACTCTCCTCATCAGTTGCTTGTAAGAATCTTTTTTAGTGTGAAACGTTTCATAAAGCTAAAAAATTTTACAAAAGAGAAACAAAGTAAAGTAAAATTCAGAGAATTACCATAAAACTTCTTTGAAAACAAAAATCTTTAGTCCGTCGACAACAAAAAAACAGACTTTTATAAAGTTTTATGATGCCAAATAAATTAAATGTGTTTAACTTTGTTGTCTTATAATAAATTGATGGAAGAGAACCTCAATGACAATGAAAAGAGGGTAAGAAAACGAATCGTTGTGAAACGTGATTCTTCAGAAAACAAGCCTGAGAAACCGATTATTAACTTTGTAGATCCTTACTCAAATTACCCGAAGGGCGAAAATGGCCCCATTAGGGATTACAATAATTCTTCAGATAACGGAGGGTATAAGAAACCACCCTATAAAAATTTTTCAAATTCAAATGAAAAAAGAAGTTTTGATCCTAACAGACCAAAACCCCAGGGATTTAAAGGATCAAATTTCGGACCGAGAAAAAACAATTTTAAACCACCGGTTGAAAACCCGCATTTAAGTCACCAGTTTTTCAAAAAACACGAAGCCGGCCCGATTGTAATTCCTTCAACACCAAGTTCATCACCAGCAAATACAGAACTCATTCGCCTTAATAAATTTATAGCAAACGCGGGTATTTGCAGTCGACGAGAGGCAGATGAATTGATTACAAAAGGACTGATTTTTGTAAACGGAGAGGCTATAAAAGAATTGGGTTTCAAAATAAACCGGAAGGATATCGTTGAGTATAAAGGGAAAAGAGTTACCGAAGCCAACCACGTTTATATTTTATTGAACAAGCCTAAAGATACCATAACCACAACAAGCGACCCGGAAAAAAGGGTAACAGTTATGGATTTGGTTCAAAAAGCGACAGACCAAAGAATATTTCCTATTGGGCGTCTTGACCGAAACACCACCGGTATTATCCTTTTAACCAACGATGGAGACTTTGCTCAGAAGCTTTCACACCCCTCGAGCGAGATCAAAAAAGTATACTATGCTGTTTTGGAAAAGCCTTTGGAAAGAGAGCATTTTGAAAAATTGGTTGAAGGTGTTGAGTTAGAGGATGGTATCATGCGAGTGGATGAGGTTGCCTATGTTGACCCTAATGATCACTGCATGATTGGTGTTGAAATTCACAGCGGGAAGAATAGAATTGTGCACCGAATGTTTGAACACCTGGGCTACCGACTCAAAAAACTGGATCGCGTAGTTTATGCCGGACTGGATAAAGGTGGATTGAGGCGAGGTAAATGGCGCTTTCTAAAATTCAATGAAGTGCAAATGGTTCTTAATTCCATTAAGTAATGCTTAAAGGCCTAAAATTCATAAACTTAAGTATAGTTATATGCTTCTTTATAGGATGTAGGGAAATTCCACCTGCCATCGACTATTCTCAAGCTGTTTTAGGATTAAAAGACACCTCGTATGTAAGCAGTGCACCCAACAGAGTATTTAAATTAATCTATATTGAAGATATTACCGGGGTCAGATGCAATAATTGCCCAAAGGCAGCGCAGAAAATACATCAAATCGACAGTTTAAATCCCAATATAACAATTGGAGTTGGGGTATATGCCTCGGCATTGGCAAACTTTACCACACCCTATGCTGGGTTTGAGTCAATGCTCACTCCGGAGGCAGATGATATTTTTAAGGAAGTTTACGCAAACCCCGGCGCCTTGCCAACCGGCGGTGTGAATAGGAAATTATTTAACGGAGAATCAACCCTTTTTGTAAGTTATAACAATTGGGGCGGATATGCAGATATAGTTAAAGCAGAAGAATCACCTTGCGTAATCACCATAAAAGTTCTTCAGCTTGACAGTATTGCGCGAAAAGTTAAAGTTTCACTAAAAATAGCTTTTGCAAAGGCTTACTTAGAACCTTTGAACTATACAGTATTCATAACCGAGAACAACATTGTTTCTAAACAGACTATGCCTGACGGTAAAGGCAAAGACGACTATGTTCACAACCATGTACTGCGAAAAGCCATTACTCCTTATAACGGAAGCCCACTAAAAATCAAATCTATCGGCGGAAACTATGAAGCGGGTCGTGTATTTGAAAAGGAACTGGAAATACCCTTGGATCAAAAGTGGAAAATTAAAGATACACATATTGTTGTGCTTGTCAATCGCTTTGATGCTGGCAGCAAAGAAGTATTGCAAGCTGCTGAACTTAAATTGCACTAAATGCAATGGGACTCTTATTTAACAGGATATAAACTGTATCTGCAGTTAGAAAAAAATCTTTCCAAAAATTCCATTGAAGCCTATATGAGAGATGTTAAAACGCTTGAGCTTTTTTGCCATGCTAAAAACATTGACTTAAACATCACTCAGATACCCAGCGATTTCTTTAACGAGTTTATTAAGTGGATTGCCGGGTCAGGCAAAAAAAGCACATCCCAGTCACGCATACTTTCAGGTGTACGCTCATTTTTTGATTTTCTCGTTTTGGAAAAGCACATCGATAAAAATCCGACTGAACTTATCGAATTTCCAAGAAATATAAGAAAGTTACCTACCGCATTAAGCCAGGAGGAAATAGAAAGGATGATTGAGAAAATAGATTTGAGCAAAGAAGGAGGCTTTAGAAACAAAGTCATGGTTGAACTCCTTTTTGCTTGTGGGGTGAGGGTATCGGAATTAATAAATTTAGAAAAAGGGAATATTTATTTTAAGGAGGAGTGCATCCTAGTAACCGGCAAAGGAAATAAACAAAGACTTGTGCCAATAAGTGCTAACGCTCTCAATTTGATAGAGATATATTTGGAGACAGTGAGATTAAAAATGAATACAAAACCCATTGACAGGGAGATTCTTTTTTTAAACCGAAGGGGAAGCCGGCTTACGAGGGTTTTTGTTTTTAATTTGGTTAAGAATTTAGCGCATGCTGCCGGGATATCAAAAAAGGTGAGTCCGCATACTTTCCGACACTCATTTGCCACTGAATTGGTGATGAACGGTGCCGATTTAAGAGCTGTGCAGAGCATGCTGGGTCATGAGAGCATTACAACCACTGAAATTTATTCCCACCTCGACCGCCGACATTTAAAAAGAATTGTGGACCAATACCACCCCCGATCTGAAAACCAAACCCTTAAATAAAGTGCTTGTATATAATGTAACCCTAAATGTTGAAGCCTCCATTGAAACTGAGTGGCTTCAGTGGATGAAGGAAGTTCACCTTCCAGAGGTCATGGCCACAGGTAAATTCAAAACTTACCGGATGTATAAAATAAGAAACCATGAACCGGACGATAAAAGCATTAATTACTGTGTGCAATATGATGCTGAAAGTGAGGCCAATTATCTAAGTTATATAAATGAGTATGCACCGGCTCTTAAGGAAAAAACATTGAAAAAGTATGGAGAACAGGTTCTTGCGTTTCGAACCATTTTGGACTTATTGTGATACTTTAGCTAAGTAGGGCCTGCTGAAAAACACTTAAAGGCTTGATGTGATGAGGTTCATTAAAAACTTTATTGCTTTTAATGCACGTTAAATTTAGTGAACCATGAAAATATCGTGCATCGAATGGCTTCAGAAAGACGTTAGTTCATTGCACGTCCCTTACTTCGTCGGCTTCGGCTCGAGGTACGGCAAAGTACATCTTCGCCTTGCCTCCTTGTAATGAACGCACACTGAACTTTTTCAGCAGGCCCTAAGTATATAAAAAAGATTGTAATTGTTTACTTTATAACAATTTGTGAAAACTTATTGAGTCCTTTGACAAAAAAGTCAAAAACCATGCTGCCTCGATACATGCCAACCGGATACCGCTCTCTGCTTAAGGATTTCTTTCTTTTATTTAACCAATAGTTCAAACTTTTATAAAAAGTATAGTGTGCTTTCAGAATGGCCCCTATCTCCCTGAACTTGAATTCAGTTAGAAACTTTAATCCGGCCAAGCCATCGAGCAGCAATCTGATGAGCATTACCTGAACCAATTCATCGTCATGAAGATTTTTGCATAATAAATATAGTCCGTTTCTAAAATTGAGGTAGGTTTTGCGGGGATTTCCAACCGGCAATGTTCCTCCACCGATATGGTATACTTCACTTTGAGGACAAACCATGTTTTTATATCCTGAATTTTTAAGTCGCCAGCATAAATCAATTTCCTCCATATGCGCAAAGAAGTCTTCATCTAGCCCCTCCATTTCTCTCCAAAATTTAGCGTTAATAAAAAAACAAGCACCGGTAGCCCAGAAAATTTCACATACATCATCGTATTGCCCTTGATCTTCTTCCAGCTTATTAAACCAGCGGCCCCGGCAAAAAGGGTAACCATATTTATCGATATAGCCTCCTGAACCGCCAGCATATTCAAATCGAGTTTTATTTGAGAAATCCAGTATTTTAGGCTGGATGGCTCCAATTTTCGGATCGGATTCAGCAAGCTGAACTAAAGGATTTAACCAGTTTTTTGATACTTCAACATCCGAATTCAGGAGGACAAAGTAATCGGCGTCGATTTGCGACAACGCCCGGTTATATCCCCCTGCGAATCCAAAATTTTGATTAAGAGCGATAAGCTTTACCTCAGGAAAGGCAGTTTTTAAAAAATTTACAGAATCGTCTTTTGAACCGTTGTCCACCACTACTAATTCCATATTGTCGTAGTCGGTAGCCAATAGTGTAGGTAGAAATCTCGCCAAAAACGGCTGAGTGTTAAAATTTAAGACGACTACTGCTACTTTTGGATTCATGTAAAGATAAAAAAAATCCCGCCAATGAATGACGGGATATTGACCTTGTGGTGTGGGGCGGGATCGAACCGCCGACACAAGGATTTTCAGTCCTTTGCTCTACCGACTGAGCTACCGCACCATTAAAGGGCTGCAAATATAAAATTATTGTTTTTAAATTCAAACCTTTAATTGCAATAGTCTTTTAATATTGATTCCATACCGGGCTCTCCTAATTCAGCAGCTTTCTTGAAGTCTTCACAGGCCCCGGCTGTGTTATTTAGGTTTTTTAATCGAACAATTCCTCTGTTTTTAAATGCTTCTGAATATTGGCCGTTGGATGCAATGGCTTTGGAAAACCACAGTTCTGCTTCGGCGGCTCTGTTGAGGTTTAAGAAACATGCGGCTTTTAGGTTTAGGGCATTGGCATAATTTGGACTAGACTTTAAGGCCATATCGACATAACGCATAGCAAGGTCATAATTTTTGATACTCAAGTGTATGATTCCTATTTCGGTATAGGGAAGAGGGGTTTGGGTATTGTTTTGTCCGGCTTTTTCTAAATAATAAATTGCTTGGGTTAAGTCATTGCTTGTTTTATAAATAAGTCCCAGTCCATAGGCGGCAATCCAATCGGTGGAATCCAACTTCAAGGCTTGTTCGTAATCAGCCATTGCGCCAGTGGCGTCCAGCCTCTGCTTTTTGTAGTTACCCCTTACCCCGTATGCACGCGCAATATAATCAGTAGGGGGGTTTACGCCTATAATGCGATTAGCAAGTTCTAAATTGTTTTTCCAAATTTTTGTTTGTTTAAAGGACAAAACCACCAACAAGGTAGCTATTGCAAATGGCAGCACCTTAAGCGCCTTCTGTTTTAGGGAATCAAGTTGTGTGGTTTTTACAAATCCAATAAATAAACAGGAGCAGATATAGTAAATACCTATGTTTGGCAGGTAAGCATAACGGTCGGCCACAATTACCAATCGGGAGGGGATGACTTGCAGGGTTACACTTAGTATACTGATAAATATTCCCATTCCAAGTAAGATTATGGGTTGTTTTTTTCTAAATCTAAACACTGCTATGCCAACTATGAGTAATAAAGCCAGAGAGACATAGCAATACCAAGGCAGTATCCCATCTACCTTTGGAGGATATACCACTATAGGAGATAAATCGAAAGGTAAAATGGTTTTAGATAGGTACCAAATGATTTCGTATGAAAACAAGAACAGCATGTCGATGGCATCATAGTTAGAGGCACCATAAGAGATGTTTTTGGCAGTTTCTGTATTTTGTAGAGTGACGATTCCAAACAAGAGGGATAATAAAAAATAAGGTGTTTTCTGCAGCAATAATCTCCAGCCGAGTTTTTCCTTAAAATAATAAAGATCGAAGACCAGGAGTGTCAAAGGAAAGGTAACGGCATTTGCTTTAGAAAGCAGTGAAAATATGAAACTCAGTAGACAGTAAATCACGTATTTAAGCTTTTTTTCCTCTTTATACTTCAAGTAAGCTATAAGGCCAAGAAGATAGAAAGCCACATACATTCCGCTACTCCGGCACGATAGCCACATTACGGCCTCGACTGCAAGAGGATGCAGGGCAAAAAGGAAGGTGACGCTGTTTACAATGAAGTTATTCTTATTCAATTTACCCATTAAGGTATAAACCAAACCAATGTTTAAAATATGCAACAATAAATTGATAAAATGATGAGGAAAAGGTTGCAAACCAAAGAAATGGTGGGTAAGGGAAAAGCTCAAAACCGGCAAAGGCTGATACATCAGTACATAGTAATTGGAAAAGAACATTTTTACACTTTGCCAGCTCAGTAGAGTAACCTCAGGATACAACTCAAAATATTCATTGTCGTCAAAATTTAGCAAATCGGATGACATTGCTCCCCAATAAACCAAGAGACACAACAGGACTAGCGACGGTAAGAAATAGCTTTGATATGAATTCGAAGCTATTTCTTTAGATGAGTTTTTCTTATTCATATTAAACAGCCAACAAATATTACTTTTACAAAGTCAAATTCAAAACAATTCATGAAAGTGTTAGGTGCTTTGGGGCTAGTTCTGTTTTTAACCTCTTATGGATGTTCAGTTTTTCATAAAACGAAGTTGAATCCCATCGATGTTGGTGAAATTAACTTAAAACAATTATCTCATTATAAATGGTATAGTAAAGGTTACAGAAAGTATCACGTAAATAAAAAGACACTGGCTGATTTACAGATTAAAGAGCCGGTAAGGGTACTTGTTTTTGGCGGAAATTGGTGTAGCGACACCAAAATACAGTTACCCCGGTTTATGAAAGTCTTAAAGTACCTTAAAATTCCGGACCAAAGCGTTCGCATTGTGTTTTTAAATGAAGAAAAGAAGTGCGAGGAATGTCTGACCTATTCGGTAGAAGCCTACAATATTCTAAAAGTGCCTACTTTTATTTTTCTTACACCTGAGAACCTTGAAAAAGGACGGATTGTTGAAACCCCCACGGAAAGTTTAGAAGAGGATATTCGGAATATTATCAATCTGCAATAACCGGCAAGCTTCTGGTTTCGCAAGCTGAAACACTTTTAACAATTGCCCTAATATGATCTGGAGTGGTTCCACAGCATCCACCCACTATATTTAGAAAACCGCTTCTAGCAAAGTCCTCAATAACAGAGGCCATGTTTTGGGGACTTTCGTCGTACTCTCCAAATTCATTTGGTAGACCGGCATTGGGATAACAACTTACATAGCATTCCGCCACATTCGAAATTTCTTCAATAAAAGGCCTCATTTGCGCTGCCCCTAAGGCACAATTCAGACCTACACTAAATATATTGGCGTGACTTATAGAGATGTAAAAAGCCTCAGGTGTTTGACCACTTAAGGTTCTTCCACTCGCATCGGTGATGGTTCCACTCACCATCACAGGCATATTCAAATTACGCTCCTCTAAAATGGTATTGACGGCAAATAGGGCTGCTTTGGAGTTTAAAGTATCAAAAACAGTCTCAATTAAAATGATATCTACTCCGCCATCGATTAACGCATTGGCCTGTTCGCCATAAGCCTTTACCAGGTCGGTAAAATTTACAGAACGAAAACCAGGATTGTTGACGTCAGGGGAGAGGGATGCTGACTTATT
Source organism: uncultured Chitinophaga sp. (assembly GCA_964617955.1). Lineage (GTDB taxonomy): Bacteria > Bacteroidota > Bacteroidia > NS11-12g > UBA9320 > JABWCE01. Next base: position 27,797 of record CAZTXB010000013.1, read on the forward strand.
CGTAGGCCCAATGGCTCCTGCCACAAATCGAGGTTTGTTAGGATTGAGGGCCGTATATTCATCAGCTGCTTTTCTCGCAATTTTTGCCGCCTCCGTGTTAATTTCTGACACTAAATTTTCCATGGCATAATCGGCCATACTATAGCTGTTGGCATTAAAGGTATTTGTTTCAATAATATCGGCTCCGGCCTCCATAAATTCTTTATGGATGTTTTCAATTATTTTCGGTTGGGTAAGCACGAGTAAATCATTGTTTCCTTTTACCGATTGCCCATAATCTTTAAACCGAGACCCTCTGTAATCTTCTTCGCTCAATTTATGCTGTTGAATCATGGTACCCATGGCACCATCAATTATCATGATCCGACGATTCAAAATTTCCCTAAGTTGATCTTTAACAGTCATCACGCAAAGATAAGGAAGTCATAAATCAAATACCATTTTTAAATAAACACACGAATTGTGCTGACGCGTTAAGCTGGAAATTTTTTTCATTTCAACTGAATAAAAAGGCGAAAACGGTATCTTTGTCGAATGTCAAAAATTTACGATGTGGCCATCGTTGGCGGCGGTATAGTTGGATTGGCCACGGCATATCAACTCCTCATTGCGGAACCGGAATTGAAAGTGGCTATTCTTGAAAAAGAAGGTCAGCTTGCTTCCCATCAAACTGGCCATAACAGTGGCGTCATTCACAGCGGACTTTATTACAAGCCTGGAAGTTTAAAAGCTATAAATTGTATTCAAGGTTACAAAATGTTGTTAGAATTTTGTGATCACAACGCCATTCCCTATGAATTGTGTGGGAAAATTGTTGTAGCTACTTCACCAGAAGAGCTGCCCCAATTGGATATTTTATATAGAAGAGGTTTAGAAAACGGATTAGAAGGCATTCAATATTTAACTCAAGAGGAAATAAAAGAAAGAGAACCTAATTGCTTAGGATTAAAAGGTTTATATGTTCCGCAAACCGGCATAATTTCATACAAAAAAGTCTGTGAGGTGCTTTATTCGAAAATTAAGGAGAAAGGAGCCGATGTTTTTTTTAATTTTAGAGTGAATGAAATAACTCCTGGTGATACTACCAGTGCTGTAAAGTCAGGTGATAAAGGCATAGAAACTAAACTAGTGGTGAATTGTGCAGGCCTTCAGAGCGACCAGGTTGCCGAAATCAATGAAAAAAGGTTAGATACCAGAATCATTCCTTTCAGAGGGGAGTATTATATGCTTAGGCCGGAAAAGCAAGATATGATTCGAAACCTAATTTACCCTGTTCCCGACCCTAACTTTCCTTTCTTAGGTGTACACTTCACCCGAATGATTGAAGGAGGGGTTGAGGCTGGACCAAATGCAGTCTTCGCCTTTAAAAGAGAAGGGTACAAAAAAACTGACTTTAATTTTGGTGATTTATGGAACAGCTTGAGCTGGCCGGGATTTAGGAAAGTAGCTCTCAAATATTGGAAAACAGGACTAGGTGAATATTACCGCTCCTATTCGAAAAGTGCCTTCACCAAAGCACTTCAAAAATTAGTTCCGGGCATTCAACAAAACGATTTAATTCCAGCAGGATCGGGAGTGAGAGCGCAGGCTTGTGACAAAACAGGTGGCTTGTTAGACGATTTTAAAATCATTGAAAAGCCGGGCATTATTCATGTGTTAAATGCGCCTTCCCCTGCTGCCACCTCATCTCTGAGTATAGGGAAAACCATTGCTGACCTTGCGTTTGAAAGGCTAAAATAGAGGATTTCGGCTTTTTTCCTAGGTCATAATGAGATCTATATTACCTTTGGTGTATCAAGTCATTAGAAGTTGGAGAGAATCATTCAAAGGATTTGGCTTGCCAAAACATGAACGCCAATAAAGAACAAGCTTCGGATAGAAAATATTTTCATTCCTTTGATGCGTTTAGATTCTTCGCTTTTTTTCTGGTATTTATTCATCACCTTCCATTTCCTGACACTTCCCTATTCTATTTCTTTTCAAAGAGTGGGGGCATAGGCGTCTCCTTTTTCTTCGTACTCAGTGGTTTTTTAATCACTTACATTTTGATTCAAGAAAAGAAGAAGTATGGGAAAATACCGTTGCGAAATTTCTTTTTAAGGAGAATACTCAGGATTTGGCCCCTGTTTTATGCCATGTTACTCTTTGCGTTTCTAACGCCATTGATTCTCGATTATTTAAGGCTTTCCCATTCTGACGAAGGTTATACGCCCAATTGGCTGGTATCGTCTCTCTTTCTTGAAAATTATAAAATGATGTTGACCGACAATTTTCCAAATGTGTCGCCTTTGCGCGTGATGTGGTCGCTTTGCATAGAAGAACATTTTTATATTATTTGGGGCCTGATCCTTTATTTTTTGCCCATAAAAAACGTTCCGAAGCTCATCATATCAAGCATCCTTTTTGCCGCTATCGTCAGATGGGTTTATGGTGTTTATGGCTTAAATACCATCGATGTTTTTTCAAACATTGATTACTTCGCCTTTGGGGCAATACCAGCTTACATAATTCATGAACAGGAGGACTTGTTACATAGATTGGCGTATTTGCCAGCAGCTGTTAAATATTTCTTTCTCTTCTTCACCTTAGCCTCCGTTTTTTCCATTCCACACGTTAGCTATGTATTAAATAATCTGTTAAATCCTCTCTTGCTGGGTTCCTTGTTTTCATCGTGCTTGCTTTTTACACTTACCCATACAAATGGAATATACATTGCCGATCACAACATCATGAGCCGATTAGGAATCTATACTTATGGCTTGTATCTTTATCATACCATAGTAATAAACCTTGTCTTACAAATGACGAAGAATTTCAAATGGGAAAACCATCTCATCTTCGTGGGGTCGCTTTCCCTGATTATTACCATTGCAATCAGTTTTCTGTCCTATCACTTCTTTGAAAAAAAGTTTATCGGGCTAAAAAAATATTTTTATAAAACAACGTGAAATCATTGCGAGCAAATCTCCCTTAAACGATGGCTCCGCTCCCTAGAAGTTCATCATCCTTATACCAAGCGGCGAATTGTCCTGAAGTAATGCCTCGCTGGGGCTTATCAAACCAGAGATAATGGTATAAACCTCCATGAATGAGATAGGCGTCTTGCAAAGGCTGGCGGTAACGAACCCTGGCTTTTAGCCTCAATATTTCATTTGGCTTTAGATCGGTTTCTTTTCTAACCCAACTGATGTCGTTAGAGAGCATTCGCAAGCAGTTTCTGTACAAGCCTTTATGATCATCTCCCTGCCCTGTGTAAAGGATATTGTTTGTCGTGTTGGTCTCCAGAACGAAGAGAGGTTCAGCCTTTCCGCCTACTTGCAGACCCTTGCGCTGTCCGACCGTAAAATAGTGCGCCCCTTCGTGTTCACCTACCTTAACCCCATTATTTTTTACATAATGTACGGGTTCAGATAGATTAAATAAATCTTGTAATAATGAAGAATTTAAATCTGTTTCATCTAGATGCAAGGCGTGTTCAATATTGGCTAAGGAAACCCGGTTTGGTTCTTCTAGCTGATGTATAAAATCTTTTGAGATCTCAATGATATCGCCTTTTTTAATTTTAAGTTGTTGTTGCAGGAATTCAGGCAGACTAATTTTACCTACAAAGCACAAGCCTTGAGAGTCTCGTTTTTCGGCAGTAATTAAATCAGAACGGGCAGCTAAGTTTCTGACTTCCTGCTTTTGAAGGTGACCTATGGGAAATAAAGCTTTAGATAATTGATCTTGGTTTATCTGACATAAAAAATAGCTCTGATCCTTGTTCTTATCGGCCCCTGATAAGAGTTTAAAGCGCGGCTTGCCTTCTGTGTTTATTTCCTCTTTTCTACAATAGTGACCTGTTGCGACGAAATCTGCACCCAGTTTTTCGGCTGCTTTTAAAAATACATCAAACTTAATTTCTCTGTTACAGAGTATATCCGGATTGGGGGTTCTGCCAATTTCGTATTCGGCGAACATATAATCTACAATACGCTCCTTATACTCCTTGCTTAAATCAATTGTTTGAAAGGGAATACCTAACTTTTCGGCTACCATAAGGGCATCTTTGCTGTCTTCTTCCCAAGGACAATCGTTATTGAGAGTGACCGACTCGTCGTGCCAGTTTTTCATAAACAGGCCTATAACATCATAGCCTTGTTCTTTTAAGAGCAAGGCAGCAACTGAGGAGTCCACTCCACCTGAAAGTCCGACGACGACGCGAGGCATTTAAATATTTTGATGCAAAGTTAGATAAAATTAAAGCCTTACTTTTGCGGGCTTAAAAATTAAACAAACAATGAGTCTTTTAGTTATTGGGAGTGTAGCTTTTGATGCCATCGAAACCCCATTCGGAAAAACCGATAAAATAGTAGGGGGCGCTGCTTCTTATATTTCAATTTCGGCTTCCTTTTTTTACAAACATTTAAATTTGATAGCGGTAGTTGGTGACGATTTTCCGGTGGAATTTATCAATAAACTGAATCAGAGAGGGGTGGATACAGAAGGTTTGCAGATAAAAAAAGGAGAGAAATCCTTCTTTTGGAAAGGGAAGTATCACAACGATATGAACAGCAGGGATACTCTTGTAACTGAGCTGAATGTTTTGGGAACGTTTGATCCTGTAATCCCGGAAAATTACCAAAATTGTGACATGGTTATGCTCGGCAATTTGCTGCCAAGTGTTCAAAGCACAGTGATTGAAAGATTAAACCATCGCCCTAAATTTATTGCCATGGATACCATGAATTTTTGGATGGATATAGCAATGGACGATCTGCGAAAAACCATGCAGATGGTGGATTTGCTTATCATAAACGATGAAGAAGCAAGGCAACTTAGCGGCGAATACAGCTTACTAAAAGCGAGTCGAATTATTCGAAATATGGGACCGAAATATCTCGTCATAAAAAAAGGCGAACACGGGGCTCTTTTGTTTCACCAAAATGATTTGTTTTATTGCCCTGCTTTACCATTAGAGGAAGTCTTTGACCCAACAGGAGCAGGTGATACGTTTGCAGGTGGTTTTATGGGCTATCTCGCACAAAGTGGAGAGCTTTCATTTGCCAATATGAAGAAAGCAGTGGTTTATGGAAGTGCCATGGCCTCCTTTTGTGTTGAAAAATTTGGCACTGAACGCCTTCTGGAGCTGAATGATCAAGACGTGAAGGAAAGGGTAGACTTATTTCTGAAAATTGCTGACATGGGTTTCTAAAACGTTAAAGCCGTATCGGCCTAATTTTTTAAAATCTCAGCGAATTGCTTAAGGTACAAAGGCTCAAAATAAGCCAAATCTTCAAAATCTTTATTTAAATAACGCTGATAGGCCGGATTTCCCAAATGCTTTGAAGAAAAGGAGATATGCTCCAAATGGTCTATTTGAAAATCGGCGAGGGGCAGTTTTAACTTTTGTGCCCCGTTGCCCCCAATCACATAGTGCAATTCAGTATTTAATAAGGAACTAAATTGAGTGTCTAAAATTACAGGGGCCGTTTGAATTGTTTTTTTGAAGTCTGAATTAAATCCGGCCAGATAAACTTCCATTCGCCGTGCATCAATCATTGGCAATAGAACATGGGCGTTGGTAATTGAAGTCAATTCCTTGGCCATTGCAAATGCCAGAGATTCCAATGTGTCAACCGCAATAAGAGGGAGTGAAAAAGTATAACAAATGGCCTTAGCCATTGAAACGCCAATTCGCAAACCGGTATAGCTTCCCGGACCGGAACTTACCGCTAAAGCAGATAGGTCCTGAAAATGCAGATCTTGATTTTTTAATAATTCGAGGATAAAGGGACCTAGCATTGTGCCGTGAATATTAGGCTCATCCGATTCCACTATGGCCAGCAGCTGACCTGAATTGTGGAGTGCTACCGAACAAATATTTCCGCTGGATTCTATAGAGAGTATCAGTGCCAATGCCTAAATTTGCAAGGGGCGAAGTTAGGTCAAATCCCATTATGAGAGACATAAAAAGTGAACAGGATATAGAGAAGTTGGTATCGGCATTCTATGATAAACTGCTAAGCGATTCAGCCACAGTTTCGAAGTTTCAGCACCTGGATATTGTTTCTCACCTGCCAAAGATTGTAAATTTTTGGGCCTTTATTCTCCTTGATAAACCCGGTTATACCGGGAATGTGTTTGATAAGCATGTTCCGCTTCATCTCGACCCAATACACTTTGAAATTTGGTTGAAGTACTGGACCGAAACGGTGAATCAATCTTTTGCAGGACCTAAAGCAGATTTGGCCATTCAAAGGGCCAACCTTTTGTCATTTACTTTTCAATCCAAACTCTTTGGAGAGCAGGGGCATAAAATCGTATAGAAGGTAAAAGTCACTCTTCAAAAAAATCAATCAATGATCCCATGTAGGTCTCATCCCAACCTTCAACCATGTCGTCGAAATCGGCTTCCGGAATATTGGTATGCCTAAGCTCAAGGGAGGTCCCACCTTTATCGGGGTGCAATTTGATGGTGACAATGGATTCCTCTGTTTGATCTCCAAAGTACCACTGCTGAACAATCTTTTTATTTTCTTCGAACTCTAAATTTTTTCCGGAGATGCCTCCATCCCAAAGTGAAAACTCACTTGAGACCACGGTGCTCATCTCGGCCTTCTCACCGGTCATAAGCTGTAAGCTTAGTGGGTTAGTTAAGGCAGCATAAACCTCGTCAGGAGGCGCCGGTATGGAGTAATATTTTTTAAATTCTTTCATTATTTTTCACCATTCAAACTCAGTAAATCCAAATTGATCTCGCAATTCTTGCCTGGTTTTAAGCAGGATATTTATATCCATCGGTGTTTTTACTTTAGGCACATCTCCATTTTTTGGTTGTTTATTAATAGCGGTAGCCACTTCCAATCCTTTGATTAATTTGCCAAAAACAGTGTAATTCCCATCTAAAAAACGAGCAGGCCCGGTAACAATATAGTATTGAGAACCATTCGATTTTTTCTGAGGGTTATTGTCTCGCGCCGATCCAACAGCCCCTAAATAGTGCCGGTATCGGGTTGAGTCGATTTCGGCATCAATGGTATATCCGGGCCCACCGGTCCCGTCGTTCGAAGGGTTCGCATCTTTAGAGAGCGGGTCACCTCCCTGAATCACAAAATTTGCTACACATCGGTGAAAGAGGGTACTGTCGAAAAAATTAGCGCCGGCTAATTTTAAAAAATTTGCCCTGTGTTTTGGCGTTTTTTTGTTAAGCCACATATACATGTCGCCAAAGGATGTTTTGATTTCAACAATGGGTTCGATCAAGCCTTCTTTATCTAATTTAATTTTTAAACAAGTCTTGGCTTCGAGATTGGCTTCGCCCTTCCAAACTATATTTCCAAATTCATCCTTTACTTCATAACCTACATGACGAGTTGGTTCATCCTTTAAATTTACCGAGACGCTGACAACATCTTTCTGGCCACATTCCGGTTCGCTATTAGTGTACTTTTCAATAGCCGACGATCCAACACTCTCTCCCTCTAATAGATACTCAAGGGTGTTTACTCCATTTTTAGATAAATATAGCGAAGTGCTATCGTCGAAATAGAAAAGAATGTTTGCACTAAATTGGCAAGTTTGACCGGATTTACAATTATTGCAAAAATTGTCAGCCATCTTATTAGTGCAGCCCTCTTTTTTACAAGCTTGTATTGCGCCAAACAGAAATAGTACGATGGAGAGTTTAACTATTTTTTTTATTTTCATTGTCTTGATTTTAAATAACTTATATTTAATTAAGCGCCATCATTAATTTTTAATAAATTTATGATAAGAATGGGCGCCTGAATGATTAATCACTATAAAATACAAACCCGAGTGTAAGGCTCGCATATCCACTTTTAAAATCGAATCCTCTGCCTTTTCAGATTTCGTGAACATAAGTTGACCTGTTTGGCTATAAACACTGAAACTCAAAGCATTGGATACATTACAGTAAAGATAGTCTTGTGCAGGATTTGGATACACCACAGCTTTTGAGTTGTGGACATCTGGTTTTTTAACAGTCCCGGTTTTCAGGTTAGCGGTCATCATTCCTGCTCCAAATGCCGATATCCAAATCTCGCTGGCTTTGTAAGGATTATAGGTGACTCTCACAGGATGCCTAAAGGGGTAGGATTTTACCAAGGTAAAAACAGGGGCACTGGAGCTCAAATTGTTTGTATACCACAACCCGTCAGTTTCTGTGGTATAAAACATTTCATCTTTGTTTTCAGGGTTAACAGCGCAAGAGTTCACCCGATAGGAAGCGGTAGCGTCTGATATTTTATTCCATGTATCGCCTCTATTTATGCTTCGATAGAGTCCTCCGGTGCCAGGGGGAACCGCACTTCCCCAGCCGCTAAAAACAGAAACATACCAGGTGTTTTCTGTAGGGTCAGTAGGATCAATAACCACATCTTTAGTCCAATACTTCATCGCTGTAGCGCTTTTATCCATCCAGGAAGTGCCTCCATTGGTGGAGTAATAAATGCCTGAAGAGGCGGTGAATTGTTGAGGACTTCCCGCTCTTCGTGCGGAATAAGTAGCCACTAGATGTCCACTCGTAAGTACTCTGATCACAAAAGGGTGGCCTTCCGTCCTTGGTGGATTGCTCAATTTAACCCAAGAACTTGCTGCCCCTTTATCTATATCGTTGGAAACAAAAATACCGCCCTGGGTGCTGTGCAGCACGCTGGCATACATTCGTTTGGGATTCTTTGGATCCAAAGCAAGCCAAATGACCGGATGTCCAAAATCATGCAGTAAACTGAATGAAACCCCTTTGTTATTACTGAACCATACGCCTCCTTTGCCGGCGTCAATATAGGCGTCGGTCAGGCGGGTGCTTTGGTAAATATCGTGGACTGTGGAAGTGGCCGCGTAAATGTTACCATTTAAATCCTTTACCATATGATATACAGAGTTTTGAGTAAGGTTTGGAATAAACTTCCAAGATTTGCCTTTGTCCAAACTCATAATACCGTTGATATCTGAAAAGGAGGAAAAGACTTGATTTGAATCAAGCCAAAGTATGTTCCAGTTGGTAGTATTTTCTAAGCCGACCCCTTTGTAAAGTTTTCCTTTTGGAGTGGCTACTCCCTTATTGTTTTGGGTGTTAAAATCTACATAAAGCTGCTGCCAATTGGTGCCACCGTCGTAGGAAAGGTGTGCAAATCCGAAATCGGTAAAAATCAACTTGTTGGGATTGTTCATCATGACATGAAAACCGAAAGGGCATTCGCCATATGACCAGGCTCTGTCGCCTGAATGGCCACTCCACCCTGTGTATATGTTTTGATTATTATTACTTAAGAAGGCATGTTTCCATGAATTGCCACCATCGGTGCTTTTCATAACGATGGGGGCACCACTTGACGAACCGCCTGAAACATACATGATAGAGCTATTGCTCTCGGCCATTCCTGTAAATACCGGATAATCGGTAGCTTTGTTAATTCCTGAGGATTTCGATTTCCAGTTCCCATCTGCATTGTCCATGACGTAAACGCCTTGCATGGAAGCGCCCGAGCCTCCAGTATATTCAAAAGCATGCTGAATACCGGCCCAAACGTTTGTAAGGGTTAAGCAAACAAATCTCAAACCGGAGCCGTCTTCCCCGGCCGAAAAGGAAAGCATTTTTTCTCCTGATGGGATACCTGTGGTTGTCATCAGGAGAAACGAACCGCCGCCATCCGTACTTTTAAGAAGGCCGTCGTTTAATCCAATGTAAATGTTGTTTCCCTGAAAAAATACACCCGCAATATGATTCCCTTCCCCATTACTTTTACACGTATAAATTTTTGAAAATGAGGTGCCCCCATCTTTACTGAAATAAATTTCCCCATAAAAGCCTAAAATCAATCGGTTGCTATCCTTTCTGTCGGCAGTTAAATTATATGCCACCTCATTTGGTAAAGGATTACCAGGCAATTGTTTCCAGGTTTTACCTCCATCAATACTTTTCATTGGCCGCGTGAGATCTGTACCGTCCTTTGAGGTGTAGTCGATGCAATATCTGATCTTAGGGTTAATGGTAAATTGCATTTTACTGTCGTGACCTCCCTGTATATTTACAAAAGGTAGCATCTGCCAAGATTGGCCTCTGTTGCTACTGTGAAATATCTCACTCATATCACAAGCCATATAGATCTCCTGATCGTTGGCCGGATTAATTACCGGAGAAAACAAAGCACCTCCACCACCAATTCCCCTGGATTCGAAACTTGATGGTTGGGCGACTAAATTGTAAATCGATAAAAAGGATAGGCCAAAAAGCACCTGGCGAAGCGTGTTCATTTTAATTTAAAATAAGATGGTAATTTATGGTTTGATTTTCACCTTCAACTTGCAAATTATATATTTCCTCAGTCAATGACGACAGGTTGATTTCTACTCTATTATCAGAACTTAATTTTTCAAAATTAACACGTTGACCCAGTGCATTATAAATTTTTATATCTTTAATAATAAATTCATTATGCTTGTCTATGTAAACTAAACCTTTACTTGGATTAGGATATACTTTTATTTTCTCAATGGCATTGGGGTCAGCAAGGCTTAAGTTGTTGGTTATTGTAAAATTCCAGTCTGTAGAAACATTGATTCCCCTGTGTTCGTTGTTGTCAAAATCTAAAAAGGTGCCTTTGGCATAGGCAACATACACATTTTTACCAAAACTAAAGGGAGCGGGTGTTACCACAGCCCTGTTGCCCTCCATAACCACTGAGTCGCTTTCTACCGTTATGGTTTGACGCTCAATATTATCCTCAAAAATACGCAACGTGCCCTTTCCCTTTTTCATTTTTTCGTTAAAGTAAATTATCAATTGCGAATTTGGGTTAATTTTAGCTGAATTGTCGGGAGGCTCCAAACGTGTAGTGAAAGGGGCAAGTAATTTTGGATTGACTTGTATCCTGCTTTTCCAAATTCCTCGTCCAAAGGTGGCGGCGTATAACAATCTATCCTTGTTATTGATATCCAAATCGGTAACCACCACATTGGGCAAATTGTTATTGAGCAATTCCCATTGAACCATTGAAGTATCTTTATAAAAAACCCCAACATCTGTTCCTATAAACAGTCCTTCAGTTGAACCCTCGTCGTAGACAATACAGTTAACAGCGATATTTGGAAGGTTGAACGTGAGGTTGTTGATTCTGTCATTGCCAAATACGGCCGAATTGATTCTGAAAACTTTGGAGCTGGCGACATAATTAGAGTTTGTGTAGTAAAACATATCGGGATTTCGCGGATGAATCATGAGTCCTGATATAGGATTTGAGGAGGTGGTGATAAGGTTCCATTTTTTACCCCCATCTATGGTTTTGTAAATTTTATAGTAATCAGAGGCATAAATTATATTGGAATTTGTTGGGCAAACTTTTAAGTGAATCACATAATTTGGCCGCCAAAGACTGTCACAAATAGGCACCCAGGTTTCGCCTCTGTCGTCGGAGCGATAGATGGCTTTGAAACCTGCATAAATGGTTTTGTTGTTGGCAGGGTCCAGCATAAAAGGACTCACCCAAGCTCCCTTAGGCTTGTCTTTAATATGATCAGATATGGTAGTTTGTCCATCCTGGTCTATTCGGTAAAGCCGTCCATAGGCATAGCTGGTGTACATAATATTTGGTTCCAACGGGTCGATGATACACTCCATTCCGTCTCCACCTGAAGCTTCATACCACTTAGTTCCCCTACGCACCCTTGCCCCATTATCCTGAGTGCCGCCCAAAACGATATTGGTGTCGGCTTCGGTTATGGCCATTTTGTAAAATTGAGTGATGCCCAGTCCTTCCGATAAGTCGGTCCATGAGGCCCCATTGTTTCGGCTAAAATAAATGCCCCCATCGTTGCAATCAAATAAATACTTGTTAACCGGACTGTATGTAAGCATGTGTTTATCGGCATGGGTTACCTGGATTCCGATAGGATTTTGTGATTTGCTGCCGGTCCACATCGTATTGATAAAAAAGCTATCCGCGCCGTCGATTGATTTCCAGTTGTTTACCCCGCCAACCATGACCAAATCTTCGTTGACTGGCGAAATAACACAGGCCAGGTCGTACCATCCTTGGCCTCTTTTTGTTTTGGCATCATAGGCGCTGCTCAACAGGTTTTTTTTACTTGTATCATAAGCGATAGAGAAGGTTTTACCGGTATCTAACGAAAGATGAATGCCTCCAAATTTTCCGTCCTTTTTATCGGCTATAAGCAATATAACTTTAGCCGGATTGGCTGCTGTGGTGGCGATGGTAATTCTACTGGCAAGCGGCTTAACAAAGGTTTGTGCAAAATTAAATCCTCCATCCGCACTTCTAAATAATTTGGCATTACCAAAATAATCATAAGTCGCTGCGTATATAATATTGGGATGGTTCGGACAAAAGGAAATATCCATAAAATAACCGGCTTGTCTTTTGGTCCAGATTGTCCCTCCGTCGAAGGTCATATAAACCCCGTCGGATGTGGCGACCAACAAATTTTTCGAATTATTTGGATTCATAATGATTTTACTGATCAATTTCACCTCAAAAATATCCCAGGCCAGACCGGTCGTTTTCCAGGTTATTCCACCGTCAGGGGAAAGGAGTACACCTATACTCTTATTGTCGCCCTGTGGTCCACCGGTTAAACCAAATAAACTCCCTTTTTCGCCATCTCCTGTTGCGATATAAATGCTGTCGGGGTGAAGAGGGTTGACGGCAATACTGCTTACGCCTAAGACCAGGTTGTAGTCGGACAGGGCTTTCCAAGATTTACCAAAATCCACAGTTTTCCAAATTCCGCCTGCCGGGGACCCAACCCAAAATGTATTGCTATCGGTGGGATGAAATGCCACACAGTTTAGTCGCCCTAAACCATTGTAACCGCTAGGGGTCACCGATGGGCCTAGAAAACTCCAGTTGGTTTTAAAAGGTGCCGCCTTATAAAGTGCTTGTCGATTAACAAATTTTTTGTATTCGGTATAGTTAATGTCTGCCGGAGGAAATTGACCTGATAATCCAACCCTTTGTTCCCAAAACCACTCCCATCGCTTAAATGCCGAATACCCTTCGCCCTTCAAGGGAATTTTGTCGGCCCAGTAGTCTTCAAACGCACTTTTAATATCGTAAAAATTGGCATTTTCAGATTTTATGTTTGCATTCCATGGCTGCGAATGAATAAGAAGGCTAGATAGAAAACCCCAAATGAGCAGAAATATTTTTTTCAAAAATTAAACAATTAAGAGACCAAAAGTAAAAGATTATTGGCTAATACAGAACATTTAGTTTTCGAATTGGTTTAATATTGCCAAAAAATTGAATTCGTCCGACACCCTGAAAATGGTTGATTTATAATGAGCGGATATGTTTAATTTTAACAAAATTCTGAAGATATGAAATTAAAATTCTGCGGGGCTGCCCGCACAGTAACGGGAAGTTGTCATTTGCTAACTCTCGACAATGGCTTTACCATTTTATTGGATTGTGGTTTATATCAGGGGCGTGAAGAAGAGTTCGATGAATTTAACTCAAATTGGCTTTTTGACCCGGCTTCCATTGATGTGTTGGTTGTTAGTCATGCGCATATTGACCATATAGGCCGAATTCCGAAATTGGTAAAAGATGGCTACAAAGGCAACATTGTTTGCACTCATGCCACACGCGACCTGGCATCCATTATGCTGCTTGACAGTGCCTCTATACAGGAACGTGATGCAGAATGGGCCAATGAGAAAAACTTAAACAATGGCTCGTCAAAGAAGAAAGAACCCCTCTATACCACAGAAGATGCACAAATGTGTATGAATAATTTTAGCACCTACAGCTATGAGCGCTGGTTTCACATTTCGCCGGATGTTGAGGTTTATTTTGCCGATGCAGGCCACATTCTGGGCAGTGCAAGTGTAACCTTAAAAATAAAACAAGCCGACGGAAGTGAAATATTTTTCGGCTTTTCCGGTGATGTCGGACGCTGGAATCGACCAATAATCAAAGATCCTGTGCAAATGCCTCAGTTGGACTATCTCATTAGCGAGAGCACCTATGGTGGATTAATTCATGATGAAATGCCGGGAAATATGAATCAGCTTTTAGAAATCGTGAATGAGACTTGTGTACATAAAAGAGGGAAGATTATCATTCCGGCCTTTAGTGTAGGGCGTACTCAGGAAATAGTTTATATGCTCGACCGTCTTGAATCATCCGGCAAACTTCCACATATTCCTGTATATGTAGATAGTCCGCTGGCGGTGAATGCCACAGATATTTTTACCATGCATCACGAGTGCTATGATAAGGATATTTTGAATTATATGAAAAACAACGACAACCCTTTTGGCTTTAATCGACTTACTTATTTGCGAAGGGTAGAAGAATCAAAGGCCCTGAATAGCAAAAAAGAGCCCTGCATTATCATAAGTGCAAGTGGCATGGCAAGTGCAGGAAGAGTGCGTCATCACATTTTTAACAACATAGAGAACTCCGACAACACCATTTTAATGGTAGGTTACTGTGCCGAGGGAACATTAGGAGCAAGATTGAGAGAGTTCCCCCAAACGATAAAACTCTTTGGAAAAGAACTTAGGGTAAGGGCAAATATTAAAATTGTAGATGGATTAAGCGGTCATGCCGACCAAAATGAACTGCTGAGGTTTTACGACAACCAGGATTCCAAACGCATTAAAAAAACCTTCTTGGTGCACGGAGAATATGAAAGACAAAAAAGTTTGAAAAATGCCCTTGGCGGAGCGGGATTTTCGAATGTTTTTATCCCACAGCTGGGAGAAGAATTTAAATTAGAGTCATGAGCTTCCTGAACCATCAAAAAAAATCTTATTCTTGTTGTTAAAAAACCATGAATCGCAAACAAATAATTCTGGGCCTGAGCGTGTTATTGAATCTAAATATCAGCAATGCTCAGGATGAGAAAGTAGACTATCAGATTTTGTCGAGGATTAAGGATGAAGCTTTTAACCATTCAAAAGTTATGTCGACTGCCTTCCAACTAACAGAAGTGGTAGGCCCAAGGTTAAGTGGTTCGTCGAACTTGAAAAATGCTCAACTTTGGGCTCAGCAACAACTTATGGACTGGGGTATGCAAAATTGCACGATTGAACCCTGGGGAAGCTTTGGAAAAGGATGGGAAGTAAAAAAATCATACCTAGCCATGAGTAAGCCTTACTATCAGCCTTTGATTGCCATACCAAAAGCCTGGACTCCTGGTACAGACAAACTCATACAAGCCAATGCCATCTATTTAAAGGTAGAAAGTGAAAGCGATTTAGAAACATATAAAGGTAAGCTTAAGGACAAAATTGTAATTGTAGGAAATATTCAAGAGGTGAAGTTAGGAGTGAAGCCTGAAGCGCGGCGCTATTCCGAAGACGAATTGCACGCTATATTCATGGACAAAAGCCTGGATGAAAATCCTGAAAATAAAGGGATTCCAAATGCCGACGCGCAAAAAAAACTTAGGGCCTTGCGACAAAAAATAACCCAATTCCTGGTTGAGGAAGGAGCCTCTGCGGTTATAAGTTCACGGGGTGGAACCATGGGCACATTCTTCACCACCAATGGGGCCTCATACAATACGCGGTCAAAACCGGTATTGCCTGAAATGGAGATGGGAAGCGAGCATATCAACCAGCTTATTCGCTTGCTTGAAGCCGGAAAAGAAGTCGTTTTGGATTTAGAATCCATTACCGAATTTAACTTTAACGACACCATTCAATACAATGTAATTGCAGAAATACCGGGGAGTGATAAGAATCTGAAATCGGAATTGGTCATGCTTGGGGCGCACCTCGACTCATGGCATGCCTCAACAGGTGCAACAGACAATGCTGCTGGTAGCGCCGTGATGATGGAAGCCATGCGAATATTAAAAGTTTTGGATGTGAAACCACGACGGACCATAAGGATGGCGCTGTGGAGTTCGGAAGAACAAGGGTTATGGGGCTCAAGAGGCTATGTTAAAAATCACTTTGCCAATCCCGATACCATGAAGTTAAAACCTGAGCACTCAAAGCTATCTGCCTATTATAATCTGGATAATGGTGGTGGTAAAATTCGTGGTATATATCTACAAGGCAATGACGCCCTTAAACCTATTTTTGAAATCTGGTTGGAGCAGTTTAAAGACATGGATGCCTCTACAGTCACCACAAGAAATACCGGTTCAACCGATCATATAGCCTTTGACATGGTTGGGTTACCGGGACTGCAATTTATACAGGATCCTCTAGACTACGGAAATAAAACCCACCATACCAATATGGATGGCTATGACCGCTTGCAAAAAGCAGATTTGATGCAAGCCTCAGCTATTGTGGCCTTCATCGTATACCATACAGCCATGAGAGACGAAAAATTGCCAAGAAAACCTTTACCGGTAGCTAAATCGAAATAGCTCGCTTGAAAAACACTTGAAGCGGCGGAGCGCTTCATTTAAGCATTGGTTTTTTCGAAAAACCTTCACACCCTAAGATATTTCTGAAACCTTCCAGTCAAACAGTTTTTTAAGGCAGTGTTGGGTTTCTGCATTTACCCTAACGCTTCGAGAGCAAAGTGAGGTTTGTTAGGTATGGCATAGGGGTGTAATATATTGTAGCCTGTTTAATTATTTCTTCAGATGGCTCTCCTGATTCTTCATGCCACCGTTTCTATAATCTTTTTCTTTTCTTAACATTCACTTAACATTCTGGAAATATTCTTAATTTTTTAATAACATCTATAAGCTGGATTTGGATTTTGTTTGCATCCTGAAAGAAAAGAATTAAAAATAGTATGAATTATATGCCCTTGGCCAATTTTAAAATACTGCAAATTTTATCTAAAAAATACACATTAATGTACAAACCCACACCTTCTATGATGAGAATAACCTACTTAAGCTCTCTTTTATTATTTTTCACCCTTCATTCATTTTCACAATCGGATACCGTAAAACTTAATTCAAAAGTGGTGGCAGCTAAGGCCGACAAATGGTACGACAACTTCGCCATTAGAGGCTATGCACAAGTGAGATACAACCGGTTGTTTGAAACAAATGAAAACCTGGGATGTGAGCAATGCGATAAGTCATGGGGAAAAGACGGTGGATTTTTTATTCGTCGTACCCGTATCATATTTTTCGGACAAGTCAGCAAAAACGTTTACCTTTATATTCAGCCTGATTTTGCCAGCAGTGCCGCGACTGACAAGCTGCATTTTGCGCAATTAAGAGATGCTTACTTAGATTTGGGGTTGGACAAGAATAATGAATTCAGATTTAGAATTGGCCAGAGTAAAGTTCCCTATGGCTTTGAAAACATGCAGTCGAGCCAAAACCGATTGTCATTGGATAGAAACGACGCCTTGAACAGTGCAGTTTCGAATGAACGCGACCTGGGAGTCTTCTTCTATTGGGCCCCGAAGGATAAGCGCAAGCTGTTTTCGAGTTTGGTTAAAGATGGTTTAAAAGGAAGCGGCGATTATGGAATATTCGCTTTAGGCGCCTATAACGGTCAAACAGCCAATTCACCTGAATTAAACCAGGAACCACATGTGGTGAGCCGATTAACCTATCCCTTTGAATACAAAAAACAAGTTATTGAAGTTGGTGTGCAAGGTTATAGTGGCCAGTATGTAGTTCCAAAGGCAAATCTTAGTTCAGGTGTTAAATCAAAAAAAGACTTAAACTATCTTGATCAAAGGGTAGCCGGTACTTTTGTACTGTATCCAAAACCCTTTGGAATTCAAGCTGAGTACACTTATGGAAAGGGACCCGAATTTAACAAGCACAGCGACTCAATTGAAACAATGTCACTTAATGGGGGTTATGTCACCTTTAGCTATATGTCAAAAATAAAAGACCAAATCCTAATTCCGTTTGTGAAATATCAGTATTATGATGGAGGAAAAAAGCATGAAAAGGATGCCAGAAGCTATTTGGTTAAGGATCTTGAATTTGGTGCCGAGTGGCAGACCAGCAAGAATTTCGAACTCGTGGTGAACTACACCATTTCGAACAGAAGGTATGAAGATTTTACGAAGCAAAATAATCAGCAGCGCGGCAATCTGTTAAGAATACAAGCCCAGATTAATTTCTAAGAGAGTAAGAACTTAACCCATTTAAATTTATTGGCTGCTTAATTAAAGCAATAAAACTTTTCAAGACACATTCAAATAATTTACTATTGCCCTGTAAACCTCAGGCGTTAGAATTAAAATTAAATAATTTCCCATGGCTCGACCTCTCCATCTACGATCTGAAAAAGCGGATGTGGTTCGAACCACGATAAATTTTTATAGGAATTGTAAAGTTTTGCATCCCTGAGGCTTAATTTGTTGAGGAGATGATTTTTTTCGAATAAAAGCTGCCCGTCTGTGACCGTTAATCTATTAATTTCAGCTACAGAATGAATTTTATCGGCGTTAAAATTGTAATTGCGGGATTTTGCTTCCTTCCAAACCTCCATTAAGTAATAGTTAATAGTTCCTGTTGGATCAGAGCAGTTTTTAAAGCGATGCAATTGGGGATGATGTTTATATCCCTTGGTTAAACCTTCAATTGGCTAAAAGGGTCTCTCGCCAGAGCGCTACAAGACCTTTAACATCTAAATACTTAGGATGAAGTGACCATATCCGCATGAAGAGAGAACAAGCAATATCCAGAAAAGTTCAATGTATGAATCCCTTACTGTTCGATAACTAGCCACAGGTACCTATCTTACCCTCGTATTGCTCAAATTAAAGGATTGGTTTTCTTTTTAGGTGATGTAAAACCGTGAGAATGGATACCAAGACAAAGGGTATAGCAGATCCGAGCATTCTTATGTTTTGGTTCATTATGCCAATCATTAAAATGAATAGAAGCAGAAAGGCGAGAAACGCCAAGCCAATAAAAGTAAACCATTTGTTTACAGGGTTTTGAAATAAGGTGATGAGTAGAAAAAGCTGACCTAAAAGTGGAAAGATTGTAAAAGGGCTCATAACAGAAGATGGCTTGATCAGGAAATTGGAAAACAGTTCCCGTTCTACCTCAAATAAAAACATGGTATTTCCATTGCCCCATTCTAAATATCCAAAAAGAGAAGACACAACGATAAGTAGGTTTAAAATTTTACCTTTCATTCCATTTTTCCTTAGAGCGAATGTAATTTTTTAAAAAATAGCCTTTGGTACTAATTGGCTTGGTTTTGTTTTTGACCGAGATGGGTATTTAAACCATCGAGGCTGGTTAAATTATGCTCAATAACATAATCTCTCAAGCCTTCCTCTCCTTTCTTATTGGCCCAGTCAAAATGGATCTCTCTTTGTTTTTTAAACTCATACTCCGGTACACCATATCCACAGGATGTTTGAACTTTTGTGATATCGGCCACTACGATTTGCCTTGTACTGGAATAAAGCTTGAAATGGGCTGATAGTTCAGGCCACTCTGATTCATTTGGGAGTATGACCTTTGCTTTTCCGTAAAGCCTTAAAATGTTTGGTACCTTATCAAAAGAGCAAAACATAAAAGTGATTCGGCCATTCTCGAGTGTATGAGCGGATGTTTCGTTTCCACTGCTAATCAAATCCATGTAAGCTACTTTGTTGGCGTTAAGCACCTTAAAACTATCGAGCCCTTTGGGTGAAATGTTAATTAAACCGTTTTCGTTCAATGGCGCCGTCGCAACAAAAAACATGTTTTGACATTCAATAAAAGACATGTGTTTGGGTAAGATGGAATCAAAAAATTTTCCCATGGTTAAGCCAATAATTTAATGGTATGGTTTGGTATTTCCAGTAAGTTCGTCAAATATGGTTTTGGAAATCGCACTAATAACCTCCGCTGATTTCTCAATATTGCTTCCTTTGGTCATAATGGTTATGAGGTATGGAGACTGGTTATAGTAAACAATACCGGTTTCATGTAAATATCCCCAATTGTAATCGATGGCTTCTCCAAATTTGTGTGCTATGAATATGGAGTCGGGTAAATATTTTTTAATGCCCTTTTTAAAGTCAGACAAGCCTAACAAATTCAGAGCAAATTCCGAATGTTCCGTCGATAAGTAACTCGATTGGAAAAGGATATTCATCAATTTAGAATAGGACTTTGTATTTATTTCATATTGAAGCCCATTCTCAGCAGGCAATGGTATCTGAACATCATCAAAAAGATGTTTAAAAATGTCAACATGAAGATCTTGCATTAACAGGCAAGTAGCATAATTGTCGGAATAGGCTATCATATATTTCAACAATTCCCTGATGGTGTAAGATTTGCCGTATGAAATACTCAGAGAGTTAAAGGTTTGCTCCGGTACCTTATTTTTAGGAAAATCGTTTAAAATAACTTTGTCGAGCATATGAGGATATTTCTCGGCGGCTTTTAAAAAATAAATAAGGTTTGCAACTTTCATCATGGAACCCGCCGGATAACTTTCATTTTCATTGATAACCATCCAGTCGCCTTTTTCCAATAACTGAACATAAACTGAGGCAGAGAATATGTTTTTTAGTGCTTTTTCCCTCTCAATTAGCTGATTTACGTTGGATTTTAAGGAAGAAAAATGCGCTGATTCAAGACCGGGTTCGACGTTAAGCAAAGGTTTAACCAAAGGATATCCATTGGTTCTTTCAACGTGAAAGTACTCATTCTCAGTTGTGTTGTCTTCTATTTTCGAAATGGACTTGGTAAGGTTTGCATTAACCAAGGATTCTAAAAAATCGTCTACAAAATAGGTTAAAGCGCAACTGCTAATTACGAGTAACAAAGTGAAAGCTACGCTTAGCTTCTTATTCATGGAATTTCACAAATCAAGCTATAAAGGTATAATGAATCGGACTGAAAAAAGAGGGTAAACACAAGGGAGGCCCTTAAATATCGTTTTTTGACTAAAAGATGAAAAAATAGTAAAGCTATCTTAGGACCTAATGAAAACCATAGAAAGACCTAATAGCAACTGGTAGAGGAAGCGTTTTATCCTCTCATTGCCATAAGCGCTTAGCTTATGGCCTTTTAAAATTCATCCCTAAATTAAACATTGTAAAAGCCCAAACGTCTGCTTCTTCTTCAATAAGCTTTGAAGTTGGTTTGCCGGCTCCATGCCCGGCATTGGTATCTATACGGATGAGGTAAGGGATATCCTTGTTTGTGGCCGCCGCTTTGGCTTGAAGAGTGGCCAGGTATTTAAAGGAATGCGAAGGTACCACCCGATCGTCATGATCTCCGGTAGTAATAAGGGTGGCAGGATATTTAACCCCGGATTTTAAATTATGCAAAGGAGAGTATTTTATAAGAAAGTCGAATTGCTCTTTGTTGTCGCTTTTTCCATACTCAACCGCCCAACCCCAACCTACCGTAGATTTATGGTAGCGAAGCATATCCAGAACTCCAACCCCTGGCAGCGCAACTTTAAATAGATCGGGCCTTTGTGTCATCACAGCTCCAACCAATAAGCCCCCATTGCTTCTGCCCTGAATGGCGAGTTTTTCTATGCATGTGTATTTCTGAGCTATCAAAAATTCTGCTGCTGCGATGAAATCGTCAAACACGGTTTGCTTTTTTTCAAGCATGCCGGCTTTATGCCATTCTTCGCCGTATTCTCCACCACCCCTTAAATTTGCCAAAGCGAATATGCCTCCCTGCTCCAAGAAGGCTATTTTACTGGTGCTAAAAGAAGGACTGATGCTGATGTTAAATCCACCATAACCATACAGAAGGGTAGGGTTGTTTCCATCCAACTTAAGATCTTTTTTGGCCAAAATAAACATAGGGATTTTGGTTCCATCTTTCGAAGGATAAAAAACTTGTTTGGTTTCAAACTGGCTCAAATCGGCAGGAAACTCTGTTTTTTTGAATTCAGTGGATATACCGGATTCAATATTGTAATGAAAGATGTTGTTAGGCGTCGAAAATGAAGTAAATTGATAAAAAGTTTCGTTATCACTTTTGCTGCCGCCAAATCCTCCAGCGGTTCCTATTCCGGGCAATTTTATTTCCTTTAGCAGTTTACCCTCAATGGTATATTCATAAATATGAGAGCTCACGTCTTGTTGGTAGCAGGCAAACAGTTTATTTCCAGCCAAATTTACCCACTCTAAAAGATGCTTACCTTCCGGTAAAACGGTTTGCCAATTAGACGCCTGAGGGTTCTCGGGATCGACCAAAACAAGTTTATACTTTGGTGCTTCTAAGTCGGTCATCATGATTATTTTACCACCGCTTACCTCTACCACTGAAGGATTGCTTTCGAATCCCTTTACCAATAACTTTAAATCCGTATCTTTTGATTTTTTAAGATCTGAGAACCAAATTTCCCCACCACTGGTTCCTTCAGAAATGTTGAGAAAGAAAAAATCCTCCTCTTCGCTTACTGTGGCCCAAAAATAACGTTGAGGATGCTGTGGGTCCTGATAAACAAGTCGGTCTTGCTCTTGTTTATCACCCAAAGTATGGTAATAAACTTTCTGAAACTCATTGGATGCGGAAAAGGCAGAGCCTCCTTTTGGTTTATCGTAACGGCTATAATAAAAACCTTGCCCTTTCCAACTTGCTCCTCCAAATTTTGTCCATTCTATTTTATCTTCAAGAATTTTGCCCGTTTCTACTTCTTTTACATAAATCTCTTGCCAATCGCTGCCTGCCTTGCCAATACTGTAGGCCATGTATTTGTTATCGCGGCTGATTGAAATACCCCCAAGGGATACGGTTCCATCTTTGGAAAGCGTATTGGGATCGATGAAGACTTTTGGTTTTCCCGATAAACCTTCCTGTACATACAATACACTTTGATTTTGAAGACCATCATTTTTATAAAAAAAGTAGTATTTACCTTTTTTGAAGGCCGAACTGTATTTGGCGTAATTCCATATTTTCTCAAGACGCTTTTTAATTTTATCGCGAAAAGGAATTTGATTTAAATAATTGAAGGTATAATCATTTTGTGATTTCACCCACTGGGCAACATCTTCGGCAGTGTCGTATTCAAGCCAACGGTAGGGATCGGCAATAAGGGTTCCGAAATAATCGTCGCTAACTTCAACACTTTTAGATTGGGGCGGAACCCCTAAAAAAATGGGGGCATAGGGTTTTTTGGTATTGACCATACAGGAACTTACAAAAATGAGGGAAACTGATAAAGAGAGAAGAGTTTTCATGTTCTTAATAGCACAACAAATGAAGCCAAAAAAAATGGCTGTTTTAGCTTGTTTCGATAAAATACGAATATGGCCAGATTGGAATGCCTGAATTTTTTAAAATTTTGGGAATTGGATTTAAAAATTCCCGAATTCGTTGCGAATAGGCCTTTTGTCGGCAAGCCATAAAAATCCACGCAGCTTTTTCTTTTCGTTTGGATAATCTTTGAGAGGATAAAAGGTTCCTTTAGGTTCACGAATAAAAGTAACGGTTTTAACTTTGTTGGAATCGATATGAATGACCATGTTGGTGCATTCCACATAATTTACACCTACATAGTTTGTGCTGTCCTCTCTCGCATAATACACCGATTGTCCGTTTCCTCTCACATTCACACGGTAAAGCTTATTGTTTGAAAACAAACCATATAACTTTTTCCCTTTGATCTGATTGTACTTTTCAGGTTCTTCTTCCATGATAATCATGGCATTTTGCAAGACATCCATTTTGTCGACGCCTTGCTTTTTTTGATAAATAAAAATGGTATCTCCTGTGGTTTGGTTTGCTTCGTTCCAAAGCACAGGGTTTCTGAACAGGCGAATCATGGAATCACTGAGGGAATAACTCAAGCTGTCGGCCTCTCCCTGAATGTCGGTCTTAAAAATCCGGGCCATTCCAAAAGCGGTGAGGGTTCGTTTTTCCGTAGCGGTATCCAATCGGTCGAAAAAGGATAAGGCTTTGATAAACAAGGTGTCCTCTTCTGTTTCCTTAAATGCCCTGGCATTGCCTGTGATCAGGGTGGTTTTCTCAAAGCGTTTATGAAGGCCTTTGTCACCGTAAATCATCACTTTTTGAAGAGTGTCCAGCAGTTTAATGTGTCCAAAGGCCCTACCGATTCCCGTATTTCTGTTGTAAAGAAAACTATCCGAATCGATGCGGTTTTCTTTGCTGATGATGTAGGCTCCTTTACTAAACTGTGAAGTGTTGTTTTTTGTGTCGTACCATCCGTAATTACAGTACAACAGGTTGTCATCGGAGGTAATGGTCGTAGGTCCAAAAAAATAAGCCGTCTTCGTATTTCCGTCGTAATTGAGGGTGTCGCTTTGCATAATGTATTCGGGATTCACCAATTTTATTTTTCCCTTAAAAAAATATTGCCGGCTTTTGGAGTGATAACTCCCGGAGCGGCTCACCATGGTATTTTCTCCGTCTTTTATGTTTCCGCCTGAAATGTAATAAGCTATTTTATTAGTCACGTCGTATTGAATGGCATCGGTAGTCAAATTCATTTTGCCGTCGGTCATACGCACACTGCGGTTGGCCGAAGCGGTTTTTGTATTCCCGTTATACAACATATAGTCACTCCAAACCATAGTTCCGCCGGTTTGGTTTAAAAATGCGTGACCAAAGGCTTCCATTTTGTTTTCATCTTTCCAAAACCAGGCGCTGTCGCAAGTGAGGGTAGTTGAACCTTGTGACATACTCACATGGCCAATTAATCGCTCGGCCTTAACAAACGATTCTTTGAATTCAAGGTAATCGGCATGGTTAATGGTGATGGGCTCTTTGCTTTGGGCAAAGAGAAATACCGGCGCCAAAAAAATAATTAAAGCCAAAGGCCGCATGCTTGCAAAGATAAGTGACATTTGCCGGCAATTGAACAAGGATTGTACCAGAAGTGACATAGTTTCTTTTGGAGCAAAAAACTTAATGCAGTTTACGAATACTTGAACCCTCTTGATTTGAATGCAGGAGCCGACAATATTTTAACGGAACATAAGCCCGTAAAACTAAAATTAGGTAATAATATGGGATTGGGATAAATTTGTTGAAAGGACCTTTGAAAGGGAGGAACATAAAGTGAAAAAAATTGCCATCATTAACGGCCCCAATCTTAACCTGCTTGGCCTTAGGGAACCTGAAGTTTACGGCTCTAAAACCTTTGAGAGATTTTTTGAAGAATTAAAAATGGAGTTTGATAAAATAACCGAACTGCATTATTTCCAAAGCAATGTCGAAGGTGAGCTCATTGATAAAATTCAGGAATGGGGTTTTACCTTGGATGGAATTGTGCTCAACGCGGGGGCCTATAGTCATACCAGTATTGCTTTAGCAGATGCCGTGAAGGCAATCACAAGCCCGGTTATTGGTGTGCATATTTCCAATATTTATAAGCGAGAAACGGAAAGGCATACCGATCTTTTACAAGGCGCCTGTTTGGGCAATATTTCAGGTTTAGGATTGGAATCCTATGCGTTGGCTCTTCAGTTTTTAATTAATTTTAAAAGACCTTATTAGGTCTTGTTAACTTCTTTCACGGAGCGTAAATACCCTTGAAATATTAAAACCAAAGCGAATGTCACCCTTTAGCCATTCGCCAAGCGTTTGGGTTATAAACTGTGGGTCGGTCATGCCACGCGAATTGGTGAAACTGAGTTGAAATACATGGCCACCGGTTTCAATATCAAAGCCCAATGAAAAACTGTTGGAGTAGGTAGGGTTTATTTGATCAGGAAGCACATAATAATATTCGGCATTGATTGAAACCCTTCGGGTGAGTTTTTGTCTGCCGCCAATTCCTATGGCCAAAACATCGTTTTTGTATTTCGATGAATCAATTAAATTCCTGTGCACCAAAGTTGGCATGAGTTGAATGGAGGTGGAGTTACTGAATTTACGGGCTATGAGCAGTTGGTGAACATAAGCCCATCTGGAGCTGGCATAATTTTTTCGGTCGGGATTTTGCCACTTTAAGGTGGTTACGGCCGAAGTGGCTACATAGGTAAGCGATAATGGCATTTTAACCTTACCGCTGCTTTGTCTCAATAGTTTTGCTTTTACAAATCCGTCGTAAGTCTTGTCGACATTGGTATGTCCTAAACCAACCATTAACCAGGGAAGTACCCCATAATCAAAGCCAATTTTAACATTGGCCTGATCCAAACCAAACCATTCGTAGGTACCGCCATTGATGTTTCCAAACCGGTGGTTGATTCTAAAATCGAGCACGCCCTCGGCTTGATTCTCAACACTATGCCCATTCATGAGCCTTGTAGTTTTGAAAGTAGCCGTGGCGTAATTGGTTTCAGGCTCTGATCCTAATAGTCCCAATAAATCCGTGCTATCGGTTTGGGCTAGCAAAGGATTAATAAAGCCAATCAGAGATAAAAGGGTTAGGTAAATCGGTTTCACAATTCGATTTTAAAAAGGCGTATAATCCAGGTCTACCGTAATTTCGATGTCTTTGGCAATTTTATCTTTAACCACGCTTGGTACTTCTACATTGTAATTGGCTAATTTTACCTTAAACACGGCCTTGCCATTTAGTTTACCTCCTTTAACGGTAAAAGTCCCTTCGGTTTTCTCCTGGTTTGTTTTGTTCTTTATGGTTAAGTTTCCACTTACTGAAGACTTATAAACCCCGTCTTTTGCAAAATTGATGGCCTTCAAATCGTCAATTTTTCCATCAAACTTGGCCTTAGGATATTTTGTAGATTCCATATAATTTTCATTAAAGTGCTCCTCCATCAGTGCTTTTTTAAATGAAAAGGATTTAATAAGCACTTCAATTTGCATTTTACCCGTTTTGGAGTCCAATACACTTGAAACCTTGTTATTGTCGGCTTTGATGTCCTCCATGTCGGTATGTGAAAAAAATGAAATTTTACCATTTTTGGTCATATACTTTCCCGAAGGCAAGCTGTTACTGAAGGCAAAAAGAGAGATTAAGCCAACAGTTGCCATTAAAATCTGTGCTGTTTTTTTTATCATTTGTCTATTTTATTATGCTTTACTTTATTAATACGCATTGGGTAAGTACCAATCCAAACATTCCGAGTCCGTCACACTTGCCTTTAATTTTTATCTGATCTCCTTTTTTAAGCTTTTTTATTTCTGCGAGCATTTCCTTTTTAAAGCCGCAACGTACAGTGCTCTCAGGGCTGCTTGTTTGCAATGCCACAGTTGGTTCATCCTCATTTTCCAGTTCAATTTCTCCTACATCGCCCTTTACTTCTATTACCTTGTCGAGATATTTGGCATTGGAGGCTTCTTCGTTGGCTGAGTATTCTTTATAAAAACTATCGGCAGTAAGGGTAAAATCCTCCTTAGAAGTGGCAATATTTCGATGCGGTTTATTCCACATATAGGTAGCTATTGCACCAACTATGCCAAGAATTAATATTGCCAATAAAATTCTACCTTTCATATTTATTATTATTAATTGTCTTTGGCGCCGGCATTTACCCAACTTACGATTTGGGCTATCTCGCATGCAGCAATTGTGGCCGAGCTGCCCTTGGGCATGGGAGATGCAGGTGACTCATGTTTTATCGATTTAATCAAACGTCCATTGTCGACTTGTGTTTTCAAGCCGGCATAGGTTTCAAGGTTAATACCTGCACCTAAGGTCATAAAATTAGATTGCCCATGACATTTACTACATTTTTGGCTGAGGATGGGTTTAATTTTGGCCGAAAAAGTGACATTGCTCGTGTCACAGCCGCTTGAAGCAGGATAAAGCTTTTCCTCTACATCGTAGTAGCAAGCATTTAAAGCCAGAGTTACTGCAAAGGCTAAAAGACAGAGGCTAAGGGTGTTATTAATTTTCAAAATATTTGTTAAGGATTAATTCTGCGGAGCACCCGCATCTATCCACTTTTTTATTTGTTTTAAATTACAATCGCTTAATTTGGTGGTGCTATTTGGCATAGCTTTTTGTGGGCCTGAAAGGTGATTTACCGCATTCCATAGCCTGCCATCATTGATAACAGATTTTACCCCCGAATAGTTTGTAAGGGTGACTCCACCGCTACCGCTTGTTCCATGGCAGGAGTAACAATAGGTGTCGAGAATTCCGGTAATGGTTTTCGAATAGGTCACAGTTAGGGTATCGCATGGAAGTAACATGTCCCCACATTTTAAATTTTTAGCTCCCTGATCGATCCACCGTTTGATCATGGCTATTTTATCGTCAGGCATTTTTCCCGATGGAGGCATTTGATCACTTTGTCCGGTAACAGCTCTGTACATCTTAGAATTTGTAGAATTACCGGCCTTTACGCTTCCCGTAGCCATCACATCAGAATAGCTATTTAGATTTACCCCATCCGCCGGAGAATTTCCATTGTGACATCCACTTCCGTAGCAATAATCTTTAAAAATGGTTTGTACATCCTTTTCAAAATAGGCGGTATCCGGACTGCAGGGTTTTTTAGCATTGTTATTTTGAGAGGTATCTATGGGTACTATATTTTCATCCGGCTGGTGCTTACAGGAATAAAAACCACTAAGGGCTGCGAAGAAAGCCAAAATTAAAGTAAAAATTTTCCTCATCATGCAAAAATAGTTGCTGTCGGGATATAATTTTGTTGATTTACATCAATTTTCTGACATAATTTGATTAGAGGGTATAGTACAAGCCACTTAACAACACCAGTGCGCGCGTTAGCCCATCAGGCCTACTTTCTCTTACAATCAAAGGAGTGGCAGCAGTCGCCATAATTTCAAGTCTTGGGTTAATTTTATAATAAACCGAAGTATTAAAATTAAGCGTCAAGCCGGCAGAGCCTTTCAAGGCCATGCTATTGGATTTTTTTTGATCGGCTTCGTCATTTCCTAAATGATAAATAGGCAAAAAGCCGAGATTGATCATGGTGTGTTTTATTTTGAATTGCTTGTCTATTCTCAGCATGAGGTCGCCTTTTCTTTTTAAGTTCGCCGACAAGAAATAATTTTCCTCATCCTTAAGATTTTTATTTTTTGCAAGGGTTTGAAAAGCCAAGGAATCAAACCCGTTTTGGTTGCGGTTAAAAATCGGATTTTGAATGCCTAATGAAACGCTCCAGCTGCCGGCAAAATTAAGCTTTGCACCGACAATAAGGTCGGTGGTTCCAAGGCTCAATTGATAGGGCATGGGCAAGCCAATATTATCTTTATTAAAGGAGGAGGTGCCTGTGGCAATTCGGGTACCGATCACAAAACTCACAGGGGTATTCCATTTTTTAAGAGTTTTCCATTGGTAGTTATAGGTTAAAATGACGTCACCAAGTCCACTGTTGTTTCCAAGCTCACCCTTTATGATATGGGCGGGAATTTTTATTTGAATCTGACTTTTTTCCGAAACTTTGATAGATGGCTCGAACTGAGGCGTTAGGTAGGTGGTTCCCTGTTCTCCAACCGCAAACCCAAGCGTAAACCCAAGGACGTTTTTAATGGAGTCGGACTGGCCTGATGGTTTCAGGCTTCCTGCTGTGCAAAACCCGGCATCGCTGCACCCCTGTGCAATCAGAAAATGGGTGGAAAGTAAAGACCAAAAAATAAGAAATACTTTTTTCATAGGATGGTATTAGGTGTTGTTTAAAATTTTTAATGCTTCTTGCAATTCAGCTTTTTCTGTTTCGCTTGTTTCCGGAAATTTCAAATTAAGCTCCTGCAACCTATTCAATATGATATCGCAAACGGCAGTGCGCATAAACCACTTGTTATCGGCAGGTATAACATACCATGGCGACTTTTCGGTGGCGGTTTCTCTAATGGCTTGTTCGTAGCAATTCATATATTGATCCCAAAATCCACTTTCTTTGAGATCGGAAAACTGAAATTTCCAATTCTTATCAGGTTCATTTATTCTATCTAAAAAGCGTTTCTTTTGTTCCCCTTTAGATACGTTTAAAAAGAACTTAAGGATTAGGTAGCCATTTTCGGTGAGATGTTTTTCAAAATTTCGAATGGATTCGTATCGTCGCTCCCAAAATTTTTCGTTTAGCTTATCAGTGCTGTCAAGACCCGGAATGGTTTGACCCACAATTATTTCCGGGTGTACTTTGGCAACGAGCACTTCTTCATAGTAGGACCGATTAAAAATTCCAATCATGCCTCGCTCAGGCAGAGCTACGGTGGTTCGCCAAAGATAATCATGACTCAACTCCTTTTCTGAAGGGCGTTTAAAGGAGGTAATGACGCATCCTTGAGGGTTAATCCCTTTTAAAACGTGCTTGATGGTGCTGTCTTTGCCGGCTGCATCCATGGCCTGAAAAATTATCAGAATGCTGTGTTTATCTCCGGCAAAAAGTTTTTCCTGTAGTTTGGATAGTTTTTCAATGTCCTCCTCCAATTTATTTTCGGCGTCATCTTCATCGTCAAAATCAGCGGTGTAGTCTGTTTTGTAGTCATCGATTTTAAACGATTTTCCATCAGAAACTAATATTTTTTTGTCGAGATGAAAATTTTCTTTTTGCCCCATGCAGATTCAAAAGTAGCTATTTTCAATCAAAGATTAAAGATAACTACTGCTTGGGTTTTGAAATTCTTACCTAAAAGGGAATCTTGAAGCTTTTCTTAAAAATCAATATCCAGAACCGCCTATTTACTTAAAAGGCGTTCATTAGGGCATGAGGTTATTCTGTTGGCAGAGCCTACATTTTTATGCTCAAGCCAGCGGTAGACAAACCAGAGGATAAATCAAGATAGACGCCTACTTTTTTATTTACATGGTATCTTGCACCCAAATGAGAACATTTACTTTTCTTATGATGTCTCTAAATAGACAGAATAAACATAAAAAAAACCGTAAAGGACTATTTATTAGCCTTTTACGGTTTTTAATTGTGGAGTTGCGGGGAGTCGAACCCCGGTCCGGCGAAGGAATTGATTGCGCTTTCTACATGTTTAATGACAATTGATTTTAGGGAAAAAGCCGGTTTGTCATGAGCCAACTTTTAACTTAGCCTGCGTATTAATCTTTTGGGTTGGCAGACATGGCCCTCAGATTCCCCGTCATTTCGACCACCTTTGACCCTGCCGGTCGGGGAGTAGGCAGGAAGATGGATGACATTTGCTTAATCCTAGATTAGGCAGCCATTGCGAAAGAATTATCGCCTGTTATGTTTTGAACCTTCTGATTAAAGAGCTACTGGTACAAGTCTCTACATGCTTACACACCAATTGCACAACCCGTCAAATCCGGTCAACCCCAATTGGTATACAAAGATAAGCACAAAGAGGCATGGTTCCTCAAAGGCTCTGTCATAATTCTTTTATTTTTGAATGCTTCAACTGTTTTTGATAAACTCATTCTAAACCAATTCTCTGGTTGAAATGCTTATTTTCGCAACATGATCATCTATGGATTGCTCCGAGAAGAGAAACAGCCGCCGGACAGACGCGTGGCTTTTACTCCGGATCAATGTGCCGACATAAAAGCCAAAAATAAATTTGTAGACATTCTGGTGCAATCGTCGGAGCATAGGATTTTTACTGACGAAGAATATATGAATAAGGGTATCAGTGTGGTAGAGAACATGACCTCTTGTGATATATTATTTGGCATCAAGGAAGTGCCGGCTGAAAAGTTAATCCACCACAAAACCTATCTCTTTTTCTCTCATACCATCAAAAAGCAAAGCCATAACCAGGCAATGTTTAAAGCCATTTTAAACAAAAAAATTAAAATGGTGGATTACGAATGCCTCACCTGGAAAAATGGGGCCAGAGTTTTAGGATTCGGCCGATTTGCAGGTTTGGTTGGCGCATATGAAACCCTGAGGGCCTGGGGTATCAGAAAAAGTTTATTCCATACTATCCCTGCCTATGAATGCAAGCATTATGAGGAAATGAAGGGTATCCTGAATTCAATTTCCAGAGTTTTTAGAGAAGGAAAGTACCGTTTGGTGGTAACAGGGAGCGGTCGAGTATCATCAGGGGTAATTGAAGTCATGAGTGCCCTGAACCTGAAAAAAGTAAGTCCTGAAGATTTTTTAAATGGCGATTTTACAGAGTCGGTATTTTGTCAATTGGATATTGGCCACCTTTACGAAAATAAAAATGGAGGAGCTTTTGACCATGACCACTTTTTTAAAAATCACAACCAATATCAGTCGTTGTTTGCTCCTTATACTAAAAAAACGGATATTTTAATTAATGGGGTTTATTGGGACAGCGAGCTACCCCGACATTTTGAAGCCGAGGATACCCGCGCTAAGGATTTTAAAATAAAGCTCATTGGAGATATCAGCTGTGATATTAATGGCTCAGTGCCCATAACCATTCGGGAAACAGAAAGTCATAGTCCTGTATTTGGCTGGAATCCTCAATTGCAGCAAGAATGTGAGCCATTTCTAGAGCATGGAATTGACGTTTTGGCGGTCCCGAATTTGCCCAGTGAATTGCCTGCTGACGCTTCCAAGGCATTCGGTGAAGACTTGCAAAAATATATTTTGCCCGAATTGATTAAGCCCGATAGTGTAATGATTAAAAATGCAACACTGTGCGAGAATGGTCGTCTATTGGAAAATCATGCCTTCCTTGAGGATTACGCCTTTGATTGAAAAAAACCATGCGCCGATTATTTGTTCTCATTCTCCTTACTTTTTGGCTTTTTGCGGCAAATGCTCAAAGTATTGACCTTAGGTTATTGCAGAGCATCAACTCTCCAAGCCCCCGGCATGATAAATTTTGGATAGGTATAAGCCAAAGTGCAATCCCTGTTTCAATTGCCACACCCCTGTGTTTTTATATTTTGGGCCAATCGAAGCATTGGCCGGAAGGCAAAAATAAAGCATTTGTAGCGGCGGGATCCCTTGCCATCAATAGCATGATTACCTTTGGACTGAAGTACAGTATTCAAAGAGAAAGACCCTATGTAACGCATCAGGATATTTTCAAAGAAACAAAAACAGGACCTTATTCCTTTCCTTCAGGTCATAGCTCCTTGGCCTTTGCCACGGCCACAAACCTCAGCCTGGCTTACCCAAAATGGTATGTGGCCTTGCCGGCATATTTATGGGCCGGGTCGGTGGGATATAGTCGTATGCATTTGGGTGTGCATTACCCAAGCGATGTTTTGGCAGGTGCTTTGGTTGGATGCCTCAGCGGATTTTTAGCTCATAAAATGAACCAAAAAATGATGAAGTAAGGTTTTACAAGCAAATGAACCGTGCTAAATGCTTATGAAACAAGGCCTATCTAAAAACTTTAAAATGTTTACTGCAAATATTTTGCAAGCGTTACACAGTATCTTACTAAAATAATGAAATGCATTATGGGTTCCGAGCGAAGCGTTTTTATGACAAGCCAAAACGCAAGAGCACCCATCTCGGAGAGGGTAAATTTGTCAAAAGTTAAACCGAGGTCCTAAAAGTATTGTGGCATAAAAAAAACCGTCAAAGCTTTCACTTGACGGTTTTTTTATGAAAGTAAATTTTCGATTATTCTCCTTTTGGAGTTTCGGTGGTTTTCTTCTTGCAGCAAGATGATCCTTCCTTTGAACACCCTTTTTTAACTGTAGTTGTTGAAGTCGCTTCACTCTTACAGCATTTTTTCTTTTTCTTTTTGGCTTTTTTAGGCTCTTCGTGTTTTACGATGCTGGTTTTATTGTAGGTAATGGCTGCCACTGCATCTGATGCAATCATACCACCTATAACCATGGCCAATACTAATACTAATTTTTTCATTTTCTTGATGATTTATACTACAAAGTTAATTTACTTAGTTCAATTCTGCAATAATGCTTTGTCCTCCTTTGGTCTTTTCGCCCAATTTAACGTTAAGTTTAGCATTTAATGGGACGAAAACATCCACTCGTGACCCAAATTTGATAAAACCCATTTCTTTGGACTGTTCAACAATTTGGCCTTCTTTCACATACCAGCAAATTCTTCGCGCCAATGCACCTGCAATTTGTCGGAATAGGATTTGTTGACCATAGGCCTTTTCGATTACGGTTGTGGTGCGTTCATTTAACTCACTCGACTTTGGATGCCAGGCCACAAGATACTTACCGGGATGGTATTTAAAATATTTAACTTTCCCAGCCACAGGGTTTCGGTTCACGTGCACATTCAGAGGCGACATGAAGATTGAAATCTGCATGCATTCGGCATACAAAAATTCTTTTTCAAAAACTTTCTCAATCACCACCACTTTGCCATCGGCAGGGGCAACCACTGCATTTTCACTTTGGGTTAGTTTGCGAATGGGATTTCTGAAAAATTGAAGTACAATGATAAAAATGAGCAAAGAAAAAATTACGATGGTGTTCTTTACAAAGTCATTGGATATATAGCGGTCCGATAAAAAATTAATGCCTATCAGGACAATAGACGCTATGAAAATGGTAGCAAAACCTTCGCGATGCAGTAACATTATAATACGCCTCTTAACCTTTGTGTACTTGCCACTTTATCGATGGCCACTATATAGGCAGCGGTTCTCATACTCACATTGTATTTCATGGCGGCATTGTATACCACATCAAAGGCCTGTTTCATGACCCTGTCGGCCCTTCTGTTCACCCGTTCTTCTGTCCAATAATAACCCAGGCGGTTCTGTACCCATTCAAAATACGAAACGCTTACACCTCCGGCATTGGCAAGGATATCGGGAACTATATTCACATTTTTGTCGAGTAAAATATTATCGGCATTGCTCGCAATAGGTCCGTTGGCGCCTTCTACCACCAATTTGGCTTTAATGGCATGGGCGTTATCTTCGGTAATCTGATCTTCCATAGCAGCAGGAATCAATACATCTACTCCTAAGGTTAAAAGCTCATCATTGGTAATCTTATCGGCGTTAAATCCTTCTAAGGTTCCATTGTTTTTTGAAACGTAATCAATGGCATCTTCTATATCAATTCCGTCCTTTTTATAATACCCCCCTGTAACATCGGATATAGCCACAATTTTCAAACCCTGCATGGCGATAAGTTTGGCTGATATCGAACCAACATTTCCAAAACCCTGAACAGCACATGTGCTATTTTGAGGGTCCATTTTTAATTTGGCCATGGCACTTCTGGTCGAAACCATAACACCACGTCCTGTAGCCTCAACACGGCCTAAAGAACCTCCTAAAATTAAGGGTTTTCCGGTGACCACAGCCGGGCTCGAGATTCCTTTAATTTTTGAGTATTCATCCATGATCCAGGCCATGGTTTGCTGATTTGTTCCCATATCGGGTGCCGGAATATCGCGGTCGGGGCCAAACACATCTTGCATGGCCGCGGTATAACAGCGGGTTAATCTTTCTAGCTCGCCGGCGCTCATATTCCGAGGATCGCACTTGATTCCTCCTTTGGCGCCACCATATGGGATTCCTACCACTGCGCACTTCCAAGTCATCCAGGCAGCTAAGGCCTTTACCTCATCAAGCGTTACATTCATCGAATAACGAATGCCTCCTTTGCTGGGCCCCATACTTGCGGAATGCACAACCCTGATGCCTTCAAAAACTTTAAGTTTGCCATTGTCGAGGGTAACCGGTAAACTTACAATGACTACCTTCTGCGGATTGATCAACATATCGTAAGTCATTTGATCAAGCCCTAAAATGTCTGCGGCATTTTTAAATCGCTCCTTCATTGAATCCAGTGGATTCAAATGCTCCTGAATCTTAGCATTCATTGCTTATTAAATTTTAGTTCTGGTTTTAAAATGAGGCGCAAAGCTAATGAATTTTATGTGAAGGCAATACAATTTTAAGGATTCATTAGCAATGGAAAAGCTGCTTAGCCCATGCCTTTTAGAAAATCCTCAAACAGCTCCTTAATCGAGTCTGTTTTTAAATAAATTGAAAGTAAACAAAAGCGAGCCAGGCTGCTATGAGACTGGCATCTAGTCGGTCGAGGATGCCTCCATGTCCCGGAATAATATTTCCGGAGTCCTTGATATTTAAACTTCTCTTGAGCATAGACTCAAGCAAATCGCCTAAGGTAGCCCCAATGCTAATAATAACTCCCAAAATCAGGTATTCAGATAATGTAAACTGTTGCTGCCAAAAATAAATTCCCACTGCACCCGCAACGGTAAATATCAATCCTCCGATGCTACCTTCTATGGTTTTTGCAGGCGATATTCGGCTAAACAATGGACGTTTGCCTAACCACTTCCCAATGAGATAGGCAAAGGTATCGTTGGCCCAAATCAGAATAAAAATGGCAAGGACCAATTTTCCGTTATAAACCATATTGCCATCGGAATACAAGAATTTTTGATAACCAATGCCATAAAGTAAGGCCAATGAAAAAGAGATGTAAATCCATGCGGTAATCTGTCGCCCAATCATATCAAAGGGAGCCTTGTGCTTATGAAATAATTCAACAACAAAGAGCAAAACCGTTATCGTTAAACCTATACCAAAATAAAGTCTGGGCACAAACATGAACTGCCACAGACAGGTAATCGTGAAGAGGTATAAGCCGCAAGTGATAAATAGGGTTTTTTGTAAAATGGAAAGTTCCTTCAAAAGCAGCCCCTTATACTCCCACAAACTCAAAATTGTAAGGATAAAAAATAGGATAAAAGCAGTCCAGCTGCCCATGAGTAATCCCAATGAAATGAGAGCCACATAAATGCTTCCGGCAATCGCTCTTTTCTTTAAATTGTTCATCAATAATTGTATAAAATTAAAACATTAGTACCATTTTTCAAATTTCAGCTTTTTTTGAAAATTTGTTTAGCCAAACCATCACGGATAAAGTGGCCAATAGGCTCAATAAACCTAGATAAAAAGGAACCTGGGCATCCGTATCGGTCAAAAAATTCTTCACTCCCTTTTGTTCCAAATGCGCACCCCAAACCACAAAGGCATTATTTAAAAAATGATAAAGTATGGAGACCCAAATACTTTGAGTCCAGGTAATAAATAAGCCTAATAAAATAGCCAAAGCCATCATGGGCATAAATTTATAAAATTGGAGGTGGAAAAGGGTAAAAATGAGGGCAACAATCACAATGGATCGGAACATTTTGCCATTGTAATCAAAAACAATATTCAAAAGTACGCCACGGCAGAATAATTCCTCACCTATGGCTGGAATGAGGGCCATGACAAAAATATTAATGACCACATCGTTCATGGAGTTTAGCCCAAACATGAGTGTATACAAACCTTCGTTGGCCGCTTCAAATTCTTTCAATTTTTGTTCCAGGCCTGCTAAAAATCCGGGCAATTGAAGGTGACTGTTCCACTGTATCAACCATGACATAAATGGCAGGCTGACCATCAATAAAATGGGCACCATAAAAAAATATATAGGTTTGGGAAAGGTGCTAAGGCCCAAATATTCAGTAGGTTTTTGTCGAAAAATGACAGCCAACACCAGCGATGAAACTAAAAAGGTACCGATGGATGAAATGGCTATAAATAAACGGGTTGCCGAGATTTGGGTTTGATTGGGATTGCTAAAATTTCCCAAAGAAATATAATTTCCTATATCGGTGTGGTAAATGGCATTGCATAGCCATCCTGCCAGAAGGGTGAATAAAAACCCATTCACCAGCATCACCCCAAATGCTAAGAGCAAGCGGGAAATAAGCTTTATGCTAGGCTGGGGGTTCACGAATTGCAAATTTGGTGAAATTTATGTGGCAAGCAAACTAGTCCTTATAGGTTTTTGGCACTTTCGGATCAGTTATCAAAAGATAATCTCCGTTTTTGGAATAGGTAGTCCAATCGATATTTGGAAAATTCTCATCATTGGTGCAGGAAATGGTGAGCACTTTTATTTTAGGACCGTACTTTTTTAATTGGGTTACAATGGCAAACTTTTCATCGCTATGAAAACGCCCGTTGATTTGCATGATTTTTTTGTCTCTATTTTTTTTGTAATACTCGGCTATCGAGTAAGCCATGGTGGCATCCCAAAGCGACTGAGCCACAATCAAATTAAAATTTCCCATGCTCATGGCCGGCAATGCCTTTTTGCCGGTATCCTTGCCTGAAGGGGCATGGCCGGTCAAGGCCATCAATTTGTCATAGTAAGCACCAGATGCGGTATCGTAAGGAAGGGGGGCAAAATACTTTTTGGCTTCTTTAGGCAATTCCATAAGGGCCTTTTGCCCTTTTCTCCCGGCCAAATTGGTGTATCGGCTTGGTGAATTAGCGCAAACCACCTCTAGATGTTTGTCTTTGGCATGTTCTATCAAAGGCCTGTAATCGCGGTAATTGCTCCATACTCGCGCGTCTTTTTTGAAATTTTTTTCGCGAATGTATCCCTTCAAGTACTCCTCCATAACCAATTGAACATCACGATCGAACATCTCCAGCGAAAGCGAGGTGTTTGATCCAAACTGTGCATATAAGCCTGTCCATAAGGCTTGCTCTAAAAAGTGGCCAACACTGTCGTTGTGTTCCTCTCCAAAAATCAAGACATCGTGATGGTTCATTTCATCTACAATGTGTTTTAAATCAACTTCTTTTCCGAGTTTGGTTGAGTAAATTTTGTAATTTTTATCGGTAATCCCTTCTTGTGCAAAAAGCAGGTGTGGCACAAAGAAGAAAAGAATGAGGAGTTTTTTCATTTTCGAAAAATTTATGGCGTAAAAATAAGGTATTATTATGGGTTCAAACTCAGTGAAGATTCTCCAATTATTTCTCCTTATAAAACAATTGACCTCCAGACTTGGCTAAGCAAAAAAACAGTGATTTCGAATTGGATAACCCATATACGTTAAAGTTGTTGATGTTGTTGTAGTTTTCGTAATAATAAGTTGGAAGATAGGGGTACACTGGAGCAACAAAACACCTTATTTTTCCTCGATAATCTGTTTGAATGATGCCATACTTGCCTGCCTTCTTTAAAATAATAAAATCAGATTTTAGTGGACTGAAAAAATTCAAACCATTGGCGAATATTTCATCGTATTCAAATGGCACAATCACTTCGTTTTCAACCGATAATACACCATACTTGCCGTTTTTATATGCCCTTAGCAGCCTGTCCATATGTATTTCTTTAGGCTCAGTAATTTTATTAGTGTATTTATAAGGCTCTTGGGTAAAATATTCGCGGGTCTTGGTTTTTTCATCGTTATCGGAGCGCAATTCAGGCAAAAAAGTGAGAAGAGTGTCGTAATTAATTGGAATCAATTCCTGACCTTCCTGATTGAGAATACCAAATTGCCATTTGCCTTCTTGTGTTAATACACCGGCATAGTATAGAATATTGTAGCTTTTCGAGAACAATCCATATTGATTTTTGATGTAGGTGAGTGAATCATAAACTGTTTCAGTAAAGCTACTGTCGGATAAAACCAAACCAAATTTTTTATTTTTCAGGTAAATGAGGGGAAACGTTTGTGTTGCAGGTTTTTTTTCATAATAAATGAATTTACAGTTCGGCTTAAAAAGAAGGATTGAATCGCCCCTATATAATACCGAATCATTTTTATAGGTAAAATTGGTCCTCCTCATGACCATCTTTGGTTTAGGTGGGGAAATAGGTTTTTTCCTTAAGGTATCCGATGGTCCATCAGGAGAGCCCGAATATGAAGGTACATCTACATCAGGCCCAATTATTTCGTCTCCTCCCATTGTACCATAGCCATCGGTCTCATCTATTTTCTTTTTATCAGAAATCTGATACCGATTGGTCTTTTGGTCAAAATAAATGATCTTGTTGTGGTAATTATAATTCGTATCGCTGTAACTACATTTTAAGTAACCTGAATACAGATAATGGTCTCTTTCAATTTTAAAATCTTTCACATGAAACAAAACGTAATCCAGTTTTTCTTTGTCTAAATCGTAAACGCAGAAGCTGTAAGATTTGTCGTAGTGCTCCGTGAAAAATGAGACAAACCGGTATCTATTTTTAATTTTTATGCTTTGGCCATTTTCTTCGAAAAGGTTAAACTTTTTTAAATTTTCCTTGAACAGGGGTTTGCCGCTGAGGGTGTAAATCATACTGTTTTCACTGACGTATCCATGTTCAGAACCAATAATAAAGACACCAGGCTTTATTTCGTAATGTTGGTGGGTGCCATTTGACAAAACGCGTTTGGTTTTGTGATAAACACCTGAACTTATTTTGAATTTCTCTTCGAAGGTAATTCTTCCGCCATACCAGTGAATGGTATCGGTATAAGGGATATAATTGGCATAAGAAAAATAATGAGGACCAATATATTGCATATGGTCATATTTGGCATTGATGGCCAGGTTACCGCTGCTGTCGGCGAGGCTATATCTGTCGCCAACTCTTAAAGGAATGTAAACATTTTGGGGATAGATATTGGTTGCTAACAATATTAGAATCCATAAAAATGATGACCTGACGTGGGGGTAAATTTTTCTTAGAGTCACTAGAAAAGGAGATTTTATCTTTTTTGTTTTATGTTCCTTCAAAAATACTTAAATTTTAACGAGGTCATAAAGTGATATTTAGGCATAGCAGTTATCATGAGCACAAGAATTTGTTCATGATTTTATAAATTCTGTCAATGGTTATTAACCACGGAACAAGGAGTTGTTTTGGGCTGCTCAAAATATACAATGCAAACGTTAGTGGTCTTTGAAAGCAGGGAGGATTTCGCTAGGATATTTTGTGGTATTATTTCGGAAAAGCTATTTTGAAATGAAACCTCTGGATTTATCTTATGAGGGATAAAGTTTTCTAGAAACTTAAATATAGTGAGGGTGATAATTTGATATTTGGGTAAGTAGATGAAATAATGCAGGAGAAGGATATACCAAGGATAAATCCCATTACCATTGCAGATTTTAGGGAGTTGTTCATTAACCCTTTTAAAAAATTATCTTTGCAGCTTTTCAGATACGTGGTAAAAATCGGCGATATTGAATTGGGCGAATTTCCTTTACTGCTTGCTCCCATGGAGGATGTAAGCGATCCGCCCTTTAGAGCGGTTTGTAAAGCCAATGGCGCGGATTTAATGTACACTGAATTTATCTCCTCTGAAGGACTGATCCGCGATGCCGCCAAGAGCATGAAAAAGCTGGATATTTTCGAATATGAGCGGCCCATTGGAATTCAACTTTTTGGAAGCGATATCGAAAGCATGCGTGAAGCCGCTGAAATTGCAACGCGTGTGAAACCCGATTTAATTGACATCAATTATGGTTGCCCGGTGAAGGCAGTGGCCTGCAAGGGGGCCGGCGCTGCTCTTTTGCAAGACATTCCAAAAATGGTTTCCATGACAAAAGCGGTTATTGACAGCACCCATTTGCCGGTAACCGTTAAAACACGCTTAGGTTGGGACGAATCCACAAAAAACATTGAAGACGTAGCCGAGAGACTGCAAGATATAGGCATAAAGGCGTTGAGCATTCATGGTCGGACCAGGGTGCAATTGTATAAAGGAGAGGCCGA
Source organism: uncultured Chitinophaga sp. (assembly GCA_964617955.1). Lineage (GTDB taxonomy): Bacteria > Bacteroidota > Bacteroidia > NS11-12g > UBA9320 > JABWCE01. Next base: position 68,961 of record CAZTXB010000013.1, read on the forward strand.
CTGGACTTTGATAGGAAAAGTTAAAAACAATCCAAGGATTCACATCCCAATTTTTGGAAACGGAGACATGGACAGCCCTGAGAAAGCCTTCGAATTCAAAAATCGCTATGGAGTTGATGGTGTAATGATAGGCAGAGCGTCTATAGGCAACCCCTGGATATTCAGGGAGATTAAACACCATTTAAAATTTGGATATGCCATGGAAGGCCCTACTGTTTTGGAGAGGGTAAATGCCTGTAAACAACACCTTATGGAGAGTATTAAGTGGAAAAACCACCGACAAGGCTTGCTTGAAATGAGAAGGCACTATGCCAATTATTTTAAAGGCTTCCCCCACTTTAAAGAAACGCGAATGAAACTGGTGGTATCGGAGGATATTAACGAAATATTATCCATACTTGACCATATAAGGTTAGGAGTTTATGACCTGGATTTAATGGAGAATGCTTAGTGGTTAGCGCTAGCCGTTTACCATAGTCGTATAAAATTAAACTTAAACATTACGCTGATATCGATTTTGAAAGAAATACATCCCTATATGAGATTAAGTGGTCTTGAACCACTTGTGCTTACCCCGCATACCAACTTTATGAATATTGGCGAGCGCACCAATATTACCGGTTCTAAACAGTTTGCAAGGCTCATTTTAAACGACAAATACGACGAAGCCATTTCAGTGGCCCGCCAACAGGTTGAAAATGGAGCGCAGGTTATTGATATTAACATGGATGAGGGGATGCTGGATGGCGTGGCGGCCATGAGGAAATTTATTAACCTCATCGCAGCCGAACCGGATATATGCAAGGTGCCCATCATGGTGGATTCGTCCAAATGGGAAATTATTGAAGCCGGTTTACAATGTTTGCAAGGCAAGGGAATAGTAAACTCCATAAGCCTTAAAGCTGGCGAGGAAGAGTTTATGAGGCAAGCCAGGCTTATAAAACTTTATGGCGCTGCCACAGTGGTGATGGCTTTCGACGAGCAAGGTCAGGCTGATAATTTCGAAAGACGCATTGCCATATGCAAAAGATCTTACGAAATTTTAACACAAAAAGTAGGGTTTCCCGCTACAGATGTCATTTTTGATCCCAATATACTCACCGTGGCAACCGGTATGGATGAGCACAACAATTATGCCGTCGATTATATAGAAGCTACCAGATGGATAAAAGCAAATTTGCCGCACGCCAAAGTAAGCGGAGGAGTGAGCAATATTTCCTTTTCATTTAGAGGCAATGATCCGGTGAGGGAGGCCATGCATTCGGTTTTTTTATATCACGCCATTAAAGCGGGCATGGACATGGGAATTGTAAACGCCGGAATGATAGAAGTGTACGATGAGATTCCAAAAGATCTTTTAGAAAGGGTTGAAGATGTGATCCTCAACCGGAGAGAGGATGCCACCGAGAGGTTGATAGCGTTTGCAGAAACCGTTAAGTCGAAAGATAAAAAAGTTGAAGATGAAGTAGCCTGGAGAAATACCAGTGTTGAAGAAAGGCTAAAACATGCTTTGGTTAAAGGCATTACCGATTATATTGATGAAGATACGGAAGAGGCTAGACTCAAATTGGGTCAGCCACTTTTGGTTATAGAAGGCCCCCTCATGGCCGGAATGAATGTGGTAGGCGACTTATTTGGATCGGGTAAAATGTTTTTGCCGCAAGTGGTAAAAAGCGCCAGGGTGATGAAAAAGTCAGTGGCGTATCTTGAACCCTATCTTCTGGAAGAAAAAGAAAAGCGCAAACTGGCCGGTGAGGTCCAGAAGGACGAAAGAGGAGCCGGCAGGGTTTTGTTGGCCACCGTAAAGGGAGATGTACATGATATTGGAAAAAATATCGTAGGTGTGGTATTGGCTTGCAACAATTATGAAATTGTGGATTTGGGCGTGATGGTTCCATGTGAAAAAATATTACAGACCGCAAGGGAAATAGATGCCGATATCATTGGCTTGAGTGGCCTTATCACCCCCAGCCTTGACGAAATGGTGCATGTGGCGAAGGAAATGAAGCGCAATCACTTTACCACTCCTTTACTCATAGGAGGAGCTACCACCTCAAGGATTCACGCCGCTGTAAAGGTAGCTCCTGAATACGACGGGCCCATGGTTCATGTGCTCGATGCCAGCAGAAGTGTTCCGGTGGTGGGAAGTCTTTTGAGTGCCCAGACCCGCGATGCCTTTGATAAAAAAATAAAAAGTGAATATAAAGCCTTGGCCGAAAATCACGCTTTGCGCCAGTTGGATAAAAACATTCTCAGCCTGGAGAAGGCCCGATTAAACAAATTTAAAAATGCGGATGATAAGGCTGATAAACCAAATTTTATTGGAATTAAAGTATTCGAAAACTTTGATTTAAGTGCTTTGCGAACGGTCATTGACTGGACTCCCTTTTTCCAAACCTGGGAATTGGCAGGAAAGTTTCCAAAAATACTGGAAGACAAATTGGTTGGCTCAGAGGCAAAAAAGCTGTATGACGATGCCAACAGATTAATCGATGAGTTGATTCGGGAACAAAAGTTTACCGCCAATGGGGTTATGTGCATTTTTCCAGCCCGTTCCGTAGGCGATGATGTGGTGGTTTTTGAAAATGAAGAACGCAAAAATATTCGCACCACCTTTCATTTTTTACGCCAGCAAAGGGAAATGGGCCCCGGTATACCCAATATTTCCTTGGCCGATTATGTAGGCGAAGAAGATTATTTAGGAGCTTTTGCAGTCACTGCCGGCATTGGAATTGACGAGTTGGCTAAAGAATATGAAGCCGATCATGACGATTACCATTCCATTTTGATAAAATCAATAGGCGACCGATTTGCCGAAGCCTTTGCCGAATATTTGCATAAACTGGTGAGAACAGAATATTGGGGCTACGCCCAAAATGAAGCCTTAAGCAACGAGGATTTGATTTCTGAGAAGTACCGCGGGATTAGGCCGGCGCCGGGATATCCTGCCTGCCCTGAGCATTCCGAAAAAGTTAAATTATTTGAACTGCTCAATGTTTCAAACCACACGGGCATCCAATTAACCGAACAGTACGCAATGTTTCCGGCCGCCTCAGTTTCAGGATTTTATTTTGCCCACCCCAAAAGCAAGTATTTTTCAGTCGGACGCATTGGCAACGATCAGGTTGAAGATTACGCCAAAAGAAAGGGTATAGAGGTTGCTAAAGCGGAATCTCTTTTAGGCCCTTTGCTTTTTTAAAAATTTTCATTCATAAGAAAGCTCAAAGCACCACTCGGGCATAGTTTTACTTGTTCAATGATGGCATCGGTGGTGGCACCTTCAGGTTTGATCCAAGTCTTTTCCCTAGGGCTGAAAACACTTGGTAAACCTCTGAAACATTTGCCTGAATGTATGCATTTTTTAGGATCCCAAACAATGGTTACCTCACCGTTTGTGTATTTCTTGATAAGCTCCATATTTCTGCAAAAGTAACACTTCCTCATTTGATCATGATTTTTGAAAATTGAAAGTTTTTTAATTGAGGTTCTCATTTTTAAGTCATGGGTTAATAAGTTTTAATAAGGGTTACTCAACAAAATTCTAATTTCGCTTAATGCGAGTCCACTTTATTTCTATTGGAGGTGCCGTGATGCACAACATGGCCCTCGAGCTTCATAATTTAGGGTATGCGGTTACAGGAAGTGACGATGAAATTTTTGAACCGGCCTTGTCGAGACTCAAAGCCAAAGGCCTCCTGCCTGAAAAATTTGGATGGGATGCTCAAAACATCAACGAAGCACTGGATTTTATTATTTTAGGTATGCATGCAAGGGCCGACAATCCTGAACTATTGAAGGCCCGGGAGCTGGGAATAAAAATATATTCGTTTCCAGAGTATATTTATGAGCACAGCAAAGAGAAAACCAGGATAGTGATTGGAGGTAGTCACGGAAAAACCAGCACCACAGCCATGATTATGCATGTTTTGATGAAATGTGGATTGGATTTTGACTATCTGGTAGGTTCTCAACTTGAAGGATTTGAGCGCATGGTAAAACTGAGTCATGCTCCCATTGTGATTATTGAAGGAGATGAGTACCTTACCTCTGCGCTTGATTTGAAACCTAAATTCCACTGGTATAAACCCCATGTAGCCATCTTAACAGGCATCGCCTGGGATCATATCAATGTTTTTCCGACCTATTCCAATTACCTTGAGCAGTTCCAAATATTTATCGATTCCATTGAGCCGGAAGGAACTTTAATCTACTGTGAAGAGGATAAAGATTTAAGTGAACTATCGCATAAAGCGCAGTGCAAGGTGAGGCCCTATGGGGTTCCAACCTATAAAATTGAAGAGGGATTAACCGTTGTACAATGCAAGGGGCAAAATTTTCCTATTCAGGTTTTTGGCAAACACAATCTATTAAACCTGAATGCCGCTTCAATGGCCTGCGAGACTTTAGGTATTGAAGAGTTGAATTTTTGGAAAAGCATTGCTTCCTTTAAAGGAGCTGCCAAAAGACTCGAAAAAATTTGGGACACTCCCGAATTGAAGGTTTACCGCGACTTTGCTCACTCACCTTCAAAGCTAAGTGCAACTGTAAAAGCTGCATTAGAGCAGTTTGAAGGCTTCAAAATTATTGGTGTATTTGAGTTGCACACCTTCAGCAGTTTAAATGCCGAATTTTTGAAAGAATACAAATATTCTATGGATGGCTTAAACAAGGGGATTGTGTATTACAATACCCATGTTTTTGATATAAAGAAAATGAAAATGCTTGAACCCGATCGGGTAGCATCGGAGTTTGAAAATGTGGAAGTAATCAATGATAAAGCAGTGTTGATCGACAAGCTGAAAAAGGAACTAAAAGAGAAATGCGTGCTGCTGTTGATGAGCTCAGGAAACTTTGATGGCTTGAGCGTCAATGAGCTTATTGAGAATTAAGCCCTTGCTAAATTCTTTGCAATGTGTGGCAGGGCCTTGCGGAAGGCATTGAGCTCTTTCCAACTCTGCCAACAGACTTTCAGTAATTTCATCTTTTTAATGCTTACCTCTCCCGTATGTCTGTCTTTGTGGGTAATGGGAAGACTGAAAAGCTTCTGTCCTGACTTTTTGGCCATCACTGAAATAAAGATATTCGGTGCAAATGGTGTAGGTTTGGGCAGGTTATCCATCAACTTTTGAAGAAAGGAACCTTTGATAAGTCGAAAGGGGATGTTGCTGTCTTCAATGGCTGTTCCAAAAAAAACATAAATCGACGCTTTAAGTATCCTGGTGATTACCAATCGAATTGGCGCATCAAATCTTTGCTTTCTATACCCCAGAATAAAATCGGATTCCGTTCTTTTTTCCCATAACTTAAAAAAATCTTCAGTCTCAAATTGATCATCGCTGTCGGTTTGAAAAACATATTCAGCCTTAAGTTCGAGGGCTTTATTATAAGCGTTCACTACCGCATTTCCATGACCACCGTTGGCTTGATTCACTGCCATTAGGCAGGGATTATTCGCCGCCAGAGCTTCGAGAATGTCCCAGGTATTGTCCCTTGAACCGTCATTAACCACAATCAGGCGCGGGTTTTCATCTTCCGAAAATCCTTGTTGCAAAAGCTTTGTCCATTTCGAAACGACTTCTGAAATCACCTCGCCTTCATTGTAGGCAGGCATTACAATGGCAATTTTAGGTATCACTGCTGGACTGTTGGATAAAAAAACGAAATTCGGAAAATAATCTATGGGATAAAGGCATATTTAGGAAAAAAAACTCTATGACCTTACTGCTTAATCAGTTTGAAAGTTGAGGTACCCATTGGTGTTTCAAGTTTCAGAACATACGTTCCCTTTGCCAAAGCTGTGGTTTCGATTTGCGAATTTTTTGAAGCTTTCGAGTGACTTTGTATGAGGCGTCCGTAAATATCGGTGAGGGTATAGCTGTAATTTTGATGAGAAGATTGTATAAAAAACTTTTCATTGAAAGGGTTAGGGAATACCGCAAAACCCGATCCTGATATGGACTTAACGTTTACAGTGCCATCAGATTTTAACATGGTCGTTATTCCACTTTTCAGGCTGCTGCCTTTGGGTTCGGAAACATAAGCTGTGTTTTTAACAGCCGAATAATTGCTCACCAGGGAGATATCGTCCACATACCAACCTTCAATTCCTCCGGCTGCATCCGTCACCAATCTGAAACGTATTCTCGCACTGTCGCCCTGATAGGGTGTAAGGTCAATAACCGTTCTGATAAACGACACAGCATTGCCGGTAAAAGCAGCTTGCCCACTGATGTTGCTCGCAGGGTTTACCGCAATGGTATTGTTGTATCCATTTTCTATCATTTGGCTACCGAGGTCTTCCCAGGTACCATCTTTATTAATCTCAATTACAGCGCCATCCCATCCTGCTTCGGTATTGTATAAATGGTAAAAAACAAGGTGCGGATTGCTGATTTTCAGATCAAACTTTTTCATAAGCACCTTATCCGAAACAGCTCCAACAGTGGCCATATAATAACATTTCGTACCACTGTTCTGCTTATTTGATCTCGAAACCCAATTTCCGCTTCCTGCCAAGGTGGAGTCCTTCCACATTCCGGGACCGTTTTCAAAATCTGTCGTTTCTATAAAACTTGAATTTGAGGCTGTAACCTTGGTGTAAATGCTAACGGTAACCGATTCATCGGCCTTCAACGAATCGAAGAAAGCGGTGTAAATGTTGTTATTAAACACCCCTTTTGCATAACCCTCAGCTTTAATGAAAGCCAAACCTGACTTTAACGTATCACTCAAAGTCACCTGCTTGATGGTAGTTACATTGTTGTTTTTTAAAGTTATGCTGTATACCAGGGTATCGCCTTGTTGACTAAGTGGTTTAGCAAGTTTTGAAATGGCTGGAAGATTAAAGGTGGGTACCACAAAACTTTGAACCCCGTCGGTTCGGTTGTTGGCGGAGCCTTGTATGGCGCCATATCCCAGACCTCTTCTGGCAAATGCCTTCCATATTAAATCCTGATTTGCCCCACCGTTGTTCATTCTATCAGCCAGTAAAATGGCATCTCGCCCGTCAGTAAATCCAGGGTTACACGGTTGAAGTTTTAACCCGTCAATTACCAGCTTCATGGCCTTGTTGTTTCCTCCCTTTCCATTGTAAACATCGGGGTCATATCCATGTTTGGCAATCATATCCCAATACATATCCCAGAGCATACTGCACCATACCGAACCCACTCCATGAGGAACGGAAAAAGTCTTGATGTTTTCATAAGTTACCGGATTTATAGTCATTGAGGTACTATAGGGGTAGTTACGTATACCTCCTCCATCGGTAGCCTGATCGCTCACATAGGTACCTATTCCTCTCTTATCGATGCCTTTCGACCCGGGTTTGTGGGTCATGACCAATGCAAAAAAATCGCTCCAGCCTTCACCCATCTGCTCCTGATTGGTTAAACAATTGGTATTTTGTGGGCCCCCTGTTAGTCGGTTTGAAATGCCATGGCCATACTCATGACTTATGACCCCGTTGTCGAAATCGCTGTCGTATTGTTTTCCCGACGAACCCAAAGAATCATAAAGACTCGCACTAACGGTAGCCGTTTTCATGGCGTTTTTTAAAAGATCGCCGTCGGCCTTAGTGATCATGATTGAGGGTATGCTAATACTGCCTCCCCCTGTTCCACTCATGGTTACCGGATTTCCGGTGGTATTGTTTATGATGATGACAGCCTTAGCGCCGGCAGCCTGCGCCAACATAACCTTATCGACATAGGTACAAGTGCTTCCTCTGTCGATTACAGCAATTTGACCATTGATATCTGAGCTGTTAACTGGGGCCGAACAACCCAAAGTTGGGGTTGAGCTGCCGTCGTTTACCAAAACTAAATTTCCGTTAATCGGGGTGGTAGTAAGCATAGGTCCAAATACAGCCGCTACAGCCGTATACTTTTTGGCCACACTCGATGGGCTTGAAACCTTGAGCAAAGTGCTCAAACTGCTCACATTCCAAACATACATTTGCATTCTTGGTTTTTGGCCATCAGGAGGCGTGGCGAAATTTGCATTGTTGGTTCCGTTTCCATCCTGTGCGTCGGCGTTCACTTCATCGTTTCCTGATCCCCCTCTGCCGTAATTATTCACTTGAAAATTGCCTGAAGGGTCATCAAAGCCATAGTGATACCACACATCATGCATCAAATTGTTCCAGTAAAATAAGTTGGTGATGGCTGCGTCGAGATAATCGGAATGCCTTTTTGTTTTATCAAATGGAAAATCGAAACTTAGACTACTGCCTCCGTCCGGGCTGTATCCCCCTGTATTGTTTTTGTCTTTATCTTCCTTGGCGTAAACATTGTTGCCTCTGGTTATGGTATATTCTGCACCTGCTTTGCCGTCAATATCATGCCAGCTGTAAGGTGAGGAAAGACTGTCGCTGGGGTCTTTGAGCAAAGCTCTGTCTCCGTGGGACGGGCTTTCAATTGGTCGTGGAATGACGTTGTATTGTGCACTGGTTTTACCCATTCCGCCACCCAAACCCTCTCCCTGACCGGGCAAATCGCATTTATGACCATCAGATGATCCGGAAGTCTCAGCTTTGCAATGCGAAACCCAGTTATTTTCATCGAGAAAGTTCCCATCGTTGGCATTCAAGCGAATGTTCCACCAATTTTCCCCATCAGATGTCATCCAGTTCACATTCCATGCAGCAATAATTTCATGATCAGAAGGGAACCATACTTTACTCACAGTTATATCTTCCGACGAGAACCTTTCGTCATGAAATTTGAACTCTAAAAAGCCACTGGAAACGGTCTCTGAAAAATGGAAAGATTTAGAGAGTAGGTTATATGAAGTTTTTAAATTATAAGCATATGAGAACGCCTCTTCTACTCCTAAGAGCCAAGCAGTTTCGCTCTTCAAAGCGTTTAAATTTTTTAAAAAACTGTGGTTCAAAGTAACCAAATTTCCTTGACGGTCCAGGTGGATTCCCATCACGGCATTGTAAACCGGAATTCCCCTGAATTTTTGGTTTAAATAAACGTGGGTTAAGCCATTCGAATGATCATATGTGCTCGAGGTAATTTGAAACTCTGCGAGATCTGAGGTTTCAAATCCTAGATTTTGTGAAAGTACCATGGCTCTCAACTCGCTTTCGGTTGGCGTTTTTTGAGCCGTTAAGGCAATTGGTATAAATAAAAGGGCAAGAAAAATATTTTTCATGATAGGATGGCAAACCTACAATTTTTTAATTTATTTATTATGCGAATTATTCGGTAAACATATTAGCTTGAAGCCCTGATGGTCAGCAAGCCACCTATAAATTTCCCTTGCTTGTTTTTCTGAGAGCTAAATGGAAATTTGATACTGCAGAACAAAACATCCTCTTCTGCCGGTTTTAAAGGCTTGGGAGCCCAAACCTCCAGTGTTAAATATAGGCCTGCTTTGGTAATTGAATGAAAGCTTGGAGCCCTGACCATGAATAAGCCAATTGCATCCCAAGTCAAAAGTTTGAACTGCATCTGACAATCGGTCGTATTTTGCATGCATCCATGAAGCGTAAGGCTGTAGCTTTCCCAATTTACCCAACAGCCTATCCGGCAATAAAAATCCTGTTTGGGCATACAAAACCGCACCGGTTCCATACATAGGGAAGGCAGACCCACTTCCGTTAAATGAGGCTAAGGTTTTATCTACTCCATTGGTAGGCGCCATTGGGCCAAGGTTTCGAATATGCCCTTTTCCAAAATTGGTATTAAAGTAGCCGCAATATGCAGTAATGGCGGTCCCTTTTTGTTTGTTAAGCGGGGCATCATAAAAAACATCCACAGCAAAAAGTTCCATGTTAGAACTTATGCTGTCGGAAGCCACTTTGCGAATCATGGCGTTATTTTGAAATATAAATCCCGCTCCTATATTGAAGACCCTTTTTTTACCGAGGTAGGTGCCAATTGTATAGGGTGTTAGGTTTAACTCCTTGTCTAAAAACTGAAACATAAAGTAGCCCTGATATTGTAAATGAGGCGGGGCTTTCGAAAAATCAGAATAGGCGTTTAATTTGGCGTAGTTTAATGACGAATTTTCGATGGACATAGGCTTTGAAAGGGCCACCCTGTAATCCAATTTCCCTAATTTCCCTTTGGCATAAATGCTCAACTTTCGAAGAAACTGATCGGTAGCGTCGTTAGTGGCTTGTTGAAATAGCGGGGCATCCATAGTCAAAATACTGCCTACTGAGGGTGAAGCGTATCTTGACAAACCACTCCACCCGGTTAAACCTGCGCCTAGCCATAAGTGTTTCTTTGAAAGGCCATATTCTGCTGTTACATCGTGGAAAAAGGTGCCTGCTTTTCGGGGAGATAAATAATTGAAATTATTTTGTCCGAATTGTGAGTAAACAAATACCCTGTCGGTAATGAGACCAAAAAATTGCATACGCGTTCTGCGAAGGCCTATATCAAAGGTAGTGTTCTCGACGGTTCCAAAGACCGTACTTCCAGGGTTGTTTTCATTGTAACGCATCCAGGTTTGATTTAAAAAGGTAGCTTTCAAAAAATGAGAGCTGTCGTTGTTCAGGTAAATAATTAACCCGTTTTTGATACGCGTATTTTCAGTTTGAGCCATGGACATAAAAAATCCAAGGGAGAAGGTAAGGCCAAAAATTATTTTTTGCTTCATAGAGTGGTTAAACTTTTTACCAGCAAAAATCGAGATTATGGAGGGGATTAAGGAGCAGTATTTCCATATTTCACTAAAAATTAATAACCGTATATGATGAAACGAGAGTCTAAGTTTAAGACATTGAAATATAGCAAATTAAGGTTGAAATAACAGCGATTGGAAACCATTCTGGATCATACTTTTATAATGGCTTGGTTACGTGTTAAACAGATTGGGTTGCTATTTAAGACAATAGAGCGATTCTATGAACTTTAACTAGACACTAAAAAAATAAATGATGGCAATTCGCATTACACAGGAGAACTTATTTTTGATAGCGAAGCAAAGTCGTCCTCAATCAAATCTTATCGCTTTTATAGGTTTTATTCGGCTTACATACATGGCCGGAACGGTTAAGAGAAAGAAACAAACCGCAAAAGTCAGCGCATTAATCAAAATCATGTCTGAAAAATTTATTTCGAATGGAACTTTACTGAGATAATAAGTCTCCTCATTTAATCTGATAAGTCCGAACCGCTTTTGAATCATTCCTAATCCAAGCCCAATGACATTTCCTAAGAAAAGACCCAAAAGTATGTATCTGGCTCCGTTATAAACGAAAATTCTTCTGATGAAAGAGGTTCGGCTTCCCATGGATTTCAAAATTCCTATCATGGGCGTTCGGTCAATAATCAATACAAGCAGCGCGGTCATCATATTTACCACAGAAACCATAAGCATGAGCGCGATAATAATAATTACGTTCATATCCAACAAGCCAAGCCATTGAAATATTTGGAAATATAGTTCACTCACCGATTGCGCCTTAAGGGTGTTGGGAATTGCCTCATCAATCTCTTCGGCTTTTTCGCTTAGGTTGTTGAGGGAATTTAAATAAATCTCTATTCCATTTACGCTGTCGTAACCATGACTGTAAATCCTTTGAATCATCCTAATATCAGTAAGCAAACAATTCTTGTCCAACTCAAATATTCCCGAACTGTAAATTCCAACAATGAGCGGCTTACGTCGCCTCACCTCACCTTTTTGAATAAAGTACAATTCGGTTCTCTGTCCAGTATCCAGTGCCAAACGGTTGGCAGTAATTTCAGAAATTAAAATTTCGTTTGCATCGGAGCTGTCCGAGGTTAACAAAGATCTGCCTCTCACGATATATTGATTGATAAAGCGGGAGCAATAGCCCGGAGGAACCCCCTTGCATTGAATCCCTTCAGCTTCGTCCAAGGTTCGAAGAATTCCCGGTTTCTGGCAAATGGTATATACGCTCTTAACTTCTTTTATCTTGCTCAAACGATTGATCAGGGAATCGGACTCCGGGAAGAGTGCCAATTCACCGGACTGATTTAAATCTAAATTTTTTATGAAAACATGGCCGCCAAATCCCGAGACTTTTTCTTTGATTTCTTTCTGAAAACCCTTTACGATGCCTATGGCGAGTATCATGACAGCCACACTTAGGGTTACACTCATCGAGGCAATTCTGATAATCCTCGAGGTGAATGTCTTTTGAGTGCCGGCAGCTATTTTGCCTGCTATGAAAATGCTTAACTTCATCGTAATTTTTCGAATGAAAATTTAATTTGTAAAATTTATTTTTATTGGCTTTCCCTTATGCCCGGCATTCTATAATATTGAAACTCCGTTAAAGCGGTACAAAAATGCGATTTTTATTTCTCATAGTTTCCATGGCCTTATTATCTTGTCAAAACCAAGGTAATCCAAGGCATGTGAGCGATGATACGCTCCACTTCAAATTAAGAGACAAAGGAATAAACCGCTCAGATTCTATGGTGATTACCGGTTCCGAACAAACCGAAAAATACCTACCACTTATCACCGGCAAAACCATTGGTCTGGTCGTAAATCAAACCTCCTTTATTAAGCATACCCACCTCGTGGATTCTCTTTTAAAGCTCGGTATTCATATTAAAACCATTTTTGCCCCTGAGCACGGTTTTAGGGGCGATCACAGTGCCGGAGCTAAAGTGAATTCAGGAATAGATGAAAAAACGGGATTGGGTATTACTTCCCTTTATGGCAAAAACAAAAAACCTAATCCTGAGGATTTAAGGGGTATAGACTTTATGATATTCGACATTCAGGATGTAGGGGTGAGGTTTTATACTTACATTTCTACCATGCATTATGTAATGGAAGCTTGTGCCGAAAACGCGATTCCTCTTATTATTCTCGACCGGCCCAACCCCAACGGATATTATGTAGATGGGCCGGTACTCGACTTGAAATTTAAGTCTTTTATTGGCATGCATCCGGTTCCTCTGGTACATGGTATGACCGTGGGCGAGTTTGCACAAATGATTAACGGAGAAGGTTGGTTGGCCGGAGGCGCGAAATGCAAACTTCACATTATTTCGATTAAAGGCTACCACCATCAAACCCTTTACAAGTTGCCTATAAAGCCGTCCCCCAATTTACCTACCATGGAGTCGGTTTATTTATACCCTTCGCTCGGCTTGTTTGAGGGAACCAATGTGAGCGTTGGAAGAGGTACCCCCAAGCCATTTGAATGGCTTGGAAGACCGGGACAAAAAAACGGGAATACCATTTATACTCCTAAAAAAATACCCGGCGTAGCCGATGACCCACCCTATGAAGGTAGGGATTGCAGAGGCATTTTGCTCACCGAATTTTGCAACCATTATCTACTCGATTCCAAACAAATTTATTTGGAGTGGCTTCCTTTGTTTTTTAAAAGCAATACCCCAGAAAACGGAGATTTTTTTAAAAATTCTTCATTCGACCGATTGGCGGGAAGCGACACCTTAAGAATTCAAATTCAGGAAGGTAAAACCAGCCAGCAAATTAGAGACTCCTGGAAAACAGACCTTGTCAAGTATGAAATGATGAGGAAGAAATACCTGATTTATGACTGAGGAAATCAATCTTTCATTCGCAATTCGACATCTGTACCGTCGATGTTTTGAATGACCCAGGTTTCATTTTCTGTTAAGCGAAGAATTTTCCACTGGCTCATGCCGCTTGAATTGGTAGGTTTAAAATTTATAAAGATTTTGTCTCCCGTAAATGACCAAGTGCCCGTTTCGGTATACTCTCCAATATTAAAGGGACGATACTTTATTTCATAACTATTGTCTTTTCTGATATCAATTTGATAATTAACAAAGGCTGTTTTATAATCCTCGGTTTTATCTACGGAATTCTCCAAGGCTTTGTCGATATGCCAGATATTGACTGCACGGTGCTTTTTGGTCCTTAAACTTAAGCTGGGCCCGTCTTCGTATTTGCAAGATGAAAAGAGCGAAAACGCCAATAGAATAATGAATAATTTTTTCATGAACTTCAAAAGTAATTTTTTGATTACAAATTTCTATGCCTGCGAACTCAAAATTACTTGCAATCATTACTGGAGTCGAAAACTAAACGATGCCTGGCCAAATAAATGCCGGTAAAAATTAAAATGCGCTTCTAGCGCAAGTCATTTGAGTTTAAGTATTCATCGATTACACAATTGGAGGTCAAGCCATTCAGATATGAAGATTAGGACAAATAGTACTGTCTACCCCATAAATTTGATAAGTAAAAGCTACCTTTGCGCTGATTTAAGTATCAAAAAATATTAAATGAAGGTTGAATTAAAAATACCGACGGTAGGTGAATCCATTTCAGAGGTTACCTTATCGAAATGGTTGAAAAAGGATGGAGATTATGTGAAGATGGATGAGGCCATTGCTGAAATTGAAACGGAAAAGGCCACTGTTGAACTCAACGCGACCCATGATGGCACCTTAGCGATAGCACTCTCAGAAGGCTCAGAAGCTTTAATTGGGGCTATCGCAGCTTTTATTGACACGAGCGTTAAAGCCCCATTATCTGAAAATACAAATACACCCGAAAAGGTTGAAAATGTAATCAAACCCGCAGAAGTTTCGCCGGTTCAAAACTATGCTCATGGAGTTCCCAGCCCTTCAGCTAAAAAAATTCTTGCCGAAAAAGGCATTGACCCGCAAACGTTGGAAGGCAAAGGCAAAAATGGGCGAATCACGAAAGCTGATGCTATAGAGGCATCTCCTGCAATTGGTAGCGGTATAGGGCCAGCAGAAACAATGCATGCATCAGGTTTGAGAAACCAGCACAGAGAAAAAATGAGCAATCTGAGGCAAACGGTATCAGTGAGATTGGTAGCTGCAAAAAATGAGACAGCTATGCTCACCACTTTTAATGAGGTGAATATAGAGCCCATTATGCAAATTAGAAATTTGTATAAAGAAAAGTTCAAAGAACAGCATGGCATAGGTCTGGGATTCATGTCTTTCTTTACCAGAGCCAGTATATTGGCACTTCAAAAATATCCCGCAGTAAATGCCTATATCGATGGCCGTGAAATGATTTTTAACGATTATTGCGACATAGCCATCGCTGTATCCGGCCCCAAAGGACTCATGGTTCCTGTGATGAGAAATGCAGAATCGTTAACCCTATGGGATATTGAAAAAAAGGTGGCTGAGTTAGCTGAAAAGGCCAGAAATAATAAGCTCACCATTGATGAAATGACCGGTGGAACGTTCACAATTTCAAACGGTGGTGTATTCGGCTCTATGCTTAGTACCCCCATTTTAAATCCACCACAATCGGCCATTCTGGGTATGCACAACATCATACAGAGGCCTATTGCCGAAAACGGGCAGGTCGTTATCAAACCCATGATGTACCTGGCCTTGTCCTACGATCACAGAATCATCGATGGGAGGGAGTCGGTGGGATTTTTGTTGAGCATCAAGCAAGCACTTGAAAATCCAAATACTTTGCTGAATGGGGCGGATCCAATAAAAGCACTTTTAGGGATTTAGTATTTTATAAGGCGAATCATCTCTGTTTGATGGCGTTGCTTTAAAAGCAGAAAGTAAATGCCGCTCTGTAATTCGGAAGTCCAAAGTTCGAGCAATCCATCTTTAGGATCTTCACATTGCAAGATAATCCCCCCCTTTGCATCCATCAGTTGAATCTCCTCAAATGGGTTGTGAAGTTTAATTGCGATGAGGTCGCTAAATGGATTTGGCCAGACCCTTACCTCTTTAAAATCTGATTTGTAATGACATAGGATAAGGCCAATGGTGTCAGACTTTCCGTCAAAATCATTTTGTATCAAACGGTACAAACTTGTCCCTGGGTATGGCAAGGTGTCAACCCATTCGTAAGCGCTTATAACGTTTGAATGTCCTTTGCCCTTAATAAACCCAAGCTTGCTAAACTGCAATCCGTTTTTACTTTTTTCAATCGTAAAACCTTCGTTATTAATTTCAAATGCCGTTTTCCATTTTAGTAAAATCGAGTGCTCAAGCATTTGAGATTTAAAGGACAACAATTTGAGTGGAAGTGCTCCGCCCGATGCAATGGAGAAGGGAGAAAAGGAGGTGATTCCCGAATGAGTCAAAGCATACGGACCACTTCCTGTGGCCGTGCCAGCTGACAGGGCATTCCAGGAGCCCGAAAAGTGCGACAGATAGCAAGAATTTCGATTAAAATAGTTCAATTCATCAAGAGCATTCCAACTCAGGCTTAAAGTTGCATTTGACCCACCCGCACTGTCTTCCTCAATAAACCAAGTTCTGTTTACGATACTTGAATTTATTGCGGTACCGCTAATGCCCTGGCTTAAAACATTATTAACAACCCTTACTTTAAAATTATCGCCTGTTCCCGAATTGCTTAACGTTAAGGGGTTATAAGTGGAATCGCTGGCACCAATTGGAAACAACACCGACGCGGTAAGGTTATTTCTTTTGAGTGACCCTGTTCCATTGGTCACAATAAATCGGCTTGATGTGATCCCGGAAACACTTACCCCGGTTTGTAAAATCAAATCGAAATTCCCCAAAAATAGGCAGCCTGAGATTAAGGTTAAGGATCCTGAAAGTTTTGCTGTGCTGTTCAGATAATAACCATTCGCATGATTCAATTCCAAATGTTGAAGGGTAGAGGCGGAAATACTTTTGTAATCTCCAATCATTAAAAGTTTGCCATTACCTGAAACGACCCCGTTACCTAAAAGACTGCCACTTAATGTAAAATTATAACCTCCGTTGGACAACTGGGCGGAACCAAGGTTTAAATTTCCCGAAGCCTGTATATGTCCATTCATGGTTTTAGACCCAGTACCACCCAGCGTTAAATGTGCATAATCAGATCGGCTGTTTACAATTTGTGTGTCACCGTTAAATTCTATTTCAGAACTGGCTGTCAGGGAAATGGAAGGTGAATTTGAGCTGGCCAACGAAGCGGAGGTGTGACAACAAAACCCATTGGCATTGGAAGTTTTGAGTAAACCACTGATGTTTATCTCTCCTCCGCTAGCAAAGGATACTTTTTTGTTAGCCATGTTCAAAACAGCATTGGATGGTATATCGAGTTTGCCGCCTGATGAGAATGCGAAGTCCTGATTCAGGGTAATTCCTGAGGTATTGCTGATCGTGAGGTTTTTCATTGATGAAATGGAAGTTGAAGTTCCTGGAAAACCCTGAGCCGTTGTGCCCCCGAGGATTAAGGTTCCCATATTACTAATGAAACCTGTTCCAGATGTAAAAACTCCGGTAACCACCAAAGTGACTCCACTATCAATGCTTAGGTTTCCTCCACCGCTCATGTTTAAGTTTAACAAGGTTTGGTTGCTACTCACTTTTAAAAGACCGCCATTAACATATACTTCATTTCCCGAAGGAAGGGTACCGCCCCCTGTTGCGTTGAGTTGTAAAGTGCCTCCTTGAATTGTAGTCGATCCTTGATAGGTATTTTGACCCGAGAGTATAAATAAACTAGAACCGCTGCCCGAGATGATTAGTCCTGACGACCCGCTTCCACTTATTATTCCTGAAATTGCCCTACTCCCGCTACTGATATTGTTTGAAATACTTCGCGTGGATGAGCCAAGACTAACGGGGCTAGTGATGACATCATTTCCAGTACCTGTAAGCTCAAAATCACCGTAAATATTTACGGCTGAAATAGAGTAATTCAAATTTGAAGAGGATTGAATGACCCCAGCATTGATGGTTAGAACTCCGGTTCCAAAGGTTTTGTTACCTGAGGCAATAACGGTTCCACTGTTCAGGGTAAATCCCCCGGGATAGGAGTTTGCCTGACCGGATAAGTCCCAGGTTCCCTGACCATTTTTAATGAAGCCGGTACCACTGGAAGTCGAAACATCTTGTCCTCCAAAATTAAGTGTACAACCGGAGGCTATGTCTATTGATCGGATGTTACCGCCGGTAGAAAAGGAGCCCGCGGAAGTGAAATTGACAGTTGTCGATGAGCCTGTTACCGAAATATTTCCAACCTGGGTTCCAGATACGTAGGTAATGGCTGAATTAGCCCCAAAGACGACCGAAGATTGACTTACCCAATTGTCGCTAAAAGGCCCTGATGGGGAAGAGCTCCAATTGGCATTTGTCCAGCCGGAGGAACTCCCATTGGTGTTCCAGTAAAGTTGCGCTAATGAGGATGCATAAAAGAAGAGATAAAGAGCTAGCCAAAGGCTCTTTTGATAAAGTTTAGTCATAAGTTTAAAAATTAGGTATTCAAAGAAAATAAAAGTTCAGGAAGAATACAATACCTATCTTAATTCTATTCGGCAGAAGGCCTTTTTAGGCTCAAGGAATCATAGAGTGGTAAAATAAAAAAGGGGTTCGATTCGAACCCCTTTTTTTATTTTATGTTTCGATAATCA
>CAZTXB010000014.1:0-76160 GCA_964617955.1 uncultured Chitinophaga sp.
GAACATCATTTTTTGCAACCACATCAGGAGTACCTATAGTACCGTTGGTGGTGAGCTGGGTAGTTTGGAAAGGAGTGCTCTTGGTCCATGCTGCACCATTAGGACTTGGGTTAACCGTAATTTTAATTGGAACTCTGTTGCTTGGGCAGGTTGCATTTCGATAATTAGCTTCCAGATTGATTGGGTAAGCTGATGGCACTGTTCCTGAGAATGGAGCAGATCCATAAAAATAATGCTGGGTATATAAGGTTAAATCTGCATTGGTTACCGTATTACCTGAAGGGGCATAAGCAAAAGTCCAAACAGGATTGTTTTGAGTACTTATTATATAGAAACCATAGGTAGTACCCTTGGCTAAAAATACTTCCGGTACCGAAAGGGTTGCAATGTATTGGCCACTAATGGTTCTAAGTTTAGAAGCTTTGTTATTCACAATTTGTGTCCAACCGCTTGAACCATAGTTTCCAATATAAGATCCTGAACGCATGTAAATGCTATAAGTTGATCCGGGGTTGTTAAAGTACAATCTAATTCTGAAACTGTCTAAAAACATATCGGTAGCAGGTGTTAGGTTGGCATAACCGCCCTGACATGCCTGGCCTGTGGTGTAGTAAGTATAATTTCCCATAAGGCTATTTGCAAGCGCTTTTGGTGTTGAGATTTTAAAACTTTGGGCGTAAAAGTTGTTTACCCCTAAAACCAACGAAGGAGATAAAGTATTTTTGCCCTTGGCAATGATGTTTCCGCCTGTAGCTGCATTATACCAAACCACTGAATCAGTGGCGAAAGGAGTGGTACATTTTAAGGGTGCTTTACCAGGTCCGCATTTTACCGCATCAAATGTAGTAGGTGTACCTGCCGGGCCGACATACTGGAAGGTCACCCTTGCAGTGTCGTCAGATTTGTCACCATCATTACCTCCATTGGGCGCATAAGTGAAAACCTTAACGGTGTAATTGGTTCCATCTACAAAATTAAAGTTTGGAGAGAGATTTACAGTACCTGTTCCTCCTGATTTAGCGATGGTAGAGCTGATGGTATTCACCGTTTGGTAAGCACCATTCACTGACCAACCAATATTAAGGGAGGATATATCTGTAGTTCCTAAATTGGTTACAGTGGCACTCATGGCAGGATTACAAAGTGGCGTAGTCACACCTGTGGTTGCGGCATCAAGAGAAT
The DNA here is from genome assembly GCA_964617955.1 of uncultured Chitinophaga sp. Taxonomy (GTDB): domain Bacteria; phylum Bacteroidota; class Bacteroidia; order NS11-12g; family UBA9320; genus JABWCE01. The sequence goes on from CAZTXB010000014.1 coordinate 1,183, forward strand.
TAGCGACCAGGCTGATGGTATAATCTTCACACTCTCCATAATACATATTGGTACAACCGGCATCGCTGGTGCTATAACAACCGTTATAACCATAGGTAGAGCGTATTCTCATACGGGTGGTTCCGGGAGTTAAACTCGCAGGTATGGTGATATTATAATAAGTTAAGGTTGATGAGTTTGGCTGAAGAACTCCTCCACTTCCATTACATTTTGGTGTAGTGGTACTGGCCAAAGACACAAATTCATTGGCATCCCCGAAATCCTTATCTCCGTTTAAATCGAGCCAGATAAAAATATTCACTCCATAATAAATACCGGTAGTGAAACCCATTTGGTAGGTCGCTCCTGCTTTAAGTGAAAATAAAGGTGCTCCTCCGGATCCTTGGAAAAGCGTATAATCCCCTGAAGATGCATTGCATCCATTGTAGCCAAATGTGTTGTGGGCTCTGTAATACAAGGAAGTAGACCCTTGCTTGATGTCAACAGCATTTACTGACATGTAGTAGTAAGTGCAAGCCCCATAATTGTAATAATAGGGTGCGTTACAATAAGGCGACTGAGCTTTTGATGTAAGGCTCAGGGCAACCACAGCAATAAATGACAAAAGCATTTTGCCTAAAAATGACTGCATGTGATTTAAATTAATTGTAGATGTTGGTTTCATGAGTTTTTGATTGTCGTTTTAGAGTTCCAAATATAAAATAATTTGAGATTTGTTTTATATTTCTTTCAAGAGTTCCTGAATTATTTAATAAAAATGCGCCTCACTTAATGCTTTTTATTTGATTATCAACTTTGTATACCCAACAACCGGAATGTTTTTTATTACACAATTCTGATAATTGGGGCCATAATTATGGTCCTTTTTGTGCAGATAAAGGCCCTTTTCATAGCCCAAATAAACGGTATCTCTGGCTAAAAATTCTAATTTAGAGACCATACGCAACTGCGATGGGGTAAAAAAATGTTTTGAGATTTTACTATTGACCACATTTTCGGGAATAAAGTTTAAAATCTTTCCGTAAAAAAACAGCATCCCTTCTGCTATAAAAAGGTTCATTTCCGGTATCACAAGCCTTGCGGTTTTTATTTTTTCAAGCTCAAAAAATGCTTTTACCTGCCCTTGGCGATGCTCGATGAGCCAACCTTGAATATAAAACATAAGACTTGACGTGGTATTCTTAGACGAATCATAGAGTACCACAGATGAACTTCCATTTGAAATTAATATGACATTTTGATAAGGCACTTTAAAGAATTGGATGCATTTCTCTCTTCTTTTTTCAGCAATATCAAAAAATCTAAGGCCGGTAAAGAAGGTGGCACAGAGGAGGGTCACAAACAAGGACAATTTGGATTTCCACTTCAGTAATATCATGACACCGATTATCATGAAGTAAAGAAGCAAGACCTGAATAGCCGAAAGCTTTAATCCCTCTGTAACTGAATTTGGTAAAGCATCGATCGCGGTTACAATCCAATTTGAAAAACTCACCAAGCCTTCGGTAAGGGAAGCGAAAAGCCCCAAAAGCAAGGGAATTTTACAACAAAAAATCATCGCGATCCCCGAATAAAGAACTAAGGTAGTTAATGGAATCAGTATTAAATTGGATAAAATAAAATAGTTCGGGAATTGATTAAAATAGAAAATGGTGAGAGGAAATGTAGCTACCTGTGCCGAAACCGTAACAACCAACAATTGCCAAACCGGCTTTAATAAGCGGGCTTTCGGGTTAAACTTTTGTTCAATATGGGGAGGTATTAATACAATGCCGGTAACGGCCATAAATGACAATTGGAATCCGATGTTCAAAATCCACAAGGGATTAATTAATAAAATAATAAATGCTGCAAAACTCATGGCATTCAGTACCGGCGCATGTCGGTTTATTGCTTTGCCTATGATCACCAGACTAATCATTAACCCAGCCCTTATAATGGAGGGCACCATTCCTGTAATAAGGCAATATCCCCAAATGAATAGGAGGATAAGGACCGTCTTTAATAGAACCTGATATTTGCCAAATTTCAAAAAACCTAATAATTTGGCGAAGATCAAAAACACAATGGCCACGTGCAAACCTGAGACAGCCAGAATATGCATTGTACCGGTTCTCGAATAACTTGACTTGAGTTCCTTAGAAACATCATTTTTATATCCAAATAGGAGTGCTTCCGTAACACCAAGGGCCCTTTTTTCTTGAATGTTGTCTCTAAATAAATCTCTTAAAAAAAATTGAAAATTAACAATGAACCGATCTATGAATGACAATTGATAAACTCCTGTATTGAAAATATGATTCTGTTGAGAAATAAAGGTTTGATAAAAAATTCCATTTTGATTTAGATAGGCCTTGTAATTAAATTGCCTTGGGTTTTCAGGCTCCTCAAGTTCCAATAATTTGCCTTTTATAAAAAAGAGCTCTCCAACTTTAGGCACAACGGTTTCCTTTTTAAGGTAAATGACGATTCCTCCTTCCTTAACCATGACTTTATGTGAGGAGTAGATCGCTTTTAAAAGTATTGCTTCAATCTTTAGACTGGGCAATTTCTCCTGAGCTGGTTCAACGCATTTGAGTAAAAAAAGACCTTCGTTACTGAGAGCTTGAGAGACTTTCTCATTTTGTGCTTTAAGACTTTGACCGGAAACAAACCATCCCAAAAAAAAGAACAGTAACAGAACTGAAAAATTGGCTATGGTATTTAAGCGTAGGTTCCTGGGAAAAATAAAAGGCAGAAGAAAAATGCTAGCAAAAAGGCCCAATGAAATAGCTGCAATATGTGGGGGGAGGGCCCAAATAAATGCAGAAATAATCCCTGCCACAAAAGGGAAAACAAGTTTAACAAATGGAAGGTTGCCAAAAGTTTCCATACCCATAAGATTTAGTATGGAGCAATATTAGCAGTTTTAGTTTAAAACATCAAGCGGTTTAGCTAATGAAATTTTCTGTAAATCAAGCTTTTCAGTTCGAGGGTAAGAGGATGATCATGGGCCCATTTGTACCTCTGTTCAAAGCGTTTGAACAACTCGAAGGCCGATTCTCGGCTTCCAGCCATTTCCAGTTCACTCATTGAAATGTTGTAGGCATTTGAATCGTCACCGAAAAGCACAGATTGCATTTCAAACCGCTTACTGATATCGATGGCTTCTTTTATCTTATTAATTTTCGAATTGACGAACCGATGGGCGAGCTCATTTTCTTCCTTACTTGAATTCAACGACTCATGCAGAGTGGCCTTGGATTTGGGGTCCACAACTTCCGCAACTTTTATTTCAATTTCAGATTTGTTTTTAGACCTATTTTCAATTGAAGGTTCTTCGACAACCGGAATAAATTTCGGTGACTTCATCTCAGGCTTTTGTTCCTTGATGGGCTCTGCTGGTTTCAATACCATCAACTCTGGCTCTGCTGGCGGTTCGGTAATTTTAGTTTCCTCCAATGCCTTTTTACTCTGGACAATTGCGTCTTCCGGTTTACCTGAATTTATAGAATCGGGAATCGCTTTATCGACGGCCACAAAAGGCGAAACTTCAATTTTAGGTTCAGCATACTTATCTTGTGCATTGACCAAATGGAGTTGATTGATTAAATCGTACAAATCAATGCATTGCTTTCTGAGCAAGTCCGTTTCCAACTGCGAAAATTTTCCATCCTGTTTGGCCAGAGATAGACTCTTTGCCGTCATTTTTTCCAGGATTACACCCATCTGTTGATATAACTCACTTTTTTTCATTTTTTCTTATTTAGTAAACATGCAAAACAGCCTTTTTGCAACAGACCATTCCATCAATCAAAATTAAATGCTTTGGAGATTTGATTCTAATAAATTTGAAAAAAAATTGAAATACAGCCAATTCTATTTTAGATGAGCCGAAGAAATATTTCGGAGAGAGGCCATAATAGAACAAAAACAATATCAGCCCAAAACCGATACCTCCTGTACTGAGCAAACCAGTGATTGTATTTTAGGATGAGAATAAGTAGGATAGCTACAATTTCCAGCGGTAGGGTAAATGGCCATGAAGCGCGGTTTAAAACAGTGCTTAAAACAAGAATAAAACTTATCCAAAAAAAAATGCGATAGGCTAACCTGTCGAATTCGGGTTTGTATTCTTCTGCTTGGGTGGTGGGTTCTTTTTTGAATTCGAAATGTTCAAGAACCAATTGATTGAGAAAAATGAGCAAGGCGAATGAAGTTCTCTCTAAAGTTAATAAATCAATTATGAATTGACTGCTGTTATACATAGACACCAGCGCCGCCGAAACTATCACAGATACCAAAGCCATTTTGGTAAGCGGTTTCATCACATTTTTTACTTTGAGAACGATGTAAGTTATCATGACCGGCAAAAGGATTACACCATTTAAAATAAATTGAGTGTGACGGTTTCGCCAGGCAAGCCAAACGATAATGGTGAGGAAAAGCGCTGCAAGTGGCGCGAGTAATTTTCTCTGTTTGTAATTAATATCATGCCTTGGTTCACCACTAAGCCCCTTGGATTTATAACCATCGAATATGTGATCGCCGGTATATACAAGCCATGTGACAAGTCCAAGTATAATAAGGAAATCGATTTTTTGCTTCGAAAAAGAATCGCTTCCAATAAAAAAAACTGCGCTGCTCAGACAAGCCAGCAATACGTTTAGGCTGTAAATATTGGCTGTTTTTATGATGCGACCGTTGATAATTTTTTTTCAAAATTATGCTTAAAACCCTCAACTTATACCAATGTGATTTACATAATATACCAATATTATCTATACTATACAATGGTAAATGCCGATGAATGCAAATGTTTAGGGCAAATTGAGGTGCGAAAATTTGGACGATTACATTTGTCCAATCGGTATTATGATCTGCATTAAATTTAATAAATCAAAATCCTAAATAGAATTATCTTTGCTCCAAACATGAGTGATACGGCATTAGAAAAAGCGTCAATGACACGTGAGGAATTTAAAAAAGAAATACTTACCGACTATCGTTTGGCTTATGAGAGCAGACAAGCCAGCTTAATTGGCAGGAGGGAGGTTCTTACAGGTAAAGCTAAATTTGGAATATTTGGTGATGGAAAAGAAGTAGCACAGATTGCGATGGCCAAATTTTTTAATCATGGCGACTTTCGTTCTGGTTATTACCGCGATCAGACCTTTATGTTTGCCAAGGGTATGAGCAATATTAGAGAGTTTTTTGCTCAACTCTATGCCGATCCGGATGTGGTAAGAGAACCTTGTTCCGGAGGGCGAAGTATGAATGGTCATTTTGGTACCCGTTTCATTGACGAGGATGGAAACTGGAAGTCACAAACGAAAAATTTCAACTCTTCTGCCGATATTTCTCCAACTGCAGGTCAGATGCCGAGACTGCTGGGGCTTGCTTATGCCTCAAAACTGTACCGTCAGAATGAAGATTTAAAAAATTTAGAACACTTTTCGATAAATGGCAATGAAATCGCCTTTGGTACTATCGGAAATGCAAGCACAAGCGAAGGTGCTTTTTGGGAAGTAATTAATGCAGCTGGTGTTCTGCAGGTGCCCATGCTCACAAGCATATGGGATGATGAATATGGCATTTCGGTACATGCCAGGTACCAAACCACAAAAGAAAATCTGAGTTCCATTTTAAGCGGATTTAAAACCGATCAATTTGGAAAAGGGTTTGAAATTTTTACCGTCAAAGGCTGGGACTATCCCTCTTTAATTAAGACCTACCAAAAAGCCACAGCCCTTTGCAGAGATTTTCATACACCTGTAATTATTCATGTTACGGAAATGACCCAACCTCAGGGCCATTCTACCTCCGGGTCGCATGAGCGATATAAATCGAAAGAAAGATTGGAATGGGAAAATGAATACGATTGCATTGCCCAGATGAAGAAGTGGATTATTGAAAGTACCTTGGCAGAAGTGAGTGAATTAGAGGAAATCGAAAATTCGGCACTTCAATTTGTCAAAACTGAGCAAAAAGCAGCGTGGGAAGCTTTTCTAAGTCCTCTGCTTGAAGATAGAAATTTAGTGATGGAGGCCATAGAAAAACTCAGTCAGGTATCTACAGAAAAAGAAAAACTTAGCACCCTGGCTCAAAAACTGGCGGCAAACAAAGAATCTGCCAGAAAGGATTTATTTAATAGCTTAAACGAGGCCTTGAGGTTGAGTATAGGGGAAGTTAGCGAAGAGAGAATGGCCATGATAAAATTGCTCGAAAGATTTCAACTTGAGAACAACCTTCGTTACAATACCTATGTTTATAACAAGGGTGACGGCTCAGCGATGAATGTGAAACCTGTAGAAGCGACGTTTTCAGAAAATTCACCCTTAAAGGATGGTAGGGAAATAGTTCAGGCCTGCTTTGATGCTGCTTTTGCAAGGGATCAACGCATCCTGGCTTTTGGGGAAGATGTCGGAAAAATTGGCGATGTTAACCAGGGATTTGCTGGCCTGCAGGATAAATATGGTGAACTCAGAGTTACCGATACCGGTATCAGAGAACTCAGCATCGTAGGGCAGGCCATTGGCTTGGCCATGCGTGGTTTACGACCTATAGCCGAAATTCAATATCTCGATTATTTACTTTACGCCATTCAAATCATGAGTGACGACATTTCTACCCTTCTGTATAGGACTGTAGGGGGACAAAAAGCCCCGCTTATTATCCGTACCCGAGGGCACCGGCTCGAAGGAGTTTGGCACAGCGGCTCTCCAATGGGTATGATTATCAATGCCTTGAGAGGAATGTATGTCCTAGTGCCTAGAAACATGACGCAGGCATCAGGCTTTTACAACACCATGTTGCAAAGTGATGAACCTGCCCTTATTATAGAATGCTTGAATGGTTATAGAATCAAAGAAACACTCCCCGATAATATAGGAGAATATACTTTAATACCCGGTATTCCGGAAGTCATGATCGAAGGCCAGGATGTTACCTTGGTTACCTATGGAAGTTCTTGTCGGATTGCTGAAGAGGCCTGTGATATTTTAAAGCAACACAAGATTTCTGTTGAATTAATCGATGTCCAATCCCTTCTTCCCTTTGACGTCAATCACAGAATTTTAGAATCCGTGATGAAAACGAACAAAGTTGTTTTTATGGACGAGGATGTACCCGGTGGAGCCACTGCCTACATGATGAAGGAGGTGCTGGAAAATCAGGGGGCGTTCAAGTATCTCGACGCTGCTCCAGCCACGATTACGTCCAAAGAACACAGACCAGCCTATGGCACCGATGGTGACTATTTTTCGAAGCCGAATGTAGACACTGTTTTTAAGGAAATCTATGGGTTGATGCACGAATATAACCCTTCCAGGTATCCTGAATGGCTAACTTAGGGCTTGCTGAAAAAGTTCAGTGAAACCGATTTCACTAAACTTCTCGCAAACCTTTGGTAGCACTATGATTCAACACTCCTCTACCAACTATTTTTGACTATTATGCCATCGCGCATTAAGAGCAATAAAAAATTTAATGAACCTCATGATATCAAGCCTTTAAGTGTTTTTCAGCAGGCCCTAACTTAGGTTAAACCAGATGCGATGCATCATGTAAAATTTATTTCAGTGCTGTCCCCAAGATTCAGGTTAAGTGAAACGCCCTTTAAGCTTGCATCGTTACCGATGACGCTATTATCGAGGTTGGCATTTTCGAGATGTGAATGAGGGCCAATAATGGAATTTTTGATAATGGAATAGTCTACTATTACATCGTCTCCGATAGAAACATTTGGCCCAATGATTGAATTCGAAATTTTAGAGCCCTTTCCAATATAAACCGGATCGATGATGATGGTTGAATTATATTGCGCTGAAGAGGCTGGTTCATAGCCCTCCCTTTTAAGCAAAATGGCATTTGTTTCAAGCAAAATATCCTTCTTTCCGCAATCAAACCATCCCTCCACATTTTGGGCATACATTTTTACGCCGTTGTCTATCATATGCATGAGGGCATCCGTGAGTTGATACTCTCCTCTGGTAATAATGTTGTGTTCAATATTATAACAGAGAGCCGCCTTGAGTTGCCTGGTCTCACATATTTTATAAACCCCAACTAAGGCCAAATTTGATTTTGGGATGGTAGGTTTTTCAACCAACTTTTTAATCTGACCCGAATCATCGATTTCGGCCACTCCGAATTCCCTTGGATCATCCACCCTTTTCACTCCCAACAAAGTTGTCGGTGAACCCGTTATCTTATGAAGATCGGCCTGAACGATGGTGTCACCGAAAATAATCAGAACAGGGCTTTCATCTTTTAGTAAATCCTTAGCAAGCCAAAGGGCATGACCGGTTCCCTTTCCATCGGTTTGAACTACAAAATAAGATTTGATATTGGGATAATTTATGGAAATGTACTGTTCAATTTTATCTCCGAGATAGCCAATGATAAAAATAAATTCGTCGATGCCTACTTCTATGAGGCTATCTACAATATGTGCAAGAATGGGTTTACCTGCAACCGGTATTAAAGACTTGGGCTGAGTATGGGTATGCGGCCTTAACCTGCTTCCTATACCTGCTACCGGAATGAGTGCTTTCATGCGTATGGTTATTTAAGTGGCAAACCAAATACAATTATCCGACTATACAAAATTAATCATCCCTTACCAAAACAAAACCCGTTCAGCAAAGCTAAACGGGTTTTAGTTTTATAAAAGGCTATAACTATTTACCTCTGAGAAGGGTAACGGTACCACTCATAGGCTTTTTACGTCCATCGTTAAGTGGTTTACCTTTAACTTGGTAATTCATGATATAGAAATAAGTTCCTTCTGGACAGTCGGCGCCATCATTCTTAACTTTTCCGTTCCATCCAAACTTGGAATCCTGACTTTCGAAAACCACCTCGCCCCAACGGTTATAGATGGTGATATCGAATTTATCAAGACCCTGTGCTTTTACTCTAAACAAATCATTTAGGCCATCCTTTGGTTCAGGCGTAAATACGTTGTATGGAATGATTACCGCTACGAATGTTGAACAAACTTCCTGATAAGCCGTATCGGTACATCCTATGGCATTTGTAGCAATAAGCGTTACCAAATGACAACCTGTATCAGGCCACTGGTAGCATGGATCCTTTAAAATAGAGCTTCCATTCGGGTTATCCTCAAAAATCCACTCATACTTCACAGCTCCTTGAGATGCATTCACGAAACAGAAGAGTGGTGATTTGGTATCATCCACAGTAAAGTCAGCCTTCACATCCAATACAACCACATCGTGACTCACCGTGTCAAGGCACTTATGGAACTCGGGCGTGTCGTAATCAGGTATCATAGTCACCTTGTACTTACCAACATTTGTAAACCTGTAGCTGGCAAAAGTATCAGTGGTATTTACGGTATCTTCAGTTCCAAATAACCAGGTAAAACGTTTGTACAGGGTATCGGAAACTGAGCTGAAGTTTAGCAAAGTATTTGGACAAATGGTGTCGTTTGGCAAGATATCAAACTCGGCAGGAGCTACAGCTTTCACTCTGATAATCCTTCGAACCGGAATATCAAAATCAGCCGTCGTGTCAGGATAAATAACAGAGCAACGCTTGTTTGGATCTCCCTGAATATTGGCAAACTGAGTTAAATAAACATAGTATGTACCAGGATTTTTATATCTATGACCCACCGACTTCTTAGTAGTATCTGAGTAAGTACTTAAATCACCGAAGTCCCAAATCCATTTTGGATTCCAGCCGGTAGGGTTTGGTGGATCCCAACTGTTATTTATAAATGAAACTGAATCATTCACGCATACAACGGTATCACCAAGATGATCAAAATGTGGACGAGGACCTTCAATATGAATTTTTACACTGGTGCTGTCTTCACAACCCAGTTTGGTTCTCACTTTTAGCGTGATGGTAAAGTCTCCATTTTGAGTGTAATCGTGGGATGGGTTTTGCAATTTACTCTTGCGTTTTCCATCTCCAAAATCCCATGTGTACTCCACAATATTGTCGCAGGGTTTTCCTTTTGCCAACAGGCATGGGTCAATCACCTTACTGGTGTCGAGGAATGAGAAAATGTTCTTACATGGATTTGTAGAGGCATTGATAACCTTTATACCTGCCTTAACACCGGTAACATATATTTTTTGTCTGGTGGTATCCACGCATCCCATACTGTCTTTCATGGCTATACGCACTGTATAAATTCCGGGATCATCATAGTGCCATTTGAAAGGAGGCACTCCTATTCCTGTTGTTCCAAATAGGTTATTAGGATAGGCTATACTGTCGCAATAAGGTGGTAATTTACTTTTCTTAATACTGTCGTTATGCTCATTCCAATCGATTTTCATCCTCTCGCGGTTGTTTACAAATCGGGTTGGCGTATTCCAGTAACGGGTTCCATTGAGCCAATTGAAAGGATCCTGGTAAGCAAAATAACGGATGCTATCGCGCAACACAATATCGGTATTGCCATGACAAATGATAGAATCGGAGAACGTCCAGTTTGAGAAGAATCCAACAACCACCTCGGTATTCCGTGGTTGGAAACATCCTTCAGTATTTCTCAACTGGAAAGTTGGGAAATATCGGCTGGCCTTAGTATAAGCATGTCGGTAAACACCTGGAGTCGCAGCTAAGTTGGTGAGCTTATTTGCTCTTAAGCTATCCCCATAGGTAGGTACTTTGCTCTTAATCATACTGTCATAAAGAATAAAACTCTTGCTTCTGATCACGCTGTCCCTATACACTTTTATTTTGCTCTTGGTCTTAGTGTAGACATACGTTTTCACATTGCTCTTGATGGCGCTGTCGCCATAAGGTGGCAATTTACTTTTCACAGTAATTATGCTGTCATCCGAAACTTTTCTCCACCACCAGAACCATGAGAATTTGCTTCCCAAAATAAGCGGCTTAGGATTAAACAATTTCTTTTTAACGGTGCTGTCTTTGTAAATGAAACTTACAATGGTGCTGTCAAGGAAAGTAAAACTTTTAGCCTTTATCACGCTGTCTCTATAAACACGCACCCTACTCTTTGTGATTAAACTGTCACGGAAGAATGCTTTTCTACTTTTTATGGTACTATCACCAAATGGACACACCTTACTGGCAGTTTTAACTCTGTGCTTTAGAGTATCCCATCCTGCCTGACTGCTATCTCTCCAATGAAGTTTCTGAGATATAATCACTGAGTCCTTTTTGGTATAGTCGGTATAACGGTACCAGGTGTCACCAACTTTAAATCCAACGGTGGCAACGCTATCTTTCAATGTATTGACTTTGCTCTTCATGTATACCAGCATGCTGTCGCGGAAAGGAGCAATCTTACTTTTCACCACACTGTCGGCAAATGGAGCTAATTTACTTTTTAGGCGCACTAGGGTAGTCCGGCTGGTCAATGCGTCCCGATAAGGCGCTACACCATAACTAATGAGACTACCTAAACCAGTGGTATCTATACATCCTTTACCTGAACCATTTCCAAAATAGAGTGGGATTTCAGTCGATGGAATTTCCGACATAACCAGATTAAGTGCCTTAAAGGCATTTTCAAGGGCCACTCCTGCCCTCGTGACATCTGCGGCTATTGTCCATTTTCGAATAATGCCTGTTACGATGGTATCAAGTGTTTTGTAATTAAAACCGTCATACTCCAAGCGTATCACGTAACTATAGAGCCACTTGTCACCTTTTTTCCAGTCTTTAATGACCCGGTCATTCCGGTTATTATTAGGTCCGGGATAAGGTTTGTAGTAATAAGTTCTTTCTTCATAATACGAGCCCTGGTCATCGTTCCAATTCCATACCAGCTGGGTTACGCTGTCCATTTTCGGATCAACAAGTTGGAAGGTAATGGTATCGCCAACGCAAACCGTTTTTTGGGTTCTTTCAGGAACGATCACTGTAAATCTTGAATCGAGATAAAGATACCTGAAGGCATTGTGGTACCAAGTTGTATCTATACATTCGATGGTATCAAGTGGCGCGGCATAATCCATCCAACGGCCGTTTCCAATAATAACACCTACTGTTACCCAACCCGGATTACGGTTCTGAATTTGTCCGGCCGTGTAAGGCATCACAAATCGTGTAGGGTAAGCACCTGCAGGCTGATAGCCTGGGTGCCATGGCTGGGCTCCTGGTAAAGGTGGTGACAAGAAACCACCATGAGTTACCCAATTGTTGGTTCCTCCGGCCGAGTCGAAATTAAATTTGAGCAACCTTTGGGTACAACCCGGTTTGGTCTCCCCTACGTCAAAAATCATACCATATGGTGGACTTGGGGGTGCATAGCATTTAATACCTTCCCACTTTAACCCTCTACCGTTTGGCGGAACCAGTGCTAATGAAATTTGTCCCTGGCTCTTGCAGCGAAGGGAATGCACTGTATCCTCATGGTATAGGGAAACGGTATTGCATTGGGCAGTATTAAAATAAAAATTCTCGCGGTGGAAGTTGGAGTCAATATAAATACGACTTCTGGTTACAAAAGTGTCTCTTCCACCAATGATGGTATCCACACAAATGGTAGTAGGCTGCGCGTTGATGGTTCTGCCGGCGGTGATATAAAATTGAGACCTAGAGAAGGCTGTATCGGCGATGATGCGATACTCACTAATGTTCAGAACATCATTTCCAGATTTAATAGGGTTGCTGATAGGTCTTTTGACCTTTTGTCCATTGACATAATAAATGATACTGTCAGCATCTCCGTATTTTTGGTAGAAGGTTTCAAGCGTATCTTTTTCAAGGAAGAAACGGGTTACCTTTCCAAGATCAGCATTAACCTTTTGCTTTGTTATTTTTGAATTTTCACGGACTCCCCAATTTTCAACGGTGCTGGTATCTCCCACATAAGTTCCTCCACCCGGAATGGTTCCTACCTTGTATGGACGCAATGAGTAACCATGTAAGGGTTCATCGTGCATATGCCAGAGTTTAAGATAAACAACCGGTCTGCTGCTGGTTAAGGTGTAAGTACGCCACTGGCGCTCTGGCTCCAACTGCATCTGGTCCGTCATGTTTCTCAGAGTCACCATACCATTAGGTTGGTTGGTGTAAACACCTGTTCTGATGTTTTTCACAGTAATACTATCAGGCGTTTGTAAAAACCATTTTTCATCACTTAGGGTTGGAACATAGGAGCCCATCCCTGCAATGTAGGTCGGTACTTTTTTAATTCTGAAGGAGCCTGTAAATTTCTCCGGTGTACTCGGTTTAATGGTATCTTTTCCAAAAAATACCATGGTGGAATCCTGAGGCACAATCACCAAAGTATCGGCCGGAATCACAAAAGAATTGGCGGGATAGTAGCGAATCTTATAACAATATCTTCCTCCTTTACACAATACGGTCTTCTCAGCGGCGGTAGCGTAAAACTGACCATTGTTATAATTCTTGTACAATTGTTCCCAAGGGGTATACCAATGCACAGGCAAGCTATCTCTGCTAAAATTACAGTTAAGCCCTACGTTTTTATTTTTTCTTGTATCAGTGGTACACTTAGGAGCGTAGTTATCTCCAAAGGTCCACAATCTTAAAGCATGTTCCTTATGTCTTTGGCGGGCAGGAGGGAAAACCGATGGGATAGCAGTTTGATCACCGGGCCATCTGAAGGCATATTCTTTTACCTTGCTAAAAATGATTGTATCCTTCCCTGAAATGATTGGATTAATAATTGCCTTCCTGACCTTCTTACCATTGATATAATAAATGATACTGTCTTTTTCGTTGGCTGTTAAGCTCAATGTTTCAAGCGTATCCTTATCCAGGTATAAAATAGTTGTGATCCCATATTTACCCTGATAGGTTCCGAAAGGTTGTATGGTGTCAAGTGTTAATGGCTTCTCCCAATAGCCCACCTTATTTCGGCTGGCTGAGGTAAAATAAGTAAACACCCTTGAACTGTCTTCAAACACAGGAACATCGTCCACATGATAAAAACTCGAGTTGTTTACAAAATGTACCGAGTCGCGGATTACGCATTGGTATTTTTCATCTTCCTTAACCCTGTTAAAGGGTATCTCAATCGTAGAAGTAGGTCCTATTTTTGTGATGGTATCAAATACCGTCACATTGCAAGGCCCGCTTCTGATATTTACCGAAGCCATCCAGGGTCCTAACGGATAGTTATGTGCAGCTTTTATTAAAGTTCTGTTGTTGAAGTTTGCAGGACCTGCTGGCGGCCGTCCAAAATTCCACAAGAAATTACTTGAGCTAATCGGCTGCAAGGTATTTCTGTCCACAGCTGTATATTCAACCAAAGGGGTGCTCGAGCAAGAAGAATCCGGGTCGGCTATGATTTTAACATTCAAAATAGAGATGGTTGCAGCCGCCTTAAAAGTGAACGAATCGACACAACCATGAATGGTGGTAACTGTTAATTTCCCATTGAAAACATAGGTGCCACTGGGCATCCCCGTGACATTATACGTATGTGTGTGAACCCCGTTACCGGTTGGTCCCATCCACCATTGTGTATTAATACCCAAGCTACCGCTTCCTGTGATAATGTTGTTAAATGACCCCGGGAATCCATAGTTCCAAACGAAAGATTTAATGGAAGATAAAGGCGTAAATGCAGGTGTTAAGTTTCTGATGGTAGCTACCGATTGAATACAAGCATTGGGTCCTGAGGCAGTGAAGTTTACCCCTATTTTAGGAAACACCCTAATGAAGGTGTCGTATTTGACCTTGGTTATACAGCCATTTGAATCTTCCGACTCTATGGTTAAATCGAAATATCCTCCAGCCGGATCTATCACGCTATGGCAGATGGTATCGCCACCTTTTGGATTGGTGAGAACGTAAAGCGCGCCATCACTAAAAAGATATTTTGTTTTTAGAATTTTGCCGGGATTGGCAGCTTTAGTGCTGTCGATAAAGCAAAATTTATTTCCTAGGAAACATTGATTTTTATTGTGGAGTGGGCGGGTAAATACACGTGGACTTGCCTTAATCACTATATCGAAAGAGCCCGTACATTTTACGCCGGTTACGCTATTGGTAAAAGTGTAGGTAACGGTATAAGTACCTGCTTTGGAATAGGCATAAAAAGGATCGCGTTGCGTGGAAGTTCCTCCATTTCCAAAATCCCAGGCATAGACATCCTTTCCAGGCGAATTGGCCACAAAAAATATGGGTGAGTTTTCGCAATTTGAACTTTTTGTTTTATCCCAGAATGGATTACAGGCTTGGCCCTGACTGAACTTTGAACCTGTAATTAAAAGCAGCAACATGCCGATTTTCAATAACGCTGAGATGGTTTTGTTTTTTCTCATAATTTGTATTTTAAATATGTCTTAAAGGGCTTCCTTTTAAAACAGCCCGCTATTTTACGATTTTTATTTTAATTATCAATAGGCCTTACAACAAAGTAAGTCCCCTCATGTCTCTTCTTTTAAACCCACTTTTCAGTTCATATCCGTATTTTACAAGGTAATACCCTCGTTCACAAGGCTGTCCTGTTGTCATA
This sequence comes from uncultured Chitinophaga sp., assembly GCA_964617955.1. Classification (GTDB taxonomy): domain Bacteria; phylum Bacteroidota; class Bacteroidia; order NS11-12g; family UBA9320; genus JABWCE01. Next base: position 16,604 of record CAZTXB010000014.1, read on the forward strand.
TCTTTTCCGTCCCATCCTTTATTTTTATCAAAGCTTTCAAAAACTTTTTTGCCGTTGCTTGTAAAGATTTGAAGGTAAAATGATTTTTCATTTTCTACCTCAATTTTGAAAAAATCATTCTGCCCATCCCCATCCGGTGTAAACACATTAGGAGGTTCAACGAAGGCAATAGGTTGCGAATTTTCTTCCTTTTCTTCAACTTTCCCGGCAGGTTCTTCAATAATTTTGGTTTTTGGTGCAGGAATTGGCGTTGTTTCAGTCTCAACAACCGTGTTAGGATCATTGAATTTCGATTGAGGAATTCTTTCAGGTTCAGGCGTTTCGTCAACAATATACATTTCAACCATCGGAAGACTATCGTGCGATTGAGTGGCTTTTTGTATTAAAGATGGGTTGTTTGAGACGGTATTATCGGCTAGTTCAATTTCAAAAGTATCCTTGTCTGCCGCAACCGCAGTTACTGAATCGGGTTTTCTGTCGATGGGTGGCTTGGCTTCATTGCTTTGTAAGTACCTATAGCTTATAAACCCTAGGCCGCCCAGAGCAAGCATGCCGGCTATCACTTTCGCAAATAAGAATTTAGATATGGCAATTTTTGCAGTTGACACAGCACCTGCACTTATGGAAGAACCCACTGATTCCCATACCCCTTCGGGTACTGGCATTTTTGTACCTTCAACAGCCTGCTTGAGCATCTGGTCGAAGGGGTGGTTGAGTTCCTGGTTTTCCATTTTTTAAAAATTATCCTTTAGCATTCTTTGTAACATTTGCCTTCCCTTATGCAGTTGCGTTTTAGAAGTACTTTCCGAAATTCCAAGCTTTTCGGAAATTTCCTTATGACTGTATCCTTCAATGATAAAAAGATTGATGGCAGTGCGGTATCCAAGTGGTAATTTTTGAATCAGATCCATCAATTTTTTCGCATCATGTCGGTCAAATTGAATGGTTTCAGAACTTAAATCGTGGACTTCTTCTACATCAACTGTGGTCGGCTGCCTAAGTTCTTTTCTGATATATTCCAACGAGTGGTTAATAAAAATTCGCTTCAGCCAGCCTTCAAATGATCCTTCAAATTTAAACTCTGACAATTTAGTAAAAGCTTTGATGAAGCCTTCCTGAAGCAAGTCTTTGGCCTGATCGGCATCTTTTGAATACCTGTAACAAATCGCATACATGGTAGGGGCAAATATGTCAAATAACGCTTTTTGTGACTTTGGATTCTGAGCAATGCATCCTTGTATCAGCAGTATATTCCTCTCTTCGGATTGCAGCATAGTTTCTCATTGAAGTTCTTTAAGTCACCCTGTAAGGATGAAATAATTATTGACATGGTTGCCTAATGAATAAAATTATTCGGATAATTTTTTTACCCCATAATTTTTAGAATAATATTCGGCCAGCATTTCGGCGTAATAACCTGTGCTTTCTACTGCTTCTATTACTTCAGCCTCTGTGAGTCCGGCAACAATTCGCTTGTACTTAATCGCCAAAACATTGTCTTGACGGTTTACAATGATGGAGGCCTGGTAAAGGTGAAAATTCATATGCAGCAATTCCTCATAAAATTGAAACAGTCTGGAGGCTTCGGGCAATTCGGTAATGGGTGCTATAACCTGAAAGGTATTAACCGCATGCTCGGTTCCGGTGTAGTTCCAGTCGGAGTTTATGCTCGGCTTCCAAACATCTATAAATATACAAATGGCTCCTCTGAATAACTGCCATTGGCCTGTTTCTTCGCCTCTGGTTTCTTCCGGCGTCAATCCCATTTTTTGGATTGCAGATTCAATAATTTGGGTGTAATTGTCTGACATAAAAGAGCGCAAAAATAAATTAATTTTTTATTCTACTTTATAAATGCCAAAATATCAAAGGAATCGAGATTTCAATCCGGTTAAATTGTTCAGTGAAGAATAACCAATGGCGCTGTTTTCACCTGATGGTTATCAACTCTTTTTACCTGGTAGCTGCCGTTGGGAAGGAATGATAAATCTATGACTGACTTGTCTTTATGAATTTTTTCAGTGCTTACTAAAGTGCCAATTGCGTTGTAAATGTAAATCTCCGCCTCGGAAGTCAGATTAAAGTTCAAGGACTTTGAACAGGGATTTGGATAAAAATATAGGGCACCGGTTCCTGTGTTATTTTTTCGAGAATATTGTGTTGCGTCTATGCAAGTAGCATCGCTAATAACCCTCTGTTTATTAATGCCTTCAACAACCCAGCGGTAGCATCCGCTTCCCTTGTCCAAGTCAAAGGTTTCAACAACGCTGTCTTTTTGAAATAGCGTGTTATTTGAAAAATTATGACCCATATCGGACCAATTGCTCTGCGCACTGTCAGCTTTTTGTAGGGTTATGCTCTTCACATTCCATTGTAGGTTTCCGGAGAAGACGGCAATAATTTTATTCTCGCTGAGTTCGAATCTTGGAACATAATTTATGCTGAATTCATCTTCACCAACACTCAAAGCCCTCAAAGCTACATGGTCGTAGCGGTACCTGGCCGGAATACCAGAATTGCGGTTACTCAATGGAAATCCAATGGCTGGATAGGTTTTAAAACTTGGCCACCAATAAGGGTTTTGGATTAGGTAAAGGCTTGGTTCAATCAAAGGTGTTTTCGGATTTTCGGAAGGCAGATAATTCGACAGAAGATAATTGCCCTCTCCTGTCATATTATTTAATTTTCCTGTATTTTCATTCGCCAAAAAGTGAGTTCGGTTACCGGCGCCTGTATTCATAAATATACCCCAATTGTTTGTTCTGTTTCTAAAAAATAAGTTTCCGGGACCATTTTGACCATGCGAGTTGTCTACCACGATATTGCCCAACTCATTTCCTTCAAATAAGTTGGCAAAGGGATAATTGCCATGCAAAACTATTTCTCCTGCCGAATTGGAAGGAAAGAACCCTTCCTTCCAAAATGGATTCAGGGAATAATTGCCGGAAATAACATTGGTATTAGCCCCAGCCTGCAACAAAATGCTGTGACGCAGGTTCTCAAATATGCAGTTTTCTATAAGGCAGTGGCTGCTGCTAAAGCTCAGTTCAACGCCGTAGGCTTTTCCTCCTCCTCCGTAATCGAAGGCATGATGTATATAGGAGTCGGCCACTTTGCAGTGAAAGGATTTGTTGATGCTCACATGCGACATGTTGGATTTAAAACTTTCCACTCCCACGACTGAACAGTGGGCTGCATAGTAAAAATTAAAATTATGGGTTTGGCCTGGCGTTGCGTCTAACCTTTGCAGGGAAAAGTTTTTGAAATGCACATTGAATATTGGACGGATATGCCTGATGCGCGCATTTTCATAAAGGCTGTAATTAAGCGCCAACTCTGTAGTAAAATAAGCCTTTTTATCAGAGCTGCTTTCACATTTTAGTATTTGCCCAATGCTGTTCATCGCCCAATCGCTGGTTGCTAATCCCTTGCCATTAATCAACAATTCGTAGTACTCATTTTTAAGTAGGACAGAATCACTGAATACCTCTTTCGAGTGGAGTTGGTGTCCGCCAAGAATTGGGAAAAAACTTTCTGATTGAGGCGCCGAAATTTCGAAGAGATGTCCCTTGCCTCTTAAATCAAACAGGAATTTTGTTCTAACAGCTCCTTCACCCTGAATGCATATATTGCTTTTAAGATAAATGGTGTTTTCAAAAAAATAGGTGCCTTCAGGAAAATAAAAAATATTTACAATCTCGTCAGAAGCTTCGTTTATCAATTTTTGAAGCTGAACACTGTTGTCGAAAGCCCCATTTCCAAGAAGTCCCATGTCGAGAACATTGACTTTTCTCTCATGTATAGAAAACGCTTGATTTCCTGAAATATTCCAGTCAAAACGCAGACTATCAGGCACTTGACTAAATGCGCTTAGGGCACAAAATGCAAAAATAAATGCATAAATTGTCTTCAATTTTCTTGTGTTAGCACAACGAAGCTAACCCTTAATTTTGAATAATTCAAGTGCCAATCAAAAAAATTGCTGGTTGTTTGTGTAAATTAAGCTCTGTCTGCTTCCATTTTTCAATGGTTTGTGATAGGATAATTTCATTTTCGAGCGAAATATTGCAGCCGATGCAAAGCTTAGTTAACGGGTTGAGATGTTGCACAAGAGATTGTAAAAGTTGACCATTCCTGTAGGGCGTTTCCATAAATATTTGGGTTTGCCCGCTTTTCTTCACATCAAGTTCAAGTTGTTTTATTTTTTTTGTTCTTAGCGTTGATTCAATAGGTAGATAGCCGTGAAAGGCAAAGTTTTGACCATTAAAGCCGGAAGCCATCAAAGCCATATATATGCTGGATGGTCCACTCAGAGGCGTGACCGAGATTCCATTTTTGTGTGCAAAAGCAACTGCTTTGTTTCCGGGATCGGCCACGCATGGAATCCCCGAATCGCTCATCAGTCCAATATTTTCGCCTTTAAGGCAACTTTTAAAATAAGGCGTTAAATCAAAATTTGATTTTGAATGCTCATTGAGCTCATAAAAGACAAACTCACTTTGAGGAACGGGATGTTCAATGGTTTTTAAAAAAGATCTGGCTGATTTTTCAGATTCAACAATAAAACTCTTAAGCCCGTGAATGATACTCAATTGCCGGGGCGAAATATCACCAACATGACCTGATCCCAGAAAATTGGGAATGATAAATAAACGACCCTTTGACAAGTTTCAAATATAAAACGACAATATTAATAAAATACATGGATGATCTCGTCTTGATATGGCTACTCGTCTTAATATTGGAATAACTACCTTTGCGCTCCATTCTTGTAGATTTTCGAAAAATATGCGCATGCGAGGTTCTGAATTATTTCATTTGAAGTATAATCTTAACCAGTCGTGCTTAGAACGTGATCTATAGTATGAGAAATATATTCAACATGATGTCACAACCGGAAAAAGTCTCAGATAAAAACAAGCAGCAAGCCTCCAAAAAACTACCTCATAAATCGGTCGAAAGATTAGTGGCTCCGCAAGCCAAAAAAATAAAAAAAGTATTAAGCTCAAATGGTGACGACAGGCTCGACAATTATTACTGGCTGAACGATAGAGAGAATCCCGAGGTTATCAAATATCTGGAGGAGGAGAATGCTTACACCAAAGAGTGCTTAGATCACACCGAAAAATTTCAGAATAATCTATTTAAAGAAATGGTCGGTCGCATTAAGCAAACCGATGCGTCGGTACCTTATAAACTTAACGGTTACTGGTACTATACGCGGTTTGAAGAGAAAAAAGAATACCCCATTTATTGCCGTAAAAAAGAGTCCCTTGACAAACCTGAGGAAATATTGCTCGATGTAAACAAGTTGGCCAAAGGGCAATCGTATATGGATGTAAGCGGCCTCAGTGTAAGTCCTGATAACAACATTTTGGCCTATTCGACCGACACCCTGAGCAGAAGAATTTACACCATACATTTTAAAAACTTAAAGACAGGCACGCTTTTAAAAGATACCATTGAAAACACCACCGGCGGCTGTTTTTGGGCAGCAGACAGCCAGCATGTTTTTTATTCAGTGAAAGATCAAAAAACCTTGAGGTCATTTCAAATCTATCGCCGAAAGCTCAATGAAGAAAAATCGCATCTGGTTTATGAAGAAAATGACGAGACTTTCAATACCTACATTTTTAAAAGCAAATCTAAAAAATACCTTTTCATTGGGTGCGACAGCACGCTCACTTCGGAGTATAGAATTTTAGAGTCCGACAATCCTACAGGAGAATTTAGAATTTTTCAGTCCAGAAAACGCGGGGTGGAATATAGCATTGCGCACTTTGAGGACAAATTTTTTATCAGTACCAATTGGAAAGCCCGAAATTTCAGATTGATGAAATGCTCTGAAGCTCAAACCGAAATGGAGCATTGGGAAGAATTAATCCCACATCGAAACGACACCTTGCTGGAGGGTATTGAAATTTTTAAAAATTTTATGGTGGTTGACGAGCGAAAAAATGGGCTTACCCACTTGCGCATCATTAACCAAAGCGACCAAAGCGAGCATTATCTCGACTTTGGTGAACCGGTGTACAGTGCGGCTACAGGCGTAAATCCCGATTTTGACAGCGAATGGCTGAGGTTCACCTATACTTCACTCACTACACCCAACAGCGTTTACGATTATCATCTTTTAAATAAAGAAAAAAAATTGCTGAAGCAGCAAGAGGTTGTGGGAGGATATGATGCACAAAACTACGCCTCTGAGAGGCTTTTTGCAGTAGCGGATGACGGAAAAAAAATTCCGATTTCTTTGGTGTACAACAAACAATTTGTGAAAGGCGAAAACACTCCCTTACTTTTATATGGGTATGGTTCGTATGGAGCCAGCATGGATGTGTATTTCAGCTCCGTGAAGCTGAGTTTGCTCGACCGGGGATTTACTTTTGCGATTGCCCATGTAAGAGGAGGGCAAGATTTGGGAAGGAAATGGTATGAAGACGGTAAACTGTTAAAAAAGAAAAACACCTTTACCGATTTTATTCAATGTGCCCACTTTTTAATTTCAAAAAAGTACACTTCGGCGGAACATCTCTATGCCATGGGGGGTAGTGCCGGGGGCTTACTCATGGGCGCTGTTGTAAACATGCAGCCTTCCATATGGCGCGCAGTGGTTGCTCAGGTTCCCTTTGTAGACGTGCTCACCACCATGCTCGACGATTCCATCCCACTCACAACCGGAGAATACGATGAGTGGGGAAATCCAAATAAGAAGAATTACTACGATTACATAAAATCTTACAGCCCATACGACAATATTAAAGCCCAAAATTACCCGGCCATGCTTATCACCACCGGATTGCATGATAGCCAGGTGCAATATTGGGAGCCGGCAAAGTGGGTAGCCAAGCTGAGAGAATTAAAAACGGATCACAATCGAATATTGCTTTATACCAATATGGAAGCCGGCCACGGGGGTGCTTCGGGCCGATTCGAGAGGTTGAAGGAAGTGGCATTAGAATATGCCTTTTTATTGGATTGTGAAGGAATAAAGAAGTAAGAAAAGCCTGTTTCTGATTCAAACTTTTTCGAAATCCTAATGTTCCGGATTGCTCTGCATTTTAAATATGTGAAAAACATAGGGAAACAGCACATCCATATATTGGGTTACGGCTTTGGCTGAGCCCGGAAAGGTAAGAACCAGGGATTTTTTTCTCATGCCTGAAATCCCTCTCGATAACATGGAGTAAGGAGTTCTCTGGTTTCCATACTGCCTTGCGTTTTCCATTATTCCCGGGATGTCAATTTCCAGTAAAGGTTTTACAGCATTTGGAGTGATATCCCGCAATGCCAGACCAGTACCTCCGGTAAATAGGATCAAGTCAATTCCCGCATCCGAATGCCTAATCAATTCCCTGGAAATAGGCTCACCCTCATCTGGAATAACTGAATAGGATTCCACCTTAACTTGAAGGGATTCCAATTTAGATGTGATAATTTTACCTGACACATCTTCTTTTTGGCCTGTGGAAACCGAATCGGAACACACGATCACAGCAGCAGTGAGAGGGCGATCTGCAGGGTTTTTAAAATCCGACTTGCCGCCTCTCTTTTCCAATAATTTAATGTTACAAATTTCTACGCCTTTGTCGATAGGCTTGAGCATATCATAAATAGTTAGTGCTGCAATGGACGCGCCATGCATTGCCTCGACCTCCACACCTGTTTTGTAAATGGTTTTAACTTCTAAAAATATGATGATTTTCAACTCAGATATTTCGAATTCAATTTTTGCCGATTCAATGGGCATGGGATGGCAATCCGGAATCAAATCGGAAGTTTTTTTTACGCCAAGTAATGCTGCTGCTTTGGCCATAGAAAACACATCGCCTTTCGGAACCTTAGAATTTAAGATTGCTTTTATGGTCTCCATATCCGAAACCTGCACAATAGCCTGAGCTCTTGCCATTCTCAATGTAAAAATTTTGTGGGTGATGTCGTTCATAGATGACTAATTAAAAGCGAAATCTGACCTGCGAAATTAAACGATTCTCAATCAAGTTAGGTTGATGAAGTATGCCAACAGCTTTAAAATAAAATAGCCGGCTTTGTATCGAATTATTGTTTTTTCAATTATAGACTTTGCATTTAAATAGATTCGGGTATAAAAAAGTAGCAAAGGTTTAAACTAACCTTTCTTTGTTTGATTTTCTTTCTGCGTCATGTTTTTATTCCATTTTTAAACAAACGCTTGGCAAAGAAATCCTATAAAAAGAAATTGCCTGAATACCTTTAATTTTGATAATGGATTTCATTATTAAAAATTCTCATGCAACCCATAGAACACATCAATGCGCTATTTGAAAAGGCAAAGAAAGGGGAAGCTCACCTTGCTCCGGAAATATTCGAGGTCATTTGGCTCAACCACACCCGAATGCCTCATTCCGCAATCAAACCTTTGCTCGATAAGATTTACGAATGGGCAAAACAAACTGCTGTAAAGTATCCCGAATTATTGGCTCTCACCTATTTAGCCATGGGGACCGTTGCTCACCATTCCGACCAGTTTGAGCACTCCCTCCAATGTTGTAATGCCTCATTCTCATTGTTTTCGGGAATAAACGACAAAGATGGTATGGCAGCAGCATCAGTTTATATTGGATATGTTTACCGCTCACTGGGGGAGATAGATTTGGCGCTTGAATATGGACTGGATGGCATAGAGCAACTTTCAAAAAGCGGCAAGCATAAAATGCTTTTAATCATTGATTATTATTGGGTAGGTACGGTATATGCCGAATCAGGTCAGCACAAGGACGCCATAGATTTATTTAACGCAGGTTTAAGCGTTGATTATGAAGCCGGCCATGAAGCCTTAAAAGCCAGATTAACCAATGGGATTGCAGGTGTTTACATGAACCAAAAAAAATATGATCTCGCTTTAGAATTCTACGATAAGGCTTTGGGACAATGCAGCGAATATGAGCCGACCTTTAAAGCCAGGGGCCTAACCGATTTGGGTAATTATTATTTTCACATGGGCGATTACAAAAAAGCCATCGCTTACAATGAGGAGGCATTGAATTTAAGACGCCAAATGAATATTGTGAATGGGTCGATAACCAATTTGATGAACCTTGGAAACATTGCAAAAACGCAAGGCGATTTGATCGGAGCAATTGAGATTTTTAAAGAGTGCTTAAGCCTTGCTGAGAGCATTAGGGTCAAATCAAAAATGTATCAGATTCATTATCATTTGTATGAGCTATACCTTGGGTTAGGCAAAGTTGAGAATTCCCTTACTCACTTTAAAGCTTTTCATGAAATCAGGGAGGATGTTAGTCATGAAGACAATGAGAGAAAGGTGAAAAATCAACAACTTTTATTTGAAGCCAAGCAAACGAGAAAGGAAAATGCCATTATCAAGCAGCAGAAGGAGCAAATTGAAGAGAAGAACCGTGAGCTACAAGCGACCATCGAAGAGCTCACGATTACCAAAATAAGCCGTCGTGCCAAGGCAATAACCCTTTTCATTGCCGTATTCTTGATTATTATTGACACTTTATTGCATCATTTTGTCATTTCAAAATATGCCCATAACAACTATTTTATATTGTTGGCCTCAGAAGGTGTTTTGGTATTGTTTTTAAAGCCCATCGAAAATGCCGTTGAGCACAGATTGCTTGCTCAGGTTATCAAGCAAAGAAGAAAAAAAGAGGCGTTACAAAACACACCATAAGTGAATCGTGCCACCCTGTTCAAGAATTAACCTTCCATTGATGCGACAAGTCGTCGAAGAGCTCCTTACCAAAAATCGGTGCTTCGCTTTTAATACGGTTCACCGTGGCCTCACATGCCTTGAAAGCTGCGTTGCGGTGAGGAGAGGATACGAATACCCAAAAACAAATTTCACCGCTATTTATTTTACCTAAACTGTGCTTCACATGGGCACAAGTAAGTTCGTACTCCACAATAATTTCTTCCCTTATTTTTTCGAGAACCTCATCGGCCATGGGCCTGTAGGCAGAGTATTCGATCGCGGCAATGGTTTTACTCTCCTTTAGGTCGGCCCTTACCTGTCCTAAAAAAATTTGGTGTGCCCCGATGTTTGTTTTGCGCTGGTGACCAGAGATGCTTGAGGCAATCATTTCCGGGGTAATGGGTCCTTCAACAAAAAAGTTATGTTTTTTATTTTTATCCATGCCTTTGCTGTTTTAAGTTTCACTTGCCATTTTAAGTCGCGACAGTATGGCTTCGGTATTTCTTTTAATTTTTAAAAATTGAATGTGATAGTTTTTTGTATTGAAGAGCATCATTTGTCCTGAACAAATTTCTCCAATACCGGTAATCATTTTAATAACCTCATTGGCTTGCATGGTGCCCAGTATACCCGGTGTCGTTCCTAGAACTCCGGTAATTGCGCAATTAATGGTGATTTCATTCGACGGTCTTTCAGGAAAGGCACAGCGGTAAGTTGGACTTTTTTCATCCAGATTAAAGACTGAGAGTTGGGCTTCGAATTTATGAATACCGGCATAAACAAAAGGTGTGTTGAGCCTGACACAAGCGTCGTTGATGGCATAGCGCGCCTCAAAATTGTCGGTGCAATCCACCACAATATCAAATTTCGAAAAGATGCTTTCAGCGTTCTCAGGGCTTAAGGTGAGATTGAAAATTTCTACCTGTATATTCGGGTTTTGGGCATGGATCCAGTTTTGGGCACATACAACTTTTGCTTTCCCGATGTCATTTTGGGTAAAAATTACCTGACGGTGTAAGTTGCTGAGTTCCACCAAATCAAAGTCTACGATACCCAGATGGCCTATGCCGGCAGCGCTAAGGTATTGTATGACCGGACCTCCTAATCCCCCGGCCCCTACAATGACCACTTTAGCCATTTTTAATTTTTCCTGACCTGAAACCCCAAATTCGGAGAGTTGAATTTGCCGGCTGAAGCGGTTTATTTCCTCTTTGTTCAACATAATTATCCTCCAGAGAATGGTGGAAGTAAGGCAAGTTCATCGTCATGCTGTATCACCGTATTCTCTGCAATTATTTCGCGATTCACTGCCAATTCAAATCGGTAATTTTTTAAAAATGGGTAAGCATCATACAGTCTTTCTTTTAAGTTTTCAGAATTCTCGACACCTTTCATTTCTATTTCTGTATCGCCGATGACCTCTGTGAGTACCCCAAAAATTTGTATTTTCATTTTGAATTCTAAATTACCAAAGTTTATGCACTTCTACAAGTTGATTCATTTCTATTTTGTGAGTTCCGGCCGGCACATAAATAAGTGCGTTGGCCAAAGAGAACGAATGCAGCATAAATGAATCCTGTCCCTCGAGAGGTCTTACCCCTGCTTCATTTGCCCGAGCTCGGATAAACTGAGCCCTGCTTTCACGACTTTGAATTGGCGATAACAGATTTAGAAATTCTTTGTCGGGGAATTCTCTGTTAAATCCTTGCATGCGCTTAATGAAAGGAAGGATATATTCATAGAAGCACACCAGAACTGCCGCCGGGTTGCCGGGTAAAGCAAAGATGTATTTTCCGTTTAACTTGCCACAAAAAAAAGGCTTACCCGGTTTTTGAGCCACTTTGTAAAAGAGCGTTTCAACGCCAAATTTCATAAGCGTTTCATAAACGAGGTCGTACTTTCCGACAGAAATCCCTCCGGTTAAGATTAGAATTTCGGAGAGTTGTAGAGCGGTTTCAATCTTTTTACTCAGGGCCAGTGGCTTGTCCTTCACACGGTAAATTCTTTGTGGTTTAATCCCAAGGTTAGCCAAGGAGGCCTCCAGAGCAAAGGTATTGGATTCGTATATCTGACCTGATTTTAAAGATTTCCCAGGCATAACCAGCTCATCTCCTGTAGCCAGTAAACTCACTTTCGGGTTGTCATAAACTCTGATTTCTTTATAGCCCATGGAAGCGAGATAACTTATAGAAGCAGGATTAAGCAACTGTCCTTTGGCCAGGGCAAGATCCCCCTTTTTCATCATAGATCCGGTTTTTCTCACAAAATCGCCCTGAGAATAGTTCTGCATAGCCCGTATTTTATGCCCAAACACTTCGACATTTTCCTGGATGAGGATGGTATCGGCGCCTGCGGGCAATTTTGCCCCTGTAAAAATTCGCATGGCCTCACCAATACCAAGAGCTTTGGTGGGATTTTGACCGGCTCTGATTTCGCCAATTACTTCAAACGACTTCAAGTCGGGGGTTTGACCTGAAATGGCATAGCCATCCATGGAGGAGTTATCAAAGGCCGGTTGGTGAAAGGGGCTTAATACATCTTCCGCCAAAATGTGAGATAAGGCCTTCCTTACCCCACATGAAGAGACAATTTGGTTAACCTTTATTTCCTTTAACAATTTTTTTGCCTCTTCAACGCCAATCATCGTTCAAATTATTACCTGGGGCAAAGGTAAAACTATTGAATTATAAATGATATTAACTGCAGATTGGCTTTGGGGTTTATAAAGTGAGGTTTAATGCCTCATCATACACCTTTTAAACTTTCCTGGCGGGATTGATACTCCTTATGACGCTATCATTTGCAAAGACAAATGGCACGCTCAGAATTGCGTTTACCAAAAGGTCGTTAATTAGCCAAGTGGCAAAGTGAAGAGGCAAAAATCTTAACAACAAGCCCTTTTAGACTTGTTTTCCGTTTTGTACTTTTACAAGCCCCGGCAAAACAGCTCAATTAGAAGGGCAAATTTTCTTCCGAAACCACCATTTCCACGCTCTTATTTTTAGGTGCGCTGGCGAACAGGAATTCAGAAATCACGATTTCCGAAATGTATTTTTTGGTCCCATCCTTTGCCTCATAACTCCGGTTTGAGATTTTGCCTTCGACACAGAGTTTGTCGCCTTTGTTGACATACTTCTCTACCGTATCGACCAGCTTTCCAAGAGCTACAAGATTGTGCCAGGTAGTTTCTTCCACCAATTCTCCTTTTTGATCCTTGTACTTTTCGGAGGTGGCGAGGGAGAATTTTGCCGCCTTTTTACCGCTTTCAAAAATTTTAATTTCAGGATCCTGACCTACATTGCCGTAAAGGCGTACCGAATTTCTTAAATTGTTCATCATAGTTTTTTTTAGGGTTTACATTAATTTTTATCTTAGGATTAATTCCAAAAGACAAGGCAAAAATTGCTAAACCCATTTAAACTAATCGGTAAATAATTAATTAAATTCTTTTGTAAGCGTTTGAAAATGTTTAATCCCTTTTATCAAGTTTATTTTTTTGGTTAAATTTGTCGAGTCATGATTAAAAACTACCCTTTTATGATGGACTTAAAGTCCGTCTGAAATTGTGAAGATGAATCCATGGCCGGAATAAACTTTGTTTAATTAAACCTATTATGAATGTTAAATTTTGCCTTGACTGCGAGTCAAAAATCGTGGGCAGGGCTGACAAAAAGTTTTGCAACGACGCCTGTCGTAACAATTTCAACAACCGTCAAAATTCGGATATCAATGCCCGGATGAGAAACATCAACTATGCCTTGCGCAGAAATCGCAGAATTCTCAGCAATATTCTGTCTCAGCCATCGAAAAGGGTTCAGATTCAAGGACAAAACCTGATTGCCCTTGGGTTTAGCTTTGAATTTTTTACCCATATACAAAACACCAAGTCCGGAAATGTAAATTATTATTGTTATGAGTTCGGTTACAGAAAGCTTGAGAATGGAAACTGCCTTATTTTAAAGAGTCGGTAATCCTTAACTTTTTTTGATACCTGCTCAAAAAAAATCTTCATTTTCAAAATAATCAAGCAAACAATTTAATTCGATAGGCCTTAACCAAATTCCTTATGTATTTGGCATGTATGAACTGTATTTAAATTTATACTTTTGAAAAATGCAAGCGCAGAAATCGGCATCCAATTGTTATAAGATAAAGCAAAGATTATCGACTAAATTTCATTTTAGGCATTATCATTGCTTTTGGACCTGCAGTGCTTTGTCTCCATTTAATTTTAAACCATCAGCTCGAGCATGAAAAAATATTTTAAGTTGCAAAACTATATTCTGCTGGTCATAAACTTTATTCCACTTGCAGGGGTTTTATTTTTCAATTGGAATGCTTTAAGTCTTATTTTATACTATTTCACCGAGACAGTCATGATTGGCTTCATACACCTTATTAAAATGACAGCCTTATATTTCCTTAACCATAAAAATCCTGCGGCTCTGGCAGTTGTGAGAACAAACCAAGGTTTAAAGGGATGGTCTTTGTTGCCATTTTTCGTCATACATTTTGGATTTTTTGTATTGATCCAGATTGTAATATTCAATGGTTTTGTAGGGCATAAGGCTTGGAGAGAGTGGGCTATTTTAATCAATGGTGAGTTTAGATATGCCCTGGCTAGCTTGTTTGTAGTTAAAATATTTTACCTCTCGGTGTCACTTTTTTGGGACCATGACTTAAAACTTAAATTACCGGAGGATGTATTTTTCGAACCTTACCCTAGAATTTTTATACAACAATTCATGGTATTGATAGGGGCTTGGTTTAGCATCTTTAGCGGCAGCATGCTTCCCTTTTTAATTGTCTTGATCCTTTGTAAAACCCTTTTAGACCTTGCCATAGCCAATTTGGACATCACCTCTTTATTCACCAAAATCCGTTTAAAATCTGATCGCGGTTAAAAAATAGTTCTAATTGGATATTTCCAGAGCAGCATCAATATACAAATTTATATCTTTGGGATGGCCGTTTATTTTGGCCTGGCTTCGCTTTCTGCCCAATCTTACCACTACCATGTTTTTATCGGGAATGTCAATGATATATTGGCCATTGATTCCCCTTGCATAGAAAATATCATGCCCTTTGTATTTCATAATCCACCATTGGTAGCCATAAAGGTGATTAGCCTCGCCACTTAATTGCAAGTTAGGATAGGGCGTTATGCTGCTCCGAAAATAGGCGTAGGAAATAAGGGTATCCTGATTCCAAATGCCTTTTTGCAACATGAGCTGCCCGACTTTTGCAAAATCGCGTGCGTTGCTGTGAAAACAACAGAAGGCTTTTTCCATACCATTGGCTCTATCCAGGCTCCAAAAGGCAGGCTGCTCAGCTCCTATTTTTCTCCATAATTTCTTTGAGGCATATTCACTCAAGCTCATGCCGGTGGCCTTTGTGAGTATAAAGCCTAGCACCTGAGTATTGCCACTGAGGTAGATAAAATGTTTCCCGGGTAAATTATTGACTCTGTATTTTTTATTTAGTCTTTCCAAATCAGTTCCATATAGCGACTTGGCATTATAACCGTAGGGGTTCGCGTATTGTTCTTTAAAATTGATACCGGAACTCATGCTTAGCAAATGTTTAATTTTTAAACCTGTATTTTTAAATTCGGGCAAAAAATCGCCGGCGTATTGCTCCACACTTTCAATTTTCCCCTCCTTAATGGCACAACCTACAAGCAATGAAACAATAGACTTGGCCAAACTCCATGAATTGGTCTCGGACTTGGCGCCATATCCCGACCAATACTTTTCATACCTCACTTTTCCATCTTTTGTTACCAAAAAAGCCAAGGTTTGGTATTTCTCCATTTCCTGTATCCTTGAGTCATCGATTTTGTACTTACCAAAAAGCGAATCCATGGCCCAGGGTTGGGGTTTTCCTGTGGCTATTTTCCTTGTAGAAAAAAGCAATCTGGTATCCACCGAGGGTCCCAATCTTCCTTTGAGAATCGTGCTTCCAAGCGTTTTAAAAATATGGGTATTAGAGGTCAGGTAAGCATGGGCTACAAAGAGTATAGATATGATAAAAATCCATTTTAAAAAGGTAAAGAATCGTTTCATGGGATAATTTCTTGTCGTACTTTGGGTTCAAAATTAAGGTAATAATTAAATAATGATGCTTATACCTTTAGATAGAACAAAAACCAGAACCGTTTTAAAAAAAAGAACCGGTCTTTCTGATTAGCAAAGCCCCCACTCAGGTCAAAATTTTTTTTTGTTTTTATTATTTTTTGTTTTCCTTTGATTGGCGCATTGAAAATTAGGGATTAACGATTATTCCTTTTCTTTTATAACAATTCTAATTTCTTGAATGATGAAAATTTACGACGAAAAACACATTAAAAATCTGGCCTTGGTAGGAGCTCACAAAAGTGGGAAAACCACCCTTGCGGAAACTATGCTTTTTGAGGCCGGTATTATCAATCGCAGAGGAACGGTTGAGGCCAAAAACACGGTATCGGATTACCATCAGGTTGAACAAGACAGGGAAACCACGCTTTTTGCAACACCACTGCACACCGAATGGAGGAATTATAAAATTAATTTAATAGACACACCCGGGCTCGACGATTTTATAGGTGAAATTGCCTCCACCATGCGCATTGCCGATACCATAGCCATGGTGGTGAATGCGGTTCACGGAGTGGAAGTGGGTACAGAAATCATATGGGATTATATAGATAAAATGGGCAAGCCCACGCTGTTTGTGGTCAATCAAATCGACCACCCTAATGCCAATTTCGAAGACACCGTACAATCTATAAAGAATGCTTTTGGCAAAAACGCCATGTTAATGCAGTATCCCATCAAGGTTGGTGGCAATATAGCAATTGTCGATGTCTTGAAAATGCAGGCATACAAATTTGGACCACAGGGCGGCAAACCCGAAAAAATTCCGATTCCCGCAGAGGAAACTGAGAAAGCAGAGGCCTTGCATAACGAATTGGTAGAAAAGGCCGCTGAAAACGACGAGCAACTGATGGAACTCTTTTTTGAAAAAGGCACGTTAAATGAAGAGGAGATGAGGGAAGGAATAAAGCAAGGCATGTTGCACCATGAATTGTTCCCTATTTTCAGTGTGTCGGCCTTGCTCGATATGGGCAGTGGCCGACTGATGGGATTTATCGACAACGTGGCCCCGGCGGCGTCTGAATTAAAGCCTGAACAAAGTATAGAAGGAGATGAAATTAAATGTGTGCCAAACGCGCCGGTGGCTTTATTTATTTTTAAAACGCTTTTTGAGCCCAACTTAGGCCAGATCAGTTTCTTTAAAGTTAAATCGGGTGAAATAAAACCGGGCGACAAAGTCATCAACTCCAGAACCGGTGAGGAGCAAACCATCAACCAGCTCTTTATTATGGATGGCAATAAGCGGGAGCCTGTATTAAAATTGAGCTCAGGCGATATTGGGGCTGCTTTAAAGTTAAAACAGACTGAAACCAACGACACCCTTCACGCCCCTAATAAAAAGATCAGTATACTTCCAATTCAATTCCCTGAGCCAAGAATGCATAAAGCCATTTCGGCTCTTAATAAAAAAGATGAGGAGAGAATGAGTGAAGTCTTGAAAAAAATCCACATCCAGGACCCAACCGTTCAGGTTTCATTCAACAGCGAAGTAAGGCAACTCTTTGTGGGATGCCAGGGCGAGTTGCACCTGTCGATCGTAGAGTGGATCCTCAACCACGAATACACGATTGATGTGGAGTTTCTCGCCCCCAAAATATCTTATAGGGAAACCATACAACGCTCATCTACAGCCAGCTACCGTCATAAAAAACAATCAGGGGGGTCGGGTCAATACGGCGAGGTTCATTTAAAAATCGAACCCTATACCGAAGGAATGCCTGAACCTCAGGGTTTTCAATTGAGAGGCAAAGAGGAAATCCCATTGCCATGGGGAGGGGTTCTGGTATTCTACAATTGTATCGTAGGAGGGGTTATTGATATGCGCTTTTTGCCTTCTATACGGAAAGGAATTATGGAGGTAATGGAAAATGGGCCCATTACAGGCTCGCACGCAAGAGACATCAGGGTCATGGTGTTTGACGGTAAAATGCACCCGGTGGATTCAAACGACATCGCATTTAAAATAGCCGGAGGGCATGCTTTTAAAGAGGCTTTTCTCAATGCCAGTCCAAGGTTGCTTGAGCCGATTCAGGACTTGGAGGTGAAAGTGCCCGATGAGCTCATGGGAGATATTATTACCGATCTGCAGAGTCGCCGATCCATCATTTTAGGCATGGAAGGAGCTGGCCATTATCAGGTAATTAAAGCCAAAACACCATTGGCTGAGCTTTACCAATATTCGACCACTTTGCGCTCACTTACCCAAGGCAAAGGATCTTTCACCAATAAATTTTCCGGATACAGCCATGTTCCCCAAAATATTCAGGAAGAACTCTTAAAATCGCATAGTGCGGCCGCTTCAACTTCGGAATAACATTAAGAGGTCAATCGCTGGATGCAACTATCTGGTGCTTGCAATCTGCCTTGGCGCTTGTGTAGAAAAGGCGCCAAAAAGTAGTAACAATAGCTGCCAACTGATAGTGTTAGGTAATATCCAGGATGGGGGTTCTCCCCATATAGGATGTAAAAAAAAATGCTGTGAAAACTTATTCCTTCATCCTGATGTTTCGCGCAAAGTAGTTTGCTTAGGACTGATAGACCATAAAATACACACATCATGGCTTTTTGAAGCCACTCCCGATATAGGCGAACAATTCAAATTTTTGAAGAAGGCGGTTTTTGAAAACTTTAAAACCGAAAACGGGCTTAACAAAATTCCTGAAGGTATTTTCCTCACCCATGCACACATTGGACACTATTCCGGTTTGATGTATTTGGGCAAGGAGGCTATGGGAGCTAAAGGTGCGCAGGTTTATGCCATGCCCCGAATGAAACAATTTTTGGAAGCAAATGGCCCCTGGAGTCAGCTGGTGGAGCAAAAAAATATCATTCTATCCATTCTTCAGGCAGATAGCCAAGTTCGTTTAAGTTCACAAATAAGCATTCTGCCGTTTCTGGTTCCACATCGCGACGAATATTCGGAAACCGTAGGTTATAAAATTACCGGACCGACTAAAAAGGCCTTGTTTATTCCCGACATTAATAAGTGGGAATTATGGGACCGAAGCATTATAGAAGAGATTAAATCCGTTGATTATGCCTTTTTGGATGCTACTTTTTTCGATGGTAAGGAACTCAACACCCGAGATCTTTCCCAAATCCCTCATCCATTTGTAGTGGAAAGCTTAGAACTTTTTAAAAACCTGGTTCCTGAAGAAAAAAGCAAAATTTACTTCATCCACTTTAACCACACCAACCCCTTGATAAATCCAAACAGTAAAGAGCGAAAACTGATAGAAAAACTAGGCTTTCATGTAGCCGGATTTGGAGAAAAGTTCTCACTTTAATTTAGGCTTAAGAGGTGATGTTGGAGAATTATTAAGTAATCAGGCCTTTAAGTCGATTTGATTAAGCACAACTTCAACTTCAGCGAGCATGTCCTCTGAAATGTCAAGATGGGTAACAAACCGCACCCAACCTCCTCCTGTAGAGGCCGCCAGAATATTTTTTTCTTTTAAGGATTTTAGGAACGACTCGGCTAAGGCTATGGAAGGCGTTTTGAAAAGAACGATATTGGTTTCTACCGGCATCACCTCTTCAACATAACCGAGCTTTTGCAATGCCTTTTCCAGATAAATGGCCTTGGCATGGTCTTGTTCAAGTCGTCCAACATGATTTTGCAAGGCATAAATCGCAGCAGAGGCCAAATATCCAACCTGCCTCATTCCCCCGCCAAATCTTTTCCTATGCTTTGCAGCCCCTTTTATCAAATCTGAGTTCCCAACCAAAACCGAACCCACGGGGCAACCTAACCCTTTGCTGAAACAAACCGATATACTGTCGAAATACCTTGCATAGTGTTTTGGGTTTTGGCCGGTTTTTATCAAGGCATTCCAAAGTCTGGCCCCATCAAGATGTGTTTTTAAGCTGTTTTCGTGAGCGGTCCTACATACCGACTCCAATTGCATTTCAGACCAGCAAATACCCCCGCCTTTATTCACCGTGTTTTCAATACACAGCAATGAAGTTCTTGGAAAATGCGCATCCTCTTTATTAATATTTTCTAAGACATCTTCTGATTTAAAAATACCCCTTTCTCCATTGAGTAGTCGAACAGAAGCACCGGAGTGAAAAGCGATACCCCCTCCTTCATAGCGGTAAACATGAGCCGTTTGGTCGCAAATAA
Source organism: uncultured Chitinophaga sp. (assembly GCA_964617955.1). Lineage (GTDB taxonomy): Bacteria > Bacteroidota > Bacteroidia > NS11-12g > UBA9320 > JABWCE01. Next base: position 36,564 of record CAZTXB010000014.1, read on the forward strand.
TCTCATCACCCGGCTGGGTATGGCATTTTATAGCTACCTGATTGGCCATGGTACCACTTGGAAAAAACAAGCCATCTTCCATGCCAAAAAATTCAGCGCATAGCTTTTGTAAGGCATTTACTGTTGGATCGTCTCCGAATACATCATCACCTACTGAAGCATGAAACATGGCCTCTTTCATGGCAGGAGTTGGTCGGGTTACCGTGTCACTTCTAAGGTCAATAAGCATGATGGTTCTAAAATTTTACGATGATACAAATATATATCTAAGGCTATGGAATACTAAAAATTTGAATACTCCTTTTTTATTTTAGATTTGAGGCCATTATGCGCAAAATAATTCTTTGTTTTTTAAGCCTTTCATCCCTGATCGCAAATGGTCAGGCCGAGAAACCGGAAACCATCCCCGGTAAGTTGGAGCAAAAATATTGTAAAGCCCGTATCGATGGAATGAGCCCTAATAAAATACTTTCAATTGGATGGGACAGGGAGTTTGCCCAGGACCTCAAATCTTCGCCTCTTGGCTCCTATCAGGATGACGAGGCGGTTCAATACACAGAAAAATACAGTTTTAAAAAGGTGTCAGGGGCTCGATTTAGTTTGAAACTTCCTCTGATCAATAAACCAAAAAGGGTGTGGTTAATTGGATTTAATTACCTGGAGGCCAATTTAGAAGTCATTCCCGATAAGACCGAAAAAATTTCAAACAGTTTAAACTCATCCTTTGGTGGAGAATTAAATAAATTGAGAAGTACGGGAATGAATACTTCATTTTTCCAACCTTTAAGTGCCAAAACCTTCGTCACCTTTTTAGCCTCCGTAGACTTAAATGGCGATGCCGGCCTCAAAAATATTGGCCCTTTAAAGTATGCGAAATTGACCATGGCTGCCCTCTACGGTAAAAGGCCTCATGACCGAAAAAATTGGGCCATTGGTCTCTCCCGTGGATACCAGGGAGGCATAGCTACCATTCTCCCATTGATTATGTACAACTACACTGCACCTAACATGAAATGGGGTCTCGAATTTTTAATCCCGACAAGAGCCTGGTACAGATATAACTTTAATAAAAATAATTTGCTGAGGGCCGGATTCGAACTGGAAGGAGCCAGTTATAGGCTTTTGAATACCAATTCATCACTAAACCATATGGAATTGCGAAAAGGTCAGCTGAGATTAAAATTAGAATATCAGAGAAAAATATATGGTCCGGTTTGGGCATCGGTTCAGACGGGATATGCCAATATACTCAACTATAATCTTGATTATTTAGGGTCCGATAAAAACGATTTTCACAGAGGAATTTTCGGAAAGGATAAATATGCCCTCCTGAACAAACTTTCAAATTTTATGTTCATCAACTTTAGTCTGAATGTTGTGACCTTGTAAGCTCAAATCGCTTACATTTGAAAGTTTATAGTTTTTATAAATTTTCATGCAGCTTTCCGAAAAGGCAAATATTGCTTTTGTTTATTCCATCACAAATCACCATCATCTTGGGTTGGTCATCGAACCCTTATTGGTTGAAATTACACCTGCAGGAAACTTTTCTCTGGCACATCAGCGTTTGCTGGTTTCGAACACCAATTTATTTCAGCATTTATTAAGCGAAGATGACCAAAAAGCAATAAAAATTCTTGAAGAAATCATGCCTGAGCGCATTGTAAAAAAATTCAATCAAAAGGGAAACATCAGACCCAAGGAGTTTTTTGAAAAAAAATGCGATGAAAACATGTTTAAGCTTAGCATCAGACCTTTTATTGAGAACAGGTTGACAGAGGCACTTCAATTCATCGACAGGGAAAACCTCTATTTTGCAAGCGAAACCAAAAACCCAACTGCAAAAAAAATCCAGGTATGCGAGGACAACCTGAGTGTGCTTTTTCATTTTAACCGAAGTGAGGAGGAAACGAGATATTACGCAACCATCAAACTCAACAACGAGCGGCTCAAACTTTTAAACAGCAGTTCAGTGCTTACCTACGACCCGGCACATATTATTGTCGACGACAAGCTCTTGGTTTTGAAAGAGGTTGATGGAAAAAAAATTGAGCCTTTTCTCACCAAATACTACATTTCTGTAGCACGCCGATCAGAGGAAATCTTTTTTAAAAAATTTGGTTTAGAGCTTATTGAGAAGTTCAATGTGAGGGCAGAAGGATTTGAAATATTGCAAGAAACACATAAGGCATCAGCAGTGCTTAAACTTGAAAAAGTGTTAAACAACGCGTACGCCTTTATTTTGTCCTTTAAATACGATGGCCAAAATTTTCCATACCATTCCAAAAAAATGGCTCATGCCGTATATGAAAAAAGGGGAGATTCATTTGTGTTTAAAAAGATAAGGCGCAGCCGCGATTGGGAAGAACATAAAAGGGAATTTATAGAATCTATGGGTTTGAGGCAAATGGAAGGATCTATCTTCAGGCTTCAACCAAAAGGACTTTTAAACAAAAATTTTGAGGATGCCGATGAAAAATACCGCATCCTTGATTGGCTTGAAGCCAGCAAAGAGGCGTTAAGCGGAAGGGGCTTTGAAATCATCCAGAATCTCAATGAAGGCGTCTTTTTCCTTGGCGAAAAAAATATCAAGCTTCAAATTTCAAAAGAAGCCGATTGGTTTGATATCAATGCCGTAGTTTGGTTTGGTAATTTTGAAATGCTTTTTAAAGAATTGCGGCCTTACATATTAAAGGGTAACAGGGAATTTATGCTTCCCAATGGTGAAATTGCCATCATACCTCAGGAGTGGATGGCAAAGTTTCAGGGCATTTTGCGTTTTGATGAAGGCAGTCACAGCATAAGGCTTAATAAAATGCATTGGGGCTTGCTTGGAGATTTTGAAACGACCAAAGGCATTCAGGCGAAACTGGAAGGTTTAAATGATTATAAGGAAATTGCTGCGCTTCCGATGCCAGGTGAATTTAACGGGCAATTGAGAGACTACCAATTGGCAGGCTATTATTGGATGTATTTTCTCAAGCAATTTGGATTTGGAGGATGCTTAGCCGACGATATGGGCTTAGGAAAAACAATACAAACCCTTGCCTTGCTCCTGAACGAAAAACAAATTCATCCATCAGAGTCAAAAGCAGGCTTTTTACAACCAAAGCAACAAAAAGGTCAACTGAGCATTTTCGAAAGTCCTGACACGACCTCTACCTTATCAACTCAATCATCTAAAACTTCTCTATTGGTGGTGCCTACCAGTCTCATTTATAATTGGATGAATGAGTCTTCAAAATTCACTCCAACCCTTAAACTATTTGTCCATATTGGTCAGGCCCGGGTAAAGGAAAACGAACATTTCGAAAACTACGACCTCATAATCAGCACCTACGGCACAGTGAGGAACGATGAGGCCTTGTTCAAAAATTTTAAATTCCATTACATTATTTTAGATGAAAGTCAAAATATTAAAAATCCGCATAGCCAGGTTTCTAAGACTCTGAGGAATTTGAATTCGGAATTCCGTTTGGTTTTAACAGGTACCCCAGTTGAAAACTCCATTAAAGATTTATGGTCACAGATTAGTTTTGTAAACCCGGGTCTTTTAGGAGGTTTAAAGTTTTTTGAGGACACCTATGTGTACCCTATCGAAAAAGGGGGAGATGACGCTAAACTTTTAGAACTAAAAACCCTGATAAAGCCATTTATATTAAGAAGAACCAAACAGCAAGTAGCCAAGGAACTGCCCGAAAAAACGGAACAAATTCTTTACTGTGAAATGACCCCTGAGCAGGAAAAGATTTATGAAGAAACCAAGTCCCGTTTTCGCAACCAGGTATTTGAAACCATTACCGATGTTGGTTTGGCCAAGGCCAGATTTAGCATAATTGCCGGCCTTACCAAATTGCGTCAAATTGCCAACCATCCTGGATTAACAGAATCAGACTATGAAGGAAGCTCAGGCAAGTTCATTGAGTTGTTGACCCGAACTGCCACAGCCATTGAAAGCGGGCATAAACTGCTTATTTATTCTCAGTTTGTGCAACAACTTCAAATCATCAAAAAAGCCTTCGACAAAGAAGGTTTAAAATACTGCTATTTTGATGGGAGTTATAACGCAAAACAACGACAAATTCAGGTGAAACAGTTTCAGGAATCGCCCGAAATTCCTATTTTCCTGGTATCTCTAAAAGCTGGAGGCGTTGGGCTAACACTTACGGCCGCCGATTACGTTTTTATCATTGACCCTTGGTGGAATCCATCGGTTGAGAGGCAAGCTGTAGACCGAACCCATCGAATCGGGCAGACTAAAAACATTTTTTCATACAAATTCATTACAAAAAATACCGTGGAAGAAAAAATACTGAATTTGCAAAACAGAAAGCTATCCCTGGCTTCGGAAATGGTTCTGGCTGAAGAATCTTTTTATAAAACATTGGATATTAATGACATAAAAAATATATTAGGATAGTGAAAAAGTCAATCTAAATATTACTTTTGAAATTCAATATTATTTATAACTCAAAAAAAATCATGAAAAAAATCTTTACATTAGCGTTGACTTTGGTTTCAGTTGCCACATTTGCCCAACGTTCGGCAGATATTAGCGTGACCATGAATAGCCCTACCACCGGAACGAACATCGTTTCTGGAAAATCTTTCACTCTTAACTACACGGGCACCAATATGGGACCGGACAAATTGGCCATTGGCGACACCGTTGTTTATGGATTGGTCATTAACAACACTTTTATCAATGGAACTATTTTTTTCAGAGTGCTTACGGCTGATATCTTAAAAGATGGAGTGGTTCAGTCCTTTAATCAAACGGTAACGTTAAACATTCCCAATGAGTTAAATAATGCCAATTTTTGCGCTTACGTGGGTGCACAAAACCGATCATTCGGTTCTCCTAAAGTATCAGATCCGGCTACTGCCAATAATTTAGGCTGCTCTGTAGTAAATTTAAAAACCAGTAGCATAAAAAGTTTGGGCGAAGGATTGGCAACAGCCACCCACATCAATGCTACTCCAAATCCCGCCAATGACGTGGTAAACATAAGTTATGAATTGGTTAACCCTGAAACGGTAAGCGTAGCGCTATACGACATGAATGGCCGTCAGGTAGTTGAAACCATTACCAACAAACAAAGTGCTGGCGAAAACACTGTTCAGATGAACACTTCTGAATTGAATTCAGGTCTTTATTTTTATGAAGTGAAAATTGGTGTTAACACAAAGCGTTACAAATTGATGATTAATTAAAATTTGTTAGATATTTAAAAAAAACCTTCACCATTGATTTGGTGAAGGTTTTTTTTTGAAACATTCCTTCACTTTTAAAAGAAATTTCTGTCTTGTACGTGTTTCAAGAATTCTCAATCCCAAAATCAGGCTTCTTTAATCTTAAAAGCGTTAATAAGATTCCCTTAAATGAACACGGAGTATGTCTCCGATATTTTCTCCGGAGAATTGCACAATTAAAACAAGATTATATGGCTCTAAGGCATATTCTAAGGGTATATGCCCTATTTTTGCTTCCGTTAAATGTCAGGACACAGTAAATGGGCCAATATTAAGCACCGCAAAGGAGCACAGGACAAGCGGAGGGCAAAATTATTTACCCGAATAATCAAGGATATTTCAATTGCAGCAAAAAATGGCGGCGACAATCCCGCAAGCAATCCTGCGTTGCGCTTAGCCATTCAAAATGCCAAAGGCGCGAATCTTCCCAAGGAGAAAGTAGAAAACGCGATTAAGAAAGCCTCAGGGCACGAAGCCGATAATTTTCTTGAACTCACCTACGAAGGTTATGGGCATGGTGGGGTAGCTGTATTTATTGAAGCGGCTACGGATAACGTCAATAGAACCGTAGCCAATATTCGAAGCATTTTTTTAAAGTCAGGAGGAAGTTTAGGTACCAATGGATCCCTCAATTTTATTTTCGCGCATAAAGGTGTTTTTCGAGTGCCTCTTTCACAAATTGACGCCATAAATTCAGATGAATTAGAAATTGAGTTGATAGATGGCGGGGCTGAAGAAATTGAGAAAGAAGATGGGGTTTGGGAAATAGTTACTTCTTTTGAAAATTTCGGTGAAATGCAAAAAAAACTGGAGGAAGTAAAGCTTGAGGCCGAAAGTTCAACCTTGCTTCGCCTGCCACTTATAACAAAGGCATTGCCTGTAGCAGAGGCCTTAAAATTTTTAAAAATGATAGAAAAACTTGAGGACGACGAAGACATCAATACGGTGTATCACAATCTGGAGTTAACCGATGATTTGATAATGGAAATCGAAAAACTTTAATGCACACTTAAATACAAATCGGTTTTATATTCGAATGCCCATAGATAAAAATTCAAGACTCGACATGAGAGAAAAATTAATAGCCAAAAGAAAACAAAGCCTTTTAGGAGGTGGAGTGGATCGCATCGATTCACAACATAAGAAAGGTAAATTAACGGCAAGGGAACGCTTAGAACTCTTGCTCGATAAAGGGAGCTTTGAAGAAATTGACGCCTTCGTAAAACACAGAAGCACCGATTTTGGAATGGAAAAAACCCATTATCCGGGCGATGGGGTTATTACGGGTTATGGAACAGTGCATGGGCGTTTGGTTTTTGTCTTTTCACAAGATTTTACAGTATTTGGGGGCTCCTTAAGTGAAACCCATGCCGAAAAAATTTGTAAAATAATGGACATGGCCATGAAGAATGGCGCCCCGGTAATTGGGTTGAACGACAGTGGAGGCGCACGCATTCAGGAAGGCGTGGTTTCTTTAGGAGGCTATGCTGATATTTTTTACAGAAACACCTTGGCCAGTGGCGTCATTCCTCAAATTTCGGTCATCATGGGACCTTGTGCCGGCGGCGCAGTTTACAGTCCTGCCATTACCGATTTTATCATGATGGTTGAAAAAACCTCCTATATGTTTGTAACGGGGCCCAATGTTGTAAAAACAGTGACCAACGAAGAGGTGAGCAGTGAAAATTTAGGGGGGGCCTCTGTGCACGGCACCAAATCGGGAGTGTCACACATCAGTGCCGGCAACGAACTGGATGCCATGAATAAGTTGCGCCAATTGCTCAGCTATATTCCGCAAAACTGTGAAGAAAGGCCTCCTTTCACTGAATATACCCTTACAAAAAATGAGTCGAGGGAAGAACTTGCAAGTATAATTCCCGAAAATGCCAATCAGCCTTATGATATCCGCGACGTCATATTTGGCACCATCGACCATGACAGTTTTTTTGAAATCCACAAAGATTTCGCAGAAAATATAGTGGTGGGCTTCGCCCGATTGGCAGGCCGGAGTATTGGCATCGTCGCCAATCAGCCCGCATTTTTGGCTGGGGTTTTAGACGTTAAAAGCAGTCAGAAGGCCGCACGCTTTGTTCGCTTTTGCGACGCCTTCAATATTCCTTTGTTGGTATTTGAAGATGTTCCGGGGTTTTTACCCGGCACCGATCAGGAATGGAATGCCATCATAACCAACGGGGCCAAGCTGCTTTATGCCTTTTGCGAGGCAACGGTTCCGAGGGTGACGGTAATCACCCGCAAAGCATACGGAGGAGCTTATGATGTGATGAACAGTAAGCACATAGGCGCCGATATGAATTTTGCCTGGCCAAGTGCCGAAATCGCGGTGATGGGTGCCAAAGGCGCTGCCGAAATAATTTTTAAAAAAGAAATCACCGAAGCCGCAAATCCGGAGGAGGCATGGAAACAGAAAGAAGCAGAGTACGCCGGAATTTTTGCCAACCCCTATCGCGCAGCCGAAAGAGGCTTTATTGATGAAGTAATTTTGCCGGAAGAAACACGGATTAAACTCATCAAAGCATTCAAAATGCTGGAGAACAAAGTAGCCAACCTGCCAAAGAAAAAGCATGGGAATATTCCGTTGTAAGGGGCTTAAATACATCAGTTATTTTGTTTCTTTAGAGAAATATAATACCCCAAAGACAGAATGGATTTTTAAGGTAATGTGGTCAAAAATAGTTGGTAGATTTTAGACTAATTAGGTTTAAAATAGCCGCATCAATCTGAAGAGGAAGTAAGCTCTGGTGGAGACCAACTTGCGAGCAATAGGATTGATGCATTAAAGGTAATAGGCAGTTCTTTTTATGAGCTGCCTTTTTTTATATTACCTGTATGCCTGTATCGCTAAAAAAAACTCATTTGTTATTGGACAAATAGACGTACCATTGCCTTTATTTGCAATGGACAAGATATTAACCAGCAGACCCTAATATAGTATTTAGTGGAATACTAAACTCGAATAGTCAAATAGGTAAAATATTAATCAACTCAAGCAAACATTTTCAATTTTATAGTTGCGATTTTCTTAAAGTAGAAATAATAAAACACAGGGAAAAGCTCCTCCAACTGACCAAACTAAACGAGAATGAATTAAATGAGTTGGAAACATTGGTAACATCCAATATCACGTTTATTAATGAAGGTCTTATTCCAAAAAGAGAGATTGATGAATCACTTGAAATGTTAAAGGATATTGATATCAAGGATGCCCCTTTCGTGGCATTGACAAAATATCTTAATGGAACTCTTTGGACAGGGGACAAAGTTCTGATCAATGGATTAAAGGCAAACAAATTTCTGAAAACAATCACAACTTCTGACCTTTTTCATAGACTTGACGATTTAGAGAGAGAATAGGAAAACATTTGATAAAAACTGAATTCTCTACCGTCTATTATGAAGCTTTGGATACTTTAAATATCGAATTAAATTTGTAGTGGCTTGAATCGTTGGTTGTTGGAGGTAGGTGCCCCTCAAACAAAACAGACGGGCTTATAAAAAATCACAACCATGAAAATATTAAAAGCATTTAAATTAATCCCGCTTTTCGGAATTGTCGCCATGTCAAATTTGGCCTCAGGCACAACTTGGGATGAACCATGGCAAGAAAAAATCATTAAGGAGGCTGATTATTTTGTGCTGGCAAAAATTAAATCGACCAATCATAAAAGTGTCACTCTTTCAAATATTACTACATTTGGAGGCGAAGAGCTAAAAGGAAATATTAAAATAACAAATTTTTATGATACCCATGTTCAAAGCTGGTCATCGGGTAGCCATGGTCCAGAGTTTAACTTTAAAAACATTAAGACATGTTACTTTTTTATAAAGAAAAATTCTGATGGAGAATACTGTATAGCCACGCCAACCTCAGGATTTGCAATGGTTGAGGATGGGAAAGTTTATGCCACGTATCGACACAGTTACCATCAAGCCATTGTCCCGTTTGATATTTACGAAAAATCTATGACGGCCATTTTTAACCACTATCATCAAAAGTCTTATGACGTAAAAGCGATTAGAGACTATATTGATATTTGTCTGTCACAAAATCCTACTGGTCTTAAAGAAGAGGAGATGACCACATTTTTTGCGCAACATGTGGCCTTGGAGTGCGTTTATCATTTAAGACTGGATGGCTATTTTGAAAAAGTGCTTCCATTTCTTAAGGACACTTTGAATTTTCATAATCAAATTTCCGGAGCTAGAGCCTTAGCAAGCAATAATACTTTGGCATGCAAGCAAGAGCTTTTAAAAGTTATTGCCGATACAACAGCAAGCCGATTTGTTCAGGTGATTTGTATTTGGACCCTGAGCGAATTTAAGCCAGTGGAATTGAAAAGTGAATTGACCACCTTATTGACTTTAGTTTCAGCTAAAAGCACAGGTTTTGGAGGCAATATTATGGACCCGCGGGTAGGGACTCACTTTCCTTCTCCTAGAGGGGCTTTGGAGAAACTAATAGAAGAATTGTGAACCTATTGGAGCCTAAAACCGTGCGCTAAAGATAATCCTTTGTTTTGGTTAACAATTTCAAGAGGCCCAGGGTTAGAGCACCTAAACCTTGAATTGTCAAATTTAATTTACTTAAGCATTTAACACGAGTATTAATTGAAAAATGAATTTTATAAGCAAACAAAAACATTTTAGATGAACTTCCCGCAGAATATATGGGCGCTTTTTTATGTTCTATTTTTTATTGGAGTCCTTTTAATCTCTATGGGACTTTTACTACGCTGGGTTAAATTCAAACACGACTATGTTTCATTTTATTTAGGCTACTTTTTTTTAGTTTATTCAGTTTTTATTTTTATAAACCAATTGAATACAAGGAAAAAAGAAATGAAAGAAAGAGAAGGGGTGTATTGTGCATTAAGACAAAATGAAGTTTACGAACTTTGTAAGGACTTAAATGTTGATAGCTTACAATTAACATTAGAGAAAAGTGGCAAGTGCTATTTTAATTTTAAGACATGCTTCATCAATAATTCAATTGGCACTTGGACTTGGAACGAAGATATGGTTGGCGCATGGATAAGTATAGACATAAATTTAAAAGATCAGGCTCATCTAACTTTTGACGAAAAGGATACCCTAAGACTTTACAACCAAAATAATATCTACATAACATTTGCAAAGAAAAAGATGCAAAAATGAAATGCTCCAAAAGTTATCAATCTTGTATAAATCAGAGAATGAAAAGAATCCTATTAATATTATCAATTCTAGTCTTCAATCCACCAAGTCATAGCCAATCTATTTTTTTTGACAACCTCAACAACTCCATTTGGACTTCAACAGCAGAAATTTCAGATTCCATCTTAAAAACCTCAAAACAAATTCCCATATCAAAACTTATTTATTCAAAGGACTCCATTGATAAAGATGTGACTATATGGCTATTCAAAGACGGCTTTTTATAAATAGTCTATTATAATCATCAGTCAAAAACTGAAAACTTGGTAGGTACTTATGAATATTTAATCGAATTAAATAAGGGTACGTTACAACTGATTGTTGAGAATGTCACCTTAAAATATAAAGTTGGTATTGTTTCTTCTGGCTATCATGCTGTACTTTTACGGACAAAAGAGAGAAGAAAAAAATGAAAACTTGATTCAAATACAGGGAATAAAATTAATAGCCAGTCTAGCAAGGAATAAAAATCCCTATCAAATTTACTATTTCCTTTTCTGAAAGTTTGAAAACCAGATCACAGATCCAAAACTAAGTCAAATCTGTAAGCCTGAATTTTAGTTCATAATTTTACCAATCAATTTTTTTTGATAATTTTTGTAAATTTGAATAAGTAAACATGAGAACATTAAATATATCCATATCCGACATTGAGTTTAACAAATATGGATTAACAAAAGAAAAATTAACGTTTACAGATCTCATCGAACTGGTTATCAGAGAATTGACCCGTCAAAACTTGAACAAAAGCGTAGAACTTGCCGAAAAGTACGGACTTTCTAAAATGACTATGGATGAAATCTCAGACGAAGTAAAATATGTCAGAGAAGATGCAAAGGGTCGTGATATATACCAATGATATAGTTTCATCCTTTATTTAATGAATTAAAGGTAAACAATATAAACCAATTAAAACCTGATGGCTAACCGAGTTGAATGCGAAAATGCTTTTTTCTCTTAGCTTTAGCTCGCATCAGAATCCATCCTTTTCAAATTCCATTCACCCCTAAGTTCATGCCTGCAACCAAACCCGAAACAACAAACTCGAACCCCCAAACCAAAAACCCCCAAACCCTCAAACCTCAAAACCCTCCTCAATACTCCACCTCCTGGCAATCACATTTCCTTATCACCCTCCGCCTTCCGTTCTTATTTATTTTTAACCAGGGTTTATTTTGGTCGTAGTATATAATCCATTTTACGACTCCATGCTTATATTTTATTTTCTTTTGAATGCTTTGGTCAGGGTGGTACCATGTCCATATTTTATGCCTCTTTAAATTTTTAAAATAACCTTTCACCTCAACCTTAGCCTCAACCTTAGCCTCAACCTTATCCTCAACCTTATCCTCAACCTTATCCTCAACCTTAGCCTTAAAAATATAGGTACCCGTTTTTAAAGAATCGTAAACTATGGATTGAGCTTTGACAACTTGTAATCCCATCAATAGGATGGAAACTAACCAAATCCTACCTGTATTTTTTATATTAATCAATGATGGTAAGATGCGTTCCTGAGAAATAGAGCAATAATATCAAAACTCCCACAGCTATGCGATAGTAACCAAACCACTTAAAACCGTAACGGGTCAAAATATTTATGAGGAAGCGTATGGCAAGGATTGAAACGACAAATGCGATGACATTGCCTAAGGCAAATAGTTTCCATTGTTCCTGGCTCACTTCAACGCCCGCTTTAAAATAATCGTATAACGACATAACCGTGGCGCCAAGCATGGTGGGAACTGCCAAAAAAAATGAAAATTCAGCCGCAGCTTTTCGGGTTAAACCTTGGGTCATACCTCCGATAATGGTAGCAGCCGATCTGGACACTCCGGGAATCATACTGATGGTTTGGAAAAGGCCTATGATAAAGGCGTTTTTGTAAGTGGTTTGCGTTTCGGTATCTTTTCTTCCTCTATCAAAAAAACCATCGATGAATACAAGAATGATTCCACCTATCACGAGGGCTATAGCCACCACCACCACATTTTCCAGGAGGGAATCGATCTGCTTCTTAAAAATCAGCCCGAAAATGACCGCAGGAATAAAGGCCACAAATAATTTAAAATAGAAATTAAAACTTTGAAAAAAGCGTTTCCAATACAAGGCTACAACAGCCATAATGGCTCCCAATTGAATGCACACTGTAAACAATTTTACAAAAGGCTCCGATTGAATTCCCATCGCTGAAGAAGCGATTATCATATGCCCTGTGCTGCTCACCGGAATATACTCAGTGAGGCCTTCAACAATAGCCAGAACAATGGCTTCAATCAGCCCCATGCTTGGCTTTAGGCTTATACATAATGGCAATCACTCCGATTAAGAATCCGAGAATGACCACTATGGGTGCAAGGGTTGTTTGCCTGAAATCGTAAACCTGTTCAGGCGTTCCGTACATGAGTAGAAAACCGATGAGAACCACACCAAATGCCAGAGCGGCCAGCATGTAATTTTGTTTACCAAAAACCATATCTATTTTGGTGTTGGGAGTCACTTTAAAACCCTGCTTTGCTTTTTCCTGTACTTTCTTCGACATATAATTAACTAATAAAGATCTTCAATGTTGCTATACAAATAGCGCTTGGTGCTCCAATAGGTGCAAATAATTGAAATGAGCATACCTACGAGAAACAAGCCTGCAAATAACGAAGAATAAATGAATATTTCTTCCATCAAATTTTTGGAGGCAATCCACTGTATATCATCTAAAACCAAGAGATGACTCACCCATTTTTCCATCACATAAAAGGAACCTACCAATAACACGGACGAAAATAAAAAACCTAAAGTTGCCTGCCAAGCGGCCTTTTTTAAAAAGGGGGCTATGATAAACCCTTCTGTGGCCCCGACCAATTGCATGCTCCTGATTAAAAACCGCTTGCTGTAAATGCTCAGGCGTATGGTACTATTGATTAAAAAAAATGCGATGATAATAAAAAGCAGACCAATGATGGCCAAGGTGCCTGACACCAACTCTTTGTTTTTATTGATTTCGTCGATCAAACTGATCTGTGTCAAAACCTCCGTAACCCCTTCATAGCGGTACAACTCACTTTCTATTTTTTTCAAACGGCTTCGGTCGCCATGTTTTGCCTTTATGGAAACCTCTATGCTGGCTGGCAGAGGATTGTACCCAAGTATATCTACAAAGTCTTGTTCAAGTTCCTTTTTATAGGAAAAAGCCGCTTCTTCGCTGCTTAGGTAAATAGCCTCTTTTACATACGTCTTTTCTTTTATGGAAGCCAGAACTTTAAGAATCGTACTTTCCGCTGTGCCTTGCGCGAAGTAGACATTCACATGGACTTTTTCCTTGAGGTTATCCACCAGTTTTTGGCCGGCAAAAAAAAGTAAACCCGACAAGCCCAGTAAAAAAAGAATAATGGTAATGCTAACTACCGGAGGCCAGGAGGATGGATCACGTCTTGTAATTCGAGGGCTTGAAGTATTAAAATTACTCATGGTCTGTACTACTTCAAAAAAACAATTTTTTGATCAAACTTTTGCTTTTAATAATTCACACCCAACCGACAAGTTTAAAAACGACTTCGGGTACAGACATACCTCTTGTTTGCAAAGCTTAAAAAAATTATATATTGGAGCGATGCCGTTACATCTTGCCACAACTCCTAATAAAGTGGCCTAAGACTTTCTTCATTTTTAAAACAGTTCCAGAATACCCTAATTTGAGTGACGATTCTTAAAATGAAACAGGGTGGCAGGAAGTTTTATGAAAACAAAATGATGACTAACCTGCCATCAATCCATACGCTTCAACCGTAGCCTTTAGTCCCATTTCTCGGGCCGCATTTGCGGAAAGAACAAAACCTCTTGAATCGAGGCCTGATTGGTAAGCAACATCACCAGTCGGTCCATACCAATTCCTATACCTGCCGTAGGAGGCATCCCATACTCCAGGGCTCTTAAAAAATCCTGATCAATAAACATGGCTTCGTCATCGCCCTTTTCACTCAAGCGCATTTGCTCCATGAATCGTTCTCTTTGGTCAATGGGGTCGTTAAGCTCGCTGTAGCAGTTGGCTATTTCCTTTCCATTGATAATCAACTCAAAACGCTCTGTCAAAGTAGGGTCGCTGCGGTGAATTTTGGTTAAGGGGCTCATTTCTATGGGATAGTCCATGATAAAAGTGGGTTGAATCAGGTGATGTTCAACCAGTTCACCAAACAACGCATCAATCATTTTGCCGATTCCCATTTTTTCGTCGGCGTGGATTCCCTTGCTTTTGCAAATTGTCCTCAACTCAGCCTCTCCCTTGCCTTTAACATCAACATTTCCATATTTTTTAATCGCATCAATAATGCCAATTCTTTCAAATGGTTTTCCGAAGTCGATTTGGTTATCGCCAAAAGCCACTTCGTCACTGCCCGTAACTTCGAAGGCCACCTGCTGAAGCATTTTTTCAGTGGTATCCATCATCCAGTAATAGTCCTTGTAGGCCACGTAAAGCTCCATGATGGTGAACTCCGGATTATGGGTGCGATCCATGCCTTCATTCCTAAAATCTTTGGCAAACTCATAAACCCCGTCAAAACCACCAACGATGAGACGCTTCAGGTATAATTCATTGGCTATTCTTAAATACAATTCTGTATCCAGGGCATTGTGATGGGTTACAAAGGGGCGAGCAGCTGCACCACCCGGGATGGGCTGTAAAATGGGCGTCTCCACTTCCATATAACCTAAGTTGTTGAGAAAGTTGCGCATGCTTGTAAATACTTTATTGCGCTTAATAAAAATGTCCTTTTGGTGGCGGTTCACTATCAAATCGACGTATCGCATGCGGTAGCGCGCTTCAGGGTCGGTAAAGGAGTCATAAATTACCCCGTCTTTTTCTTTAGGTAAGGGCAAGGGGTTCAGCGCCTTGGAAAGGAGAGTAAGCTCTGACACATGTACACTGGTTTCGCCGGTTTGGGTGGTAAACACATATCCCTTCACGCCAATAATATCACCGATGTCCAGCAATTTTTTAAAAACTTCATTGTACTGGGTCTTGTCTTCGCCCGGACAAATTTCATCGCGGTTGACATATATTTGAATTCTTCCTGAGGCATCCTGGATAACGGCAAAGGCAGCTTTGCCCATGATTCGAATGGACATGATGCGCCCGGCCATTGAAATATCCTTGTAATTCAGCTTATCGTTTTGATAGTTTTCGAGGATATCGGCTGCCTGCGCATTAACCTCGTAAGGCTGTGCGGGATAAGGGTTTATACCTAATTCTCGCAAACGCTTTAGCTTTTCGCGTCTTTGAATCTGTAGTTCATTTAATTCCATTCCTAAAAAGAACTGCGAATATAAGGCTTCGTAAGCAACTCTTTTAGCAAAGCGGTTGTCTAATCAACAAGGATTGCCGAATTTTGAGTGAGCCAATGCCTAAAGGTAGCAACATATTATTCTTAGTCTTTTTAGCGCTTTGTCCTGGGTTTGGATTTTCACAAAGCGATGCGTCCCTGGCCTTTGTCAAAAATTTGGGCCAATTTGAACCAGAGGTTTTGTTCAGAGTACAACTTCATCACGGCTATATTTATTTGGAAAAAAACGGCATCACCTTTAAGTTGTTCGAAGAACAGGATTACAATGAGCATCACCGCCATTTAAGCCACGACATCGAAAAGGAAGAAACGGCTATGCGTGGACATTCTTTTCAGTACCGTTTTCTAAACAGCATGCCACTTGCGATTGAAGGTTTAGAACCTTTTCAAGAGAAACACAATTATTTTTTGGGAAACGATAAAAAAAAGTGGGCTTCACATGTTCCACTCTTTTCTGAGGTGGTTTATAAAAACATTTATCCATCCATCGATTTAAAAATCTTTTCGCAATTCGGACGCTTAAAATATGAATGGGAAGTGAATCCTGGCGCTCAGATCAAGGACATTTCTATAGAAATAATAGGGCTCGATTCGCTAAGCGTTAAGGAGAATAACCTATTGCTGTATACCTCTATAGGATGCTTTCCCGATAAAAACTTGTGGGTTTGGCAAAAACCTAATAAAGAATTAAACGCCAGGCAACTTGTAGCTAGCCAGTACCGAATAACTCATAACGTGGTGAGCTATTTTTTACCTGAGGGGTATGATCAAACGCTGCCTTTGATCATTGACCCGGTGTTGGTATTTTCGACTTATTCGGGTTCTAAGGGCGACAACTTTGGATTCACAGCTACTTATGATGCGAGGGGAAATTTATACGCAGGTGGCATCACCGACAACACCCATGGAGAGTACCCCGTTACCAAAGGGGCCTTTCAGGACAGCTGCCATAAAGGATATGGTGGCACGGGTGGCAGGGGCCGACCGCCGGTAAATTTGCCATGTGACATCACCATTAGCAAATACGATTCATCCGGCAAAAATTTACTTTATGCCACCTATGTTGGAGGCAGCGACGATGAGTATCCACATAGCATGGTGGTGAATTCAAAAAATGAGCTCATGGTTTTCGGGACCTCTTATTCATTTAACTTTCCAATGTTGGCAAGTGGATATGATACCTCGCACCACAGGGATACCGGCAGCATCATCGACACCGACATTGTAGTTTTCATATTATCAGAGAAAGGAGATTCATTAAAAGGCTCTACTTTTTTTGGCGGAAGCAAAAACGACGGTCTCACAAACTCAGCCTTGCGGTATAATTACGCCGACGATTTCAGAGGTGAGGTACTCACAGATAAGTCTGATAATATTTTTGTAGTTAGCAATACCAATTCGCCCAAACTTCCAATGATAAAATCGATTAAGGATACGCTTGAAGGGGTTTCGGATGGCATCTGCCTTAAATTTTCCAAAGGGCTCGACCAACTGTTATGGTCAACCTATTACGGAGGAAACAATGCCGATGCGATTTACAGTTTGGAGTTCGACCAAGACGAGAACATTTACATTGGCGGCGGCACCTCGAGCACAAATCTACCTAAAAGCACGGGCAGTTTCGGGAGCTCCAATCATGGTGGAATAGATGGCTTCGTGGCCTCTTTTAAAAAAGACAGTTTCAGTTTGAAACAAAGCACTTATTTTGGAACCGCTGCCTATGACCAGCTTTATTTTTTAGAAATCGACAAGCTGGGCAAAATTTATGCTACAGGACAAACCGAGGGCAATATCACGGCCTCCTATGGCACCTATAACAATCGCCAAAATGCAGGGCAGTTTATTTTTATTTGTGATGATTCACTCAAAAGAATACACAAACAAACGGTGTTCGGGTCAATGACCAACAAACCAAATTTTTCCCCCTCTGCCTTTTTGGTCGATTCTTGTGGAAGCATTTATATCTCCGGTTGGGGGTTAACTTCAGGTTTGCCCATCACCTCCAATGCCTTACAAAGCTCAACCGACGGCCAAGATTTTTATTTAGCAGTTTTTGCAAAAAACATTTCTAGTTTATTGTTCGGTACATTTTTTGGTGGCAATAAATCTCAGGACCATGTGGATGGAGGCACAAGCAGGTTCGACAAAAAAGGCATCATTTACCAGTCGGTTTGTTCAAGCTGCCCTGGCACCCCAGGTTCAACTTTAAATGATTTTCCGACCACAAGCTCGGCCGCATTTCCAAAAAATGTAAGTTGGCGATGCAGCAATGCAGCTTTCAAAATCGATTTTCAAATCAACAACGTTGTCAAGGCAAAATTCAAACCCGATTCCATTTTATGTGGTCCTGCCGATATTCAATTCTCTAACCAAAGCATTGGAAATGGAAGGTATTTCTGGAGTTTTGGCGATGGCCAAACTTCAACAGCCCTGGTGCCAAAACACAGTTATGCCGACACTGGAAAATACACCATTCAACTCATTGCCATTGACTCCAACGCCTGTAACTTTTCTGATACCGCCATTAGAAAAATTCAGGTTCTACAAAAACCTACAGCCCTTTTCACCGCTGTGGTTTCCAAATGTTTTAATCAGGTAGAAATCACCCACAAAAGCAAAGATTTTACCACCCTGCACTGGAATTATGGTGACGGGAATCAAGACCAGGTTCAGTCCCCCAATCCCAGGGTTTACAAATACGACACCGGGAGTTACAGGCTGAGTTTAATAACCGACGCCAACAAATTCTGTAAAGATTCCATGAGCCTAAACCTCAAAATAAATGAAATTAAATATGTAAAAGCTTTGTTCAAACCCGATACCACCTTATGCGGCCCGGCCAGAGTTCAATTCAAAAATTACAGCGACAGCTCGGCAACCTACTTTTGGGATTTTGGGGACGATAGCACCTCATCCGCAAAAAACCCCCTTCATTCTTTTCCCTCCACCGGTCAGTATCATATTAAGCTCATAGTAACGGATAGCAACTCTTGCAATGGCAGCGACAGTGTGTTAAAAGTGGTGAATATTTTAAAAAAGCCCGATGCAATATTTAATTTAAAACAATACAAATGCAACTGGGAAATTGATTTGAAAAACAGTTCTAAATCATACCGCTCCGTTAAGTGGAGTTTTGGTGATGGTAACTCCAGTACGGATAGCAATTTAACATCTTACACTTACAACAGTCCAGGGAAATATAAATTGACCCTTTATGCCGACAATAATTACTGTTCGGACAGCATGACCAAAGAACTGGAAATTAAAATAAAGACCTATGTAAAAGCAGGTTTTGAGCCTGACACGCTTTTTTGCGGTCCAGGAACCGTAAAATTTAGAAATGTAGGAACAGGAGCTTATTTATGGGATTTTGGTGACTCTAAAACGTCTACTGACACGAATCCTTCTAACTTTTATGCGAAAGAGGGGGTGTTTAGGGTAAAACTTGCTGTAAAAGACAGTTCAACTTGCAATGAGCAGGACAGCGCGTTTAGAACGGTAGAAGTCATACCCATTCCTAAAGCCGATTTTAACCTAATCGTTCAACGATGTAGAAGTGAGGTTGAAGTTGAGAATAACAGTGTCAACCACCTCTATTCGAATTGGCAATTTGGCGATGGGGCGTTAAGCACTTTAGAAAACCCAATATCACATGTTTATTCAAATACGGGAACTTACACCATCACCCTGAAAATAGCCCACAAAATATGTAAGGACAGTATTTCAAAAACATTTGAACTAAAACCTAAAACTTTTGTAATTGCCGGTTTCAAACCCGACACGGCCTTATGCGACCCGGGTGATGTGCAATTCCGAAACTTAAGTTCAGGATCCGGCTTGTATAGGTGGGATTTTGGAGAGGGTTCAACTTCCGCTTTGTTTGAGCCGATGCATCGCTTTAATCGAATTGGTCGTTTTATTACAAAACTTTTGGTTGAGGATACCAGTACCTGTAATTTAAAAGATTCTGCATTTAGAACCATTGACATAAACCCGCAAAGTCATGCCGCCTTTCATCTGAATGTCTCTGAATGTTTGAGTCATGTAGAGATTATAAATAACAGTGAAACTTTTCAAACAGTAGACTGGGATTTTGGAGATGGGGGTACCAGCCAAAAAGAGCATCCCGGGATTTACACCTACAAAGACTCGGGAAAATACCGCATCCGACTCATCACCGATGCGGGAAATGTTTGCCCTGATACTGCCTATTTCCTGGCTCATGTTACGGGTACTCCTGCCGATATTTTTTTGCCAATAAACGTGTTTACCCCTGATGGAGATGGCCTAAACGATTGCTTTCATTTCGGGGGTCGACTCAACCATTGCAGTGAAATAAAAATTTATATTTATGACCGATGGGGTCTTAAAATGTTTGAAACCGACGATTTCAACTCCTGCTGGAACGGTCGCATTTTCAATTCAGGCAGAGAGTGTCCCGAGGCTACTTATTTTTACTTATGCCACTACAAAGGGGAGTCAACATCTATCCAATCCAGGTTTTCCGGAACCGTAACGCTCATCCGAGGTAAGTAGGGCCTGCTGAAAAAGTTCAGTGTGCGTGCAGGACGAGGCGGCAAAGCGCAGATGTACTTTGACGTACCTCAAGCTGCAGCCGCCGAAGTGATGCATGTGCAATGAACTAACGACTTTATGAAGGAATTTGATGCATGACATTTTCATACTTTACTGATTTTATCGTGCATTAATAGAAATAGAAGCTAATGTGAACCTAATCATATCAAGCTTTGAAGTGTTTTTCAGCAGGCCCTAAGTAAAGTGCACCTTGGATTGATCAGCTACTTTTTGTAAATCATTTTACAATCATGGTTTCTTCAAAAAATTTCACTTCCCCAGTGATGATATCATGCACTCCACCTACAATTCCAATTTCGCCGTTTTCAATCATGCTCTTCAAAATCGGGCTCCTTTCGGTAATCGCCTTAAGTGCCCTGTTCACGTTGATACCGGTCACTTTGTCAACGAAGGCCTCGTTATTTGAGTTTCTATTTTCCTTTACCGTGGTTTCATCATCAACAGCAGGTCTGATTTTTGAAAGCAGTGAAGTTAAATTACCCATCTCCACGTGATCACAAGCTCCTTTAACGGCCCCACATCGGTTGTGGCCCATAATGGCTATAATTTTTGAGCCGGCTACCTTACAGGCAAATTCCATACTCCCTAAAATATCCTCATTGATAATGTTGCCGGCAATACGAATACTGAATATATCGCCAAGGCCCTGATCAAAAATTAACTCCGCCGAAGTACGGCTATCGATACAACTTAATATCACCGCAAAGGGATGTTGCCCATCTGACGTTTCGTTGGCTTGTTGCAAAAGATTGCGGTTTAATTTTAAGTTATTGACAAATCGCTTGTTTCCATCCTTTAATAATTGGAGTGCCATGGACGGAGTAATGGCTGCTTGCATTTCTTTTGTGAGCGTTTTCATTATAGCTGTTTTTTTTTATTTAGTTTTCAATAGGAGTAATTCCGATTAGGCTTACCTCTATGCCATTGGTTTTTGCATTTATTTGATAGTTCTGAAATATTTCGACCACGTCGTAATGAATACTTCTCGATTTACTTCCATCGATAATCACTTTTGAATTTGCAGGGATAGTATTCAACATCGCCAGAATGCTTCCTTTGTTGAGAAAAGAAACCTCCTCCGACAGTTGAATAATATGTTCACTGCCTTCCTGAGCCTCTTCCTTGATTTGGTGAAATGGATTCAAGAAATTGTTTCTTAACAAATAAAAAATGGCTATAACCATCCCAATGCCAATACCTTTAAGCAAATCGGTAAGTAAAATAGCGACTACGGTGACTACAAAAGGTACAAATTGTTCCCATCCGAGTTTATACATTTGTTTAAAGAGGGAAGGTTTAGCCAATTTATATCCCACTATAAATAATATAGAAGCCAGGGTGGCTAATGGAATCATATTGAGAACTGCTGGTAAAAGTATGGCTGAGATGAGAAGAAATACACCATGTAAAATGGCCGATAATTTGGTTTTGCCTCCAAAGGTTATGTTGGCACTGCTGCGCACAATGACCTGTGTAATAGGCAAACCGCCGATCATCCCTGATAAAATATTTCCAACCCCTTGCGCTTTGAGTTCCCTGTTGGTTGGAGTAACTCTTTTGTCAGGGTCAAGCTTATCGGTAGCCTCTACACAAAGCAAGGTTTCCAAACTGGCAACCAATGCAATGACCAATGCCAATAAATAGACATCAGGATTGCTCAGTGCGCTGAAATTTGGAAGAGTGAATTGCCCCAGAAATTCTCCGAAACTATGTGCTTCCGGAATATTTACGGTTTGCTTTCTGTTCAATGAAAAGGGTAACCATCCCTTCTGAAAAGTGTAATTCAGGACTATGCCGGTAAATACTGCCACTAACGGCCCATTGAGCATACTAAATACTTTATGCTTTTTGGCAAGTACCAGATCCCAAAGCAGCAGAATGCCTAAAGACACAAAGGTCACTAAAATGGCACCGGGAGTGATATATCTGAGCATATTATACAGTTCTGAAAAGGTGTTTTGCCCATCGATTTGAGCAAAGGCATCGTCTCCTTCAAAATCTAAATCATAACCTACTGCATGTGGCATTTGCTTAAAAATAATGAGCAATCCAATACCGGTAAGCATTCCCTTAATTACAGAAGAAGGGAAATAATAAGCAATGATGCCTAGTTTTAAATAACCGGAAATGAGTTGAATAACGCCGGCCAATACAACAGCCAACAAAAAGGATTCCCATGAACCACCAAGTGTTGCTACAGCATTGAGCACAATAACCGCAAGCCCGGCAGCCGGACCACTGACCCCCAGGGGTGAACCACTTACCGAACCAACGACCATTCCCCCGATAACACCAGCAATAATTCCTGCGAACAAAGGTGCACCTGAAGCCAGGGCTATTCCCAAACACAGAGGTACTGCTACAAAAAATACAATGATACTAGCCGGTAAATCGCTTTTAATTTCCTTGAATAATTTTTTCACGTGTTAAAAATATTTTGCGCAAAAATAGTAAAAGTATTTTTAATGATAGTATTACTATTATAAATAAATATTCTACTTTTGTGTATCATTAACCCATGGAGTTACAGCTGAAAATACCTATGAACCATAGGCTATTTATTAGAGACCCTGAAGAAACAGAGTTGGGTAAAAAAATTATTGAGCATAGTATTTTGCTTATTCACAAAATTGGATTTGAGGCATTTACTTTTAAAAAAGTTGCTGCCCAGATTAAAACGACTGAGGCGGGAATTTATAGGTATTTTGAAAATAAGCATCTCTTACTCATCTACCTTGTCGATTGGTATTGGAGTTGGCAAGCCTACCGATTAACCTATAACACAAAAAATTTAACCCAAACCAAGGATAAGCTGTCTTGCGCCATTGCATTGTTATCCAGCCCGGTAATGGATGATATTGCCACCTCCCATATTAAGGAAAACTTGTTATATGATATCGTCATGGCCGAAGGGGCCAAATCATACCTCACAAGAAATGTAGCCCAATACAATGAGGCCAAACTGTTTAAGCCTTACAAGGATTTTTGTGGGAAGATCGCCGAAATCATAAGTGAATATAATCCCAACTATAAATTTCCGAGATCTTTGGCCTCTACCATCATTGAAATGGCACATTCCCAGTCATTTTATCAAAAAAATCTTCCATCATTAACTGATTTTGGAAATTCGAAAGATGAAGGAATCATTGCAAAATTTCTGGAAGAAATGGTGCTTGCCGCCATTAACAAGGCTTAATTCTAGAGGTGAATGACTTCACCGTAGGCTGCTGCTGTAGCTTCCATAATGGCCTCGCTCATGGTTGGGTGCGGATGCACCGACTTAATGATTTCTTGGCCGGTGGTTTCTAGTTTACGGGCAACTACCGCTTCAGCTATCATTTCCGTCACGTTGGCTCCTACCATATGGCAACCGAGCCATTCACCGTATTTGGCGTCAAATATCACTTTTACAAACCCTTCTTTAGCACCAGCGGCACTGGCTTTGCCTGAAGCAGAGAATGGAAATTTACCCACCTTAATTTCATAACCCATTTCAATGGCTTGTTTTTCGGTATAACCCAAAGAAGCCACTTCAGGCCAGCAATAGGTACAACCCGGAATATTGTTATAATCAAGTGGTTCGGGATGGTGGCCCGCTATTTTTTCTACACAAATAATGCCTTCCGCGCTGGCCACGTGTGCCAAAGCCTGTCCAGGAACAATGTCGCCAATGGCATAAACACCGGCCACATTGGTTTGGTAAAACGGATCCACCAAAACCTTTCCTTTATCGGTTTTAATTCCAAGATTTTCGAGTCCTAAGTTTTCCAGGTTCGTTTGAACACCTGCTGCCATGAGCACTATATCGCATTCACGGGTTTCTTCTCCTTTGGGGGTTTTTATTTTTACTGAGCATCCAGGGCCTGCAGTGTTCACTGATTCCACCGTTGATGAAGTAAGAACTTCAATGCCTTTATTCTTAAAACTTTTCTCCATTGCCTTGCTCACCTCTTCGTCCTCTACAGGCAATATATTTGGCATAAATTCCACAAGGGTTACTTTGGTACCCATGCTGTTATAAAAATATGCAAACTCGCTCCCAATAGCTCCTGAGCCGATTACAATCATCGATTTGGGCAGCTCCGGTAAAACCATGGCTTCCCTGTATCCAATGATTTTCTTTCCGTCAATTTTAATATTGGGTAACTCGCGGCTTCTGGCTCCTGTGGCTAAAATAATGCTTTTGGCTTCATAGGTAAGTTTAGCACCGTTTGCCTCTACTTCAACTTTTCCTTTCCCTAAAATTTTACCAACGCCCTGAAGCACATTGATTTTATTTTTCTTCATTAAAAATTGAACGCCTTTGCTCATTCCTGCAGCTACTTTTCTGCTTCTTCCTATCACGGCGTCAAAATCCACCACCGAATCCACTACCGAAATACCATATTCTTCGGCGTGCTTAATGTATTCAAAAACCTGGGCCGATTTTAAAAGTGCTTTGGTAGGTATGCATCCCCAGTTAAGACATATTCCTCCAATTTCTGCTTTTTCAACAACAGCAACACTCAGCCCTAGCTGAGAGGCTCTTATGGCAGCAACATAACCTCCCGGACCGCTTCCAATTATTATAATATCGAATGACATGCTGCAAAGATAAAAGGAATTACCATTTAAGAATTTGAAATTTAAGTCGCTCCTTAAAATGTTCGGCTTGATTCACTTTTTGCCCTCTGTGTTAGAGAGTAATCAAAAAAAATCCATCACACCAAACTTACTCATTCTTAGAATCTCCGGGTGGATTATTAGGACGGTTGGGGTTTCCCGGGCGATTGTTGTTAGGACGATTTGGATTATTTGGACGGGTGTTGTTAGGCTGGTTGCCGCCATTGTTCCCATTTCGGTTTGGTCTGAAATTTTTGTTAGGGTTTGGGTTCGGATTCTGAACACGCGGATTTTCATTCCTTTCCTGATTTTGGGGTCTGTTATCCTGACGGTTGGGATGGTTTGGATTTGGAGGATTGGGTCTTTGATTTCTTTCAGGGTTTCGGTTTCCTGAGTTCTGATTTTTAGCGTTAAAGGGTCGGTTGCGGTCTCTGAAATTTCGGTCACCCTGTTTGTTTTTGCGATTCTTATCCTCGAGCCGAGTGATGCTGGAGTCTTCGAGCATGTCGTCGACCTTATAGGCTGTTTTCGACATAATTTCAGCTCCCAATGGCCTGTCTACCAGTGTTTCAGGTATTTCTCCTTTTTTATTTTTTTCAATAATTTCATTCACTTTGGCTGCTTCAATCGGTATCCAATCTCCGGGTTTATCCTGATAAGAAAACCACATCATTTTTTTCAAAATATCCACTTTTTGAAGGGTGGCGGTACCTACCTTAGTTTTTACCGACACTTTCTCAGTACCCGGGAACTCGTCAAGAGACTCCATATAGGTATCGAGTTCATAATTAAGGCAACATTTTAAGCGCCCACACTGGCCTGAAAGTTTGAGCATATTGATGCTGAGGTTTTGATATCTCGCAGCTGAAATATTCACGATCTTGTAGTCGGTAAGCCAGGTACTGCAGCACAACTCTCTTCCACACGAACCAATTCCACCCAAACGGCTGGCTTCTTCACGGTAGCTTATCTGACGCATTTCGATGCGGGTTTTAAAATCGGCGGCATACCGTTTGATAAGCTCCCTAAAATCCACTCTTTCCTCTGCTGTATAAAAGAAAATCACTTTTTTTCCATCGGCCTGAAACTCAATATCGCTCAGTTTCATTTCTAATTTCAGCTCCAGTGCAATGGTTCTTGCCTTTTCAAGGGTTGAGGGTTCTTTGGCCTTAAACTCGGTATACTTTTCTTTGTCGGCCTCTGTAGCTATTCTATAAATTTTCTTGATAGCGGCATTGTCTTCGGTCATTTCGGCTTTGCGCAATTGCAAGCGCACCAGTTCACCGGTTAGCGAAACGTGCCCTATATCATGCCCTAAATCGCTTTCCACTACCACCGCATCTCCTGTGTAAAGTTCAAAATGGTTAACGTTTCTAAAAAATTCTTTTCGACTGCCTTTAAATCTGATTTCAATGATATCGAAAGGGGTATAGTTTTCGGGCAAATCGATATCCTTAAACCAGTCGTAGGTATTTAATTTATTGCAACCCGATGTGCCACAGGTGCCGTTGCTTTTACACCCTTTTGGCGCCCCATCAGTTGTAGTTCCACATGATCCGCATCCCATATATCTATTCAGCTAAATGTTAAAAATAAATGGCGAAGATAGGGTAATTTTATTTGCAAATCGGGATACCCAATTTGGGGTGCACTGCTTTCGCGTAAAAACGTGAGAATAGGGAGTGTTGGTGCGATGCATTGGTATTCCATGTCAAAGAATCTGCTATTGATTGGAAGTCCAAAAATAATGGAAATTTGAAATGATGAATGAATCATCAACCCATTTCAAAAGCACAAAGGTTTAGAGTGTTTTTTTTACAGGCTTTGGGTTAAAATTACATTGGTGGCAGCCCTGCCAGGCGAATCTGCTTACTTTTCAAGAAGAATATTTCTCATGTTCAGTGAAAGATTAAACAGCGAAATTTTAGCATTGGCGTTCCTATCGATATGATAAATGGTATCGTTGATTTTACTATAAATTTTTTCAATTTTCTTTTCGTTCAAAATCTTGCTGATATTTAGTATAAAATTAGCATTTGATTCAGGCACTCTGGGTTTATGGTCCTTGATATAACGGCAATGCAAGCACTCTCCAAAAACATAGAGGCAATTTTCAAGAAATTGCTTTATTTTTTCTCTTCCCTGCCCTGAAGTAAACGTAACCCAGTCGTTTATTTTTTGAATATTGCGGGCATAACAGTATTGAAGCCATTGCTGCATGCGCTCGGTGTATTCTTTTTCCTCTTCATGCATGAGCTGCTGTGCCAGGCTCATATTGCCCCTGCTCAGATACGCCACCGTTTCGGCATCTTTTTCGGCCATCTCATAATGTTTCCTTAAATATTCGGTCACGGTTTTAGCCGAATAGGCAGGTACGTTGTAAATTTGGGTTCTCGATATGATCGTCGGTAAAATCAAATTAACATCCTCCGTTACTAGAATTAAGTGGGTTTCATCCGGGGGTTCTTCTATGAGCTTGAGAAGTATATTTCCATTTTGACCCAAAAATTCGGGAAGCCAAATAAGCATAAATTTTTTACCCCCTTCATACGACTTTAAACTCAGCCTTTTGAGTATATCGCGGCATTCATCTGCACTGATATTTCCCTGTTTATTTTGATCTTCTTTCGATTTTATGGCTTCCATCCAATCCTCATAGCTCAAAAATGGGTTGTCAATCAAAGCTTTTCGCCATTCCTGTATAAAAACGTTGCTCAGCTTCGCTCCGTCGCTGCTGATGATGGGAAAGCTGAAATGCACATCGGGGTGAATAAGCGATTTGTTTTTTGAGCAAGCATCACATTCGCCACATGAATCGGTTTCGGTTGGTTTTTCGCATAGCAAATACGACATCATAGCTAAGGCAAGAGCCAATCCGCCATTGCCTTCGGGGCCGTGAATAAGAATGGCATGCGGCAATCGCTGTTTTAAGCCGGCCGTTAGCATTCTCGACTTAATTAAACTTCTTCCCGGGATATTCTCAAATCGCATAGGATTTAGTAAAAAGTCAAATTTGAGAAATTCTGTCCCATCTATTCAGCGCTTTCAGGCTTTTTTCTTTTTATAAATTGAGATCCAAGAGCTGCTGCCAAAAGTACATACATCAAGAGGTTACTCACCAAAGCTAAACTTGAGGCTTGCTTTAAAACCTGAGGTTCAAATCTGAATTCTATTTTGTGGCTTCCGGCAGGGAGGAGCATGCCTCTCAAAATATAATTGCACCTGAAGTGAGGCACTTTTTTATTATCGACATATGCCGACCAACCTTTTTTATCGTTGTAGTAAATCTCCGAAAACACAGCCAGTTGTGGCGCTTTGGCATTATAGCTGTAAGTGAGCTTATCGGGATGGTAAGAATCCAATAATATGGCATTGGACGAATCATAATCCGGAGTAAACCCTTTGAGTTGATCTGCATAGCGCTTATCTACTATGGCGGTATTTTTTGGGTTTATGTCTCCAAGCATTTGTATTTCTTCGTTCGCATCTTTCAAGAGTTTGTAGTCTCTTACAAACCATGCATTGCCGCAGGCGTCCGGATTTTGGGGGGCAAAAAGCTGACCGGTATTCTGATCTTGCTGTATAAAGTATTTCACATTGAGCATATTGAAAATGTCCATATCGTTGTTCACAATATGCCATTCAACGACCTCTTGAAAACGGCGGAGTTTTGCAGCGTGATATCCCCCAATGGAGTGGTGAAAGTAAGAGGCGCTTGCACTGGTAAAGGGATTTTGAGTCACATCGTAAACCCGGTAGTAGCTTTTATCCTTTAATATTTCAAGATCGGCAG
This sequence comes from uncultured Chitinophaga sp., assembly GCA_964617955.1. GTDB lineage: Bacteria > Bacteroidota > Bacteroidia > NS11-12g > UBA9320 > JABWCE01. The sequence goes on from CAZTXB010000014.1 coordinate 65,355, forward strand.
GCGAAGGAGTAGTATTCTGAGCAGTATACGCCTTTTCCTTTTCCCAGCTTTTATCGTTTAAATACCTTCTGTCTACCATCCAAAGATCTACCAAAATCAAAACTCCAACAATGGCCATGGTATAGTTTCGGTTAAGTTTGCCTTTGAAAAAATACCAGAAGGTGGCAAATCCCGCCGCAATAAAAAAAAGTGATCTCAAAGCGTCCATTCTCAAATAGCTTGCCCTGTCACTGATTATGGCATCGTTGGGGGCTACATTTTTTGGATTAGAACTCACAAAATCGGCACCACCGGAGTATAAAATCATTAAAATGCAAAAACCTCCCGTAACATACAAGGCTCTCCACAGGGCCTTTTTAACCGCAGCTTGATCTATTTTTTCTTTAAACAGTTCATTCAAAGAAATCATTGAGAAAATTGCTACGGCAATTTGTCCGATTACCAATGACATATTCACGGATCGGAACTTGTTGTACAAAGGCAGGTAATGAAATAAAATCTGATTGAAGGATATAAAGTTTTCGCCTAGGGAGCAAAGCAGGGACAGAATGAGTGCTACAAGCCACCACCACTTAGTTGGGCTTTTGCTGTAAAACATGCCGAAACTAAAAAGGAATAAAACCAGAGCGCCGAAATACACAGGACCTGATGTGAAATCGAGAGAGCCCCAGTAAGCCCATGGATTAACTTTTTGAGCCAACAATTGCTGTGCTTGTTGTGCCTGTCCAGGGTCTGTACTTTGGGCCAACTGCTTCAAAAAATCATAGGTGGCATCGCCTTTGTTTAATTGAGTTCCACCACCCCCTCCTGCAAAGTTCGGAATAATAATGGTGGGAAGTTCCTCCCATCCCTGGCTCCAGTCAAAGGCATAATCCATATCTAAACCTGTACTTTTCGGTTTTTTTGATAAGGTCTTTTTGCCGTCGGCCGTAACCTGTTTAATGGTTAGCTCGGATTGTCCGCGGATGGTTTCTTTTGAATATTCTTCGGTGAGAAGCAATGAAACGCTGTTGGTTCCTAAACCTATGAGCGAAGCCCCACAAAACAATCCCACTGCCATTGCAAATGGCTTTAAGGCTTTACTTTTAAATGCAGCAACTGCCTCAGCTATCATCCAAAGTCCAAGAATCAATCCCAGGTAATACGTAATTTGAAAGTGATTGGATTGCAATTGAAGGGCCATGGCCGCTGTGGTTACCCCTGCGCCGATGAGCCATTTTTTATTTAAAAGCAATTTGAAACCGGCCAGAAGCAGAGGAGCATACCCTATGGCATATAGTTTGGTGTTATGCCCTGCCTCAATTAAAATAATATTGTAACTTGAAAAGGCGTAAGCTATCCCTCCAATGGCTGCAATCCACGGGTTCACTCCAAAAGTCAGAAGTAAAACAAAGGCGCATACCATGCCCACAAACAGCATATTTACAGGATGGGTAAACAGACTTATTTTGCGAAGATATTTTGCATAATTGTTGGGAGGTTCGTAGGAAATTTGATAAGTAGGCATGCCACCAAACATGGAGTTGGTCCAAAGGGGCCCATGCCCTTCTTTGGCTTTATAATCCTGAATTTCTTTGGAGGCCCCACTGTATTGCTGAATATCACCCTGGCGCACCACCTTGCCATTGAAAGCCGGGGCCATATAAACGGCCGTTAACAAAGCGAAAATCGCAATAGGAATCAGGTACTGTAAATACTTTTTGTAGGCGTTCATTTATTTTTATGATAGAGGCACAAACATAAATCAAATACCGCAATGGGCAAAGTGTAAATTAATCCTTTGAAGCAGGCTGTTTCTTAAAAATAAGCCCTCTAAAGAGCCAATTTAAAATACATCAATGCCTTATAGCTCGGTGGATTCTTAGCCAAATTCAACTCAGGATTTATGCGTATCCTTAACAGGATGAAACGTGAGTTTACAGGAATTATTTATGCGGACTCAAAAAAAACAACAGCTTAAAAAGTGGGAAATTTCTTTCCATCATTTCTAACCCTCCACACCTAAATATTATGTGCAAAACCCGTTAAGAAATATTTCATCAAAAAAAGAAGGAGTAAGCCAGTGTATTTCTATCTTCGCGAAACTTCTTAACTATGCGTTTCCAAGCCATACAAACCGCGCAATCGCGCAAAATTTCTCAAGTAAAAACTGACATCTCCGACATCCCTGCTCTTTTTGGTTCTAACGTTTTCGGACACGATGCCATGAAAGAATACATGGGAAAAGAAGCCTTCAAGGCCGTGAATGAAGCCATTAAAACCGGCCGACCCATTCAGCGGGATGTAGCACAAAAAATTGCCGATGGAATGAAACAATGGGCTCTTGAAAAAGGAGCTACCTCTTTCAGTCACTGGTTTCAGCCCCTCACCGGATTGACCGCCGAAAAACACGATTCGTTTTTTGAAGTTTGGGGAGGTAAGGCCATTGAGAAATTTTCGGCCGGTTCGCTGGTGCAACAAGAGCCCGATGCGAGCAGCTTGCCTAGTGGCGGACTGCGCAACACTTTTGAAGCCAGAGGTTACACCGCATGGGACCCCTCATCACCTGCTTTCATTCTTGAAAAAGCTTCCGGGAAAACCCTTTGCATCCCCACCATCTTTGTATCCTATCATGGAGAGGCACTGGATTATAAGGCCCCTTTATTAAAAACCATGGCCATCTTAAATAAGGCAGCCACTGAGGTCTGCAATTATTTCGATAAAGAAGTAAAAAATGTTGGGGCAAGTTTGGGTATTGAGCAGGAATATTTTTTAGTAGACAAGGCGCTTTTTGATGCCAGACCTGATTTGGTAATGACCGGTCGCACGGTTTTTGGCCATGCACCGGCACGAGGACAACAAATGGACGACCATTATTTTGGTGCCATTCCGTCGAGGGTATTTAACTTTATGTACGATCTCGAGCTGGAATCCATGAAACTGGGTATCCCCTTGAGAACCCGGCACAATGAGGTTGCGCCCGGTCAATACGAATGTGCCCCTATGTTTGAAGAAATTAACCTGGCAGTTGACCACAACCAACTCCTTATGGATTTAATGGAAGAACTTGGGCGCAAACACGGATTTAAAGCGCTGCTGCACGAAAAACCGTTTGCTGGAATTAACGGCTCGGGAAAGCACAACAACTGGAGCTTAATTACCGATACAGGGGTTAATTTGTTGTCGCCCGGCAGCGACCCAAATTCCAACTTACAATTCCTTACTTTTTTCATCAATACCATCAAGGCTTTTCACGACAGTGCACCCATTTTACGGGCAAGCATAGCCAGTGCCAGCAACGATCATCGCCTGGGTGCAAACGAAGCTCCACCGGCCATCATGTCGGTTTTTATCGGCAGTACACTCACTAAGGTGTTAAACGATTTTAAAACCAACAAAAAAGCTTCGGGTCAAAACAACGACAACCAGGTAATTTCGGTTCACAATCTCCCCGAAATCTTAAAGGACAATACCGACCGTAACCGCACCTCACCTTTTGCCTTTACAGGAAATAAATTTGAATTCAGAGCTGTTGGCTCAACCGAAAATTGCGGCAGGCCTATGATCGTGTTGAATGCCGCCATGGCCAATCAACTGATACAGTTTAAAAAGGATGTGGATGGCCTCATAAAAAAGAAGAAGAAAACTGAAGATGCCATTTTTGAAGTCTTGAAATCTTACCTAAAATCATCGGAGAAAGTATTGTTTGAGGGAAACGGTTACAGCGATGAATGGGCCGCCGAGGCGGAGAAGCGCGGATTACCAAATGTAAAGAATACGGTAGACGCCCTAGATTCATATTTAAGCAAATCGGCTGAAGATATTTTTGTGAAAAACGGTATTTTCACCAAAGCCGAATTGCACGCCCGATATGAGATTAAGCTTGAAGATTACATTAAAAAAATTCAAATAGAAGGCCGCATTATGGATGAGCTGGCTTATACCCATATCTTACCTGCGGCACTGACTTACCAAAAACAATTGGCCGACACCATCAATTCAATGCTGGCAGCAGGAGCAACAAAAGCATCGGTAAAGGGACTATTGGAGCTTTTGAATGATATAACTGCTCATAGCAACGGTTTAAAAGGCGCTACCGACAGAATGGTGAACGAGAGAAAAGTGGCCAACGCCACTGAGGGCTCTAAGAAAAAAGCCGAAGCTTATTGTAAAAAGGTAAAACCCCTTTTTGATGAAATAAGAAAACACGCCGACAACCTGGAACATTTGGTTGATGACGAGCTTTGGAAATTGCCGAAATACAGGGAATTGTTGTTTGTGAGGTAAAAATTGTCTAAAAAATTTAAGTCAGCGGTGATTGGTAACAATGTGTCTATACCTCTTATCTTATTATCTCCAATGTGCCTTGTTGTGCATAATGTTTGCCATTTCTGTCCTGGGCTTTTACAGCATAATAAAAAATCTCACCTAACTTAGGTATGTTTCCAAGGTATGAACCGTCCCAATTGTCGTTTTGATTTTCGGATTCAAATACTTTTTCTCCCCAGCGATTAAAAATGATAAGTTTAAAGTTTATTAGCCCAAACGTGGCTAACGAAAACTCATCATTTAAACCATCCCCATTTGGACTGAATGCGTTTGGCACAAACAATTTTGGCAGGTAGTTTAAACACATTGCATTGCTCGAACTAATTTCACCTGGCATATTGTTTCCAAAGGCAATAACGCGATAACATTTTTCCAATTGACCCTCTGCCATAAACATTTCATCCCTATAATCGGATGATTTACCATTAATTGTTATCAGGTTATCCCAGATCCCCTGAACAGCATTAAAACTTTGAATGGTATAGGATTTAACGCCCCCCGGCCATTGCTCATAACCTGTCCAACTCAAAGTGCTGTATTTATTTTCAATATTTGAGCCTTTTAATAAAATGGTTTTCCCTGTATTGCTCAGACCGCTATATCGGTTGCATTGGTCTACTGCTTTTATTTGAAAGCTAAATGTTCCTTTCTCCGAATTTTTGTCATTATAAAAGGTATCTATAACCGAACCATCCATAACTCTATCTTTAAATATTAAGTAGTGTTTAGCTAGAGGTACTCTGAGCCAGCTAATTTGTGGTCTCTCATCCTCCAATAAGGTAGCTGCAATTAGAGTTGGGTGATAGGTTGAATCGAAACCCTTAATTAAAGCAATCGTTTTTATGGATTGGGTAATACACCCTGTTGGCCCGTAAAGGCTTTGGGTCACATTAAAATTACCATCATTGAGGTAGTTTGTTTTTACCTCTTCCTTTTTCGATACCTTACTCTCTCCATTACCAAAATCCCATTTCACACTATCCAAATTGGCTAAATAACTGTTTTTGAAGGTTACCACCTGTGGACTGCAGATTTTCTCAGGATTGTAAGTAAAACCGGGTTGGGGAGCCTCTAAGATTTTTACTTTTTTTGAAAGTGTCAAAGTGTCTTTGCATTGCCCGTTATTAAATATTAGGCTTATCTTATAATCTCCAGCCTGGGTATAAATGTGGGTTGGGCTTTTGAGTGGCAATGTTTTACCGCTAATCAGTGTATCATGCCCATCGCCGAAATACCAGTAACTCAAATAGGAGCTTGTTTTCACAGGACTTACGCTTTGGTCATTAAATTTAAAACCAAGCCATTGGCAGCCAATGGTATCTGTCGTGGAGAAGTATGCTTTTGGAGGGGCAAATATTTCAATTGAATCTAATAAGCATACATCCGGATAATCGCCTGACACAGCTGTTAACTTATAATAATGTTTGCCAGGCTTGAGTTGAGTTTTAAAACTATCCAAGTTTTGTTTGCTTGTATATACCACCTTGTTATCTATTGTGAGGATTCCATTTTTATAAAAACTATCCAAAAAACTATAAAAAGTAACAGCCCCTTTGCAATTTTTAATTGCTTTAATCGAACTTGGCCTATAAAGCGATAAGAAATTAGAAAAGGCTGAATGAAAAATTAAATCTTTGTTGCTAATTAATTGAACCTTGTCCTGAAAATTACAACCTTTGCCAAAAACATTTGGATTATGAATTTGACTTAAATAATAACTTTGGTCTCTGTATAAAACGCTACTATTCGCCCATCCAAAATTTAATTTACCATCATTCGACATTCTTGAATATTGAGGGGTATATGCCTGAATACCGTAGGTAGAATCTATCCAGTAATAACGTTTATTATTGTATAAATCTAACTGCACCATAGTTTTGTCACTTATATTTAGAAAGTATTTATCGTAATTAATAAAATTTATGTATAATAAAGAATCGTTTGGGGAAAAAGAAAATCCGCCTGGAGACGCTGTGGGGTAGAAAATCTCATTATAGAATTTCAACATATCGATTGTTTTGTTGTAGCTTAGTTTGCCGTTTATGTTATCAAAATTGTATAAAGTTAACTCTAAGTCTTCTCGATAAAACTTTAGAGCATTAACATTTTTTCTATTATAGCTTAAGAGCCTTTTTCCGCTCGATGAGATATAACAATCTATTGGAAGATGGCAATTTTCATTACCAGAACTTAGGCTGTCATGCAGATTGATGCCCTTGCTGTCAATTCTAAATATATAATAATACTTGATACCCTTTGCAATTAACCAGTATCCCTTTAAATTTTCGAACGGGACGATGATTTGGTTAATTAAGGGCTTATTTGACACTAAATAATAGGATTCTGAACTAAAGCCTCCTCTATTATTATTTACAGTATCATCCAATATCCGGTAAGCTAGTCTTATATGATTAAAGGTAGTGTCTTTATAATACGGTACCTTAGTAGGAAATGAGTTAAATACATAGTATTGGTAGGGTTTTATTTTTGTAGGGCATGCAATGACATGAAAAAGGCAGGATGAGCTCATTGATCCCCGATAATCACCCAAATCTTTTCTAAAACGGCTATTTTTCAAATAATTGCCATTTTTATCATAACAACTGTCCCATGAAAGATTATATTTTATTTTTCCGTTACTGTCATGGATTGAAAACTGGCCTCCAAATCCTCTATTTTTTTCTTCAATAATAACATTATCTGAACCACAATATCTCAATAAACTATAAACTTTAAGGCCATTAATATGCCATTCATTGGGTATTTGGGCTTGGGCATTTAAGCCAATGAGAAATAAAACAAGCAAACAGAAAATTCCGGGTAATTTCATTGTCAAATAAATTATTTAATGATACTAATTTTCTGTGTAATTGAAGGTGAATTTTCTGATTCAATTCTGATATAATAAATACCGGCAGAAATGTGTTCAGGCAATAAAATTTCAGTATTTGACTGCAACTTAGCCTTAAATATTTCAAAACCCAAAGTATTTATAACACTAATTTTAAAGTCCAAATTACTTTTCGATCTAATGCTGAAAGTACCTTTATTTGGGTTGGGTATGATTATAAACTTTGTTTCTGTTAAATCTTTGTACTTTAATGCAGAGGACTCATTATTTGTGATAAGAATATGATGACCAAGTTTTTGAGGAATGACGATGTTATAAAACTGAATTAATAATTGAGCCGCTATTTGATTGGGAAGTTTAATATCAGCTTTTGCCAATTCTATAAGTTGTAGTTTTAAAGATTCATCTTGCATGTATAGTTTTTGATAATCATCAACAATTAATATTTCATCCATTATCATATTACCACTCAATTTATTCAGGATATTAATTTTAGTGGTTTGATCTCGCAACACAAACCCTATTGGATTTCCACCTTCCATTCCTGTTTCGTCATCGGCTGTACTTGCATATCCGTCAGCACCTGGGCAGTATACTGACGATTTGTGAATAAATTGTGGGTTAGTACAAAATAAATTTGTTTTTCCGGGGCTTACAAAATTTGTTGGTAAACTATAAGCATGATTACTCGTACTAAAATTATCAATGCAAATGACAGGTGGAAAATTGTTTTCCTGATGGCTAAATGTCGTTTTAAAAGAATTTGTACTTGTGCCATTTAATGCGTATTGTCCTGGGCTACAATTGTTCCAAATATTTGCCGCATCAACGCGTCTGTAAAAAATCGGATCACTTGGATCATATCCTCCACCGCCATTTCCTGGAAATGCACCAGCACCAGCATAGGCATCACTAAACCATCCAACTTTTATATTCTGATTATAAGTGTTACATTGTATACTGGGCACCCATGCGCCTTCCATATAATGGGCCGTACTTCTGATATTGGGGTTGGTGGAAATAAATTCGTTCTTGGCTACGGTGGTACCCAAATGATAGGTTGTTTGTCCAGTGGTTGGATTGCTCTCACTCAGAATTCTGTTGTGGTAGATGCCAAAATAATCATAGAAAATATCGAAGTGGGCATCAAAAACGAATGTATTATCGGTAATTTTCATGGCCTCCGAATTCAATTGTGTTATGGCGACCGATCGGGGCGAGTTATTACCTCTGTATACGGATTGGAACAAAGAATTCCAAGTAAAAGAATTGTGATATGTTAGTGTTCTGTAATCATTGCTAACATGCGTACCGAATAAATTATTAATGAAGGCGCATTCACTAATCAAAATCTTTGGAGCAATATTTAGCGGATTACCTATATTAGGCGGATTAACTGAATGAACCCCAATTTCAAGACCTTCAAATACACACCCTCTGCCATCGGGTATGTCACAATTTGGGGGCACGGTTATAGTTGAAGGATTATCGGAAGGCTGTACCTTGAAACTGCTATTCCAGGCTCCTATTCCTCTACCCCGTGAGATTGGCAATCCAGCCTTAGAGGGGTCATCGGGATATGGATTTGGGTAAAATGAGGGTAAAATTGTTTTAGGTAAAGAATTAATAAAATCACATCCTTGCACATGAATTCCAAAAACATCGGCCATGGCAATATGGGTATTGAAGTCGGTATATGGGTAGGGAAGCAATTGATCCCATATAAATTTTGTTTCATTTATCCATGAATAATTCTTTAATGGTTCTGTTGGTGATTTATAATAGTTGAATACGATTCCAAATCTGCAATTCTTAAAGCTAGAATTGTCGGTAATGATTACCCCTCCTGAATTTAAGCTGTGTTCTCCCAGCAAAACGCCTTGTATGGCGTTTTGAATAACAGACTGGTTCTTTAATCTCACCTGCCCGGTTTGATAGCCTATACCACTCCCGGGTATCCCGTGTTGAGCTGAATTGCTTCCAGGGCCCTTTACAAGTATTCCTTTCCATAAGGGTTGTCTGCTACTGCATCCAAAATCGGCACCTAGGGTTGAATGGTCAACTATCAAGGTTGCTTCATTTTCAACTATAATTCTTTTTCCGGGACTAACTATCACATCGGCATCAACCACTGTTAGTTGAACACCGGGATTAATAATTAAATCATCCGGAATATATACATCACCTGTCCAGGTTTCATTGGAGGCAATAATTCCCGATTTGGTAATGTTAGGTAAGTTATTTTTTACAAAATCCAGAGCTTTAAAAGCATTAATTCTTCCGGCTCCCATCTCGCCCGGATAAGTTGGAAATCCAGAGGCCCCTATGATTGGGTCGCAGGTATTTTTAATGATACATTCAATTTCATTGGGTTTTAAGTCAGGATTAACCTTTCGCATTAAAGCAACGAGAGCAGCAACCATCGGTGCCGAATAAGAGCTTCCGTTGCTATTATACACACAGTTCAGTGTAGGGCTGGTAGTTGGATATTTAATATGAATGGTTCTGATATTAAATCCCGGTGCGCAAACATCTATACCGGGATAATGGGTATAACCCTTTGCAAAGTTGTCATTCTCGGTGGTGGCTCCTACTACAATTACCCCATCGATATTTGTAAACTCAGAATACCAGTTTTCCTGATCGACAGAAGAATTACCCGCTGCATATACAAAGGTTACATCATATTTTGATACCAATTCCTGAATTAAATATGGAGGTATTGGTGCCAATTTTATACTCGAACTGATGACCTTTATATTTTCAACTTTGACCGCATCAAAAATCGCCTCCAGGTGATGAGCAGCTCCTGCATCCTTACCCATGGAATACGCTCCGTATTTCACTTTGTAGCCTAGTGATGAAATTCCTGAATTGTTATTGGTTTCAGCAAAACCAAAAGCTGCACAGGTACTACCATGATCTTCTTTTCTGCTTGTCCAGTTATTCAATGGATAATTTTTCAAAAACTTTCTTTTGTTGATAATATCAGAATGGTCTTCAAAGTCCAGATCAATTATGGCGACTACTTCACCATCACCATCAGTGATATCATGTGCACATGCCGCTTCAACTTTTACCAAAGGCCAGTTTTCGTCATTTTGTGATATAGGATCTCCGCAGGAATTGTTTATTCCGGGGTCATTATAGGTTGTGGTACATGCCGCTATATCAAGTGACTCATCTCCTGAATATAAATATTTAATATTTAAGCCGTTTAACCTATTCATAACAGTATCCGAATTTGTGAATGTGTCAAGTCTTACATAGAAAAAATATCTTGGGAAATGGGGCAACGCATTATGGGTACTAATGGTATCGTACCTTAAAAAATTATAGGATATCACATAACCATTCATTATTGAATTTCCTGTTAACATCGATGTATCAGAGTATCTCAATAGCGAAGAATCATCGCTCCAGAACGTGATGGTCTTTTTTAATCGTTGCTGAGCATTCACTTGATAAGTCAAACATAACAAACTTAAAAGGATAAAAAGCGGAATAGCCTTTAGTTTGCATTTAATGCCCGAGGGGGGGGGGGGGGGGGGGAGGTGGGTGGAGAAAAAAATAGGTGGGTTTTTGTTTTTGGAGTTTTTTTTTTTTTCGAAGTTAATTTTTTTTTTTTAAAAAATTGTTTTTAAAAA
>CAZTXB010000015.1:0-64315 GCA_964617955.1 uncultured Chitinophaga sp.
TAGGTACTATGCTGATAATGAATATTTCTAGAGTGACAAAGTAGAATTAGGGCCTAATGAAAAAGTTCGGACCTGTTTGAGCGCATGAATTTGAGGGCGTTTCGCAGTTGAAGTTTATGGTTTTGGCATAGAAACATAACACTTTTATTGACGATGCTATGGGAGTCGTTTGCTTCATTAATTTTATAAATAAACCCTTTGTCGGATAAAAGGTCATAACCTAAATTGAAGAGCCTCCCACTTCATTTATGAATCAATTATTGTAAGTTTGCCGCTAAGCATTGCCATAGCGTATTGGCGATTCAATACCTTAAACGATAATTTAGAATGAAAGGAATCATATTGGCCGGCGGTTCCGGCACGCGACTGCATCCACTCACTTTGGCCATGAGCAAGCAAATGATGCCTGTTTATGATAAGCCGATGATATACTATCCCCTTTCGGTTCTGATGAGTGCAGGTATACGTGAAATTCTCATCATCAGCACGCCGCATGATCTTCCCCATTTTAAAAAATTATTGGGCGATGGAAAGGACCTGGGATGCGAGTTCAGTTATAAAATTCAAGAAATCCCGAATGGACTGGCGCAGGCCTTTGTTATAGGCGAAGAATTTATTGGCAGCGATAAAGTGGCTTTAATTTTAGGAGACAATATATTTTTTGGCAGCAATTTACAGGATTTGTTGCTGGAAAGCAGAAATCCCGATGGCGGCGTGGTCTTCGCCTACCATGTTTCAGATCCGGAGCGTTATGGGGTGGTGGAGTTCGATTCCTACATGAAGGTTTTGAGCATTGAAGAAAAACCGGAGCACCCCAAATCGAATTATGCGGTACCGGGCCTTTATTTTTATGATAACTCGGTGGTGAAAATTGCAAAGGAACTCAAACCTTCGGCACGTGGGGAATACGAAATAACCGACGTGAACAAGCATTACCTCAACATGCAAAAACTAAGGGTTGGGGTGATGAGCAGAGGAACGGCCTGGCTCGACACAGGTACCTTTTCTTCCTTGATGCAAGCAGGTCAGTTTGTTCAGGTAATAGAAGAGAGGCAAGGACTCAAAATTGGCTGCATTGAAGAGATAGCATATCAGATGGGCTTTATCACTGCAGAGCAACTGAGGGCCTTGGCCCTTCCACTCACCAAGAGCGGGTATGGCGATTATCTCTTACAAATAATCAAATAATCACAAAATGGGGGCCCTATGGCAATTGTTAGCCCTTCTTTTCCGCCAAGGTAAATCAGCCTTTGTACTTGTTTTTTTGATTTCCCTTCTCTCGGTTTTGATAGAAATTTGTGGTTTAACCCTGTTGTACCTCGTTATTTCTGGCATGCTCAACCAAAGCGGACAAATTCAGGTCCCCGTTTATCCTTTTGAATTTCCTTTGTCGGCAGGGGTATTTTTATTGGTGGGCGTTTACGCCTTTAAATTTTTATTTTCAATTTGGCAAAGCCGCTTCCTTCTTGCATACTGTAACCGCATTAACTATAAAATTACGACCCAAATTATAGAATCGTACTATTCGGAGAGCACGGAGGTATTTAAAAATTCGGTGATATCCGACGCCTTGAATAAAGTATTTACCATCGGTGGTTTTTTTTCAGAAACGGTTTTTCAAAGCATTCTTGTTCTCTTTGCCGAGTGCGTTCTCACGCTTATTCTCGTCACGACCCTATTTCTCTTTAATTTTAAAATTCTTTTACTTCTGGCCCTCTTCCTGGTTCCTTTATGCGGCCTGTTAATCTATATGAGCCGAAGAAAACTCAAAAATATGAGTGCCATAATCATGAACGGTAATATGGTTTTTCACCATTCCGTCATGACCTTGTTTTTTGGAATGCTCGACATCAAACTCTCCGGCAGGTATGCTCATTTCTTCAAGGAATTTGAGGACAATATGTTGGCTTTACAAAAAACAAGAAGCACCATAAGCCTTGAAAACAGCTTTCCTTCTAAAGTATTAGAGTTCGCTGTGGTATTGGGCATTGGCTTGTTTTTTTTTATAAGCTTTGAGGGTGAGGGTGCTTTTAACCAGGCACCAATGCTAGTGGCCATGGCCACAGCCGCTTTTAGGTTTGTGCCATCGGCAAACCGAATCATCGGATGCTTTCAAAACCTGAATATTTATGGAGAGTATATAAGGTTTATCTTAAAAACGGCAGGGAAAAAATTTGAGGTTCAAAAGAGAGATGCCGCGGATTTAAATAAGCTTCAAAGTCTTGAACTCAGAAACATACATTTCAGTTACAATCAGGCTGAAGTGCTGAACGGCGTTACGCTTAAGCTCGAGCCGGGTCGTATTCTCGGCCTCAGTGGCAAATCGGGAGCAGGTAAAACCACGCTTGTCAATATCATTAGCGGATTATTGCTTGCACATAAAGGGGAAATATTACTCAACGGCGAGCCTATGACTCAGGAGGGTCGTGAAAATTTGCTGCACAAATCGGCGTATTTGATGCAGGATGCGTTCTTTATGAATGCCACCATTAGAGAGAATGTGGTATTTGGCTTTGCCTATGATTCGCAAAAGATGGCGCATTGTTTGCGATTGGTTAATATGCAGCAATGGGTTTTGGCCCAGCCTCTGGGCATAGAAACCTCTATAGGCGAAAACGCCACCAAGCTCAGCGGGGGACAGAAACAGAGATTGGCCATTGCACGCGCATTGTACAGAGAATCAGCATTGCTCATTCTCGACGAACCATCGAATGCTCTGGACAGTGAGAATAAAGAGGACATCCTTTCGGTAGTAAAGAATTTAACCCTGGATCAAAAACTTATCACCATTTTGGTGTCGCATGATGCATCGGTTTTAAAAGCGGCCGATGAAGTATATACCTTAGAGCATGGGATCTTAAAAATAAAAGAATGAAAACGCCTAAAAAGAAACATTTATTTTGGCTCATTCCCCTCGTCATCCTGGTAATGTTAAACTTTTCGGGATGTTTACAATTTAGAGAGAGCGACCGAAAAATTTCAAAGCGGCTGGTGAAAAAGGGTTTAAAACCCGAGTTTCACGATTTTAAGAGCGGGAATCAAACCATACACTATTGGGATATTCCCAATGAGGGCAAGCCCTTAATGATGTTTATCCACGGTTCACCGGGCAGCAGTACCGCGTTAATGGGTATTGCCACCGACAGCGTCATTACCTCTAGGGCCCATGTCGTGATGGTGGACCGTCCTGGCTTTGGGTATTCAAATTTCGGAAAGGCCGAAAAAAGTTTAAGCAGGCAAAGTGAGCTTCTGGGAGGTGTCATGAATAACTATTTAAATGTAAAAAAAATACTGGTTGGGCATTCCCTGGGAGGTCCTCTGGCAGCTAAAATGGCAATAGATTTTCCCAATGAAGTTTCGGCCATCGTGATACTGGCCGGCTCTATAGATCCGGATTTGGAGCCTCATGAATGGCATCGCAAACCCATGGCAAGCAAATGGATACGTTGGATGATTCCCAAATCGTTTGCAGCCTCCAACGACGAAATCATTCCTCTTAAAAACGAATTGACGAAAATGCTACCCGATTGGGAAAAAATAAACATTCCTGTGATTGTAATACAGGGAACCAAAGATGGGTTTGTGCCAAAGGAAAATGCAGAATTTGCAAAAAAAATGCTCACACATGCCTCTCTAAAAATTCGCTACCTAAAAGGAGAATCTCATTTTTTTCCCTTTACAAAACCTGAAATAGTCGTCACTGAACTTTTAGAGTTGCTCAAATAGGTTTGATGATGCTTTTTGGTTGTAGGGGTTCATGCATAGTATTTAAGAACCTAGGCTAAGACTGATGTAACTTCAAGCGCAGCATAAATTATTTCAATTGAGCTTAAAATAGGGCCTGCTGAAAAAGTTCAGTGTGCGTGCAGGACGAGGCGGCAAAGCGCAGATGTACTTTGACGTACTTCAAGCTGCAGCCGCTGAAGTAATGCATGTGCAATGAACTAACGACCTCATCAAGGCATTCGATGAACGCCATTTTGATACTTTACTGATTTTAACGTGTATTAAAAGAAATAGAAGCTAATGAGAGCCTAATCATATCAAGCTTTGAAGTGTTTTTCAGCAGGCCCTATAATAGAAGAGCGAAGCACATCGGTTTTGTACTTCGCTCTTTTTTGTAGCCCCGACGGGAATCGAACCCATATCTAAAGTTTAGGAAGTCTTTATTTTATCCTTAATAACTTTTTCGTATCTATCTTAAAATCAATACAATTAAATTATTTTTAAAACACTCTAAAATTCAATTTGTGAGATATTTGTGAGACCAGAGTCATAATCTCGTTTTTTGTGAAGTTAATTTTCTATCCCAAAAATTGTGAGATTTTTTGTGAGGTTTCTTAAAAAGAAAAATTAATAAATCCTTCTAAAATACTGGTAGCCTCGGCGAGAATCGAACTCACATCAATTGTTTAGGAAACAACTATTCTATCCATTGAACTACGGGGCCGTTGATTTTCAGAGGTTTATATTCTGAAAATACTAAGTACAAAGAAAGGGAAATTTAGGGAAATTATCTATCAAAGTTTTTGGGGATTTCCTTTAAAAATTTTGGTTTGCTTCACCTTTTAACCGTTCTATTTCGGAAGCATAAATTTGCCAGGAACATCCAGGGGCATCTTGCCTTGCTTTTAACTTCCCAATCAGGCACTTGTAGGCTATCGTTGAATATTTTATTCCGGTTATCTTGCCAAATTCTTTAGGAGAATAGAATTCTTTTGCATCCGATTTGCCATTAAGTATATCTTTTAACCTTGTAAAGATTCTTTTCTCCATTTCTGTTAGGTCAAATTTTGTAGCCAAATCTTCGAAATTCATTTCTTTTGTTGTTTGCTTTCAAAATTATCGCAAGTAATCCTTTTCCTAATAACACCCCCCTGCCGTGAAATAAAATCACGGCAGGACACCCCCGAATGGTATTATTGGAGTACACAGGTTTTACAGGGGTTTAGTTATCTCTCATTTTTTAAATTTATGGCAGGGGGGTGTGCGTTTATCTATTATTTGTAATTTGCACCCTATTCTTACCAAGGTTATGCTGGATAAAAAAACCTTATCGGAACGAGATATTTGCACCAAATATATTACCCCGGCTATTCAATTGGCGGGGTGGGATATGCATACACAATTTTTGGAGGAAGTATCTTTTACGGATGGTAAAATATATGTTCGTGGCAGGCTGACATCCAGAGGTGAACGCAAGCGGGCTGATTACATTTTGTATTACAAACCCAACATTCCGATTGCCATTGTTGAAGCTAAGGATAATAATTATTCAGTAAGAGCTGGAATTCAACAAGCTTTGGATTATGCCAGGATTTTAGACATCCCTTGTGTTTTTAGCAGCAATGGGGATGGCTTTTTATTTCATGACAGAACAGCCACAGGTGAAAATATTGAAACTGAACTTGGAATTGATAAATTTCCAACACCGGAGCAGCTTTGGGAAAAGTATAAAAAGTATAAAGGTATCACTACACCTGAAGTTGAAAAAATAGCCGCACAGGATTATTATTTTGACGGCACAAGCCGCAAACCGAGATATTACCAGCAAATAGCGGTAAACCGGACAGTTGAAGCCATTGCCAATGGCCAAAACAGGATTCTGTTAGTTATGGCAACAGGAACAGGAAAGACCTATACAGCTTTTCAAATAATTCACCGGCTATGGAAAAGTGGCGCAAAAAAACGGATATTATTTTTAGCTGACCGAAACGCCTTGATTGACCAAACCCGGCGTAACGATTTTAAACATTTCAAGGATAAAATGACGGTTGTAAAAGACCGTCAGATTGATAAAAGCTATGAAATTTATTTGGCCTTGTATCAAGGTTTATCAGGCAATGACGAAGAGGCCAACGCTTACAAACAGTTTTCAAGAAACTTCTTTGATTTAATAGTAATTGATGAGTGCCATCGTGGAAGCGCAAAGGAAGATAGTAGTTGGCGGGAGATTTTAACTTATTTCCAAAATGCAACCCACATTTGTTTAACAGCCACGCCAAAAGAAACCGACACTGCCAGCAATACAGAATATTTTGGTGACCCTGTTTATACATATTCATTAAAGCAGGGAATTGATGATGGTTTCTTAGCTCCCTATCGTGTAGTAAGAATTGCCTTAAATATTGATGCCGAAGGCTGGCGACCGGAACAAGGCAAGACCGACAAAGATGGTAACGTAGTAGAAGACCGTATTTACAACCGTAAAGATTATGATAAAAGCCTTGTTATAGAGGAAAGAACCGATATTGTTGCCCAAAAACTGACCGAGTTTTTAAAAGGATATGACCGATTTGCTAAAACCATTGTTTTTTGTGTTGACATTGACCACGCAGAAAGAATGAGAACCGCTTTAGCAAGGCACAATTCGGATTTAGTTGCCGGAAATTATAAATACATCATGCAAATAACGGGGGATAATGATGAAGGAAAACGGGAGTTAGACAATTTTATAAACCCGGAAGAAAAATATCCGGTAATAGCAACCACCTCCGAATTAATGACTACCGGAATTGACGCACAAACCTGCAAAGTAATTGTATTGGATGCCAATATCAATTCAATGACCAAGTTCAAACAAATTATAGGGCGTGGAACACGAATCAATGAAGAATACGACAAAATGTATTTTACAATTCTTGATTTCAGGAATGTAACGGATTTATTTGCCGATAAAGATTTTGATGGTGATCCAATTCGTGTAAAACCAATTTCGCAGGATGAAGATTTATCAATGCTTGTAATAGAAGAAGAAGAAAATACACTAACTGTTTTGGATGAAATAAGCGGTGAAGAAATTGTGTTTGAAAAAGCCAAAATTCGTTATCCGGATGGTTCGCAACCCTTTGGAAACTGGATTGCCAGAGAACCAAATAGTAACAGGGAAAAGGTAGTTGTAAATGGTGTAGATGTTTCTGTTTTGGTAAGCCGTGAATTGTATTTTGACCACCAGGGAAGACCCATCACGGTGAGTTTAAAAGACCATACCAAAGAAATTATTACAGGCAAATATGCTTCTCTGGATGATTTTTTAACCCGGTGGAAAAATACGGAACGGAAAGAGGCCATCATCACGGAACTAATTGAACAGGGTGTAATGGTGGAAGCCTTGTATGAAGCGGTGGACAAGCAGGTGGATTTATTCGACCTCATTTGTCATGTTGCTTATGACCAGCCACCTTTAACCCGAAAAGAAAGAGCCAACAATGTTAAGAAACGAAATTATTTTACAAAATATGGTGAAAAAGCCAAAAAGGTAATGGAAGCCTTGCTTGATAAATATGCGGATGAAGGTATAACTAATATCGAAAACATTGAAGTATTGAGAGTAAACCCATTTGATGAGTTTGGTTCGCCAATAGAAATTATTAATGAGTTTGGTAGTAAAGAAAAATATTTGCAAGCGATCAAAGAATTAGAAACTGAGTTATATAAAACGGCATAATGGCTTTAATAGAAATTTCAGAAACACAACTTGCATTTGGCTATTTACATTCCTACATCAATGTTTACAGACCAAGACGATTTATGCTTCCGTCCATTAGACAAGAAGGAGGAATGGTTCGTTTCCCTTACCCTGGGGCTGACATAATTCTAAATTCCAACCATTTAATTCAATTTAAAAGACCATTCTATTTTACAACAAATGGAATTAAAGAGTTTTGGCATTTCTCAAAACCTACTGACATTGACCCACCATACTTTAGATTTTATATAAAAAACGATAATCCCACTAATCAACTTTCAAGTTTGGTTCGTGCAACTCAAAGCGGTTTATCTGCTGAATACATAAGTCCACTTTTTACAAACGAAACGGAATTTTTCAACTTAATGAGAAATGACCGAAGACATCTTGAAGCTTATGCTCATATTGACATTGCTCAATTTAGCGGAATGCTTAAAACAATCGGAAATAATAATGAACATACAATTATCTACAATCTACAATCAGTAGAAAACGATTTCTGTTACTGCTTTTCAGAACCAAAAAAAATAAAAGCGGAACAATATAAAGAGAATACAGTAATTAAATTTCAAGACCAAAATTTCAATGCTTCTGACATTGTAAAACTTATTCGTTCCATTTTCTTTCAGGAAGAAGATTTTTCATTTCAATCAGACAACACACTATATCAATGTCGTGTTTTACAGAACAGATTATTAGTTCAAAGAGACATTATTTGGCATTTTAACTATATAATAAACAGATGAGCAACTTATCAGGCATAATAAAATCTATCCGCAATGATATGCGTGAAGACCGTGGCGTAAGCGGTGACGGGCAACGCATAGAGCAATTGGGCTGGATGCTATTCTTGAAAATATTTGACGACAAAGACAAGGAACTGGAATTGATGGACGAGAAATACAAATCGCCCATTCCCGAAAAATTTAAGTGGAGAAACTGGGCCGCCAACGATGAAGGCATGACAGGTGATGAACTTCTAACCTTTGTTGACCAGCAACTTTTCCCCACATTGAAAGATCTTTCAGCCCTTGACCCACGGGCATACATGGTGCGTGAAGTGTTTGAAGGCAACAACAACTACATGAAAAGTGGCATCAACATTCGCAAGGTATTGAACAAGCTGAACGAAATTGATTTTAATAAAGCCAGCGAACGGCATTTGTTTGGGGAGATTTACGAAACCATTTTGCAGGAACTGCAAAGTGCGGGTGATTATGGTGAGTTTTACACACCACGAGCCGTTACACAATTTATTACCGACATCATCAATCCAAAATTAGATGAGAAAATTCTTGACCCGGCTTGCGGAACTGGCGGTTTCTTAACTTCTGCCATTGACCACTTAAAAAAGCAAACCAAGAACATTGACCAACGTAAAGCCATTCAAAAAAACATACAAGGTTGGGAATGGAAACCATTGCCTTATGTATTGGCAACTACCAATTTGATTTTGCACGATATTGAATTACCTGACATTACTTATCGTGATGCTTTGGACAAACCTTTATCGGAATACAGAGAGAAAGACCGTGTCAATGTAATCATTGCCAATCCACCGTTTGGCGGCACGGTAGCCAACAACAACGAAAATAATTTTCCGCAAAACTATCGGGTAAAAGAAAGTGCCGACTTGTTTTTAATCTTGATGATACACTTGCTAAAGCAAGGAGGCAGAGCAGGAATTGTTTTGCCTGATGGAAGTTTGTCAGGTGATGGAGTTAAGCAACGTATTCGCCAAAAACTGTTGGAAGATTGCAACCTGCACACCATTATACGTTTGCCTAATTCTGTTTTCAAACCTTATGCAACCGTTGCAACCAATCTTTTATTTTTTGACAAAGGGAAACCGACAAAAGACGTTTGGTATTATCAGCACAAATATCAGGAAGGGGTAAAATCCTATTCAAAAACCAATCCGCTTAAACTGGAAGAACTCGACCCAATTAAAACTTGGTGGAAGAAAAGAACTGAAAGCGAAGTGAGTTGGAAAGTTTCTATTGATACCATTATTGAACGGGGATATGACTTGGATATTAAAAATCCGAATGCTTTAGTAGAAGAAAGCGAGGAAACATCGAATGAAATACTTACAAGAATTGACACCGAGCAAAATAAAATTCACGAAATAGTTGGCAAACTGAAAACACTTTTAGCAACTGAATGAAATACCACCTGAAAAATATTTGCAGCATTACAAAAGGTGCTACGGGAATAATGAAAGCTGATGGGGGCAAATATCCTTTGGTGGCGCTGAGTGACGAACGTAGAAACCACAGCGAATATCAGTTTGACGTAAAGGCAGTGATTGTTCCGCTTATCAGCAGCACAGGACACGGACATGCCAGTATGAAACGGGTTCATTATCAGGAAGGAAAATTTGCATTGGGGAATATTTTATGTGCTTTAATACCGAATGATGAAACACAGCTGAATGCAAAATACCTGCACTTGTATTTGCAGCAATTTAAAGAAACTTTATTGGTGCCCTTGATGAAAGGCGCAGCCAATGTGAGTTTGCCAATGAACAAATTAGCTGAGGTAGAAATTGAAGTCCCAAGTTTAGAAAGACAGTTAGAAATAATTGAATTGGAAGAAGAAGCTGCCAAATACAAAAATGAATTAGAAGAAAGATTGATTTTACAAGATGGTGACGTAGCAAAACTTCGTCAGGTATTGTTGAGAGAAGCCATGCAAGGCAAGTTGACAAAGCAAGATGCAAAAGATGAAAGTGCAAATGATTTGTTGGAGAACATAAGAGTTGAAAAGGATAAACTCATTGTAGCGAAAAAAATAAAACGAGAGAAAGAAATTGATGACATTTCTGAGAGTGAAATTTCCTATTCAATCCCATCTAATTGGTGCTTGTGTCGTTTAGGTTCAATTGCTGAAACTGTAAATGATGGCGTTCACTATGCACCTAAATATTTGTCTTCGGGAATTCCTTCCTTATCTGCAAAGGATATTTTTAATAACAAAATAAATTTTGAAAAATGCAATTATGTAAGCATTGAAGAATACAATTCTCAAAAAGAAAAATTCATGTTGAAAGTTGGAAGCGTTTTAGTGACGAAAAGTGGTAGCATTGGAAGAACCACAATTTATGATGGTTCAAGAGAAGTTTATTTAGTTGAGAGTGTTGGTGTAATAAATACAAATTCAAATTTCATAAATCCATCCTATGTTAAATATTTTATAGATAGCATTTTTGACAGCATCACTTATGATGGCGAGCATGTTAAAGGAATGGGAGTAAAACATCTTACTTTGACACTAATAAAAAGAATGCAATTTCCACTTCCCCCATTTGCCGAGCAAAACCGTATTGTAAAAAAGTTGGAGCAACTCATGCAACTCTGTAATGAATTGCAAAACAGCATACAGCAAAGCAAGATTGAAAATGAAAAATTATTGCTGGGGGCATTGAGGGACGCGTTGAAGAAAGAGGAAGTATAATTAAATATCATGAGTATGACTATAGATACATCAAAAAACAATCTTTTCCTTGAAGGAGTTGATGAATTAGCAAATTGGGAGATTGATAATAGGGGTATTCAGAAAATAAAAGTGCTTTTGAAAAGCTATCTGGAACTTGATAATGTGAGTTTTCTTTTCGGTGCAGGTTCTTCAATGAATATTGGTTCTGTTTCTATTGCAAATATTCCAACAAAAATTGAGGAGGCAATTAAAGCAACAAAAGTTGATATAGGTGGAAAACCAACTCCTGGTTTATTATATGATGAATTTATTTCAATAATTAAAGATTTGCAATTAATAAAGGCTCCAGATATTGAAAAGAGAACTTCATCCAAAGAAATAGCATACTCCCTCGAGAAATTATTGAACTATTTAGTTGCGCAAGAATATATACTTGACATTAATCCAAATGCGGCGCAGCATAAGCATCTTTTAGAGTTAGTAAGAATAATAAAACAAGGTCTATTTGAATTGTGTGATATTGAAAAATTGCCAAATGCAAGTTGGTTAGATGGTGATGAAAAAATAAATCTTGACAGAAATAAATCCTTCTACCACGAGAAGTTCACAAAGAAAATTTTGCAAAGACCTTTGAACTTGAAAAGAGCAAATGTCTTTACAACAAACTATGATTTATCATTTGAATATGCTTTTGATAAGTTAGGAGTAAATTTTATTAGTGGCTTTTCAGGTTTTCAAAAAAGAACCTTTAAGCCCGAAGCATTTGAGTATGATTTATTTTTCCCAGGCTCAACAACACAAGGTAGAGTTCAAAGAATAGAGAAGGTTTTACGTTATTACAAAATTCACGGGTCGCTTACCTGGGTAAAAGAACAACCTTCTGAAAATAATGTTTATGGAATTTCAGAAGTACCAATAGAAATTGTCCGTGAGAAGAAAGATTATGAGAACATCATGATTTATCCAACCACTGCAAAAAAATCATTCACTTTAGATTTTCCATATTCTGAATTATTCCGCCAATTTGCAGCCACAATTTCCCAACCTCAATCAGTTTTAATTACATTTGGTTACTCATTCAGCGATGAACACATAAATGATATTATTTATCAGGCGCTAACAATTCCTTCTTTTACATTAATTATAATTGACTTTAACGGGACAAATGAGAAAGACCCTTCCAACATCAATAAGGAAATTAAGAAGCTGAAAGATTTGAAGGACCCACGGGTTGCAATTTTGCAGGGAGAACAACTTGGTAGTTTTTCATTTTTTGTCGAACAACTTTTACCGGACCTGATTGAAGTAAATACTTATGAAAGAATTGCTGAAACATTGAAAAAGCTTTTCGGGAAAGATGATACTCCCCCGGCAACTATAAAAACCACCTCCGCACCGGCACCATGAGCGAAAGAAAAATAGGCAAAGTAATTTCAGTAGATAGTTTTCGGGTTGTTGTTCAACTTGACGAGGAACTGAAAAGTTTATACAAAAGTGGTTTCAATGACATATATGAAATTGCAAGAATAAATTCGTACTTGATCATTCCAGTTGGTGCTGACAGAATTGTGGCGATTGTAACACGAGTGAAAATTCAGGACGAAACTGAAATCGAAAAAACTACAGGTTTTATCACTTTGCCAAAGGCACAGCGTTATTTAGTTGCGACAATGATTGGAACTATTGAGAACGGTACAGATTATTTGCAAGGAGTATACAATTATCCAATACTTGATAACCCTGTTTGGTATGTCATCAAAGAAGATTTAGATAAAATTTTTGACACTGCACCAAAGGAGGGAATTGATTACGCCAAGGACTATTTTTTACCTATCGGAACTTCACCTGCATTTTCTGATTACCATATAAAAATAAATCCCGACAAATTCTTTGGTAAACATGCTGCAATATTGGGAAACACTGGTTCAGGAAAATCCTGCACGGTTGCTTCAATTTTACAAAGTTTATTTGCTTATGAATACAAAGATGGTAAGCGATTGCAAAATGCTCACTTCATAATATTTGATACAAACGGAGAATATAAAAGAGCATTCATTGGAGATAAGGATACAAATGTATACAAAGACAAACCAATGGTAAATGCAATCTGTATTGACAAGGAAGGATTGAAAGTTCCATTTTGGTTTATGAATTATGATGATTTTGAATTTTTGTTTGAACCGAGTGCAAGCACACAATCCCCAATATTGAAAAGAGCAATTGGTTTAGCCAAAAACAATACTCAGTCAGTTAGTAATGACACCTTACCCCAATTTTGGCTTAATAGGTTAACTGAAATTGTTACATTAACAACATCTGGTGAACAAAACAAGCTTAGACCAATAGTTCTTCATGATGTTCCTGGGATGGGTACATATTTAAAAAGCTTAAATATTGGTTTTGACTTTACACAAATTATCGAATTACTTAGGAAGTTATATGATAATAAAGGGGTTAGACTAAAGCTAAGTGACAAAGGGTATATAAACGAACATCTGCATCAAGACATGCTTTTTGAGGTTTCTACAAGTTTAGCAGAAGAATTGAGGAAATTAAATGTTTATGTCTCAACAAAAAAAGTTCTTCAAGATAAAAATATCGATTTACCAATTTGGTTCAACTATGATGAAATGATTTCAGGCTTTATCGATGAGGCAATAAATGAAAGCGAGACATCAAATAATAGAATCAGGGAATTTGTCTCTACACTGCGTTTGAGATTACAGGCATATTTGAATGATGAAAGGATTTCAGAACCACTTTTGCTTAATCAAAATTCAAATATTAATGAAGCGTTGTCAAAGTTCTTAGCTTTTATTGTTGGTGATCTTTTCAAAAACTTCACAACTGACGACAGCGATATTTATTCCGATTATTTCATACAACAGTTGGCAAAAGAAGAACCTGAAAAAGTTAATGATCAAAAACCAAATCAGATTACAATTATTGATATGTCGTTAATCCCTTTTGAGGTTTTGGAAACAATTACCGGATTGATAGGAAGATTGGTACTTGAGTTCCTTTCAAGGTTTAATAATGAAAACAGAGGTGATTTTCCAGTGGTGATTGTCTTGGAAGAAGCACAGAATTACATTCCCGAAAAAGACAGAGGTGAAAAGGTATCTATCTCAAAAAAAATTTTTGAGAGAGTTGCAAGAGAAGGAAGAAAATTTGGTTTGTCCTTAATGGTTTCAAGTCAGCGACCATCTGAATTATCAAAAACAGTTTTATCACAATGTAATTCTTTTATTATTCATCGATTGCAAAACCCCGATGATCAAAAGTATGTTAAACAATTAGTGTCAGCGGCAAACGAAGATATTTTACAGCAATTGCCGGTATTACCACAACAAGTTGCCATAATAATGGGAGATGGAGTAAGAACTCCAATTCAAATGAGGGTTAATACTGCCAAACCCAAACCAAACAGCGACAATCCAAAATTCATTGAGAAATGGTTGAAAGATGTAGATAAAACATTTCCCGATTACAAAGGGGTAGCTAAGAATTGGGAGGAAGGGAAAAAGAGTTCATAAGTTGATTAGTAACGGCTAATATTAAATTGAGAAATAGACAAATCAAATGAATGATAAGTTAGATATAAAAATTATAGAAAAATATCTTTCTGGAATTACATCCGATGACTTCCACCGATATAAATCCTGGGATAATTGTCATCAAGCATTTTCTGTTAGTCAAATAACCGAAAACCATGCTTTACAATTGGCTTTTTATCTTGCAAGTTGGGGTATGTATAGAGGTTCAAGCGGCCTACTCCAAAAGAATCATTTAATACATAAAGACGCAGTTGGCATTTTGTTTTCTAAAGAAAATCAACAATTAAAATGCAACCAAATTAATGAGGTAAGCAAAGCCAATATTAGTGCAATACTGGATTTAAAAAGTGAATTAACGAAGCATTATACAAACCATAAATTTAAAAGAGGAAATGAGAATGAAAAGCCGATTTCATCAACTGACACGCTATTGAGTAAGATTATGCTCGGCACTTTTGGATGCGTTCCGGCCTACGACAGGTATTTTATTGTTGGTTTGAAAGAAATGAAAATGCGGTATCAAGGTTTCAACGAAGCTTCATTAAACGAATTGTTTAATTTCATTGATAACAACCGAAAAGAAATTGAAAATGCACAAAATCTTATAAAATCAAAAACTCAAAACCATTATCCTGTAATGAAAATATTGGATATGTATTTTTGGCAAATTGGTTATGACAAAGAAATTAGAAGCAAAACCGAAATTATTGCTAAAATTAAGAAGGTTAAAAATTATTAAAAAGAAAGAAGATAAAACACTGAAGGGGGGTGTCCTGCCGTGAAATAAAATCACGGCAGGACACCCCCCTCTAATATGCCAAAAACACCGGGGAATATGGCATTTTAACCTTTTATATGGCAAAATTGTATTGAATTGTATTTGTATAATTTTATTTACATGCATTTATTAATGTTAAGATAAATCTACGTTGCTTTTTTTTAAACATATATATTTGGACTTTGAATAAAACCAAAAATTATGCTTTGATACTTGCAAGTGGAGGAATAGATTCTACGGCTTGTATTAATTTCTTTAAAAAATTAAAGTTTGATGTTGAAGCTATTTTTGTAGACTATGGTCAATCGGCTGCTAAATATGAATATAAATCTATTGTAGCTATTACTAAATTTTATAAGATTGAATTAAGAAGAATAGTCGTTAAAAATAACAATAAATTTAAAGAAGGTTTTGTGCCGGGCAGAAATGCTTTTTTATATTTTATGGCTTTGATGAATTTTAATAAACCAAGCGGTCGTTTTTGGTGTTTTTACGGAATGATTGCATTGTATATTGTGGTCAAAACCAATTTCTATATTACGGCAGCATTTTTTATTTGCTGCCGTAATATAGTTTATTATATTTGCCGATAAGCTTATAGACAATCGCAACAGAAAAATTAAATATAGCCAAACTTCAAAAGCACTTCAAAGGCAAAAGCACTTTTGCTAATCGTGACATTGTTAATTTTTATCAGGAATTTGAACCATCCTTAAAAATTAGCACCGTCAATTGGAGAGTTTATGCATTAATAAAATTAGGTATCCTTTCACGAATAGGCAGAGGAAAATTTACTTTGGGAAAAGAAAAAAACTTTGTTCCACAGGTTGAAGCAAAAATAAAAACCCTCTATAAAAAACTAAATAAACATTTTCCATATCTTCAAATCTGTATTTGGCATACTTCAATTCTTAATGAATTTATGCTTCATCAACCAGGTAGATTTTATATCCTTGTTGAAGCAGAAAAGGATGCAATGGAAAATATTTTTTATTTTCTCAAGGAAAATAAAACCAATGTCTTTATTGACCCTACTTTTGGTATCCTTAGCCGCTATTCTTCAGATGAGAAAGAAACAATCATTGTAAAACCTTTGGTATCAGAAGCACCTATTCAGCGTTTGGAAGGAGTATGGACTATCACTATTGAAAAAATGCTGGTAGACATTTTTTCTGATGAAATAATTTTCGCAGCTCAACAAGGGGGAGAATTGCAACACATTTTTAATGAAGCTTTCATAAGATACACTATAAACGAAAGCAGAATGCTTCGCTATGCAAACAGGAAAAGAAAAAAAGAAAGTTTTAATAATTATTTAAATAAAGTTTCAATATTTCGGCAGCAAACTAAATAAAATGCCGTTTTATAGTGCACTATGATAGACAAAAATACACTCACGCATCAATGGATTGATAACGTTTCCAAAACAAACCGCAATGCTGATAAAATTCTTGTAGAGAAAGTTATCCGAGCCTTATTGTTATTGGAAGGCTTAAGCAATATAGGTTTGTCATTTGTTTTTAAAGGTGGCACCGCATTAATGCTGCTAATGGATTCAGCAAAACGTTTGTCTATTGACATTGATATTATTATTTCTAAAACACCTGAAAATTTAGAAGAGATGATGCAGGAAGTTGGCAAAAATCAAGGTTTCAACAAAGTGGAACTACAACATCGCCATACTGCCTCTGAAATTGAAAAAGCACACTACAAATTTTTCTATACTCCAGTTCACCAAACTCACACAGGTGATGATTATGTCTTGCTTGACATTCTTTTTGAGGCAAATAATTATAGCAATGTTTCTTTGCATCCTCTCAAATCAATATTCGTCAGCAACACGGGTACTCTGGCTCAAATACAAATGCCATCATTAGAAGATTTATTAGGCGATAAACTCACAGCCTTTGCCCCATACACCACCGGTATTCCTTATTTGCGAAATGAAAACAGCATGAGTATGGAAATCATCAAACAACTTTATGATATCGGAAACCTTTTTGATGCCGTAAATGATTTAAGTCTAATAAAAGAAACATACCATAAAATTGTAAACGTAGAAATTAAATATCGCAAGCTTGCAGGAGTTTTGCCCTCCCAGGTTTTAGAAGATACTTACCAGACAGCCCTGTGCATTTCGCTTCGTGGCAGTGATGGTGTAGGAGATTTTAATGAATTACAAAAAGGCATACAGCGCATCAGAGGTTTTATATTTTCAGAAACTTATCATTTAGAAAAAGCGATTACTCACGCTGCTAAAGCAGCTTATCTGTCAAGGCTTATTTCAAGGGATCAAACCACATTTGAAAAATATGTTGACCCAAAACAAGTTGCTGATGCTACCATTTTAGCTCCTCATAATACCAGGCTACAAAGATTTAAAAGAACAAACACCGAAGCGTTTTTCTATTGGTGGAAAGCATCTCAACTATTTTAATTAACAGAACAATTTGTAAATAAACTTCACGAATAGCGGATCGTGAATTGAAAATCCAATTGGTACTTATTTTAAAAAACCACCCCGCTGCCGTATAATAAAATCACGGCAGGACACCCCCCTCCAAAACGCTGAAAACACTGGTGAATATGGCTTTATGACGATTTATGACACTAAAAATGTGAAATTTTATTGATTTTTAAGAAATATAAGCCTTACCTAAAACAAAGAAGTATTGCTTTAATGAAATCCGAAAACAAAAGCTTACTTACGCAGAAGAAGATTTTTTTGATTAAATCTTACAACTTTTTTTTATTGTAATTCTTTATGTGGTAAACAATTTGACGGAATAACAAGTTCGCATAATAATTAGGTGGTTCAATCGGTGGTTTAATAGGTGGTCTAATCGGTGCTAATCTGTGGTTCAATGGGTGGTTCAATGGTTGATGCAATAGGTGGTGCAATAGGTGGTGCAATGTCTCGTCCTAAGCAATTGTTTAATAATTGTGCAAGTGGTGCTTGCGCAATTACATTTTATTCTGAATTTTCTATTTCACCCTTGCTAAACGTATTCTTTAATTGGTCGAAAACTGCGGGGAATATTGGCGTTTTAACGTTTCATGACGTAAAAAATGTTAAATTTTAGTAATGAATTTGAAGGTGGTTCAATGGGTGGTCAAGTGGTGGTCAAGTAGGTGGTCAAGTAGGTGGTCAAGTAGGTGGTGTAATGAAGTGCAATGGGTATTCAGGGCAAGACAGGATTCGTTAATTTTCAAAATCAATTAGTACTTAAACCACTCCCCTGCCGTGAAATAAAATCACCGGCAGGACACCCCCCTGCAAAACGCCAAAAATACCGGTGAATATGGCTTTTTAAAGATTTATGACGTTAAAAATTAGAAAAATTATGAGTTTTTACTACGTGATATAAAATTTAACCCTTAATTTGAAGGAGATATCTAATCCACGATAAAGGAGTATCTACAAATGCTAAACGCCACTCCAACCTACATAAAACAGTTACTAATATTTTTCGGACTTGCATACATTATTTCCTGGATAATTTGGTTGCCATTATATGGACATATTTTCGGACTGACCAATTTGCCAGTAATACCTTTCAATCATGCCATTGGTGGGTTGGGGCCTTTAATCGCGTCCTTTTTAGCTACCTGGATTTTACTTAAAAAAGATGGAGTCAAAAAACTCTTAGTAAAGTGTTTTCAAATTAAACCGATTACATATTTAGCAATTGCATTGTTCAGTCCTTTTATTCTTGCTTTCATTGCATCTGTGATTAGTTATTTCATCAACAAGACTTCAATCAACATTTTGGGACTTCTTACAACAAAAGAATTTCCGCAATGGAACTTACTCACTTTTTTCTTTTACAATCTCATATTTTTTGGATTTGGTGAAGAAGTTGGTTGGCGTGGGTTTGCATTACCACGACTGCTAAACAAATCAAACGCATTGATCGCAAGTATTCTGCTGACATTGTTTTGGGCTTTGTGGCATGTGCCGTTATTTTTTTACAGACCAAGTTACACGACAATGGACTGGATGGGTATTTTGGGTTGGGTTTTTAGTTTGCTGACAGGAAGTATTTTGTTGACATGGTTATATAACTCAGCGAAAGCAAGCATTTTAATTTGCGCTGTTTTCCATTCTACCATCGACATTGCATTTACTGCTGACATTGCCGACAAAAATATTATGAACTACATGGGATTTTTAATAACCGTTTGGGGAATCTTGATAATAATTATTTTTAAACCAAAGTATTTATCACGGCAACAATCAACGACATTGATAAACTAATTATGAATAATCACTTCTAAAAACAATTTGTTTGGACTGATTAACTGCACATAACACACAGATTAAAAGAAATCTTTTTAAAAAGGGTTTTTGTTTGATTAACCACTCCCCTGCCGTGAAATAAAAATCACGGCAGGACACCCTCCTGCAAAACTCTGAAAACACCGGGGAATATGGCTTTTTAACGATTTATGACTTTAAAAGTGATAATTTTTAGTCCCTAATGGAGAGGGAAGTTAAAAAAGTGTGATTACTCCTTTTAAAATAATTTATTTTTTAAGTTCATACGCTTCTCTGAGCCAGGTGAGAAGTTCTTTATCAATATCTTTTTCACCTACAAGCTTAATGGTATGATGAAAGCGGTTTGCTGATGCTTGCTCCACTTTGCTAACCCTTTCGCTTGTGAGCTTGTAGTTTAAATGTACTTCTAAGTTGATGTAGTCTTTGCGTGTATAAACTCCAGCGAAACCAAACCGATTACCTAAATGAATGCTTGTCTTGTTCGGTTCGATTTTTAGTTGTCCCAACTTTTGCAATTCGGCGACGAGCTTTTCGTAAATATTTGTAACAACTTTTTCTTTTCCAGTTAGATGGTCATGTTCTGTATAGTTCATTTTTCTTTATTTAGAGTTAGGTAGTAATTTTTTTAATGCTGCCTGATAAATCTTTTTGATTGCGTTGTCAGGGTCGCCCTTAATAATTGCTTCGATTGCCGGAACTAAATCTTTGTTGTGTTTGGTTTTTAGCTTTACAATTTCTCCTAATGCAAATGCGGCACTCCATCTTACCACCGTGCCCGAATATTCTGTATTCGTTAAAAGGTTGCTTATTGCCTTGTCCAACTTGTTAGGATAAAGATGTGCAATGTTACCAATAACTTTTGCTGATTCCCATTTTACTCTTGGTGCTTCGTGAGTCAAAGTTTCTGTAACAAAGTCAAGACAAGCTGAAGATGCAATGTCGGGTTGGTTTCTTGTTGCAAATTCAAGGGCTTCAATGCAGGTTCCTTTCTCTTTGTCTTTGGAAACCTTGGCAACTTTCAGCAGCTCATCAATGCTGACTTTTTTGTCGAGCAACATTTTGCTGATTGCTTCAACTTTAGGTTTTGCTTTAAGCTGCTTGTCAGTAATAATTGTTTGTATGTCCATGTCGCTGCGGGAATCTTAATTGCTTTTTTCGAGATGAATAAATTTCAATTTTTTAATTCATTTCGTTTGAAGGAGCAAAATAAAAAATTCTGTGTTGTGTTGAACGGCGTTATATGATCTTCCGTTATACACTTTATTTTTTGAAAACCATTTTGCAACTGTTGTTGCAATTCCTCTTCGGTGTATTGATGAACATCAAGCATACTGCATTTCTTTGGCCCTTTGTCGGAGAAGGTTCCTATTACCATAAAACCTTTTACCGCTTTTCTTGCAGTTGTTATATAACTATTCATATCACTTGAACCAGTGAGAAAATGAAAAGTAGCCCTATCGTGCCAACAGTCATAAGTTGAAGCAGGATTAAATTCCGTTACATCGCTTACAATCCAATTTACGTTTTTAGCCTTGTCGCCAAGTCTATACTTAGCTCTTTCAATTGCTTTCTCTGAAATATCAAGCACAGAAATATTTTCAAAACCCTCATCAAGTAAATAATCAACTAATTTGCTGTCGCCACCTCCAATATCAATAATACTTGCTGATTTTGGAAGATTAAAACTATGTACAAAGTCCAAAGATGTTTTAGGTAGTTCTTGTGTCCAGCTTACTTTGTGGGGCAGTTTATTTTCATAAACTCTTTCCCAATGTTCTTTTCTTGTTTCCATTATTTATTGTGTTGGTAATTTATAATCAATACCGAAATATTTGGCATAGTCCTCAATAGGTTGGAGCCCTACTTTTTTTCGCCGGATGTTTACATTTTTTTCATCTTCTATTGGATAAAACTCCTGCCCTCCGGTTTTATTAAATACAACCTGCGAACCATAAATTTGTTTTTTTCCTTCTCGCATTAAAATTCGGTCTTGCATCATTGCCATATCGCTGGCTTTTGATTCACCTTCCTCAACTGATTGTTGAAACAAAGGAAAATATTTTTTCTGAGTAGCCAAGTCTGCATGTTGAATCACAAGAAAAAATGCCTGATTATATCCTTCTCCAACCAAACTTTTCCCCATCCAACCGTATTTTTCAATAAGGGTTGTTATCTGCACCTGGTTACAACTGTCGATGTAATGCATAAACTTAGCCGAATCGCCATGTGCCCTTGTTTTTTGGTCTCTTTCGTAAATTGCTTTTAATTCCTTTTTTATTGCCTTCAAATCAAAATTGTCTTTAACCATTTCAGAGGCAGTAACAGTTTTGGTATAATACATTGCTTTGTAAGGATATGTTGTTTTAGCAGACATAAGCATCACATATTTATCAAAATTTAAAGTAGTATCAAAATCATTAATCGGCCTGTCCAGTTTTCTTTCTTCAAGTCCATGTCCAAAATCCGCGCGGCAAGTACCTTTTAAATAGTAATTACCAATGGTGCAGATTTTAGCAGATAGATTTAATTCCTGATCCTTTTTTAGATATGATGCCATTTTCTTTTCAAAAGGAGAAATCAATGCATGAGCATTACCACTAAGCGTTACCTTTTTCCATTTCGGATGCAACTGAATTTGATTTTTTATTTTCAAATACATAATGCTATCTCTTTCATATATTTTCCCATCACCTTCATTCCTGTCAAAGAAAAAAAGTTGAACCTTCGGGTTGTTTTTCAAATGCGAAATAATACTTGCCCATGCAAAGGATTGCCGTCCATCAAGAATTGGAAGATCATAAAAAAAATGACTTTGATAAATGCTGCTATCAGTATGTGATGAAATATAATTTGTCGTTTTCTCTGATGGTATTTCCAAACCAACAGAAACGCTGTCGCCTTTGCCGGTCAGAAGATTTGTTAAACCTATTACAAACTGTGCAGATTCATTTGTGCCATGCATTTCTCCTATCATTAGGATTTGAAAAGGGGAAAGAAGATTATAAACTGAATCACTTAGCAAGTATGGGTTCTCAACTTTTACGGCATTTGCTTTAAGATATGCTGTATTATTTTGTCCTCTCGTATTTATGAAAGTAAGTGATAAGAAAAACAGGGGTAAATATTTTTTGACAACAAATGAAGTTCGCCATTTGTCAAAAAGATTTATAGATGTGAATGAGCTGTTTAAAGTTTGAATAACCATAATATCTATTTCACAAATCTATATTTTTTTTGAAAGTACTAAAGCAAGTTGCCTTTTCATCAAATGATTAGAGATACCACCCCCCTGCCGTGCAATAAAATCACGGCAGGGCACCCCTCTGCCGCAAAGTGACTCGTTCTGAAATACCTATCACAAATCAATATTTATAAATTATATACAAAATTCGTTGAACAAAACGGGCATTCTATTGGAATTTTGTTCAACTTAATAATGTTCTTTTCAAATTTCATCACGGTATTTTCGCAAGAAGGACAGTTTACCTGAATTTCTTTTTCATTGGATTCTTCTTTAATTAACATATCCCACTTATCCATGTGTTTATCCCTTAATTCATCTACCACTTTGGCATAACGTTGGGTTGTTGTTAATTCAGAATGGCCCAAAATATCACTTACTACCTCTATTGGTACTCCCAACAATAGTGAACTTACTGCAAACGTGTGCCTGGAACAATGGAATGTAATATGCTTTTTAATATTTGTGTGATCTTGAATAATGGCTTTAAGATATTTATTTGTTTGAGCGTCCTCCATAACAGGATTATCAAAAACCAAGCCGCCGGGGTTTGATAGGTCAAGCAGCAATAAAATCCTTTTTCTCAAGGGTATTCTCACCGTTTTTTTTCTGTCCAACCGGCCTTTCTGCATTTCTTTAACAATATAATTACCCTGAATATCTTTACTATTTAGGGTTTTTATATCTGAATGGCGGAGGCCGCAATAGCACGCCACCAAAAAATAGCGCAAGATTTCCTGGTATCTTTGGCCTACGGCAAATTCTTTGTATTTGGCATATTTACTTTCAGATTTTCTAACAATTTTCAATAATTTTTTACTGTCATAAAGTTTTTGCAGCTCATTAATTTCATCCGGTACTAAATGTTGAACTTCTGAAAAATGAGGCTGGCCAACGGTATAGTCCGAAAACGGGTATTTTGTTAATTTTCCCTGGTCAAATAGTTTTTTAGTGTATTTGCGAAGAAACACAAGGTCGTTATAAATGGTATTTTTTGATAGCTTTAATTCTTCACTCAAATACGTTTGAAACTTATCCAGAAATACCTTGTTTACTTCGTGAATTGAAAGTTTTGATCTAAAATCTTTAAGATGCTTTAATTTAGCTAAATATCCTTTTATGGTCGACGGACTGATTTTGGTGAATTTTTTCTCATAGTCGATCGTCTGTTCAATAAAATCAAATAGGCTTATGGATTTTTCTTTCCCTGTTCGGGATATATAAACTTCTTTGACCCTGTTAGGAGTAATTATTTCCTGCTTTTTCTCAAAATCCTCGACAATAGTATCAATAATGCCTTTTTGTCTAACTATAAATGCATTGGTTGTACCAAATCCCGTTATCCCAGCTTTAACACATTTATTTATTTCATCATAATGAATCCTTTTTATTCTTTTTCCAAGATTTATATAGTCATGTTCACCATTTATAGAAACCCTTAAAAGCATAGGGATCATTCCATCTTTACCAACATGATGTGTTTTGCAATCAAAACTAACGGTATATCTCATTATTTTTCAAATTTGTTCAGCGAAGATACAAAATAAATTTGTGAGATATTTGTGAGACGAAATCGTAAATTCAAGAGATTTATCTCTAAAATATCCAAAAACGTAAAATAAAAACTATTGATTTATAGATATTTACGGATTGTGTCTGGTTTGCAAAGTAGGGAGAAATGTTTAGGAAACTTCTATTCTATCCATTGAACTACGGGGCCATTGATATTCAATTACTTATTTTTATGAATGGCAAAATGCAAATTAAGGCAAAAATTTGCTTGAAAAGAAGCCTTGCACAGTCATTATAGATTTCAAATCTTAATTATACATTTGAGGGTATGATTAAAAAATGGATTCAATGTTTATTTTTTCTTTGGCTACCTGCCTTGGCCTTTTCTCAGTCCTTCGATCTGGGCCGTTTTTCCGACCTCAAATTCAGAAGCATAGGCCCCTTTAGAGGAGGGCGCAGCCTGGCTGTGGCCGGGCATGCCTCCGAGCCCAACAGATTTTATTTTGGTGCTGTGGGTGGCGGGGTATGGAAAACAGAAGACGGAGGCAAGATTTGGTCGTGCATCTCTGATACTACTTTCAAGAGCAGTTCGGTTGGCGCCATTGCGGTAGCCCAAAGCGATCCCCGAATGGTGTATGTGGGTATGGGCGAAACGGATATCCGGGGCAACATAAGTTTTGGCGACGGAATGTATAAAAGCATTAATGGAGGCAAAAAATGGCAAAAGTTAGGGCTTGAAAAAACCTACGCCATTGCCAACATCGTAGTACATCCCAAAAATCCGGAAATTGTTTATATCTCAGCGCTTGGCAATCCATTTAAGCCTAACCCCGAAAGGGGAGTTTACCGCTCGAAAAATGGTGGATTGAGCTGGCAGCGGGTGCTTTACAAATCCGACAGTGCCGGATGCATCAATGTGGTGATGGACCCCAATAATTCGGAAGTGCTATACGCCAGTTTATGGCAATGTTATCGCACCCCCTGGAGCATGAGCAGCGGCGGCAGACATAGCGGACTTTATAAGTCGGTCGACGGTGGCGATACCTGGCAATTGCTCTCTCAAAACGAGGGATTGCCAAAGGGCCTGCTTGGAAAAATTTGCATGGCCGTTTCGCCAGTGAATTCCGATCGGGTATTTGCCATGGTCGAAAACGCCAACGGGGGTCTCTTCAGAAGTGATGACGCAGGCGAAACCTGGAAAAAAATTACCGAAGATAAAGTCATCCAACAGCGCCCCTGGTATTTTTCAGGCGTGTATTGTCATCCGAAAAATCAGGAAATAGTTTATGTATTGAATGTAGCAAACCACAAAAGCACCGACGGTGGCAAAACCTTTAATTCATTTTGGGCCCAGCATGCCGACAATCACGACCTATGGATAAACCCGGAAAACCCGGAAATTATGATTATTGGCAACGACGGAGGCGGGACAGTGAGTTATAATGGAGGTCTGAGTTGGAGCGAACAGGATTTCCCTACAGGCCAGTTTTATCATGTGAGCATCGATAACCAGTTTCCTTATCACATTTACGGGGCACAGCAGGACAATTCGAGCATCGGAATCAGCAGCAGGAGTTTTGGTTGGGAAATTAGCAAGGGAAATTGGTTTAACGCAGCCTGGGGAGAAAGTGGCTACGTTACTGCCCATCCTTTTAAAAACGAACTGACCTTTGGTGGCAACTACAGCGGCACCATTTACCGATATGACCGTGAATTGGGTTACACCACGTCAATCAATGTATATCCTGATGAAGCTTTGGGCGATGGGGTCGCCAAAATAAAATACAGGTTTCAATGGACCTTTCCAATCCTTTTTTCACCGCACAGTACCAAGGAAAAGAGCATATTGTATGCCACCTCTCAGCATGTGCATCGAAGCTTTGATGAAGGTTTGCATTGGGAAACTATAAGTCCTGACCTCACTAGAAACGATAAGTCAAAACAAGTATCAAGTGGGGGACCTATTTCAAAAGACAATACGGGTGTGGAGGTATTCAACACTGTTTTTACCTTAGCCGAATCGGGAATAGAAAAAGGATTGCTTTGGGCGGGATCAGATGATGGTCTAGTGCATGTGAGCAAAAATGATGGAAAAAGCTGGGAAAATGTAACGCCGGGAATGTTATTGGAAAATACACAAATAAGCATCATCGAAGCCTCACATTTTAAAAAGGCCAAGGCTTACCTTGCCGGAAACCGTTTTAAGTTGGGTGAACAAGGTCCCATGCTTCTAAAAACTGAGGATTTTGGAAAGACATGGAAGCGCATAGAAAATGGCTTGCCAAAAGGGAGTGTGACCCGGGTTGTACGCGAAGATCCGTCATGCGAAGGACTGCTTTTTTGCGGCACTGAAACGGGTTTGTTTGTTTCATTTAACGATGGAGAGCTCTGGCAAGCCTTTAACCAAAACCTTCCGAATACGCCCATCCATGATTTGGCCATTCACCCTAGCGAGCACGACCTAGTGGTGGCTACCCATGGCAGAGGATTTTGGGTCATGGACAACCTCAATATTTTCTATAAAATTCTCAAAGAGAAAAAAGTAAATGAAACGATCCTCTTGATTTGCCGAAACACCTTTAATGCCAGAGGTGGGTTCTACAACGAGCCCGGCATGCAGGCCGGAGTGAATGGACCGTGCGGAATGGTCATAGATTATCTTTTGCCCGGGGCTGAAAGCAAAGAATTGGTTATAAAAATAAGAAATCAAAACGGTGATTCACTATCGGCCTTTTCATCAACCCGCGACAAAAATTATATGCCAATATTAATCAGTCAGGAATACAACCAGGCTAAAACGGCAAAACCCCTTGGCTTGCTCACTGCCAATAAAGGATTTAACCGTTTTGTATGGGATATGAAAACAGCGGATTTAACCAAATTAGAGGGAGATGGACAGGTGATGTGGGGTGCTGATTTAACAGGGCCCCTGGCGTTTCCGGGGTCCTATTCCGTGGAGCTTTTGTTGGCCGACAGTTTGATCTTGAAAACTGTTTGCTCAATTTTGCCCGATCCGCGTTTTGAAGATCAGAGTTTGGAATCGTATAATAAGAAAAAAGGCCTACTCGATTCCATCATCAAAAAGGTAAATGATACGCATGCAGCCATAAACAGCATGAGGGGCATTAAAAAACAAATCCAGGCTTATGTGGGTAAACTAAATTCGGGAGCTGACAGGGATAGCGTGACAAAATTGGGAAAGCTCATCAGCGACACCTTGACCCGAATTGAGAACGAACTTGTACAAAACAAGGCAAAAAACATTCAGGATTTGCTAAACTATCCCATGAAACTGAACAACAAAATGGCACAGCTCATCGATAAGGTGGATGCTTTTAAAGGAGAGGTTCCGGCACAGTATTTCGAGGTTTATGAATCATTGGCTCGGCAAATTAATGCCGAATTGGAGAAATTTAACATGGTAAAAAACATAATGGTGAAGGCCTTTAATGAGAAGGCTATGCAAATAAAAACAGAAGTTATTCAGGTGAAATAAATGACGTTACACATTAAAAGTAATGGAAGCGCATTCCGGTTTAGAAATTGTGTTGTTCGCAACTCAATAATCTACATACTTCACCAGAATGATGGCATCGGTATTACGCCCCCTGTCGTCGGTACATGAAATTTTTATTTTGCCTTCTTCAGGGCTAAAGAATTCATTGACTCCTGCCGGTATTTTTTTGTAGAAGCGGTTATTGATGTACCAATAAACAAATGAAACATCAGGACTTGTTTGACATCGCAATTGCAACGGTTCAGGGTTTTGGCTGCTAATTAAGTATTCGGTTCCATTTTTTGGGAAAACAATATCCGGATAATTCACCATCGATATTTTATCACAATTGGGGTTATGGGGCGGCAATTGGGCATAGCCGATGTTTTGTTCATTGTACCATGCTTGAATTTCAGGTTGAATAATTTTTAACCATTTCTTTTTATAACCGGAGACGGGTTGGCAATTTTTGCAATACATAAATTTTTCATCAGCCGTTACGGCAAATTCTTTCATGTGATCGCAATCTTTGGATGGGGAGATAAGAGGAATAAAATACTCCATTCGCTGATTCACGCATTGGGGGCCGGGCAAATTTCCCGTTTCTGAACACACCATCCTCACACTTGCATCCTTCGGCATATGGAACCATTCGTTACTCGAGTTGTAATCGATGGTATTGAAAATTTGAAAAAGCAGGGGTGTGGCAATGGTAGCGCCACTTAAGTCGGCGACCCCTTTATTTGAAAAATTGCCAACCCAAACACCCACTGTAAAATTCTGATTGTAACCTATGCTCCAGGCATCCCTTCTGCCATAAGAAGTCCCGGTTTTCCATGCTATTTTAGGCAATTTACTGCTGTTTTCATAGCCTTGTGGGAGGTCGGGCCTGGCCACTTTCGACAAGATATCGGTAATCATAAAATTAGCTGCAGGGCTCAATATGCGAATCCCTTTTTGTTTTTTTTGAAAATCGCAATACCTGGGTTTGATGTAAACACCCTGGTGGGCATAAGCTGAAAACAGTCCTACCATTTCCTCCAGGGTCACGCCGCAACCTCCAAGAATTAATGAAAGGCCCAGTTTGTTTTTGTCCCTAGCAATTTGCTTAAAATCGCAGGCTACCAATTTGCTTAACATGGCATTCTTTCCCAAGGCATTGAGGGCGTTAACCGCAGGAATATTCAGTGAATTCTCAAGTGCATACGTAAGGGTCACCGGTCCCTTAAAAGTTTGGTCATAGTTTTCCGGAGCGTACCCTTTGATGTTGATAGGCACATCCGACACAACCGTTTGCGGCGCAAACAGTCCCTGATCGAAACAAAGGCCGTAGAGCAAAGGCTTAAGCGCACTGCCCGGTTGTCGAATAGCATTTGCTCCATTCACCTGCCCGGCGTCGGCTCTGTTTTCAAAATCGGCCGAACCAATATAGGCCACGATCCTTTGGGTGCGGTTATCAATCACCACACAGGCAGCATTTTGAATATCTAAGGCATTGAGAGCTTTAACCTGATCCCCAATTATTTTTTCGAGCTTCCATTGCATATTCATATTTAAAAAAGTGCGAATATTTTGCTCAGGAAAGCTGTGTTTGAGCCGAATGGAAAGATGGGGTGCGAATTTGGGAGTTTCTCTTCGATGAGCAGTCAATGGTTCGCTCAGGGCGTCCTCAATTTCTTTTTTTGTAAAAAGCTTTTGGGATTGCCATTTTCTGAGCCAGCGATTTCGCTCTTTTAAAATATAGGCATTGGAAGGCCCTAAATGCAATGATGTTGGGCGATTGGGAATAATAGATAAAGCGGCAATTTCGGCCAGACTTAGATTCATCGGTTTTTTTTGAAAATAGATGATAGAGGCTGATTTTACGCCTTCCACATTGCTGCCATAGGGAAGCAAGTTGATGTACAGTTGAAAAATTTCAGCTTTGCTCAACTTCCATTCCAGCTGAAATGCCCTGAAAATTTCGATACATTTTCCCAAGTAAGTGCGCCTTTTGGGTTCGAGCAAACGGGCCACCTGCATGGTAATGGTCGAAGCCCCACTCACTCTTTTGCGTTTAAAAATATTTTGAAAAAATGCTCTACATATGGAAACAGGGTTCACTCCTGGATGGCCATAAAAATGACGGTCCTCCTTAAAAATCAGGGTTTTTTTTAACAGCGGGGAGATTTCATTCAATTCGGTTTTCATTCGCCACTTATCCTGTTGATTCAAAAAGGCGTGGATCACATTTCCTCTTTCGTCTGTAATGCCGGTAGAGTAGCTCAATTTTAAAGAAATAGGGAATAAAAAATTAAGGAGAAGAAAACTTAGAAATAAAAATATAAAAAGGTAAAAAGCATAAAAGGCCCTTCTTACAGCCTTAGGCCTGGAGCGCATCCATTTTTTATAATCATTTTGCAGGTTCTGCATTTGGTCCCTTATCCGATATTAAAATTGGTTTCCAAATGTAAACCCGAAATATTTGGGTACCATTAAATGTGAAACAGTTTAAACAAATAATTATTGTTTTGTTAAAGCTTAAAATCAAAATCTACCCACCCTGATAAGTTACCACACGAACCAGGGCGATGAAGTTAATGAAGGATAAGAGGTTTGGTTCCGATTCGTGAGGACACGAATCAGGGCGAATAGGTTTAGTAAAATCATTTTGTTTTAGGATGTTACCGCCCTGATTCGTGTCCCCACTATTCGGGAGATGGTAAGAAAATAAAAGAACACCTCGGTAACAATAAACGAAAAGAATCTAGTGTCATAAAGCCTATTTATTATCCGAATACATTAAAATTTAAGGTCTGAAAAATATTTTTCAAAAGCATATATCAATTAGATGAAACCTTGCGTTTTATGCTTGTCCATGTCGGAATTAAATTCTTAATTGCAAAGCAGCCAATTAACCCGTTAAGCTTCACTTACCCATGCAATTCCCGACATCTTATTACAAAAAATCATTTAGAATGTCTTTTCATAAAGTTGCTCAGCTCTTCCTTTTCGTTTGTATTTTTTTTTCATGTTCAAACAAAAATCAGGTACACCTGTCGGAGACCAATTGTCGTGACGAGGTTCCGGTGTTAGGGAATTTAACATTTTTGTTTGACAAAAACCTTGCTGCTGACAGTTTGCTCAACAAATGGTCGGACAAGGAATACATTCGGTTTACACCCTCGATAAAGGGAAAGTTTCAATGGAAAAATGCCAATGAGCTTATCTTTTCACCTGAAGAAGAATTGGCAGCTGCTACCCAATACAAAGCAGTTTTTAAAAAGGAAATCATTGCGAATACAAAGTATAAGATAGGCGCACTGAATGACCTTAGCTTTCACACGCCTTATTTAACCCTGAATTTTGCGAACGCCTCGTGGATTAAACCCGATGAAATGTCAAATCAAATTGTAGCAGATATAGGTCTTACCTTTAATTATAAGATCAACCCAAATGATTTAACCGAATTACTCACCATTAAATCCGGATCGGATAATCTGGATTTTAAAGTGCTCTCAAGTGATAAAAGTGTCATGGTCAATATTCGCCTCACAAGCTTAAAAGCCGAGGACAAGGATGTGAGACTTAAGTTGGAACTCGCTTCCGGACTTAAACCCATTGGTGGGAATCAGGCAACAGAAAAAAGCATAGAGGCAGAGGTGTACTTGGCATCCCCCTATAGCCTGGTCATCTTAAACCAAGAAGCAGATCACGACGGCATCGGTGCCCATATTAAGCTCTATACCAGTCAAAAAATTTCCTCAGAAACCGCCCTTTCCGCATACATCTCTTTCGAACCGCAGGTGAAGTTTAAGGCACAAACAGCAGAAGATGGAATAGTTATCACATCCGACGGCTTCGACCAGACTAAATCCTACCAAATCACCATTAAAAAAGGGTTGAAAGGAAGTATAGGAGGCACTTTAAAGGAGGACTACAGCAATGCCGTTGTTTTTGGCAAACTCGAACCTACCATAAGCTTTATGGACTCTAAAGGCATTTACCTCGCCGGAAAGGGCCATAAAAATCTTGAAATAAAAATTAACAATGTAGAAAAGGTCAAGGTTATCATTTCCAAAATTTATGAAAACAATATTCTGAACGCAAGGCGCAATGGCTATTACCCTTCAGAAAGCAGCGAAGAAGACTATGACTATGAGGAAGAGAGCAACGAAGGCAACCATGGATATTATGGCAGCGATTACGATTACGAAGTTGGCGACGTGGTGTATGAAAAAGAGTATACCACCAAAAGTTTGCCTAAAAGAGGAAGCAGCCGATTGCTTCATTTTGATTTTCCGGATGCCCTTAAGGAGTTTAAAGGCATTTACCATATAAAGGTATCCTCAAATGATCATTATTATTTAAGAGACAGCAAATTCATTTCCTTGTCCGACCTTGGCCTTATAGCCCATATGGGCAAAAATCAGGTGTATGTATTTGTCAACTCCCTTCAAAGCACAAATTCCTTAGCCGGAGTACAGCTGTCACTTTACGGCAATAACAATCAAAAAATAGGTTCAGGCACCACCAATATTAGCGGTTATGCCGAAATAAAACTCATCAATCAGAGCATGGCAGGATTTAAGCCGGCCATGGTGGTAGCCAAAAGTGGAAGTGACTTTAACTATATGCCATTCAACAGCACCATGGTAGAAACTTCACGGTTT
Organism: uncultured Chitinophaga sp.; assembly: GCA_964617955.1. GTDB lineage: Bacteria > Bacteroidota > Bacteroidia > NS11-12g > UBA9320 > JABWCE01. Next base: position 32,422 of record CAZTXB010000015.1, read on the forward strand.
GATGTCGGTGGAATTCGCTCCAACTCGACCGGACTGAGGGCCTATGTTTATGGTGACAGAGACATTTACCGCCCCGGAGAAAAAATTAATTTTTCGGCCATCATTCGCAATGAATTGTGGCAATCGCCCGGCACTATACCGGTAAAAATAAAAATTTTATTGCCCAATGGCAAAGATTTAAAAACCTTTAAAAAATCGCTCAATGACCAAGGTTCCATGGAATCATCGGTTGAGCTATCGCCTTCGGCGGTGAGCGGCCATTATGTGATTGAAATATACACGTCCAACGATGTGTTATTAAGTACCAAGGCCATTATGGTAGAAGAATTTATGCCCGACCGAATAAAAGTGAAAGTCGATTTAGACAAGCCCAATTATAAACCCGGTGATTCAATGCGCATGAAAATTTTGGCGGAGAATTACTTCGGACCGCCTGCGGCCAATCGCAATTATGAGTGCGCCATTCAAATAAAATCAAAAAGCTTTGACTCTAAAAAATTTAAAAAATATAATTTCAGCTTAAGCAATGCCGACAACAACTATGAGAATACAACCCTCGAAGGCAAAACCGATGCGAATGGCAGAGCGCAAACAAGTTACGGCATACCGGGCTATTTAGGCGACAGAGGACTTTTGCAGGCTAACTTTTATACCACGGTATTCGATGAAACAGGTCGACCTGTAAGTCGTATCGCCAGTACTGAAATTGTAACCCAGGATGTCTTTTATGGCGTTCAGAACCCGGGATATTACTATTGTCAGCTCAACCAGCCAATTCGTTTCCATATGGTGGCCGTGAACAAGGACGACCAGCCTTTAAACAATGCCAGAACCAAAATAGTAGTGATAAAAAATGAATACAAAACCGTTTTAAGTCGGAGCGGCGAATACTTTCGCTATGAATCTCAATTGCACAAGAAAACCATGGAAGAGAAGACTGTGTTGTTGAATGGCGCCAGTTCTTACTATCAGTACATTCCAAGAACCCCTGGTGATTATGAGATTAGAGTCGCTAGACCCGGTTCAAACACCTACGTCAGCACCTCATTTTACAGTTATGGCTGGTGGGGCGAGTATGGCAGTGGATTTGAAGTAAACCGCGAAGGAAACATAGATATAGAATGCGATAAAGAACATTATGAAACAGGCACATCGGCGAGGCTATTGTTTAAAACGCCATTTAATGGAAAACTTCTGGTGACTTTAGAGTCGGATGAGGTGCTCGAGCATCACTATGTCGACGTCAAAAACCGTTCAGCTTCTCTATCCATTAACCTTAATAAAAAATCTATACCCAATGTTTACGTTTCGGCGACTTTGATAAAGCCACATCAGGAAAGTGAAATGCCCCTTACAGTGGCTCATGGGTATAAGTCGATTCAGGTGGAAGAATCGGCCCGAAAAATTCCTGTGAAAATCATAGCATCCGCATCGGTTCGATCACGAACTAAGCAGAAGGTAGTGGTGAAGGCTAAACCGGGTTCAAAAATTACCTTATCGGCAGTAGATGAAGGCATATTGCAACTTACCGCCTATAAGAGCCCGGATCCTTATGCCTTTTTCTATGCAAAAAAGGCCTTACAGGTCAGTGCCTTCGATATTTACCCCTTGCTCTTGCCTGAGCTTAGAAGTAGCGTTAGCTTTACCGGAGGCGATGGATATGACTTAAAGAAAAGGGTCAATCCGTTGCCAAACAAAAGGGTGAAATTGGTATCGTCGTGGAGTGGAATAGCTGATGCCATGAGCGGAGAGCTGGCTTTTGAAATTGACATACCGCAATTTTCAGGCGAAATCAGATTGATGGCTGTGGCTTACCAGGATGAAAATTTTGGTTTTGCTGAAGAAAAAATGAAAGTTGCCGACCCCTTGGTTATCAGTACTTCGTTGCCTAGGTTTTTAAGTCCGGGCGACACCGTGTTGGTTCCCATTACCATAAGCAACACTACAGCAAAGAACGGAACAGGTAAAGTAAAAATAGTGAGCCGCGGTCCTCTCAAGGTATTTGGGGTTCAAAATCAAGGAATCGAGCTGGCAGCAAACAATGAGACCAGAGTCATCTATAAAATTGTAGCAGACCCAAAATTGAGTGCTTGTAAACTGAGCGTGGAAGTAAAAGCCTTTGGCGAAACCTTTACCGAAGATCTCGACATCACCATACGGCCGAGCACCTCCTTGCAAAAAAGAACGGAATCAGGGATTATACAGGCAGGACAATCCAAAATAATCAATCTAGCCCTTTCCGGTTTTATGGAGTCGAGTGTAAACAGAAATCTCATTCTCAGCAAATCGCCAATGGTTGAATTTGCTGATCAGCTCAGGTATTTGTTACAGTATCCATATGGGTGCACGGAACAAACCGTAAGCGCTGCATTCCCGCAATTGTATTTGAGCGATTTGGCCGACTTAATGAATCTTAAGGATAACAATAAGGCCACCGCCAATTACAACGTGAATGAAGCCATACGAAAAATAAAAATGAGGCAATTGTATAACGGTGCTCTCACCTTATGGGACGATGAAGGATCAGAAAACTGGTGGGCCACTGCCTATGCTGCACATTTTTTATTGGAGGCCAGTAAAGCCGGGTATGAGTGTGAAGAGGCCTTGTTGAATAAAATTCTGGAATATTTAAAAAATAAAGTGAAGACGCGCGAGTTCACCACATTTTATTACAACCGAAATGAAAACAAGCGCATTGCACCAAAGGAACTTTCGTATAGCTTATTCGTGCTGGCCCTGGCAGGCAAGCCTGATATTGGAACCATGAATTATTACAAGCAAAACAAGGCGTTATTGGCCCTCGACAGTCGGTATTTATTATCGGCGGCTTACGCCATGGCAGGAGATAAGTCAAAATCAAGGGATTTGTTGCCACAATCCTTTTCGGGCGAAATTGCCCTTAAGGAAAGTGGAGGAAGTTTCAGTTCAGATTTGAGAGACGAAGGAGTGGCCTTGTACTCACTTCTTCAAATAGATGCCACAAATCCACAGATAGGCATCATGGCCTCACATGTGAGTCAGGCTTTAAAAAACCGATTGTATTTAAGCACGCAGGAAAGGGCCTTCGGCCTTTTGGCCTTAGGTAAAATCGCAAGGGAAAATAAGGGTGCCAAGATCAATTTCACCGTTAAACTGGATGGCAAGGAAATAGGAAACAGCAGCGGGCAAACCCTTGTGCTATCGGGTAACAGTTTGGCAGGAAAAGCAATAACCATTGCAGGCACCGGTCAGGGAAAACTCTATTACACCCTGGTAAGCGAAGGCATCAGCAGTAGAGGAGATTACAAAGAAGAAGACAGTTACATTAAAGTAAGAAAACAATTTTTCGACCGTTACGGCAAGCAAATTGTGAACAACACCTTCAAATTAAACGATTTGGTGGTGGTTGGAATAAGCATTGAAAGTGCCTATACTTCAAATATTGAAAATATTGTAATCACCGATATGTTGCCGGCAGGGTTTGAAATTGAAAATCCGCGAATTAAAGAGATACCTGGCATGCAATGGATTATGAATGAAAATTATCCAACCCATAGGGATATACGCGACGACAGAATTAATTTATTTATAAACCTTACCGGACAGCGCCAAACCTACTTTTATGCTGTAAGAGCCGTTACGGCCGGCAATTACAACATGGGACCGGTGATGGCTGATGCCATGTATCAAGGCGAAATACACTCCTATCATGGCGCAGGAAAAATAAAAATATTGGGAAGATAAGAGGCCCTAGGATAGAATAAGATTATTCTGAACCAAATATTCGGCAATTTGTACCGCGTTGGTGGCCGCTCCTTTTCGTAAATTATCCGAAACTACCCACATGTTGAGCGTTTTGGGCTGTGTTTCGTCCCTCCTAATTCTACCTACAAAAACATCATCCTTGCCTTCGGCGGTCATTGGCATAGGGTACACCTTGTTGTCGGTGTCGTCCTGCAGGGTAATTCCCGGAAAATCTGAGAGTAATTTTCTAATTTGGGTTAATTCAAACTCATTTTCAAACTCAACGTTTACCGATTCGGAGTGACCCCCCATAACCGGAATACGTACAGTCGTAGCAGTTACTCTGATGGAGTCGTCCCCCATTATTTTTTTAGTTTCGTTCACCATTTTCATCTCTTCCTTGGTGTAGCCGTTGGCGGTGAACACATCTATCTGTGGGATGACATTTTTATCAATCTTGTATGGATACGCCATGGGACCATTGATTCCTTCGCGTTCGTTCATCATTTGGGTCACTGCGTTAATGCCGGTTCCTGTTACCGATTGGTAAGTAGACACTACCACCCTTTTTACTTTAAACACGTCGTGAAGTGGTTTGAGTGCTACCACCATTTGAATGGTACTGCAATTTGGGTTGGCAATAATTTTATCGCTTGTTTCGAGAATGTTGGCGTTTACTTCGGGTACCACTAATTTTTTGGTAGGGTCCATTCGCCATGCCGAGGAGTTATCGATAACTGTAATTCCTGCCTCTGCAAATAATGGTGCCCATTGTTCGGAAACTTTCCCACCTGCCGAAAAAATGGCAATATGAGGACGTTTTAAAATAGCTGTTTGAAGACCAACGATTTCAATGGCCTGGTTTTTAAACATAATTTTCTTTCCAACCGAGTTTTCACTTGCCACGGCAATTAATTCGGAAACAGGAAAATTCCTTTCTTCCAATACTTTTAACATGGTGCTGCCCACCAATCCAGTGGCGCCTACCACCGCTACTTTATACATAAATTAAATAAATTGAGTTTTAAATTTTTTTTCAGGTACTTCTTTGCCATTCAGCTTGCCAAGCAATTTTACCTTGTTAAGCAAATCAGAGAACTGTTCAAATCTGAGCGACTGAGGTCCGTCACTTAGGGCTTTTTCGGGGTTATTATGAACCTCTACCATCAATCCGTCAGCGCCTGCTGCCACGGCAGCCAAAGACAGGGGTGAAACAAGGTCGCGGTTACCGGTAGCCTGGCTTGGATCAGCCATTACAGGAAGGTGCGACAATTGTTTAATGAGGGCAATGGAGGCTATATCCATGGTGTTTCGGGTGGTATGGTCAAAAGTTCTTATTCCTCTTTCGCATAGAATAACCTTTTGATTTCCCCCCATCAAGATGTATTCGGCAGCCAGCAACCATTCATCCAGCGTTGCATCCATACCTCTTTTAAGCATTATAGGTTTATCGGTCTTACCAAGTTCTTTTAAAAAGTGGTAATTTTTCATATTTCGAGCCCCAATTTGAAGTATGTCGGTATGGGGGTAAACAACATCTAAAAGGCTTAAATCCAATACCTCTGTAATCACCGCCATATCGAATTTTTGGGAAACGGCCTTCAGATATTTCAATCCATTGAGTCCAAGTCCTTGAAAAGAATATGGGGAAGTACGCGGTTTATAGGCCCCACCTCGCATAATCCGTATGCCTTTGGTGCTTAAAAACTCACCAATGGTAAAGAGTTGTTCTTCGGACTCAACAGCACAAGGGCCGGCAATAATGGCTAGGTCATCGCCACCAATGCGTATGCCATTTACCTCAATCACTGTTTGGGGATTTTCGAGGGTTTTTTTAACTAGTGGATATGCATCCTTAAAAGCCATATTTAAGCGGTTATATTTTTACTTTAGAGTAGGATATTCTGAACTTTAACGCTTTGTAATTGGCTTGTCGGGTATTGTCAAGAATCAATCGCGATGGCGTAATAGGTCTGTCACTGGGAATAGTAACAAACAAACCCCTGTTAAGGTTTTCACCGCTAATCAAATAAGTATCGAGCACATTCTGCAAATGTCGTGTAAATCGAATGGTGTAGCTACCGGTTAAACTGTTATAGCTCCCTCCATAGAGGGCATATCCTCCATAAACAGGATCGAGGTAATCGAGCAGATCAATTATCAATTTATTTTGATTGGTATTCAGTTCGGGTTGAAATAAATTCAAGCGCACAGGGAGGCCGTAATGGCTGTTTACACTCCCATTGTAAGGAGTGAGAACCAGTGCAGCTTCGTTGATGATAATGCGTTCACCGCTGATATTTTTAACAAGATTCAGTAGGTGGGGAATTTCAATTTTGGTTTTGCATCCCCCCAGGGATTGAATATAGGACTTGTTGTAATGTTGCTTGGGCTTGCTCAACTGATTGGCAAGGTCGGCATTGGAATGTTTGACGCTGTAGGTATTAAAATTTTCGCAAGAGGTGTTAAAAAAGAACTGCCTGTTGAGGGTGTCGTTGTAATAAACCACAATTTGAGAAGCCCCTGTAAAAAAGTCTGCAGCGATAATACTGCCTTCTCCTGGTAATAAACCGGCTTCCTGAGGCAGGAAGGCAATCCCTTTTAAAAATTCCTTAAACTTTTCGACCGAGCCGTAAGCATCAGCCATAGCCATAGATTCACCAAACGATTTATTAAGTTTAATGAGCAAGCCGGGTCCTTTTTTAGAAAGGGTTTTACCGGTTTTTAAGGATACGCTGTCGTTTAAATTATAAGTACCGGTCCAATTTCCTATTTCAGTACCTAAGGCTACTTTATAGTTTGAGTAATAAGATTTGGCATCTTCAATTTTCTCATTCACGGTATAGAGTTTGAGGCTTTGCTTTGACTTGGTGTTGCCGTACTGGTATGACTTGTCCCAGCGCATGTAGAGCAACACTGAATCAACTTTAGGCGAAACGCCAAAGTCTAATCCTGATTGGGTAATGGTTATTTCAGAGGCAATACCCGAAAGGCTTAGGCCGAATTCTGGGTCATGCATAGCCCCAAGCAAATTGGTGCTTAGGGAGTCTGTTTTTATTGAATCTTCTGCTACGGTATAAGCAAGAACCGTGAAGGTATCGCTTTCTGCAGAATAAAATTCTCCTTTATCCGGGCGCAGGTTTAAGCCTAAATCGGTTTCAGAGTTGCGACATGAATACGCAACCATGCAAATAACAACCGGAAAAAGGAAATGATAACAGTGCGACCTAAAAAGAAATCGGTGTTTAATTGCCGGCGGCCAGCACTGAATCATAAAAATTTAAATACTTACTGGCAAGTTCGTCTTCTTCATGCATTAAAACAGGCTTTCCGGGAGTTTCACTCAAATGTTTTTCAATATTAGGGTGAAGCGCTTCTCCGCACTTAACTACCGCGTCGGCATGCTTCATGGCACTGATATGTAAATTGGTAAGTTCACCAACCCCAAATGTCTCAAGTTCTGCATCAGAAATTGAATTAAGGCTTGCCTTTCTGGTAAAATCCTGACCAAGATCACCATGAATTTCATTGTTAAAAACCGAGTAAATAACCCTGGTATTTCTAAACACAGGCTCATCTTTGTAAATGGTTTTTAGATAAAGTGGAATTAAGCTTGTCATCCAACCTTTGCAGTGGATAATATCGGGATACCATCCCAATTTTTTAACGGTTTCAATAGCACCTTTGCAAAAGAAGATGGTTCTTTCATCATTGTCGGCAAAGTATTCATTGTTTTCGTCGGTGAATACATGCTTGCGATGGAAATAATCCTCATTGTCTAAGAAATAAACTTGCATTTTGGTTCCTGGAATCGAGGCCACCTTAATAATTAAGGGGTTGTCATTGTCATCAATGGAAATATTCATTCCCGATAAGCGCACTACTTCATGTAATCTGTTTCTGCGCTCATTAATTACACCAAACCTTGGAACCATGATTCTAACTTCATTGTCATTCTCCTGAATTGCCTGAGGAACCATTCTGGCGATATCGGAAATGTTAGAAGTATTTAGAAACGGATTCATCTCGGAACACACAAACAAGACTTTTTTACGAGTATTTTCCATATTTAAATAATAAATTTAATAACGAGTTACAAAATTATAGCATATTTTCGACAACATTTCTAAAAAAACCACTTGTATTTGTCCTATTTTTTTATATCATGATTGTAATAAAATCCGTTGCTGATCTTGAAAAAACCTTACGTCCCTCTAGAAATATTTTAAAAATAGGATTTGTACCGACCATGGGTGCCTTGCATGAAGGCCATCTGTCATTGATTCGGCAAAGTAAATTGGAATGCGACTTGACGGTTTGCAGTATATTTATTAACCCAAAACAATTTAATCAGGCCAGCGATTTAAATTTATATCCTAAGCCGGTCGAAAACGACATTTGCATGCTGGCCGAATCAGGAGCCGATGTACTCTTTTTACCTGACGTTTCCGAAATATATCCCGACACCTATGTAGAACCGAACATCACATTGGGGTATATAGAAACTGTGTTTGAAGGAAAACAGCGTCCAGGCCATTTTAAAGGAGTGGCTTTGGTGGTAAAAAGGCTATTTGATTGTGTGCAGCCAGATAGGGCGTATTTTGGTCAGAAAGACTACCAACAGACCTTAATCATCAAAAGCATTGTTAAAGCGTTTAATTTAGGCATTGGAATAAAGGTTTGCGACATCATCAGAGAGCCAAATGGTTTGGCCATGAGCTCGCGAAACATACGATTAAAGCCGGAGCACAGGGAAAAAGCAGGTTTTATCTTTGAATTGTTAAGCAACTTAGAAAACAGGGTTGTGGAATTAGGAATTGAGGCGGCCTTGAATTTTGTTAAAATTGAAATCGGGAAAATACCAAACGCAGTTTTGGAATATTTAGAGATAGTTGATGAACATTCGCTTGAACCCATCGCAATTGAAAAGCGAAGAGGTGTAGCCTTAATAGCCGTAAACTATCATGGAGTAAGATTGTTGGACAATAAGCTTTTAAACTGGTAAAGCAAGGAGACTAGAGTTTGTGAGGTTAAAAGTTCTAGGAAATTTTGTCAAAGGACAGGAACTCCATACCCAAGCCATTCATTTAGCATTAATAAAAAAACCGATTTGAAAGACAAATCGGTTTTTTTATTTTAATATTATTTTAAAACTATTTGCGAATATAAGCCTTAACCACGCAGCGGCGATTTTGGGCACGGCCTTCAGGAGTTTTGTTAGAGGCTATGGGTTGAGTTTCTCCGAAACCTTGAGCAGTTAAACGCGAAGGGTCCACATTTTTAGAGGTTAAATACTGCATAACCGCGTCGGCCCTTTGTTGAGAAAGCAGTAAGTTATCGTCAGGATCACCCACATTGTCGGTATGGCCAGCAACCAAAGCATTCACAGTTGGGTACATGAGCATTAAATTAACCATGGAATCCAAGGCAGGATAGGATTCAGGAACGATGATTGCCTTGGCGGTTTCAAATTGTATTTGCTTCGAAAACAAATCCAATTTGGTTTTAAGTTCTTCCGGAACATCATCCTCTCCAGCTGATGGTCTGTAGGCCGAGCCTCTGCCAATATTAATGGCAAACCCAACTCTTTGAGAAATGTAAGCATCCATTAATTTATTGCGGGTATGAACCCATGGATCGTATGGCAAACCATCAAGGTTGTCGTCATATACATAGTTATATAAAATTTGAGCCATCACGTCGATGTTATTGGTTACGGCAAACTTTACACCTCCCCCAACGCCCCATTGAACGGCAAAGCGACTAAAGCTTCTCTGCGGTCTGGCCGGGGTTGGAGAATTTCTGATGTGGGTTACATAATTCATAAGTCCCCAACTGGCTTGTAAGTAAGGCTTTACTCTAGATTGTTCACTTAAAAATTTATTGTTGGCGAATTTGTATCTCACTCCAGGCATCACGCTCCAAAGACTGGCTTTGAAACCTTCCTTCTCGAAAGATTCATCTATATGGCCAATATCTCCGGCATCCATACTCAAAAGTCCATCAAAGGATGGGGTTAAATAATACCCCAAAGACACGCCTGCTCCTTGATAAGTAGGCTTTGAAGCGAAAAAGTATCGGGTTCCTCGGTCTCCGCCATATTCATTTATGCCACCGTATGCCTCAATTCCCAATCGATGGGCGTAATTTTGCGCCATACTCTGGTTCGTGTAAACCAATAATGACAATGTGAAAATGGGTAGAAGTAACTTTTTATACATAACTCTTATTTTGTCTATTTTGAATAGCAATAATAGTTCTAATTTTAATAAAAAGAAATTTTTAAAGATTTTTTTTAAAATAGTAAGATAACAATTTATTTACCTGAATATGAGAGTAATATGATAATTGAGTTTCAGAATTTAAAATATGATTTAAAAGAATTTTTGTTTCAAAAGATAGATTTGGCGCAAGATTATGTCATTATTGAGTCTGCTTTTGAATTTTTAACCAAATGGATTTCAGGGGGGAAAGTTTTTGAATTGAATACATCGGGTTCAAGCGGAAAAGAGAAAACGATTCGACTTGAAAGAAAGTGGTTGGAGGTAAGTGCTTTGCAAACCATTGAGAGGTTGAAACTCTGGGACGAAAAGGTAATCTGCTGTCTCTCAACTCAGAAAATCGGGGGTTTAATGATGCTGGTCCGATCATTGGCAGGCGGTTTTGATCTCCGAATCCAAATTCCATCCGCCGATCCCATGCAAGAATTAAAAGAGGATCACCCCTATACCTTTATTTCTCTGGTTCCTTATCAACTTCAAAATGTTTTGGAAAACAGGAATAGTCTGAGGAAGTTGAGCCGTTTTAGAACTTTACTCGTAGGTGGTTCTGCTCTGTCAGGCACGATATTAAGTGAAGTACAAAAACTCAAGCCTGATGTGTACCATACTTATGGAATGACGGAAACCTGCAGCCATATAGCACTCAAGCGATTAAACAAGGAACCTTGGCCCTATTTTAAGCTCAATCCCTATATTCAAACGCGAACCAATGAGGAAGGCTTGCTTTCAGTGAGTGGATTTCAAACCGGGGGACGCTGGATTGACACCCATGACATTGTAAAAATGTATTCCGACACGGAGTTTGAATTTATAGGCAGAGCGGATCAGGTGGTTAATACCGGATCATATAAAGTATTTCCAGAATCTCTCGAAAATGAGATTAACAATGTATTTGTCAGCAACACATGGAAAAGCGAGGTGGCCATTTCATCGGTACCCGACCCTAAATGGGGAGAAGCTCTGGTGTTGATTGTACAGCCCTCTTTAGCTGAATCGGATGAAAATATTTTAAATGAATTAAAAAATAAGTTGAAATTTTACGAAGTACCAAAGCGCATTCTTCGCCTGCCAGAAATACCAAAATTAGCGTCGGGAAAAACCGATAGGGTGGGGCTACGAAATGCTGTGTTTGGCATTGGATGAGATATTCTCAATGGTCCAATTTAATTTTTCAGTGAATTCGCTTTTCCGAACCTTACAATCTTCTACAGAACAAATGGGGCATGAAAAATACACGCAGGCATCGGTATGTACGAACAGTTCAAGGCTTTGCCCGAAATTATTCTTCACAAGTGTTTCAAGTGACTCCACCTGCTTATGTGCTTCTACGACATTAAAATACCAGGGTACCGTAAGATGACAATCCAGGTGAAGCACACTTCCGTATTTAATGATTCTGAGATTGTGTAGATCAATCCACTGGGTTTGTCTTTTTTGATTGAGTAAGCCTACTAAATTGCCCAAAAGAGCGATGTCAGCTTCGTCCATAATTCCGGCAATGGATTGTCTGAGAAGTTTATAGCCTGTGAAGAGAATAATACAGGAAAAGAGGATGGCCACTGCTGAATCTATCCAAGGGAATTTTAACCAATACATTAAGCCCAGACCCAGCACAATACCGGCGGTGGTGTATACATCCGAAAGCAGGTGGCGTCCGCTGGCCTGTAAAGCCAGGGAATTGTTTTTTTTACCGGTTCGAATAGCATAGCGGCCTAAAAAAAAATTAAAGGCCGCAGAAACCGACAGAAAGCCAATTCCTTGCGGTAAGTTTAAGATTGAATGTGGACTTTGAAGTTTATCGACAGAGTGATAAATGATGGCAAGTCCGGCCAAAAAAATCAAAGTTCCCTCTATGGCAGCCGAAACAAATTCAATTTTGCCATGCCCATAGGGATGGTTTCTGTCCTTTGGTAAAGAAGACAAGTAAAGGCTGTACAAACCAAAAAATCCGGCAGCAATATTGATTAAACTTTCCAAGGCATCGGTGAGGATGGCTACGGAGTTTGTAATATACCAGGCCCATATTTTAATGGCAAACAAGGCAATGGCTATGACAACCACCAATTTTTGAGTGTTAATATTTTGCCTGTACATTAAGGGTTTTTAAAGTTATGTGGGAATACTAAGAACCTATCCTTAATTTAATTGGATTCCAATAATATTCGACCCAACCTTTTTTAAGGTCTTCGACTTTATGTTCGGGTATTTCGGTTTGCAAAAAATGGAGTAGGCAGCCTTCAGGGACCTCCTCAAAGGTGAAGGTACATATAGAGTAATGGTCATCAGGCCAACCCTCCTCTGCAAAGTTCCAGGATTGCACTATTTTTTTTCCTCTTTCGAGCTCAAGATTCACACCAGAACAATACCCATCGAAAACCGAGAAAGCTTCTCCCGTCTTATCGAGCATGCTTACTTCAGAATTGGTAAAGGCCGAGTGTTTTTCAGCATCCATAAAAAAATCATAAAGAGCCGAAGCGCTGGTATTAAAAAGTACCGATTGTTCAATGGATCCGGTTTTCAATTTTTAATGATTTTAAAGTACTTGCTTTTGCCGTTGTATATATAGGTGCTTAGGAAATATATACCACTTGAAAATTGTGACAGGTTTATTTCTCTTGCCGCTCCGCTGAGAATGGGTTTACCCAAGGCATCGAACAATTCATAGTTGGCAATTTCGTCTGAAAGATACAAAACATCCCGGGTTGGATTTGGAAATACGAATTGGCCGGATGGATCTATAGTTAGGGTACTTGCCGGGTGAAAAGGATTGACAATGAGGCTGAGAGATGATGTTCGGCATTTGTTAATGGCCTTGAGATTAGCGTTATAGGCTTTGCCAATCGGGTAGGTGTGAACCGGGTTCGTTAAACTACTGCTGTCGCCATCTCCGAAATACCATTTATAAGCACTTGCGAACTGACTCGCATTGGTAAAACTAACGGTCCTCCCGTTTTCAACCTTGGTAAAAGCGGCGATGGGATTGTTGAGTACAACCGATTGTCCGGCAACAGAGTCGCTTGAGCCACAAAAATTTACTGCTTTTACAGAGAATGGGTAAGGGCCACCAGCCTTTTTCCAGAGGAGGGTCAAACTGTTTTTGTTGCTAAAAGTGGCGGAGGCTTCAGTCGGCAGTTTCCATACCAGGCTTCCGTCTCCCCTAAGCGTATCAACGGTCCAAACGGCAGCTCCTAAACAGGCAGTATCGTCATAGGTGAGATTTACAGGCGCACTCGGTTTGTCGGGCATCACCTGTACAAGGTTTTTAGCCAGAGTGGTATCTTGTCCAAAATCATTGCTTATAATGAGTGAAACATCAACCCAACCCGATTGGCTGTAGGTCACGGTATGTGGTCCTTTGCTAGTGGCTGTGGAAGGACTGGCACCGGTCCCGAAACTCCATGTATAGCTTTTAATTAAACCCGAGCTTGTATCGGTATAAACCACCTGATTGCCGGGGCAAATTTTAACTTTGCTTGTGCTAAATCCCGATTGAGGTTTGGTATAACCGCAAAGCGACTGGGTTAAGGCCTTCATTTCAGTCCCCGAGCAGTTATTTTTAACGATGCTTTTATTTTTCACATAAAGTCCGCCCGACAAGTCGTTGCTGCTTAAGGATGATTTCTTTTGGCCGGCGCCAATGGAATAGTGCATCATCTCATTGCTTGAAATGACGTGCCCAAGTTGATGTCCGTGTCCCAGTTCATGGGCCAAAACCGATTGAAAATCGTATTGAGAAACGCTTGGGTTTCCGCTGCCGTAATACCAATTTCGAGAACTGTCAGCCTCAATATCCATTTCGTTTACAAACCATTCCATGTTTGAGCCACTCACATAGCAGCCCTGCCAAAAACTGTAACAAACCGCGAGTTTATTATCGGTAAACTTTGTCAACTTCACAATATTTACACCATCACCATTCACCACCTTGATGCTGGTGTCTCTGCCAATTTCCCAATTCACCAAAGTTCCACATCGCCAGGTTTCCATGGCTTTTAAAAAGGCGTTAACCATGTTGGTATTGGCTTTAAAGCGGGTATTAAATTGCAGCGTGTAACCCCCTTTGCCGTTATCACTAATGAGATCGGTGGTATAGTAGGCCGAATCTGTGGCGCTGGTTTTAAAGCCGACATTTAAATGAGAAAAATGGATGTTAAATGAACTTGATGAAGTAGTTGACGTGCTGTCGTTGGTTGCAATTTTAACCGTTCCGGTGCCTGCTCTTGTGGGAATCCTTACCGAAACCATGGTATCCGACCATAAAGTGTAGTCTTTGGGATAAGGCGTTTTAACCCGACGTCCGTCTCCAAAATTGGCGTCCAAAAACTCAACCCTCCCATTTCCACGCACGGCCCCAAAGTTACTCCCTTTAATAGTAAGGATATAGCCTGTTCCGGCCGAGGTGGCCGAAGCGCCAACGAAACTATTGATAACCGGACCGGCTGTAGGTTTTAATTTTGAAGGTGAATGAAAACCTGTTTTCTTAATTTCTAAAAATTTATTGCCGGTTAAGGCTTCCATTTTAGTGTAAAATACATTGCTAATACCAATGAGGTATTCCCCTAAATCATAAACCTTGTCCTCCCCATAATCGTAACTTAAAAATGACAAGGTGCTGGCGGTTCCCTGAAATTTCTGGATGCCGTTATTTTGAAGGCTTTCAGGCAGATTGACGCGGTTATCATTGAGCAGAAAAAGTCCAACATCGCCTGTTTGTAGCTCAAGTTCGGGATTGGCTTGATGTTTTTCCAGGCCTATCTGGCCACCAAAAGTTATGATTTCTACCTTATAAGGATTGTAGGTTTTACCCTTAAACAGCTTGTATACCTCAATTACAGAGGCGGTGTAAATGGTATTTCGTCCGCTTTCACGAAAGGCGTATTGGTCGATTACCTTGCCTTCCACAATAAGAGAAGCCAGTTGTGTGCGTTTTTCAAGAGACCAATTTTCGACGGCGCATTGACCGTAACTCAGCCTTGAAAACAGAACAATACATAGAATAGTCAGTAAATTTTTAAACATGAATAAAGAAGATATATTGGTCAAATTACGACAAATATTCAAACATAAACAACCTGCAAAAGCTTAGGGCGTGTTCCCTTTGATTTCAGACGAGCCTCTCACCTTTGGAGCCACCAATTCTCCTATCAATTGAATAGCCTCTAAGTGTTTTTTCTGGCTAAGATGGGCGGTATCCATTTGGAAAGTAAGCCTGTCAATGCCACCCAGGGCCTTGCTGTGCCTTATTATTTTATCAGCTACTTCCTCTGGTCCGCCAACAATGAGAGCACCGGCTTCGTCAATCTGGCTTTCGAAATGCGCCTTGGTCACAGGTGGCCATCCTCTTTCCTTTCCAATTTTTGTAAACGTTTCGGCATAGCCGGGATAAAAATCATCGACCGCCTGATTCAAGGAGTTTGCAACATAGCCGATAGAGTGCAAGCCTACCTTGAGTTTTTCAGGAGCGTGACCAGCCTTGCGCCCTGCCTCCCTGTAGAGGTCAACCAAGGGCCTGAATCTATGGGTTTGACCGCCAATAACAGCCACCATGAGGGGTAGGCCAAGTGTGCCTGCTCTTACAAATGAAAGTGGGGTACCTCCAACTCCCAACCAAATCGGTATAGGGTTTTGCAAAGGACGAGGATAGATAGCCTGATGGTACAAGGGAGGTCGAAATTGACCTGACCAGCTAACAAATTCGTGATCTCTGATGGTTAAAAGCAGTTGAAGTTTTTCGGCAAATAATTCGTCATAATTTTGAAAATCCAAACCAAACAGCGGAAAGGCTTCTGTAAAAGAGCCTCGACCTACCACCATTTCTGCCCTTCCATTGGAGATGAGGTCGAGGGTTGCGAAATTTTGAAAAACTCTCACGGGATCCGCTGCACTGAGTACAGTTACTGCACTGGTTAATCGGATATTTTGAGTTTTTGAAGCGGCAGCAGATAAAATCACAACCGGTGCCGAATCAAGAAACTCCTTGCGGTGGTGCTCACCTACACCAAAAACATCCAGTCCTGATTTATCGGCCGTTTCGATGCGTTCAAGCAATGATTTTAGTGCAAGCTGTGGAGAGCTCTGCTCTTCAGAAGTGTTGATGGCAGCAAAGCTGTCGATCCCAATTTCCATGTTGTTTTGATTTGTGGTTACAGTACAAACCACCAAACTTGTCAGAAGGTTTTAGGCCTAGTCCAAAACTGTAATTATTCTGTTTAAAAAAAACCAATTCAGCACCGATTGTGTTATGATTGTAATAAAATTTATTGACTTCAAATAAATGAACATAGGAATTGTTTGTTACCCCACCTTTGGGGGCAGTGGTGTTGTTGCAACGGAACTGGGCAAGATTTTGGCTTCAGAGGGTCATAGAGTTCACTTTATTTCTTATGATCAGCCGGCCCGCCTCGATTACTTCAACCAAAATTTATTTTATCACGAAGTTACGGTTTCAACCTATCCCTTATTTCAATATCCTCCTTATGAGTTGGCCCTTACCGGTAAAATTGTAGAGGTAGTTCAAAGCGCAAAGCTCGATGTGCTGCATGTACACTATGCCATTCCTCATGCGGCAGCAGCCATCATGGCAAAAAAAATATTAAAGGACATTAAAGGAATTCATATCCCAATTATTACCACCTTACATGGTACGGATATTACCCTGGTTGGTAAAGATCCCAATTACGAGGATGTGGTTTCCTATTCGCTCAATCAAAGCGATGCAGTTACAGCAGTTTCTGAAAGTCTGAAGGAGGATACCTATAAGTTTTTTATGGTAAACAAACCGATTCAGGTTATACCTAATTTTATTGATCTGGACAAGTACAAGCGAAACGAAAACGAACAGTTTAGAAAGGCTTTTGCCGCTCCCGAAGAATTTGTGCTCATGCACACCTCCAATTTTAGAAAAGTCAAGCGTATTGATAATGTCATCACCATTTTCAATAATGTTTTGAAAGTTAAGCCTTCGAAACTCATTCTGGCTGGCGATGGTCCTGAAAGAACTGCAATTGAAAAAATGTGTGCAGATCTTGGTATTTCGAAGCATGTTTTCTTCCTGGGCAAGCACGATTTTATTGAAAAGCTACTTTCTATAGCCGATGTGTTTCTTATGCCCTCAGAGACAGAGAGTTTCGGTTTGGCTGCCTTAGAAGCTATGGCTTGCGGAGTTCCGGTTATTTGCAGCAACACCGGTGGTATGCCTGAATTAAACCAACATGGCTTCTCCGGTTTTATTGCCAATGTAGGGGATACCGAAACCATGACCGACTATACCCTTGAAATTTTAAAAACCAAGGAAAGTTTGGATATGTTTCGCAAAAATGCACGCGAACATGCAAGTAAATTCAGTACCTTGAACGTTGTGCCACAATATGAAAATCTATATGCATCCTTAGTCGATGGTGGCTTATGAATTTTTAATTTCAGGAAAGGTTCAAGGGGTATTTTACCGGGCTTCCTGTCTTAAAAAAGCAGAAGCATTGGGCTTGAAAGGCGAGGTAAAAAACACAGCCGATGGTTCGGTATATGTGCACTGCGAAGGCGACGAAAAAGTAATTCCGGAATTTGCCGAATGGTGCAAAAGAGGCCCCATGAGCGCCGTAGTTAAAAACTTTAACATGCAGGAGGTTGAGCCCAAAGGTTACACACATTTTAAAATAACCTACCGGGATTAAAACCCTGGAATGAGCATACCGCTTCCTTTTTTTACTACCAGCTCCTTAACTTTTGTGGGTTCTTGCCTGTAGTAAACATTTCCTTTATAAAAAATTTTAGCAAACAGTTGGTTTCTGGCATTCACGCGGCAATCCAATGGGGTATGGGTATCGATGTAAACATCGTCACAAAGAAGCTTCTCAGCATTGAAAGACGTGGCTTCTTCAACGCTACATGATAGTATGTAGGATCTCCCCTCGAGAGTCACATTGCCCGAATTGATGGTTCTTACGGTGAGAAAACCTTGAAGAAGTTTCAAATGGATATCGCCCAGCCCGTAATTTTTCAACTCCAAAAAATCCGTTTTTAAAAAATTGAGCGTATCGTCACTTCTTAAATTGGAAGCAGCGTAAATTTCGATGTCATCTAAGAACCTGACCCTGATTTCAATGGAAATTTTTCGGTTATAACTTCTCACAAAGTTGCAGGTATTTTTATTTTCAATGCTCAGGGTATTGTTTTTAACCTTGGTAATTATTTGACCTACAATATTACTTCCACCGGTAATTTTTACTTGCTCGTCCAAGGCTGTATCCTGCACCAAAAGAATATCGAAATTTTCTCCAATTTTTATTTTAGAAAAATGCCCTACTGCTCTTACGGAGGTGATGTCGCGCCCGGTTTTTTGAAAGCAGTCGTTCAACTGATCTTTTCGACAAGCCGAAAGCATCAAGGAGAACACAAAAAAACAGGCTACCTTAGTTCTCATGTTTATTTTTTTTAGACCCAAATTTATAGCCCAATCCCCATTCAAAATAATCCGCAGTTCCAAAATGCACTTTAAGGGTGCCATTGAGAAAAAGCTGTTCGCTGAGTTCATACCTAAAGCCGATTCTTTGATAAGAAAAATACTTTATTTGATAAGGGTTTAAGAGATAAAAGCCAATATCGGTGAGCATGGCAAAGCGACCTATATCGTATCTATGGCCGATAACCAGTCCCAGTTCTGTACTGTTGTCGATGGCTACCCTTGGATTATCTTCATTCAGAAAATGGCTGTAAGGATGAGTAGGGTCCCAAACCAGGTCAGCACCCCAATACCACCTTCTTACGGCTGAAATCACTTTGTTTCGCCTGTAGCCTGCGCTAATAATTGAGAATTGCTTAGGCTTGGCGGTAAATTTTTCCTTGAAAGCATAGTTTAGCAAGAGTTCATTTTTCGAGGCCGTCGTTTTGTAAGATTTTACAGTATCTGCCAGTTTTGCCACCGGTTTTCCATAGCCAACATCCATACCCACAAAAAGGGAGGGCATGTTCACTCCTAAATTAGGTACCCTCATTGCGCCATTCGAGTAGTGGGTAAATCCCAGGCCGGTTTTCAAATTTATTTTATGATTTATGGCCGTATTATAGATGAGGCTCATCTGAATACAACCATTCACATTGCTGCCAATAGCCATATTATTTCGGTTCTTGTTGATATCGAACTTTTCGGTGAGATAACCCAATCCTGTTCCAAGGCGCCATGACAGATAATTTTTTCCGGTACCTGCAATTCTGAACTGAAAACTGGCACCTAAACCAAACGATTTTCCCGTAATGTGAGGTTTGCCTAAGTCGAAATAGGTAAAATTATATCCCACTTGTGCATTTTTATAAAATCGATTCCAATATTTGTCTGCGTTGTTTATTCTCGCCACCGAAATTTCAAATCCTTTAACGTGGGCTTCCAAATTTTTTGCGTCATCGGTATGGGCATACAAAAATCCCGGAAGGTACATTCCTCCAGCAGCCCACTGATTTTGAGCGAAGAGAGGTCCTATGACCGCAGTACAAATAATCCAGGCAATTGCGAAGCGCATCGGCGATTGCAAAAAAAGTAAAAAACCTTGAACTTATTGGAGTGTGGAAGTAAATTTAACAGGAATAAGTCATTGCCGTGGCTTAGTAAAAATTTTAAATACTAATACAATGGTTTGATTTTTATAAAGAGATTGTTATTAAGAATACCCTTCTGCATCAACAGAGCACATATTTTTAAAAATTTCATTTAAAAAGTTTCCAGAACGAGTTTATCCCCTTAAATTCGAGGCCTTGAATTACAGATGAAGTTATTCGTATATGCCTTATTATCTCTCTGTTTAACTTCTTGTTTTGAGATTGTTGAAGACATTTCTATCAACAAAAATGGCAGTGGAAATTTTAAAATAATTCTCAATTTAAGTCAAAGCAAAAGCGAGCTTAACACCCTGATGAAATTGGATTCCTCGGCCGGATATAATATACCAACCTACACCGAACTCAACCAGTATTTGGATAAAACAGCCGAAAAGCTGAAAATGACCAAGGGGTTAAGCAACGTGGTGCTTCATCGAAACTTTAAAAATTGGGTTTTCGACGTATCGGCCACTTTCAGCTCATTGGAGAGCATGCACGACGGTTTCACCAATGTGCAATCTGAATTTTCGGGTGCGGAAACGATTTTGTTTAAAAGTTTTTGGCAATTCAATGGAAAAAATTTCACCCGTGAAACTCAAAATCCGGAGGAGAAATTGAAAAAAAATTTAAACCGCCCGACCGAGAGAAATATTTTATCAAAAGCGAAATATACCTGTATTTACAGGTTTGATAGAAGCATTGCCTCGAGCAGTAACCGACGTGCTAAAATTTCGCCAAGTAAAAAAGCCATCATGCTTCAAAGTAACATACTCAATTTAATCAACGGAACGGAAACCCTTAAAAACCAAATCAAATTAAATGAAATTTAGAACATGCATAATTTTCAGTTTTTTAGCTGTTTATGCTCAGGCACAATCAGAGTTAGTAAGCCGAATACCGGCCCAGGTAGGATTTGTATTGAGTTTTAATTTAAACTCCCTTTCAGGTAAAATTAATTTTAATGATCTTGGCGAATACGCCTTTTTGAAAAAAACCGACGATAATTCTCCCCTAAAGTCGGCTACCGTTTTAAAGGAATTGTTTCGTTTACCTGAAAAAGGCGGAATTGATCGCAAGGGGAAAATGTTTCTTTTTTCGGAGAATCACGACAGTATCCATAATTTTTCTTATCTCATTCCGCTGAGCGATGCAAATGCTTTTGAATCGAGGATAGAAGAAATATTAAAAAATAAAAAAACGGCACAAAAATTTAAAAAAGACGGGAAGAGAAAGCTTCTAATGTATGAGCATACCCTGAGCATTAGTTTGCTCAAGAATTATGCCTTGATATCTATTTGGGATTTGCCTTACTACTCCCAAAATGATTATGTTGAATACGATGCGGAAAGGTTGAAAGTGATAGGCACCCTCGACAGTATTCGGTATGCCCGAGAATCGGAATATTCAGACAGTGTATCGGCAGTTGAAGAGGTTGTTGAAGCCCCGGACTCTGCATCCGAAACTGAAGAGGAGGAATCAGATACAGCCGTTGTAAGTGAAGAGGAGGAATTGGCCGTGGAGGCAGAAGATGAAGTTGCAGCCCCTGAGGTGGAATATTACGAAGGTGAAGAGACAGACTATAGCAATGACTCACTCATGGTGCAATTCGAAAGGCGTTGGGCACTGAAAAGAAAGTTGGAAGAAGAAAAATTTTATGTGATTCACGATCAAAAAATGAGCAAAAGACAGAAACAGATCAGTGAACTGAAGGCGTCGGAGAGTATTATAAACAGCAAGCAGTTTAATGAGGTCATTTCAAAATCCGACGATATCATTTATTGGTTTCAATATGAAAGTTATTCGAAGCAACTCATTGATATGATGAGCGACAAACACCGCTATTTATATCAATATGACACGGCATTGCTCCGACGTAAATTGGAAAATAAACCTGCGAATACCTTAGCCGAACTCATCGACAACAACTCCTTGTATGGATTGGGAAATTTTAACAAAGGCGAAGTAAAAATGAATTTTTACAGCACGTTCAATAGCAAACTTAAACCCTATATCGAAAAGATATACTCTACCAATATCAATCCTGAATTTTTCAATTACGTAAAAAAGGAAAATTTGATGGCCTTGGCCGGAGCCAGCGCCAATACTGAGGCAGCGGCCGAAATGTATTATGATATTTTTAGAAGGGCCTATGAGAGTTCTGCCATACCAAGAAAAGAACTCATCGCCATGTTGGAACTCAGCGATTTATTTTTAGATAAAAAAACATTGCATCATACGCTTAAAGGCGACATGGCTATCGCATTCACAGGAATTAAATCGTACTTAAAAACCAGTTCTGAGTACCTTTACGATTCCATAACCTTTAATTACAAGACGGTTGAGAAAACCAAAACTAAATATTTTCCTGAAATTCTTGCCATGGCCACCATCGAAAATGAAAGCAATGTGAGAAGAATATTAAAACTGATTCAAAACATGGATGGATTAAAAAAAGTATCTGACAATAAATATGTTTTTAATTCGAGATACATGGATACTGCTAATCCATTTTATGCCATCATAAAGGGGAATCTCCTTTTTATTACCAATGATCAATTGATGGCTAACGGCCAGATTGAAAATGGGCTAAGCCCTGATTTAAGTGTAGGGGCTAATTATAAAGAGTACTTAAATTACACTTCCTTCGGATTTTGGGAAGCTTCAAAAATGTTTAAACTCATGCAAGGCAATGAAGAGGCTTATGGCAAGGCGGATGAGTTGGAAAAATGGAGAGATAAAATTAACCGTGGTTTCTTCGTGTGCAAACCCATGCAAAACAATACCTCAAGTATAGAGGTATCGCTCGAAATGAAAAACAGGGAAAATAGCAGTTTGTTGGAATTGCTTAAGTTGTTTAACGATATCGCGTTTTTTAACAATGGAAAGTTATAAGTCTGATTGGTAGTCAAGCTTAAATGTGAATTATGAAGAGATATTTAAAATATGGCGTGGTTTTGGTCAGCATTATGATGCTGGGAGCTGCCGTATTTTATTTTATTTATCGTCAGAAAGATTCTCTGGTTAAGCAGGTGCCGGCAGATGTGCTCTTTTGTTTTACGATGGATAAGAGGCAACTTTACAAGGACGGTTTTTCAAAAGAAGAACTCTACAAAGACTCTTTTTTTCAAAATTTAAAACATAAAATACCTGCAAAAAGTTTAGAGATTTTCAATCAGCTTGGCATGAACTTAATGGGCGATATGGTGTTTTTTGGTACAGGTTCGGGCGATATTAATCTGGCCTGGTTTGCTTCCAATAAGGATAATTTGGTAAGGTTAACTAAAAGGTATAAGGCCATAGAAACCACCTATTCAACTCATACCCAGCTTAAGTTTGGAGAAAAAATATACCTCAACTATAAATGGCCGGTTGTGGTACTAAGCAGTAAACAAAGCGGGAAGGATTTCGATTTTTTTAACCCGAAAGTTAAGAAATTGTTGGAGAAAGATCTTAAAGATCCTGCCTTGACCAAATGTTCATTGTACGGTTTTTATACTGCCAACCGAAACATTATTCTTACTTATTCTTTTCTTCCTATCGATGGAAGAGCCTTCATAGGCTTGTCAAAAACTAAAAAGGGCATGGAGTTAAAACTGGTGCAACGCAAGGTAAAGCTCGAAGGTAAATTGGGTTTGCCAAAAACCAAACCCAAAGTGGCCGGTCTTGTCAGTTGGCCAATAACTCCCTTGTCGGAATTGAGCATGGAACCCATTCCTACTGTCGTTACCGGTCGCATAGATTCTTTGCTGAGAAAGCCGGTTAAGCATTTTTACGGTGAGGTTCTGGACACCATATCGACTTATCAGGAAATTGTTAAATATTTGCTGGATGCCGAGTTCAGACTAACCCAAAAAATTATTTACCATTTCAAATCCTATCCCGGTCTAAGGCTACAGTTTTTGAAGAAAACCAAGGATGAAAGCGACAAATCCTTCGCCACAAACCTTGGACTTGACATTTTAAAATTACAATTTTCCGAAACGGGGGAATCTTATATCATTTCTTCTGAAAACACGCTTCCCCTTCCTTCGTATGGCGGATGGCCGGACTATTACGTCTATTCAAATATTGAAATGTTGCGGGCCGATCCTTTTTGGGAGCCTTATATTAAAACCAATTTTAGCCAATTGGAATTGTATGCTCAAAATCTTGACAAGGGGTCGATGTTTACCTTAGCCTTAACAAAATAAAGACTTAAAACTTGCTCAATTTATCTGCCATTTTCACGGCTTTGTAAGCGTTGATTACCCCACCTGAAACCGAAATTTTTCTAAGTTTTGTGATTTTTTTGTCACCGGGTATATAAACCTTTCCTTTTACTTTAGTGGTTGACTTCATTAAAATCGTCCGAACCTGTGATGCGGTTAAATCGGGAAAGTAGGAGCGGATTAGGGCGGCAACACCTGCCGTACAGGGAGAAGCCATGCTCGTTCCGTCAAAAGAGGCATATTTTGAACCGGGTATCGTAGAATAAATACTCACCCCTGGAGCAAATACGTCTACATTCTTTTTGCCATAATTTGAAAATACAGCCAAACGTTCTTTGTGGGTTTTCCAGGATGAAGCCCCAACTTCTACCCAATTGCTTGCCCTGCTTTGGTCGGCGGCAATATTCGGATTGGGGTAATTGATGTTCACATCGATATCTTTTGAATCATTTCCGGCACCATGAACCAAAAGGACGTCTTTTGACTCTGCATATTTCACGGCATCGTCTACAATGGTTTTGTTCCACGGAAAGGCCTTGCCAAAACTCATGTTTATAACCTTTGCTCCGTTATCTACGGCATATCTGATGGCATTGGCCACATCCTTATCCCTCTCGTCTCCATCCGGAACACATCTCACCGACATTATTCTTGCGTTGTTTGCCACCCCTTTCATACCCAAACTGTTGTCTCTTTGGGCAGCAATAATACCAGCCACATGGGTTCCGTGGGAAGCATCGGGTCCTGTTACGTCGTTGTTTCCGTAATTCTTTTCGGTTTGATTGTCGTAATCGTCTCCAATGATTGTTCTGGAGTCGAAGTCAACATTGTAAGCATAATTAGCCTGGTTGTCGTAATGCTCGTATGTCTTCTTCAAACTTTCTTTAATCATGGCATAAGTTCCCCCTTGCTCTATATGGTCTACCATTTTCTTAATCATTTCGGCTTCCTTAGAGGAACCTGGCTTGTAATTTTTTAAATCTTCCAGGGTGATATTCTCTCCTTTACCAATATTTTTTTCGAGTTCTTCATAGCGTTTAACCACCTTTGAAAGAAGTTCAAACATGGTTTTGGCCTGAATGCTTTTTTGCAAAAAATCGACCTTAATTTTTAGGTATTCCTCATAGCCTTTCTTTTCTTCAGGCGTCATGGAAGCCTCAGGTATGGCATCATACTTATCTCTTAATTTTTTATAGACTCTGGTCAATTCATAGGAATCGATACTCACGTTTTTTCCGTCTTTGCCTCCTATGAAGTTCCAGCCGTAGATGTCGTCGATATAGCCATTATTGTCATCATCAACCCCATTGTTGGCTACTTCCTTAGTATTGACCCACATTACCGCTTTCAAATCCTCATGATCTTCATCCACGCCGCTGTCCAGTACGCCTACTATAACTACCTGCGAGGTTTTACCAGCCAGATACTGATGCGCCTTTTCGGTACTCATCCCAAATATTTTATCTTTTTTTCGGTCTAAATTAAACCAGTTTTCAGGTGCAGCCTTTTGAGCATAGCTCAATACACTCAAAGTTACCAGAAGCAGTAACCCTATTAATTTTTTAGTGAACATCATTTTTTATTAAAGTTTTCAAAAATCTAATTTATTTAGTTGTTGCTTAGATATATTTAGACAAAGCAGGCATATTTGACTATCAAATCCGACTCATTAAAGTTCGGAATGTGCTGTTTGCCGAGATAATAGCTAAGTGTTCAGGTTGCCCTCACCTCAATTTTATCCGGACAGCATATCCACATTGTGAAATAACGACGAACCAAGTATTTTATGATGGCGCCACTTTTCTTCTATTTTACTAAAGTGCGCTTAAGTCTTGTGAAGGTTTGGCAGCCTTATTTTTTGATAAGGGCAATCTTAAACTTATCTAAATCAAGCAATTCTAGATAATCCTTTTTAAAACTTTCAAATTCCTCAATTTCAATTATATTTTTAAGGGTTTGATGCTTTCTTATGATTTGGAGTCCGTTGCCAATGGCCTTAAACTGAACTTCATAATTTGCAAAATTTGAATGGTGAGAGAGGTTCTGTGGCATTTCAGCCAATGTGTAACCAGCCGGTATTTTGAGGTTAATAACCTGTTTGCTGGGGTAAATGTTAAGAATTTTTTCGAGGTCAACGCGATTGGTCCGGTTGTTTTCGATAATGGCCTGACTTTTTCTAATGGCCTCCAGATAAGGCATTCTCAGGATATAAAGGCCGGAAACCTTATCTGCAAATCCTTTGCCGGTGAGCGAATACTCAACCTTAAATGGGTTAGAAAAATCTTCAGAGTTTATGAAATCAACTTTATCAAATACACTGTTTTCAAAAATATCTTGTCCGAAATACTGTGAGGCGAAATCAGGGTATTTGTTTTTTGCGGTGCGGAAAATTTGCTCGCGAAGGTTACCGCCTGCCGTTCCGGTGTATTCTGCTTTAACCTGAAGTTTCATATCCCGGTTATTGGTAAGCTCCGCGTCAATCTCGTAAGTGGCGTAGGTCTTTACAGGATCAATCAAATCGTTGGGCAGGTGAAAAGTAGAGTTGGTATTTGGCTTAATCAGCAGGGCTGTTGCATCATTGTCCATTTCGGGCAGAACATACAAGGGGTAAAAATTGGTGGTAAGGTCGCAATATTTTTTTTCGTTATTGATGATATAACAAACCACAACATGGTCGAAGGCAAGGGAAGGGACCGGTTCCAGTCTATTAAACTGGCTGGTTTTTACCAGGGTATAATACGACTCAATGCCTTGAGCCCTCAGCATGGTTATCATTAAGGTAGCTACATCTTTGCAATCTCCTATTCCAGCCGAAACGGTATTGCCGGGCCATTTTGGAACAAAGGCGGTATTGAGAAAGGGAACATAACTGTAGCGTATTTTGGTAGTCACAAAATTGTATATTTTTTGCACCTTCTCCAGAGCCGACATGTCAGGGCGAATTAAGGTATCCAAGATTTCCTTCACTTCGTAGGTGAAGTCGGTTTTTTGATAAGTGGTTTGTTCATACCAATCGTTGATGGGTTCCCAATTTTTTATGGTGCTTACCGAAACGCTGCGGTACAAATCGTAATAATCCGGGAAAGCCGATTCTTCTTGAATTTTTTCCAGGTTTTTGTCTAACCATACGTAGTGATCATAATTAAAACTGTCGGTAAATTTATCCGGTTCTCTTTTCATTTTATGTACCTTATATCCAAGGTATCGGTTATGAGGTACCGCAAAATCAAATTTAGAATAGTATACAGGGTCAGGGAAAAAAATGAAATGCTGATGATAGAACTCCGGGCCAAAAAGCGTTTCGGCGCTTAAAACTGCCTGACCTTCAACCTGAATAATATCTCCGGCTTCCAAATTTTTAATCACCACATAGCTCCCCGATTTCTCCGGCGTCGATTCTGTACCGTCTAATTTTATGACCTTGGCACTGGTAATGTTTCCAATGAAACCCATGTCGATTTGGTTGTATCGCTCAATGCCTGATTCTTTGACAATTTTTATCATCAGGCTCTGATAAACAGTAACTTGTAAAAGCGTATCTAATACGCAATCTTTGGTGTATTGCAGAACAATGGCATCTTCATTTTCATAAAGGCTTTCCCATTCCGGGTCTTCAAGGATTTGATCAAAGCGATCGGTCTTAAATATCTTTTTTAAATTTTCGGTGCCAATAATTTGTTGAATCTTTTCTTCCAAATCGTTCCCATATCCAAAGGTCGAACCCACGTCTCCCAAAGCTTTTCCGGTTTGATAATAGGAAAGAGCCTTGCTCATATCGCCTTGAAGTTTGGCGATATCTCCCATCAATTCATAAACTGAGGCTTGATAGGGGTCTATTTTTAACGAGGATTTTAGAATCTCCTCGGCCTCCTCATAGTGTTCAATTTCCTTTAAATAGTCAGCGAAGTCATTATAATTAGAGGTGATATGGGGGGTAAAATAGATTTTGTCCTTATAAAGATCGATGACTTTTTGTTTCTTTTTCCGATCCTTATAGTATTCGATGGCCATATCCATGTCCCCCTCGTCCGATCCGGTTTTTAACGACTTAATGGCTTTTTTCTGCGACTTGAGCATTTCGGCAGGGCCGTAGCGTTCTTCCTTTTCCTTGTAATTGCTCAAACTCACTTCCAAATCTTCTTTGTATTCGGGGTATTTTCTAATACTTCGGTTAATGAAGCTATCCTTTTCTACGAGTTTTCCGGTTTTGTTATAATATTCGATATAACAATTGAGTAAATTCGGGTTTGATGGACTGATGTCTGACAGTTTTTCAATAGCTTTATAATACTTCTCCGGTTCAGTATCTAAATTGACGTCTTGTAATTTTTCAAACAGTAGTCCAAAAAACGGGGTTTTTGAATCGTCTAACTTTGACAACAATTCATACACTTTTTCCGATTTTCCATTGAATTGGCAGATTTTTGCAAATAAAAAATTGTAGAATACCGATTTGGAATTGAGTTTATTTTTATGGTAAAAATATTCCTCGGCCACTTTTCCAAAATTTTCGCTTATGTAGGATTTGATGAGGCAATAATCAAACCACATGCTCGATTTTCTCTCGGCCTGTTCCTTAAAATGGTTGACAAGACTATTGGAACTTATTGAGGCTGTAACAGAATTTTGTGAAGAGGAAGCCAGAAAAGCAGTATTTAAATTTTCGATGGGTTTTGAGCTGGCATCTGTAAATCTTAAGGCAAGCATATCGTGTTCATAGCTGTTTCCGTCCCAAAACGAAAGGCTCCCCGAATTTTCATCCGTGGTTTTTTGGGTTGCATTTTTAACCAGAATACGGTGCACGCCTTTGCTTAATTTCAATTCAAGAGTTTCGATATCAAAAAAGAAGGGTACGGTATGGTTGTTTGAAAACACGAGGCTGTCGTTAACCCATATTTTTAGGGCAGCAGATCTTCCGATATGTATTTGCAATGTTCTGTCCGATTCGCAGGTAAGAAAGGTATTGGCATAATAAACTGCATCATCGCTATAACCTGCATCAGGCAAGTGCTGTGAAAACACGATGCGTCCGGTAGCCGCCGAATACATGGGAGCTACCCAATTTAATCTGACATTTTTATGGTTCACATAGGTTTTGTTCATATTGAAGGACTCCAATTCAATAGGCGTAGTGGTAATAAAACCGCTGCCATTAATATTTTTGAAAGGGCCTATCAGGCTCCAGTTAACCTTAGGGATAATGGCACCGTATTTTTCCCATTGCTTGGCCCTGTCTCTTGACTTTGAGCCCCAATCGATGGCTTCACTCAATTGGTATTTTATGGTAACCCAATCGGGGTAATTGAGTTTCTCAATACTTTTATAATCTCCGTCGTAGAGATAATTGAAAAGGGAAAACACATAGGGGTCCTTGTGGTTTCTGAGCAAGGTGTTCATGTACTTGTCGTAGGCGAGGTATTCCTGCGATATTTCCGACATGATGATCATGCCGGTTAGGCCGTCAAAATCGATGGAATCTTTTTCCAAGGCAGCGTTAAAAAGTCTTTTGGCCTCAAAAAAATCGTTATTCTTCAGTGCTTCAAATCCTGATTGTGCCTGAATGAAGGAGTGCAGAAAAAGCAATAAGGTTAGTAAAAGCGAAGGCTTAATAAGTTTCATAAATGTATAAGAGAGTGCGAAAGTAATTAAATCTCCTTATACTATTTAAACTGCAAAACAGAAGGTCGAATATTTAAGGTGTCCTTTTGACGATGATGCTAAGTTCGGAGTTAAAATCGATTAACTGACTTTGGGATAAGCAATTACCCATTTGAATAATATTGTATTGATTTTTAATCATAATCATTAATATTTGTGGCAATAATTCAATGCCCCCACCTTAATGCGTATTTTACGAATCTTATTTATTTTTATTTTTGTTTTGGTTGGCCTTTACTTGTTGGCGTCTCTCTTTATTCCGGCGAAATTTAAGGTTGAAAGATCCGAAAACTTTAATGCACCGGTGGATTTGGTGTTCGAACAAATTTCTACCTTTAAGAAATGGGAAAAATGGAATCCTTGGAAAAAACAGGATTCTGAAGTCAAGTCATTGTTTGGCCCCAATCAGGGAAAAGTAGGTTCCTACTGGCTTTGGAAAGGCGACAAGGTAGGTGAAGGACGCATGACGTTGATGAGTATAACGGATCAAAAGGAAATCAGATACCTTTATGAATTCAATAAGCCCTACCAAGCGGAGGCAGAAGGGTATATTAAGCTGGAGGCCAATGGCAATCAAACCACTGCTACTTGGTATATAGAAGGAAGCAACCCGTTTTACCTCAGGGTTCTTAACTTGATCATGGACCGGCAAATTGGGCCAAATTTTGAAACCGGACTATCGGCCTTAAAGCGCAATTCCGAAAAAGAATACCGGGTGTTAAAAGAGGAGTACTATGGATACAGAATAAAACAGAGCACATTTAGCGCACGAAAAGTAGG
Source organism: uncultured Chitinophaga sp. (assembly GCA_964617955.1). GTDB lineage: Bacteria > Bacteroidota > Bacteroidia > NS11-12g > UBA9320 > JABWCE01. The sequence goes on from CAZTXB010000015.1 coordinate 62,660, forward strand.
CATGGTAAGAAAGGCTATACTTATTCCCGAATTGGATGATTTTTTTGCTAAGAATTATGAAAAAGTAAAACGGGAAGCATTGGATTGCGGATTTAAAATTAGTGGGAAGGCCTTGGGTTTATATTACCGATGGGATTATGTTAATGGGGTGGCGACGGTAGCGGCGGCTTTGCCTCTCGAAGGGGATTCCACTCTTGGGCACGACGTAAGTCTTATTAAACTTGGTCCGCAGAAGGCGCTGCTTCTCAATTATTATGGGGGTTACAAAAGCAATCAGGATGCTTATAAGGCTTTGGATAATTATATTAGGAATAAAAATCTTATTCGCAGGTCTCCGGTAATTGAAGAGTATATCATTGGACCTGCTCAAGTCGCCGACTCGAGCAAATGGTACACTAAAATTTGGTACTTGCTTTAAATATTCACATTATCCTTAAACAAGCCAATCGTACATTTTAGTTTATTCATAAATTGAAGTCAAAAAAAAAGCTGTTTCTCCATGAAACAGCTTTTTAGTGTCACCTTTTACCCATTTGGGTTATATAGTCCTGCAATTCGGATTTACTACTGCTAAATTGGAAAGCTTCCTGAACCATAACGTAATTCCTTTTATCGCTCGTATGTGAATAGGCAAATTTGGCAAATTCAAGTCGGGTCGATTCAAAAGAAAACAGTTTTGTGATGAGCAGGATTTCTTCGCTTAACATGCTTTCTGAAGAGACGATATTTTTCGCCATTTTGAGACGCTCGCTATCAAAAGATTGCTTTTTTATGGCATTCAGTGTGTTCGCAAAGGCAGTCTCTCTTTGGCCTTCCCTGTCGTAGGTGTCGTTTCCACGGTTTGCGTCAGAGCGGTCGGACCTTTGTGATGACCTGTCCCTATAGTACCAATCTTCATCCTCCTCCTCACGGTTATTTTGGTTATTTCCATATTGGTTTCTGTCATAATCATAATCGTCATCTCGGCGGCGATTCTCTCGTGATCCATTGCCTTGATTTCTACCGTTACCATTTCCTTGAATATCGTCGAAGCTGAGGCTGCGTTCAATTCTAAGCATACCACGGTGGTTTATGCTGGCCCAAATTTTGGTATTTCTTGGGAAAAAGAGCATACCATTGTAAATCACAATTCTGTCAATCACATAACCTCTTCGGTTTAGAATTGGTTTTGTAATTTTTAGGCGGTGATTGCCGGGTCTGAGGTTGTCGATTTTAAATCGGTCATACACCCCATAATAGGGTACGTTGTCGAAAATGACAATATACTCGGATGCCGGAGGCAAGAATAAGCGAAGCGAAGAACCCGCTTGATGCGTTTGCCTGGCCATTGCCAAATTTGTTAAAGAGATGAGCACGAACAAAGCCATAAATTTTGCTTTGTTAATTTTGTTTTGAGTCAAGATTTTCATAATTAATTTCCTCCTGACTTTAAAGTCTCAAATCATTAACCTAAAGCAATATTCTTTAATAAAGTCTTAAAAATGAATTTATTAAAAAATAAGGTCATGGATTTAATACAACAAAACGTCTAATTATAACGACAGTTTTTATGCGATAAAAAATACAATGAGAAGGCCAAAGGTATTAGTACTTACTCTACCGTAACCGACTTGGCTAGGTTTCGGGGTTGGTCGACGTTACAACCTCTGAGTACAG
>CAZTXB010000016.1:0-62022 GCA_964617955.1 uncultured Chitinophaga sp.
TGATTATCGAAACATAAAATAAAAAAAGGGGTTCGAATCGAACCCCTTTTTTATTGCACCAATCATATTAAATCCCCAACCATGAGGCACTCGATTTCTTTTATAAAAGTATAAAAATAAATGCAACCTTTTGGTAATTTGCAGTCTATAATAATAGGAAACATTGGATAGCAGCGAGCTTCATGAAATCATCAACGGATGTAAAAGTAATGACCGCAATAGCCAACGGCTTTTGTTTGAGATGTTTTCAAAAAAAATGATGGGAGTTTGCCTTCGATATAGCCCAAATTATGAAACCGCCAGGGACATGGTTCAGGACGGATTTATTAAGATATTTACTAAAATATCTGACTTTAAAGGCAACAGTTCCATCGAAACCTGGATGACTCGAATTTGCATTAATACATGTTTGAGCCATCTTGCAAAAGCTGAAAATAAAAATCAGTTTTATGACATTAACGACCCCCTTGTTTTAGCCAAAACTGACCTCACCGAAGAAGATGAAGATCAATTTGCCTTGACTTTAAGCTCTCTACCGGTTGAAAAAATATTTGGTTATATCAGTCAACTACCTGAGAAATATAAGATTGTTCTCAATATGTATTCCATTGATGGCTATTCCCATCATCAAATTGGAGAATTCCTCGATATACCGGTTGGTTCCTCTAAAAGCAGGTTGAGCCGGGCGCGTACCATGTTGAGGGATTTGATAAAGGAAAAAGAAAATATCCAGTGAGCGACCAAAGAAACCATATTGATCATTTACTAAGGGACAAATTTTTGTCCTTCGAAGGAAATATCCCTGTTTCTGATTGGAATGCCATTGCTGATAAATTGGAGTCAAAACGCAGAATAGGCTGGATTTGGTGGGCCGCCATTCCTCTGATTGTCATTTCAGGGCTCTCTTATTTACTGGTAAAAAACCATCACCTCGCTACATTAAAGTTCAAAACAATAAACACTCCATCAGCAAAGGTGACGCCATACGTAAAAGCGGATCAACCTGAGTTGCTCCAAAACGAGGTTAAAACCAAATCATTCCATAAAAAGCCGAAAAATATTACTGGCTCTCCTGCAAAGGTCATGGAACTGAATAAAGCTAAATCTTTGATGGAAGAAACCTATCCACTTGCCTTTGAGGGGCTCAATATGGTTCAGATTGGCGTTCATAATCTTTTTGCCTTTACGCAGGCTGAACTTCAAAAAAATCCGGAATTAAACCTTCCAAAACCTGAATTCAAACACAAGACTCCAAAAGTTATAGAATTTGGAGCCAGTTTTTCACCCACAGCAGGCCTCGACGCTATTAAAGGCAATGGTTCAAATTTACTTAACCGCAACTTCTTTAATGCCGTTAATGGCAGCTCAAGCTTCGGGAATGGCTACAACAACGGAATTCACGTACAATTGAATCTCAATAAAAATTGGTTTATCCGTCAAGGACTCTATGGCAGCGCCTACTCGGTCATGCACGATTTCAATTACACCATTACCGAATCGCCTCATATTACCGATGGAAAGGGCATTGTCTATTACAATCCACTGCTACCTTCTGAATATGAGCACATTAAGGCAAGTAACAAAGCCTCCGTAAAATATGTTTCCCTCCCACTTACCTTTGGCTATCGCCATTATATCAAACCAAACTTTGGCCTTGAGAGCAAATTTGGACTCAATTTGTCAAGGCTTGTTGGAGTTGAAGGAATGGATGTTAACCCTACCCATTTGAATCTGGAGAGCCTCAATAGTAATAATTCCATCAAAAAATGGACCAATGGGGTCTCTTTTTCAAGTGGTTTGTTCTTCAAAACAAATAATAATCTTATTTTTACCGTCGAACCCAATTTTTCAACTCAAATAGGTTCCGCCCGAACAAAGAATTATCCAGTTAAAACGCGTTTTTATAATTATGGGGTTAACTTTAATATCAATTATATCCTCAACAGAAAATCGAAATGAAAACCCTGGTTAAAATAGTTGTATTCATCACATTATTTGTAGGATTTGCAAAAGCGCAAATCTTATTACCAATGGGTCCAGGACAAAAAAATTCTGTCAATATCGGCTGCTCCGATGGAGATAAGCTTTGGGTGGTGAATTATGAAAACGACAAGTTTTCTGTCAATAAGTGGGATGGGCAATTTTGGTTAAATCTTTCTGAAATCCCTACTTCCTTGCTAAACCTCATTTCAACCACACCTCAATCGATTGAGGCTAAAGGCATCTGCTATAACAATGGGGAACTTTTTGTAGCTTTTGCCAATAAAAATACCGAAAAACTTTTATTGCTTAAAAATACAGGGAAAAGTTGGACGGCTTTGAATACCGTTGATGTTAAAATTACTAAAAATCTTAGCTTTTTAAAAACTCCCGATGGCTTACTGCTCTGCGGCAAAATAAGTGTGAAAGAGCAATTGGTGAGCATTGTAAAAGTGAATGGCAACGAAGTGAGTGTTTACGCAGGATTGAGTGCTAATCACAGCGCCAACGACTACTTCACAGGATTTGAATATAACAAAGGCAACATTTGGGCCTTTGGCTATTTTACCTTCAATAAAGAGAGTCGATATTTCGCAAAACTTATTAACGGCAACTGGTCTATTGTACCCCAATCTCAAGCCCCCTTTGTCAATGGAAATTTGGCCATGGGAAAATACAATGATAAACTGGTAATGGCAGGGGTTGATTTTGATGGCAAATCTTCATTCGCTATTCAAAACACGGATACAACCTGGGCCGAATTGTCGAATGGGCTCACGGATTGGAAAATAATTTCCATCTCCGATCTCAAATTTATAGGTCAAAATTTTTGGGCTGCAGGTCAGTTTACCAATACCAAAAACTCCAAACAGGCCAGCTTAGCCTATTGGAATGGGAATGTTTGGATGGTACCGGAATTTGACTTTGATTATCTGGGCAACGATTTGAAACTCAATGGCCTGAATAGGGTCATGGTTACAGGCAGTTTTACACAATATCAGGGATTAACCCTAAACCACACCGGAATACTTGAATTTGGCACTGCGTTGATAGGAGGAAAGATTTTTAGTGATTTAAATGAAAACTGCATACAGGATTTTGGTGAATCGAGTTTAAAAGGTGTTGTCGTTAAATTGGTTTTGCCAAGTGGACAAGAGTTATTCATCAATAGCGATTACAATGGCCGATACTATTTCCCAGTAAGCGAGAAGCCTAACTCTTACTTCGTTGAGCTTATTCTTCCAAAATACAGCAAAGGTACCTGTGGAAATACCTTGAAACCTGCAACCATTTCATCACAACTTACCCTGGCCGATATCAATTTCGGGCTGAAAATGATAGGCGATCATACAGATGCGGCTTCATCATTAGCTGATTTTACAGGATGGAGAGCCCGACAAGGCTTTGAAGAAAGATATTTAATTTGTGCCGAGAATAAGGGATCTACAAAAGTTGAAGCCGCTAAGCTGATTTTTAATTTCGACGAAAGGTTAAACCCTTGGACCTTTGATATCGCACCTGAAATAGTTAAGAACAGCAGCGCTGAATGGCAAATACTTTCACTGAAGACCGGTGAAAAATTCTGTGTAAATGCCAAAGTTACTATTCCGCTTTCCATTGCGCTTGAAAGCAGTCTCGCCTTTGAAGCAAAAGTAGTGTTAGGAGATATAGAGGATGAAGATTTAAAGAATAACGTTTCCGAGCTGAATCAAAAAGTAGTGGCGGCCATAGACCCCAACGACAAACGTACTGAACAAAACTACCTTATCCCTCCGGATTTAAGTTCAATGACTTATAAAATAAGGTTTCAAAATACCGGAAACGACATGGCTGACCATGTGGTTATTACCGATACCATTGATCAAAACCTCAATTACGGGAAATTAGGCACCTCCTTAATTGCAAGTCATAACATTGACGAAGCCCCGGTATTTAGATTATTGCCAAATGGTAAGTATCTCCGAATCATGAATTGGCGATTCAATGCCATTAATTTGCCTCCAAAAAATTCGAACGAAGAAGCCAGTCAAGGATTTATTAATTACACTATTCATTTGTCGGCAAACAGCACCATGCCCATTGGAACCTCCATTAAAAATATGGCATTTATTTATTTTGATTACCAGGAGCCCATATTAACAAATATTGCCAGAAACCTGGTTTCAAAAGAATCGGGTGTAAAAAGATACCATGGGACTTCCGGCTTGAGCATCTATCCTAATCCGGCTCACGACCAGTTGTATTTTTCGAATTCTCAGCAAAATACAATAGAGCTTGACGTCATTAATAGCCTTGGTCAAACAGTGCTTTCAACCAGCCTCGAGCCTTTTACAACATTTAATTTCAATGTCAAATCATGGCCTAAAGGTTTGTATTTTGTAAAGACCAATCATTCTGACTCCTATAAATTGTTGATCGATTAAATAGGGAAAACTAAAAAATCAATGCTGTTTTGCTGAAAATTAGTGGACTGCAATAGCCAGAGTGATTACCCCTACCTTTAATTTTTTAGCCTCCTGTAAGGCATGGTAACAAGCTTCAACGGTTGCTCCGGTAGTGAAAACATCATCAACAAGAATGACGGTTTTTCCTTCAAAGCATTCCGGATTTTCAAGCACAAATTTATTGGAAACGTTCACCCACCTTTCAAACCTTTTTCTATTGGTCTGTGTAGGGGTCATTACTTTGCGTTGAAGCGCTTTGCTCAAAGGTATGCCAAGTGCTTCTGATAAGCCGCGGCCGAATTCCTCGCTTTGATTATAGCCCCGCGCTCTTAATTTACTTTTGTGAAGTGGGACAGGTAAGATATAATCAATGCACTTGATAAAGTCCTCCTTCCGGATCTGGGTGCCATATAGATGGCCTAGCACCCTTCCAATGTCTTTTCGGCTTTTGTACTTTAATTGATGAAGAAGCGTTTGTGTAATCCCTCCCTTTTTAAAAAAAAGAAAGGAAGAGGCATATTGAATATCTATACGCCCCCAAAGGGCCTTAATCATTTCATTTTCGGGCTCCAAATGAAAGTTTGTAACAGGCAATTGGAGACTGCACGGCAAGCATAACACATGCTCTGATGTTACCAAAACTCGGCTACAATGAACGCACAATTCAGGATAAATAAGATCGAGAAGACCTCTGAAAAAAGTTTTCATAATGCTTTAGTTACTTACAAATTTAATCATATAAATTATGAATCATTTACTACAAATCCCCTCTAATTTTGTAGCATGTTTGAAAACAGTTCGAAAACCTCTATCGAAACCCTGGGCGAATTTGGCTTGATTAAAAAACTCACCCACAACAATGTATTAAAAAATAAGGGAACCGTAATCGGAATTGGAGATGATGCCGCTGTTCTGAAATCTGATGCCGAAATGCTACAGGTGGTGAGCACAGAGCTGTTTGTCGAAGGGGTTCATTTTGATTTAGCTTATACCCCACTAAAACATTTGGGTTATAAAATTATTGTTTCGGCTATTAGCGACCTGTACGCCATGAACGCCAAGCCCCTTTATTTCACGCTTGGCCTCGCCATTTCAAGCAAATATACACTGGAAGCCCTCGAAGAATTATACGTAGGCATTTATCTGGCATGTGAAAATTACCAAATCGACCTCATTGGAGGTGATACAACCACCAGCCCAAAAGGACTTAGCCTTTCGGTTACGGCCATCGGTGAAGTGTCTGCCGATAGGTATGTGACGCGAAGCGGATGTAAACCCAATGATCTGCTTTGTGTTTCTGGTGATTTAGGGGCGGCCTACCTTGGACATCAACTTTTGGAAAGAGAAAAACGCGTGTTTTTAGAACACCCGGAAATGCAACCCGACCTTGAAGAATATGATTATATTGTAGGAAGACAATTGAAACCAGAGGCCAGAAAAGATGTGATTGAAATATTATCACAACTTGATATTTTGCCAACTTCTATGATAGACCTGAGCGATGGCCTGGCATCTGAAATCAAGCACCTCGCTCAGAACTCAAATGTAGGGTTTAATGTTTATGAAGAAAAATTACCGGTCGATACCCAGACTATTCGTATGGCTCAGGAATTTAATCTCGATGCCACCATGTGTGCTCTGAATGGCGGAGAAGATTTTGAGCTTCTTTTCACTGTTTCTCAAACACAATTCGAAAAATTAAAAAACCATATGGATATTAGCATCATTGGGCATGCAACCGAAATTCCTAACGCCTGTAAACTCATTACTAAAGCTGGAAGCGAGTTCGATATTAGGGCTCAAGGCTGGTTATCCTAATCTCTGTTAAATGGGTTGATCGAAACAGGTTGCATCCATCAATGCATTAACCCAAGTGCTGAAGCTTCAATAACATATTTGAGTTGCTTATTGCCTGCTGAAGGCACCTTTTCAAAATGAATTTTTAACATCCTTAAATCCATTTATGAAGCGGTACTTTTGAGAGCCTTTGAAGCTTCAAAAGTTCAATTTAATGGGGGCCTGGGTTTCCAAAAACCAGTTTATTTTTGATTTATTGCCTAATTATTGCTTAAGGCTATACCAGCAAGCATAAATTTTCGTTTTTTCTTGTACCAAATTGCCGCAACTCTTTGAAAATTGTTATTATTTCTGCATGTTTGAAGATTAATATTATTATAGCCAAAAAAGGGTATGTCAAAAACACTTATAAATTCTCTATTCTATTCATTATTTGCTGTATTACTGCTCAGTGCCAAATGTGGACAGCCTTCCTTCACTGAGGCTAGCAACCGTTATAAATATAAAGATTATGCAGTTGCGGCAGATATGTATGCCAAGGTATATAAAGACCCTAAAGTTAATAAAAAGGATAAGCTCACCTCTTGCATGAATGCAGCTCAGTCCTATTATTACAATCACGATTATAAAAATGCATTAAAATGGTACTCAACCGCCATCCAAAAAGGTGCAAAAGATCCATTTTTTCACTACCGGATGGGCGAGTGCCTTAAAATGACCTGTAAATATTCTGAAGCCCTTTTAAAATTTCAGGAGTATAAAAAAATGAAGCCCGATGATCCTAATGTCAATGGGATGATTGAAGGCTGTGAATTGGCCTTGAAATGGTCGACCGAAAAAACAAGATACCACATTAATGAATTTAAGCCTGCCAATGATGGGCCGGGAAATGCCAAAATAAAGTCGGATGATTATGCTCCAATGTGGGCCAATAAGAAAAAAACCACCATCATGTTTACCTCCGATCGCATCGGTGGTGAATCTGGGGGGCAATTTGATTGGACCGGCCGAAAGTTTAGTGACATTTGGATGGTTGAACTCAGTGGCAGAGGCCCAAAAGCCAAATGGGGCGAAGCAGTTGCTGTACCGGGAGCCAATACAAATTTCAACGACGGAACGGTAACCTTCGATGAGCGTTACTCAAAAATGTACTTCACCCAGTGCAATGGAATGGACGGAAGAGAAAAAAAATGCAAAATTTATGAAGCACGCAAAAGTGGACGTGAATGGGATATTACTCCAAAACCCTTGCCATTTTGCAATGACAATTCAAATTTTGGCCATCCCTCCCTCTCTCCCGACGGCGAAAAATTATACTTTGCCTCCGACATGCCTGGTGGATATGGCGATTCAAACACCCATGATCTTTACGTTGTCAATTATGTTAAAAGAGGCAAAACCTGGGGAGACCCGGTGAATCTGGGCCCTGTGATTAATACCCCGGAGAACGAAGTATTCCCTTATATTTCGACCGATGGAACTTTGTACTTTTCTTCAGATGGACATGTGGGAATGGGCGGTTTAGATATATTTTCAAGTCAGGGAAGTGGGCTCGACTGGGCTAAACCTGAAAATATGAAAGCCCCTATCAATTCATGTGCCGATGATTTTGGAATTATTCTCGAAGACACCAAAGAAAAGGGTTATTTTTCGTCAAACCGCAGTGCTGCAGGAAAAGCCGATGACAATATTTATGAGTTTTACATGGACCCATTGGTGTTCATCCTTTCAGGGGTAGTTACCGATTGCAAGGATAGCAAGCCACTTGAAAAATCCCTCATCACAATCAGCAATAATCACGATTCCTCTAAAATCAGAATTTATACCGATAAAAAGGGATATTACAAATGCACGCTTCAGGTCAATACAAAATATGAACTCTTTGCCTCTAAAAGAGATGAATATTACTACGACAGCAAAGAGGAGTTTGTTTCCACCATGGGATTGGAGCAATCCACCAACTTTGTCAAAGATTTTTGTTTGAAGAATCAGTGCAGCGATATTTTTATCCTTCCTATTTACTACGGATTAGACTCCTCTAATATTTTTACCCGCTCTGAATCGAAAAGGGTTTTGGATGAACTCATTGCCACCCTAAAAAAATACCCAAAAATGGCCATCGAATTGGGAACCCATACCGATTGTCGTAATACCTTTGATTACAACAGAGCGCTTTCACAAAGAAGAGCTGACTCGGCTGTTTCGTACATTATGAAAGGTGGTATCAATCCTTTCCGATTGGCTGCCATGGGTTATGGTGAATCGCAGTTGGTGAATGAATGTGAATGCGAAGGCTCGGTAAAGGTGCCTTGCTCGGAAGAACTGCATCAACAAAACAGAAGGGCGGTTGTAAAAGTGCTCAATTGCAATTTCCAATGGTCGAAAGAGGTTATTAAGGTATTTAACGATTCGGCATTGGCCGGCGGACCGGTATCCAGTCCTTTCTTAAGAGATGAGAGAAATAAATACCTGCAGGATAAGAAAAATCTCCCGGCAGATGCCCTTACTGCAGAGGAAGTGGCCTTAAATACCCAAAATGCGCTAAACGAAAAGTATGATATCATACCCATCACCAAATCACGTGACAAGTATACTTTGAGCGGCAAAATCGGTAAAAAAACAGTCAGATTTGAATTTGATCCAGAGGAATCAAGTACCATCATCCCTGAAGCCACCGTTGTTCAATTATTGTCGTCTAAGGTCATTACGATCGCAAACTTTACTGAAGGTAATAAGCCTTATATGCTTCCTGACGGAACAAAAATTAAAAGCAAGACCTTTGAGGTAAAAGAATTGATTTTAGGAGATGTAAAATTTGAAAATGTAAAATGTGTAGTTGGAACAGGGGTTATGAAAAAAGCCATTCTTGGATATGGACTTTTTGAAAACTATCTCTCTTTCAAAATTGAGGATACCAATATTCTGCTTGAAAAAACACCCAAATAATTCGGGAAATTAATTTCTCAAAAACAAAAAACCCGCTTTAAATAAATCGGGTTTTTTGTTTTTGAATACATAAGATAAAATATTACCATGTCTGACCGATATCTGAAACGAGGCGTATCATCTCAAAAGGAAGATGTACATAAGGCCATACAAAATCTGGATAAAGGCCTGTTCCCGAATGCATTTTGTAAATTAACTCCCGACTACCTGGGCAATGACAGAGATTGGTGCAATATTATGCATGCCGATGGTGCCGGTACCAAATCCAGCCTGGCTTATTTATATTGGAAGGAAACCGGCGATATCAGTGTTTGGAGGGGGATTGCACAGGATGCCCTCGTCATGAATTTAGACGATTTGCTCTGCGTGGGGGCCATAGATAACTTCTTATTATCGAGTACGCTTGGAAGAAATAAGTTTAAAATTCCAGGTGAAGTAGTGGCCGAAATCATAAATGGAACTGAAGAGTTCTGCGCCTCAATGGAAAAATTTGGGATTCACATACATAATATGGGCGGCGAAACAGCGGATGTTGGAGATCTGGTTCGCACTGTCATCGTCGACTCCACTTTTGCCGCCAGGATAAAACGCGATGAAGTGATTGAAATTAATATTAAACCGGGAGATGTAATCGTAGGGCTGGCATCTTATGGAAAGGCGACCTATGAAAACGCCTACAATGCCGGAATGGGCAGTAATGGACTTACCTCCGCCAGACACGATATTCTCGATGCATCCTATAAGGATAAATATCCTGAAAGTTTTGACTCTCTCTCGGATAATGAATTTTTTTATTCAGGAAAGTTTAAGATTAATGACCCCTTGGAAGCGACAGGTGTAAGCATTGGTAAAGCGATATTATCACCAACCCGGACCTATGCCCCTGTGATGAAAGAAATTATCTCTGAACACGGCAAAAAAATATCAGGTGCCATTCATTGCACCGGTGGCGCACAAACTAAAGTTATGAAGTTTGTTAACGAGATCGAAATTGTAAAAGATCAGCTTCTCGAAACGCCCCCACTTTTTAAAACCATTCAAAAAACTACCCAAACCCATTCCAAAGAAATGTTTGAAGTATTTAACATGGGCCATAGGATGGAAATCTACACAGATGAGAAAACCGCCGCTGATATTATCCAAATTTCAAAGGCTTTCAACATTGATTCACAGGTTATTGGCCATTGTAAGCCCTCTCAATCAAAAAAATTATGTATTTCTTACAATTCTGAAACATTAGTTTGGAATTATTAAACATAAATGAATTACATTTGGTGCTTAATTTTAAGAAAAAATATGAAAAATATGAATTTTTGGATGGTTGGCTTGGTTTCAACCGCGTTAGTTTTTGGAAGTTGTAAAAAAAGTACGGAGGAGGAAGCTCCCGCCCCGGATACGAGTCAGGAAGTTGTGCAATCTCAGAATTCTCTGGTTGTTGAACCTACAGCTACTTGGTGCGGACCTTGCGGTACTTATGGCAAACCGGCCACAGACGGTGTAATTTCGGGCAACAATGTGGTTGGTATTTATGCCCACCTCAAAGCCCCCGCTTCTGATTTGGGAGCTCAGGTTGGGCAAGATTTGGCTGTTATGGTTGGCGCAGCAAATGCATCAGGCTCATCCTACAGCATCCCTAAAATTATGGTTGGCGATAATGTGACCGGTGCTTACACCAGTATCGATTACACAAAAAATATTCTTAATGGTTGGATTGGCACGATTAACTCTGCAAAGTCAAAAGTTAACTCAAAGATTAGTGTTGCAGATAATGGAACTACTTTGAACATTACCACCAATACCAAGTTTTTTGAAGGTGGTATGGCCAACAATCAATATAAGATTTCTCTGATTGTGACTGAAGATGGTATCAGCAATCGCCAAAATCACAACAGTGGCGGATATATGACCGTTACCCACAACCATGTAGCACGTGCCAGTGCTGGTCTTACCGAAGGTGAAGACCTTCATGCACTTGCTGCCATTCCGGCTGCCGGTAAAGTAATTAGCAAAAATCATGTGATTACTGTTGATCCTAAGTGGAAAAAAGCCAATTTAACCGTTATCGCCATTATCTGGAGATATGAAGGCACCAAGCGTTATTTTGTTAACGTTGACAAACTTGATCTAAACTAGTATTCATACATAGAATTGAAAAACCCATCTCTTTAGATGGGTTTTTTTTTTGTTATAGCCCGCTCTGCTTAAGCTTTTCTATAATATCATAGGCAGCAGGACAAATGGCAACATTTTTCAGGGTCAAATGATTAATTTGATATATTTTTTTTCGGTTGGTATGGGGATACTCTCTGCAAGCCTTAGGCCTATAGGCATAAACCGAGCAAAAATTGTCGTCCCCAAGAAATGGACAAGGCATCTCTTTAAAAACGAAATCGCCATCCTCATCTATTTTTAAATGCCGTTCTATAAATTGTGAAGGCTTGATTTTAAAATGCCTCGACAAAATCTCAATATCTTTTTGAAATAACATCGGCCCTGTGGTGCGGCAGCAATTTCCACACTCTAAACAGTGGGTTTGCTCAAAAACTTCTTCGTGAATTTCTGAAACCTTTTCATCCAGATTTTTGGGAGGCCTTTTTTTAATTCTTTTTAAAAACGCTGCGGTTTCTCTGTGTTTGGATTTGGCTAAATCGTGCAGTTGATCTAGTAGAGGCATGGCATTATTCGAAGCGCTCAAAGGCCCCTGCATCGGGTTTTGAATCCCTTAGTTTATCTGTGAAATCGTCGGGGATTCCAACAAGGGGGTTTCCAAAATCTTTGGCTGCAGAGAGGGTATCGAGTGAAAACTGAAATTTTTTCGGATCTTTTAATTTTGGATCCAGATTCACGGCGTTTTTAAGAATGCTCTGGGCGAAAAAAGAATTATCGCTCTTAATAACCGACGATAAAGGGGCAAAGTCATCTGGATTTGTGAGCCTTGTTCCATCGATATCAAAGTAAAACTCATTCACCTCATCGCCCCAAACGATGCTGTTATAAAAATTAAATACCAATCCGGGATAGGTCTCGATGATTCGGCCAAAACCGTCCCTTAACCTATTGGTAACAGCCAGAGCGGGATTGGTTCCGCTACCAAAATCAGTATATCCCGAAATGGTCACATGACGTAAGTCGTATTGCCCGCCTTTGTAAGTATATAAACAGGCCGAACCACAATTGGCCAGAACACTGTTTTCGATCACTATATTTGACCTAATCCCATACACTGCGCTGTAAGTCATATTTTGTATGAAGGATTTTTCAATGCTAACATTCGGACTAGAGTTCGACGAGGAGGAATCGACATAAACACCAACACTTCCATTTTTTATTCTCGCGTGCAAAATGGTGTTATCCTTGCTAGGCCATAAATATTTTATGCCAAACCACTGTCCTGGGATGTTGGCATATTTAAAGGCTGAATACTTGTCGGAGTTTCTATCGGAGGTGCGATCCCCTTCCATAATCACAGGCTCATTTACTGTTCCTTCTATTTTTAAGGTTCCCCAATTTTCGATGGATGAATAGGGTGAAAAGTAAATTTTAACCCCGGGTTTAATGGTAAGTGTAGCACCTTCTTTAATTCTAAAAAAATCATAAATGACATAAGGTTTCGTTTTATCTGCCCAAATGGTGTTGCCTATGGTGGAATCTTTGAAATGGTAGATAGCGTCCTGGCCCCAGGCTATCAACTTTACATCCTGAAGGTTGCCATTGGTCTCAAACACGATTGAATCGCGCACTATCAAGGCGTTTCCCTTGGGGTCGTAGTTAGGGTTGGCATATGCTTCTACAAATACAAAAATGCTGTCTCCGGCCCTTATTTCCACATTTTCAAAATGGGTTCCTGGGTCGCCATCCACATTAAGCCTGAACTGTGATTGACCGCCACTTGCAAGCGTGATGGTGGTTTTTATCTTCTTATCATGAGGATTTTTAACTAAAAATTGACGGTTAACCGATTTAGGCGTTCCTATATAGAGTTGGGTTAAAATGGTATCAAATAAAATCGTGTCATAATTAAAACTCAACTTATCAGCTGAATTGGTGGTAAATTTTTCAGGCTTACAGGTTGCTAAAAGCAAGACAACCCCAAAAATGGGTACTAAACGTTTACTTTTCAAAATCGATACAAAGCAAATTAATAAATTTGAATTGTTTATAAAAATTGTTACTCCCTTTCATAACGCTCATTCCGCATTAACATTGCCTTAAGATGAATGCATTTGAACCTTTTTTAGATTCCTTCAAAAACCATTTACTCTACATACAATACGAGTCCTTTTAAGTACTCGGTTTCAGGGTGAAAAAGATTAACCGGGTGATCGGGTGGCTGCGATAGCTGATGCAAAATTCTGACCTTGCGATTACCCTGAGCCGCCGCTGAAAAAACCGCCGTTTTAAAAATATCTTTTGAAACCACTTGTGAACATGAGAAGGTGAAAATGATTCCTCCGGGTTTAATGGCATCAATGGCCAGCTTATTGAGTCTTCTGTAGGCTTCTCTCGCATTTGAAAGTGCGTTTTGATGCTTTGCGAAAGCCGGTGGGTCTAAAACCATGATATCATAATCCTCCGGCAAATTTTTAAAAAACTCAAAGGCATCGGCTTCTATCCCTTTATGAATTTTTGAAAAATCATTCAATGCCGCATTTTTATCGGCTTGGCTTATGGCCTTGGCCGAAATATCAACTGTATGGGCCAGTGTGGCATTGCCACCCAATGCGTATATGGAAAACCCGCCGGTGTAGCCAAATAAGTTCATGACCTTTTTTCCTTCCGCATACTTTTGCAATAAGGCGCGGTTTTCTCTCTGATCAATAAAAAATCCTGTTTTTTGACCCTCCAAAATGTCGACAGAAAACTGAAAGCCGTTTTCTAAAACGGTGACTTCCTCCACCTCACCGTAAAGTATTTTTTTTAATTCGGTCTTCTGGTCTTTTTGTCTTAAGGTTTGATCCCCATTGGTCAATATTCCCTTTAATGGAATTCTCCATACTGTTTGTAAGGCCTTGGCGATGTCCTCCACTTGCCTTAACATGCCCACCGTATGGGTTTGTATGACCATGATGTCATTATAGCGGTCGATAATCAAACCGGGGGCATGGTCGCCCTCACCATGAAAAATACGGCAAACATTGGTATGGGTATTGTGAATTAAACCCAGGTCCTCTCTTAAGGCAATTGATTGTGAGAGCAATCTCATCCAAAAATCAACACCGATGGCTTCCTCCTTAAAGCTTAAAATCCGCACCATAATGGATCCGTTTTGATAGTGGCCTCTTGCAATAAATGTTTTATCTGATGTTAACACATCAACCACGTCCCCATCCTGAGGATTGCCTTCCTTGTATTGAATTGCACCGCTAAAAACCCATAAATGAGACCGGTTTAAAGATTTTTCCTTTCCTGATTTTAAAAAAATTTTTGGATTCATGATGTCTTGGCAAAGAACGGTAAAAGCTGATTTTATTTAATTGAATATTTTATGAGCTTGAGAAGCAACTTTTGCAGGTCATTTTAACTCTCCTATACATTAGCAACCCTAAATATTTCCTTATATTCGCCTAATTAGAACCTTTGTGTCAAGGTCGTTTAGTATCACTCTCATCTGCCTTTTGATTAATGTGCAGATTTTGGCTCAGCCAAAGGCCTCGTTTTACGCTACGCCAAGCAAGGGTTGTGCGCCTGCATCCGTCAAATTTTTGGACCAGAGCAGTGGCACTTCACTCTCTTATTATTGGGACCTTGGCAATGGAAACACCAGCACCTTGAAAAACCCTGCTGCCATTTACTACAATCCCGGACTTTACTCAGTAAAATTAATTATTACCGACAACGAAGGACTCAAGGACAGCATAAGCAAAAGCAGTTATATTGAAGTCTTTAAAAACCCTATTGCGTTTTTTGATGCACAGAATACCTCGGGTTGTACCCCATTTGATCCGGTTTTAATAGACAAAAGTATACGCGGAACCGGTATGATTAATCAATGGACATGGGATTATGGCGATGGTAAAGTGGCAACAGGACAAAATCCTTCTCATGCCTATTCAAGCGAGAATATCTTTAGCGTGTCTTTGATTGTAAAGGATGTGAATGGCTGCCAGAGCGACACCCTCCGAAAACAATTTATTAAGACCAAACTTACACCCATCCCTTTGTTTAGCTCCGATAAAAACCAGGGCTGTGGCGCCCCTTTTAAAGTTAATTTTATTGATAAATCCACGCTCCTTAAGTCAGGTGATGTTTACGAATGGGACTTTGGTGATGGCACCAAATCTAACAGTCAAAATCCGGCGAAAACCTATTCTGATTCGGGATTATTTAACGTCTCCCTTAAAATAACAGCCACCAATGGATGCAGTGCGACCTCTTTGGTAAAAAATTTTATCAGCATTCGCAAGCCTAAACCGTCATTCAAATATTATCCTGATAAAATTTGCGAAAAAACTGAAGTGACCTTTACCAACACTTCTACACCAAGCAATTTCAGCTTTGTTTGCAATTGGGATTTTGGCAATGGAAAAACCGGAAGTGGTTATAAGCCCAAAACCATATACAATACCAAGGGCGATTACGATGTAAAACTCACGATCATGCTTGCGGATGGCTCTTGTAAAGAAACCATAACGTTGCCTAAAGCCGTAACTATTACTGCCAAACCACAGACAAAGTTTACGATAAGCGATACCTTGTTCTGCCTGCCCGGTCATTTAGATACCTTCATTGACAAAACGAGTGGGGTTGTCTCGCGTCAATGGTTTATAGATGATAATCCGATTTCGACCAATACAGGAATTATTCTCAATATAAAAAAGCCCGGTAAGACTCAAATTTTACTGGTAACTTATAATGGGGTTTGCTATGACTCATTGATGCAGTTTGTTTATAAAGATTCCCTTAGTCCGAGCATTGTAACCGACCCACGAAAAGGTTGCAAGCCATTGAAAGTTACATTTAAAGATAAAACGGTATCCAAATTACCTATTACAAGCCGTTTATGGGATTTGGGAGATGGCAATTACCAAACCCTCGACTCTTTTGAATACACCTATACAAAGCCGGGTACTTACTACATCACATTGACGGTAACCACTGAAAACGGATGCCTTTTTTCGACCCATGATACAGTTGAGGTGAGTGAGAAGCCAAAAGTGAGCTTTAGCTTCCCCTATACCGAAATTTGTAATGGGAGTTTCTTAAACGTTACGACAGCTAAAAATTTATCTGCTTCCGGCATAAAAAACTGGAAATGGTTTTTGGATTCCAGTCTTATAGATACAAGCAAAATACTTAAACAAAAAATTAGAAAAAAACCCGATACCTACAACCTTAAATTGGTTGCCGGAACCAATGGATGCAACGACACCTTCGTTATTAAGGATATTTTAAGAGTGTTGCCACCATTGGTATCCTATACCGTAAGTACCCTTTCATGCACAGGATTTCCCTACACCTTTACCAATACATCCGATTCAGCTGATGAAATTGGATGGGTTTGTAAGGATACCATTATCATGAATAAAAATGTGCTAGTGGTGAATAAAAACGATCCTTGGCCCTTAAAACTATTTGGTAAAAATTTTAAGTCGGGGTGTGTAGATACTTTCTCGGCTCTGATACCCGCCGCTGCTATGCGTGAGCTATCGTTCAGTTATAAGGGCAATTTGTGTTCCCCGGCTGCACTTACCTTTACAAATACTTCCCAAGGCTATGAAAACTTTAGCTGGGATTGGGGAAATGGCGTCGATGAACAAACCGACATCATCACACACTTTAAAACCCTGCAAACAGGCAGCTATACAATTAAACTTAAAGGCAGTACCCCTGATGGGTGTAAGGATTCAAGCACCCAAACCCTCAGGGTTGTTGGTCCTACAATGAGTGCGAAGGTGACTCCAACTGAAGGCTGTGGGCCATTAGAAATAAAGCTGATAAGCAAGTTTAGCGACAGCTCCCTTAAAAATAAAAAATGGCTGATAAGTGGCCTTCCTCCGGTGAATGTTAGCGCCGATACCATGACGTACACTTTAAGTCAACCCGGACCCCTGGCCGGCGGAGCTTATGCCGTCTCTCTTTCGGCACAAGATCCGTCGGGCTGTGTATCAGCTAGCTCCGACACCATTAAGGTTTTTGGACTTAAATTTTATTTTGAAATTTTGTCGTTGGCTACTTGCGCTTATCCAAAACTCACTATTTATGCCAGAAGCAATGACTCGGATTTTAAGGCTAAAGCGCTTTCTTATTTCTGGGACTTGGGAGATGGAAGAAAATTAACTGGCCCTTATGTAGATTTCATTTACAAAAATGCAGGCAGCTATAAACTCAACCTGAAAATAATTGATAAAAATGGGTGTGTTTCGGAGCGAGATACCTTTATTGTCAACACGTTTAAGTCGATAAGCGCCAATCTTGTGGCCGATAAGCTTGATGCCAATTGTCCACCACTAAGGGTTAACTTTGTTTCTAAGTCCGATGCAAAATTTGGTAAAATCATTAAATATGAATGGGATTTTGGAGATGGCTCTACCTCTCAACTCATGAACCCATCGCATGTGTATTTAAAAGCGGGAAAATTTAGCATTACCCTAAAGGTAACCGATGATTTAGGATGCACCGATGAAGTTAAATATAAGGACTTGATATTGATCAACGGGCCTGTAGGCACCTATTTTTTTGATAAAAAGCAGGGGTGTACACCGCTCACTGTGAATTTTTTATCAACGGTTGCAAATACCAAAAAGTTGGAATGGGACATGGGCGACGGGGTGGTATTGGAAGATTCCATAAAATGTGCCTATCTCTATACCCGAGTTGGAAAATATATTCCTCTTCTCATTCTTACCGATAGTTTTGGGTGTAAGTACAGCTTACCGCCTATAGACACCATAGAGGTTCTGCCTTACCCTGAGCCACATTTTAATTTTACGACCCCATGCCTTGGCAAGCCTGTGTCATTTATTAATAATTCGAAGGCTTTAATGGGAATAATTACCCAAAGTTTATGGGATTTTGGCGATGGGGATACCTCTATGCTGAAGAATCCAGAACATATTTTTAAAAATAAGGGGAAATATCTCGTGAAGCTCAAAGTTTGGAATTCGGGTGGATGCACCGCTGAGTTAGTGAAGGAACTCATTATAAAAAACACGTTTGCAGATTTTATATCGGAAGACTCCTTTTACTGTGCCGGTCAGCTCCCAAAACTCGTAAATACTTCACATTCAGATACCAGCTTTAAGCACTTTCAATGGTTTATAAATGACGTTTTGATGTCGGCTATTTCCACACCGTCAATAGGGAAATTGGCGGCAGGAGCCTATAAAGTGAGTCTTGCGGTCATGGATGATTATGGATGTGCCGATACCATAACAAAACCTCAGGGTATAAAAGTAGGCGACACATTACCGCCTGAGCCTCCCTTTATTTATAGGGTTTCTGTGGTAAGTGATTTTGAGGTTCTGGCTCAATTTTCAGCCAATAGGAGTTTTGATTTTAAAAAATACACCCTTTATTTCGACGGAAAAAAAACCGATGTTTTCAATTTGGCCGACACAAGTTTCGTTCGAAATGGATTAAACACCCTGAATCAAGTGTATTGTTTTAAAATGAGCACTACCAATTTATGTGGCTTGGAATCGGATTTATCCACGGTGCCCGAACATTGCACGGTAGAAGTGAAAGCGAGGGGAGAATTGCGCAAAGTGTTAGTGAAATGGAACGCTTATACCGGTTGGCCTGTGGCTAAATACGAGGTGTATAGGGAAGATTTGGGCCAGAAAGGGAAATATGATTATTTATCAACCGTGAGTGGTGCAACGTTGCAGCTCTTTGACAGCCTCGTTTTTTGTAAGGTTCAGCACTTTTATAAAATTAAAGCCTTTGAGTTAGGCGGTCATCATATGGTTTCGTGGAGCGATACCTCCGCCGCAAAGCCGCTTTTTGAAAATGCCGTTCCTGAAAATTTAACCCTCAGAGCTACGGTCGACATGGATAAAGAAATTAGCATCGAATGGACCGGCTCCGGCAATCCCAGAATACCCATTGTTGAATATGTGCTTGAAAAATCCGAAGATGGGGTCCATTACAAATGGTATCAGAGCTTTTCTCCCGAGGTCTTATCTTATACCGACAAAAAAGTTTTGGTCGATGAGCAATCCTACTTTTACAGAACTTATGCCATAGACACCTGTGAACTTAGAAGTCCCATGAACAGCTTTGCCAAAAGCATTTTATTAAAAGCCGATACCACACCTCAGGAGCGGCCATTTGTAGCTTGGAGCACCTATCAAGGCTGGAAGGAAGGGGTGAACCAATATGAAGTGCAACGCAAAAATGCCGATGGAACCTTTGTAACCATTGGGGTATGCTCAAACCTTGATACCATGATGATAGACCAGGTTACGGATTTGAATGGATATCCTTTTTACTGTTACAGGGTGATTGCCTATAAAAACACTGAAAGCGGTCAAAAGCAAATCGTCAGTATCAGCAATGAGGATTATGCACCAGTGAGGTCAAGGATTTTTGCAGCAAATGCCTTTACCATGAATGGCGATAACCTGAATGAAACTTTTGATGTTAAAGGGCTCTATATAAGAAATTACAACATAAAAATATTTACACGATGGGGTGAAAAGATATTTGAAAGTGACGACATGAACATCGATTGGGATGGGTATTACAACGGAAAACAATGTCAGATGGATGCCTACATCTGGGTTATTAAGGCCATTGGTGTAGATGATGTGAATTGGCCAATGATGGGAACTGTAACACTCATAAGATGAAAAAATTAGTTATTCTACTTATGCTTGGCTGCTTTGACGCAGAGGCTCAAAAAAAATCCAGCTCGGGCGATCTTAAGGGCATCGATTTTTCGGCCGGTTTTTCAATGCTTAGCTATACTGAAGACGATGCCATTAAAATTTATTCTGAAATTGTTACCCCCAACCTTTTGAGGGAGGGCAGTTATCCACTTTATTATTCAGACGGATATGTGGCCTTGATGTCTAATATTTTCCGACTGCGTCTGTGCACTAAAAACAAGTGGTTTAGTCAATCGGCAGTTTTTAAAAATTCTGAAAATAGATTTGGAATAGGATATTCAAATTACAGGTTTTCTCCCGGAGCAGTGGGGTGCAGTATTATAACTTCCAGAGACACCATCAGGTCACAATTTCAAGAAGCAGCCACCATCAAGTATTACGGGTATTCTGTAAATACCGATTATCTGATAAACTCAAAACCCTTTTTAAAAAATTTTGCAGCCTACGGCGGTTTAGGTCTTGAGGTAGGCCTGAACCTTTTTAAGGCAGTAGACGGCCGGGGAGAACTTTTAGAAAAAAGAGACCCTTACCTTTCAACCCGACATGGACAAATGAAGCTTTCACATGACCAATATGCCCTTTCATCCATTAATGGAAAAGCCATCATTGGGTTAAAATTCAATTTAAGTTGCGATTTCAATTTGTTTATGGAAGAATCTCTTGGCGCTGTTTATTATCACAAAGGACTTTCACGTGATAAAAAGTTTTTGTGGCTTGGGGAGGTGAGCTTAATTGGAATACGCTATAAATTTATTGCCGCTGCCGACAGGAGCCGAAGTAATGCAAGTGTATTTTGGTAGTCCCTGCGATTTATACGCCTGAATTTTTTCTAAATTTTTGATGTCGTTAGGCTGACTCAAAAGCATTAAAATTTGTGGCAGTGGGCTAAAATCTTATAAACAATACGCATTCCATTATACCGGCACCAAGCTTTGATTTCAGATTTGAGTCAATTTACATCATCTTCGTTATTTTAATATTCCCTCAGACAAATTAAATGCACTCCATTTTATTAAATTATCTTTGCGCTTAATTAATGAAAAGCCCATTTGATAAAACCATAGGTGTTATTGGAGGCGGTCAGCTAGGTAAAATGCTTATTGAAAGTGGTTTACCCTGGAATCTTCAGTACAATATACTCGATCCCGACGCTGAAGCTTCATGCCGTGATTATGCCAAAACCTTTATTCATGCTGGTTTAAAAGATGCCAAGGCCATTAGAATGCTGGCTGGTATCAGCGATATCCTTACTTATGAAATTGAGCATGTAAACGCTGAAATACTGCTTGAACTCGAAGAAGAAGGCCACCTGATTGTTCCTTCTCCATCGGTTTTACAAATCATTCAGGACAAAGGTCTCCAGAAGAATTTTTACACCAAACACCATTTGCCTACTGCAAAATACAAGGAGTTGAAAAAAAATGCAGATTGGGCTGAGGTTTTAGAATTTTTTGAAGGAAACGAAGTCGTGGCTAAAAGTTGTATCGGTGGATACGATGGCAAAGGGGTGGCCATTTGTAAAAAATCGGAGATTATAAAAGGAATTTTCCCTTTTGATGGCCCCTGTGTTTTGGAAGAATTTATCGCCAACAGTAAGGAAATTGCCATACTCGTAGCCTCTGATGGTGAAAATTTAGTGATTTGGCCGGCCATTGAAATGGTATTTGACCCAAAACTCAATTTGGTTGATTATCTTTTTTCGCCTGCTGCACTTTCCTCTGATGTTGAGTTCAAAGCCGGTGAGATTGCCGTTTCAGCAATTAAAGCCCTTAAGGGTAAGGGGATTTTTGCCGTTGAAATGTTTGTGACCGACCAAGGAGAAGTGCTCATCAATGAAATCGCTCCAAGACCCCATAACTCGGGCCACCATACCATCGAATCTTCTAACACTTCGCAATACGAGCAACTGAATCGCATATTGCTCGATTTGCCCTTAGGCAGTACCGAATTGCTTAAACCTGCGGTCATGGTCAACATCATTGGTCCGGAAGATGTTCAGGGTGATTATAAACTTGTTGGACTGGATACGGCCATGAAACAAAAAGGCTTTTATTTGCATTTATATAAAAAAAATGAAACTCGTCCGGGTCGTAAAATGGGACATTTTACGGTCGTTGGTGAGCAAGTGGAAAGCACCATAAAAGATGCCTTGGAACTCAAAAAAAATATTAAAATAATTTAAAATGGATGTAGCCATTATAATGGGCAGCGACAGCGATCTTCCGGTGATGAAGGAAGCCGCCTTGATTCTTGATTCATTTGGCGTTAGCTACGATTTAACCGTGGTTTCAGCCCACCGAACCCCGCATCGAATGTTTGAGTATGCCAAGCAAGCCCCATCAAAAGGCATTAAAGTCATCATAGCCGGCGCGGGTGGTGCAGCTCATTTGCCCGGAATGGTAGCTAGCCTTACCCACTTGCCTGTGATTGGGGTTCCCATTAAGTCGAGCAATCTGAGTGGCGAAGACTCCCTCTTGTCGATTGTACAAATGCCCCCAGGGGTGCCTGTAGCAACCATGGCCATTAATGGGGCTAAAAATGCGGGATTGCTTGCCGCTCAAATTTTGGCCACTTCAAATGCCTCTTTAACTGATAAAATCGTAGAGTACAAAAGCAAACTAAAGGATGAAGTGGAAGGCAAAGCCGAACTGCTTGAAAAACAAGGCTATTCGGAATATCTCAAAAAACTTAAATAGTATTAATTTTTTGTAATGATCATCGTAGGTGACGCCCTCATTTCAGAAGATCTCTTAAGTAAAAAATTTGTCTGTCACCTTGAACGTTGCCAAGGCGCTTGTTGCATTTCAGGCGATAGGGGCGCTCCTTTATCGGCTGAAGAAGTAGAAACCATCCAAAATCAAGTTGAAAATATTAAACCCTTTATGGCCGAGGAGGGAATTGAATTATTGGACGGGAAAGGATTTTATGAAACGGATCCCGACGATTCCGAACTGGTAACCACCTGCAGGAAGAACGGCGCATGTGTGTTTGTGGTGTATGAAAATGGAATTACCCAATGTGCCATTGAAAAAGCCTACGAAGCCAATAAGACTGAATTTAAGAAACCAATGTCCTGTCACCTCTATCCGGTCAGGGCTGCCAAATATGGCGAATACACCGTGTTAAACTACCACCAGTGGGACATCTGCAATCCGGCATGCTCCCTAGGAGCTGAGCTCGATACACCCGTTTTTCGATTTCTTAAAGAGCCTTTAATTAGAAAAATGGGGCCTGAATGGTATGGGGAATTGATTAAGGTAGCTGTGGAATGGAGATGAATAGAATAAAACCTTCCCTCAAATGCTATGGGGTATGTTGTTTTACTTTACTTACTCCTGAGCGGTTTACATTGAGGTTAGGGGTACCAAAATAATACAATTTCGACGCGCCTGATACATCCCCTTCAATAACACTTGAAGGACCAAACTGCATATCGGAAGCACCGGAAACATCGACAAGAATTTTTTCGGAACTCAATTTTGTTGAATTAATTCTTGTCACGCCAGAAGCCGACACGGAAAGGATTTCTGAGCGACCGGAAAGTTCAAGCCGGCTCACCCCGCTGAGTTCGGTATCAATTTTCCCAAATTCAGCTTCCATATTCAGTTTGGAAGCCCCACTGATGTTAAGGTCTAATTCGTCGCCCGCAAAAGGACCGGCATTGCACTCCACAACCCCGGCAAGGTTTAAACCAACAAGTTCCGGCATGGTGATGAGTACTTTGGGCCTTGCGCGGTTAATAAAAAATTCTTCATCGGTTTCTAGGTATAAGGTTCGGCCTGATTTCCAAATGTTTAAGTGCCTAATTCCTGAACTGGCTCCAATTTTTTGAACACTGAATCGGTTTCCGGAGTGTATCTCCAGATCAATAGTGCCTGCGGCTTCTATGAAATTAAAATTTTGATACGTTTCCCTTTCTTGTCCATAAGGAATAGAATCGGGGCAGGTAGGGCAATAGAGATTTCCTTTTAAAAACAACAATTGAGAACTGCTCTTCTGCTCATCATGCGAATAATATTGGGTGTTACCTCCTTCTACCAGCACCCCATTTTCGGATAGGGAAGGGTCAATGGTAAAATACTTTCCTTCAGGAACTTTAATGATGAAACGAACGGATTGACTTCGAAATAGTCCTGAATTTTCAAAAAAATCGGAGGTTTTTAATATGAGCTCACCTCCTTTTAACTCATAATCGGCGCCATTTTTTAAGGCCATCTCGCTGGCATTCTTCTTTGAGCTGCCACTTGCCTTCTGCAAAATTGAAATATGGGTCAAACTATCCTCTGAAGCCATAATTCGCACAACCTTTGTATCTGAATATTTCAAATTTTTACTGAAGTTGGAGCGAATGATGATGGGATAGGCCACTTCTAAAGTCTTGTCACTTGTCACCTTCTCCAAATACCTAAAGTTTTTGGTGGCTAGAGATATAAAGTAAATGAGCAATGGGATGGTTGCTAGCCAAACCCAAAACAATACTTTATGAGCCAGGCGATAATCGACCTTGCTGTTGAAGCTGAATTTTAAAAACTTGGTTAGCCCTACCACCAGTGGAATTCCAAAAAACATCCCTACCAGAATTTTCACTTCCAGATACAAACGGTTGCTGTCGAAAAAGTTTGGAATGGAGGTTGAAATAATTGCGTCGTTGTGAAAAATAAAGCTGTTTGAGCCCGGTATTAATACATAAAGCAACAACACCAGCAAGCCGAGAAAAAACAGTGCCATCAGTAGCGTAATGGACTTAAGTATACTTTTAAAAAGCGGTGTCAAGGATTGAAAAAAATTTCTTATCCTGTTTCCAAAGTTTTGAGACTTAAAGTTTTTCTCCACTTTCTCAGCTTCAGTTTTTACCCTGTTAATGATGTTATCTAAAGTAGGTGCTTCCCCTTTCATCTCGAGTTTTTGGGCAGTGGTGGCCGCAGCAGGAACGATAATCCATAGGACGATGTATAGCAAAAATCCCATGCCCATGGCAAGAAGCAAAAACACATAAATCAGTCGTATCACAGTTGGGTCTACCTTAAAATAGTTGGCTAAACCTGAACACACCCCGCCTACCAATTGGTTGTCGATGTCGCGATACAGTCTCTTTCTTACAGTTTCTGTGGCGCTGCCCTCTTCCCGATTCGCATCAAAATCAGAGCTGCCTTCAAATTCCCCCGGATTTCCCATGGCTTTTTTAACCTGCTCTACGTCTTCGGCAGTTGCAGATATTTTACCCTTGGTTCTCTCCAATAGCATTTCTGCTAATCGGGCTTCAATGTCGCTGATGATTTCCTTACCGTTTTCCGTACTCGAAAAAGTCTGTTCCAGCTGGCGGATATAAGCCTTTAACACTTCGTAGGCGTCTTCCTCGATTTTAATGGCATAACCGCCCAGATTAATGGTGATGATTTTATCCATGATAATGGGATTATTTTTTTATGGTTTTATTTACTGAGTAATTTAAATCTTTCCAGGTTTCGTCCAGCTCATTTAAAAATAGGCGCCCTTCATCGGTAAGCAAAAAATATTTTCTGGGAGGGCCTTGAACGGATTCTTTCCAGCTATAGGTGAGCAAACCGGCATTTTTAAGCCTGGTGAGTAAAGGATATAAAGTTCCTTCTACCACTATCAGATGAGCCTCTTTCAACTCAAACAGAATGTCAGAGGCATAGATCTCCCCTCTGCTAATCACCGACAATATACAATACTCAAGTATGCCTTTTCGCATTTGGGATATGGTATTTTCTACATTCATGCTTGCTTATGAGGAAATTTATTGAATTCTGTTTTAAATGGTGATGCAAAGATATATGTTTTAAATTGTACTATGCAATACCCAGTACTATATTTTTTTAATATTTTAGACAAACAGCCTCTTTTCATCGTTATTTGTGAGGTGATATTTAAGTTCAAACAGTTTGAGGTAAGCCACGGTATCAGTAGCATGAAGGTGGGAACGGATGCTGTTTTATTGGGAGCATGGGCCAAAATTGCTCATAGTCAAACCATTTTAGAAGTGGGGTGCGGATGTGGGGTAATTTCGCTTATGTTGGCACAGCGCAATGAAAATACTTCAATTTATGCCATTGATATTCATGATGCCTCGGTTACCGAAACGAACATTAATTTTAGAAACAGCCTATGGAACCGACGCCTGCAAGCGCATTTAATTTCTATTCAGGAATACAAACCCACCGTAATTTTTGATCATATTGTAAGCAACCCTCCTTTTTTTACCAACAGTTTCCCTGCACCTAACAGAGTCAGGCACCATGCCCGACATACCGAAACCCTTTTACCTGTGGATTTTTTTAAGGCTTGCCGAAATCTATTATCGCCCGGAGGTAAAATATCGCTCATCCTCCCCTATCATGATTTTGAAAATTGGCAGCATCAAGCCAGAGAAAATGCTTTCTACCCTTCACGCGTTACACAGGTGTTCTCCTATCCAGATAAAATTGCTGAAAGGGTTTTGGTTGAATTTGATTCCCAAACCAAATCGCCTCAAACCGACAGTTTTAATATTCGAAATGGTAAAGGCATGGCCTACTCCAATGCCTATTTAAATCTTACACAGGCCTTCTATCTTTAATTTTGATATGGGTATTCCCTTTATGAGCATGAGATCTTTGCTCTTTTTTTAATTTTAATTCCCACCCAAGGCCAAGGCCACTTTTTTAAACTTCCTCGCTCCATTTAGATCATGCAACTCGGCATAAACAATATAAAGACCTATCGCAGCTTTTTTATTTTCCGAGTCCAAACCATTCCAATGCCAGGTTTGCCTGTTGCCAATGGGCTTGTTGTTAGCCAAGGTTTGTATCTGAAATCCTTCATGATTAAAAATATAAAGACTGACACTCGCATTTGGCTTCTCATTCACAATTGAAAATTCAATCAGGTCATCAACACCATCATCATCGGGTGTGAAATATTCCTTATCCATATGAAACCAGCCCTCACCAGTTTTTTGATCCATTTGATGTGAATTTTTGTACCCCGGTGTAGCGTAACCATAGGTCGAGGCTGCCGAAGTCCAGTTGGCCTGTTCGGCACTTGGCAAGTCCGGCCTGATGCGCTCCAATGACACCCCTTCCAAATGAGTAAGCAATGGGTTATGCATCTTCTCTGAATAGGACAATTCGTCAATCGGGTCTGCCGGTCCATAAGAGATTCCTATGGAACCTGATTTATCGTCCATGCCTGGAAGCGATTGACTTTGTATAATATGTTCTGCTCTCGCCCCGGGGTAATTGCTTTTGAGCCAGGCCGGATCGTCGGTAATGGCCAAATACTGATTGGGTTTTATAAATAGCCCCTGAGTGTCAAGCAGCATAATGTCCGCAGGATTTCCATTTTTGTCTCTGTTAAAAAAACTGAGATTTTTCAAACTCAAAAAATCTCCTGAAGGGTTGAATAATTCAATAAAGTCATAGCCTCCACTAGGTGGATTAAATAGCAATTCATTAATAATTAAGTCTCCCGGCAAGGCAAGTCGGGGTAAGGCCAGGTTAACCTGAGTATCTTGAAGTAGGTTTCCGCTGCAATCGGTAAGGTTTTTAATAGTTAACACATAGTTTTGATCTTTTTCCAAACTGTTTAATAATTTCAGTTCAATGGTTTCGTAATGAATTTTTACCTCTCCAATGCCGGTAAGATTTATTTCAAAATTGCCGAGATTAAATGCTGTTAAACTATCCATTGTTTCACTCATCAAGAGCACAACTTTATCAGCTGAAGGCAAATAAACAGATTGTATCCAGGGCTTCTTAATATCCGGGTTTGAGGCGGATAATGAATTTTGTTTACCCGGTGTACCACCCGTAATGGACTCCGATGCCATGAAATTGTCTTCGTTACAGGGATTGGCCGGGTCAATCATTTCGATCGAATATCCGCCATTTTGCTTAAAAGCATTTCTATAGGTACCCAAATCGTACTTTATTCTGTGCAAATGATTACCTTTTGGGCCGCGTAATATCCACTCTTCACCCGCATTGTTTAAAACGGGAAAATTTTTTAACCCTAGTACCTTTCCAAAAGGTTTAAAGCTGTTCTCATTACCCCAAGCACACACAATTAAATAGCTTTTTGGAGCCAGTTTGCATTCGGTAAAAACTGCCATTCCGGTTTGATCACTTATGCTGCAACCTTCCAAATTCAGGAATTTCTCAGTTCGGTTGTACAGTTCAACGAATTCGAGGTTCGGCAGTTGGAGAGGTGGATCGGGGTCAGGCAATAATTCACTGATTAACAGCTCGTATGGTTTTGGAATTTCCCATAAGATGTAGTTCAAGTTCAGGGAGGTATCTCTGAGTTCATTGCCACTGGTGTCTTTTAAATGACTTAGGGTTAAGCCGAATGGCTTATTAGATTCAAATGGGTCTTTGGTTAATATAAGAAGATCACGATTTGCCTTATTCAAATATTTGGCAATGAGCCAGTCTTTCTCCTTTAATTTAAGGTTACTGCTGTCGAAAATGTGAGTGCCCATAGGTTCTGAAAACTCAATGAGGATGCTATCGGGGTATCGCATGGAAACACTTTTGATTTCTGGTCTGAGGCTATCCCTTCGAATTTTTCCAATATACCAATCGTCGAAAAAATGCTTATTGTGAAAGCTTGCGGTCGACTGTCTTAGGCTCAAGCCAAAGAAATTGCTCTTGTTTAAAGAGGTATCAAGGGCGCTCCCTTCGAAATAATACTGATTCCCTGTTCCAGTGCTGTCGTCCCATAGATAAAATTTCCCAAACGAATCATACGTAACCTTTATCAAAAATAAATTATCGGAATAGTTTAAACGACCTGCTCTGCCACTTAATATGGCACTTAAAACAGATTTGTTCTTTTTATACAGGACAATATTATCCGCAGTACCTCCAATTCGCAAAAAGTACGCGGTATTATTGCCAAGCAAATTGGCCGAGTCAGAGCTAAGAAAATAGTCGATGAAATTGTTGGATGAAGGGTTAAACTGCAGGTTAAGCAGAATGGACCATTCCGTGTTTTTTAACCTATTGGATTGGCCTGCCATGTAAAACTTGTCGTTTATGATGGTACTGTTGGACTGTAATTTTTGATTTTTAACTAAAAATTTTGCCGTATCGCCAATCCATTTTGAGCGAAATGTAAAATTGGATTCGTTAAAATTTTCAAAAAACTGCGCTTTGAGTGAAAAAGAACACGCTAAAAAAAAGCACAACAAAAAGCACAAACAGTAAGATTTAGTTAATTTCATTATTATTGCAATGAAGATTCAATGATAAAATTTTAGTTCGAATTTTTCAATTACATCACAATTTTTTTTACTTTTAATTCTGCAAGCGCACTTTTTCCTTTTTAATAAATAACATGGCTTTAAAACACCGGCGCTTGCTTTGGCGCGATTCCCTTCTGTCAACCCTATTTGTATACTTCTGTCTGGCCTTGTTTGCCTTGAATCCTTTCAATATTCATGTTTTCAACTTACTGACCAACAGCTTCAGCGATATAGAAATTACAGATATTATCTATTCCGGAAAGAATGCCAAAAACTCCGAAATCCAGACCAAAATTTCAAAGCAGATCGTACTCATTAATGCCGCCGATAGAAACCGTAAAGAAATGGCTGCACTTCTGAATAAAATAAATCTTGAAAACCCTGCTGTCGTAGGAGTCGACTTTATTTTTGAAGGCCCCAAAGGTGTGGAGGAAGACAGTGCCTTAGCAGCTGCTTTAGCGGGATGCAGAAAAGTTGTTGTGGCTACGAAGTTTAAAGACGATAAACCAGGTCATAAGAACGAAAACTACAGTGGGGTATGGCGCGGCTTGGGAAATCACACCGAAGGGTATGCCAATTTGAGAATAAATTCTGCCGAAAAAACCGTTAGAACTTTCCGCAGCAGAGATGAGACAAAAGGAAAGTCAAGATTTCCTTTTGCTCTCGAAGTCGTTAGAAGTTTTGATTCATCTAAAGCGGATGCTTTTTTGGCTCGAAAACAGAAGTTTGAATTGATTAACTACGAGGGAAACCTAAATACTTTTTATCATTTTAATGGCAATCAAATTGCGTATGATCAATATCCCAAAGGTTTTTTAAAAGATAAAATCGTACTGCTCGGCTATTTCGGCTCCGATTGCAATTTAAGTCCGGTCCTGGATGATATTTTTTATACCCCCATGAACGAGAAGCTGGTGAACAGGAAATTCCCAGATACCTATGGTGTAGTAATCCAGGCCAATATTGTGAATATGATGCTGGAACAACACTATGTACAGCAAGTTCCTTTGTGGCTCGATTGGCTCATTGGTTTTTTACTTTGTTTCTTTCATAATTTAATTTTCCTGTATCTCTTTGTGCATCGCCATTTCTGATATCATATTTTGGCCAAACTCATACAACTCTTCACCATTTTTGTACTCATTTTAATTTGCATTTACTTTTTCCGTCAATTTCATATCAAGTTAAGTGCTTCCTCGTTTATCATACCCATACTTGTTACAGTCGACCTATTGTACTTTTACGATACATTGGTTAAATTGCTCCATAAAAAATACAAAACAAAAACCTATTTCCTCACCGGTAAATTGCATCATTAATTTTATACTATTTTGAAGAGTTTATTCACATACATCCTTATTTGCTTGTCTTTGCTAAGTTTTGGACAAAAAGTAAAAGTAGAATGGGTTTCGGGAGATATTACCGTTTATAAAAAAGGAACCACCCTCACGACCAAGGTTAAAAAAAATGAATATCTGGAACCAACGGATAGGCTGTTCCTTGGCGACAAATCGCTTTTACTGGTTTCTGACGCCAGCAAGAAACTCTATGAAATAAACAAAAAAGGCTATGTAACCGGTAAAGAATTAAACGATGCCCTGGAAGGGGTAAAAGACAATGAATACCAGCGCTACCTTAATTATATTTTAAAAGAGCTCAAAAGCCATGAAGGAAAAATGAGTGCCAACGAAAAGGGTATTCCTGGTGCTCCTAGCCGGGGCAATGAGTTTACAATGTTGCTCCCCGATACCATGAACTTGTTTAGCTATGAACAATTGCCTCTGCGATGGGTCAATGGCTCTAATACCGAATTGGTTAATATACAACTGCTTACGGATAAAAAGAATGTACTTCTCGATCTGGATGTCACCGGTGATCAATTTTGGTTCAACAACATCAGCACCTATTTTTTGATTAAAAAAACCTTGACACTCCTGGTTTATGAAAGGCGTTTTGATGGCAGTAAAGTGCTTGTGAGCAAAGTAGTTGTGAAGCAATCGTCTATTGACGAAGCCAAAACAAAAAAACAGTTTGAGCAGGAATTTAGCGAAATACAAGACGAACGACTTAACCAAATTGCCACGGCATTAAAGTGGGAATTGAATGACTATCAACTCAAAGCGCTTGAAATCTATAAAATTCTTATGCTGGATTACCCTGATGACGAAATGGTTTATACCAGTTTTGTAGCCTTTACTTCAAGAACGGGACTCAAATAAACTTTTATCTTCAGGAAACTCATGGTTTGTTTTCCGGCGCAAAGAAGCTGGCCGTCAGTTCATATTATTCTTGTGATTTATTAAAAATTAATGTTGCTTTGAAAACCCTTAGGTTTTAAGATGTTTTCGCAAATTGCCTTTTTTGTTTTATTAGGATTCGCCATTTATTTTTTCACAAAAAATATAGGACAAATCCGACGCAATATTTTTATGGGAAAGCCGGAGCAACTTAATGACCATAAGGCTGCTCGGTGGCGAAACATGGCTCTTATGGCATTAGGTCAAAAACGCATGTTTGATCGTCCGGTGGCTGCATTGCTCCATTTGCTTATTTATGCCGGATTTATTTTGATAAACCTTGAGGTTTTAGAAATTTTGGTCGATGGGGCCTTGAAGGGGCATAGAACTTTTCTGCCCTTTTTAGGCGATTTTTATTTTATTGTCATCGGATTTTTTGAAATTCTGGCACTTGGGGTATTGGTGTCATGCCTGGCTTTTCTTTACAGGCGCTATGTGATGAAGATTCCTAGATTAACGCACCCCGATCTCGAGGGTTTTCCGGTTAAGGATGCTACCGCCATTCTTTTGATAGAAATTTTATTGATGGGAGCTGTTCTCGTCATGAATATTAGCGATACCGAATTGCAAAACACGGTTTGGCTGCCGGTTAGTATGTGGATTGCGCCGCTTTTTCAAAATTTTGATTCCCAAACTTTACATAGCGTTGAGAGATTTGCATGGTGGGGACACCTCATAGGCATTTTATTGTTTTTAAATTACCTGCCCTACTCCAAACACTTTCATATCATTACAGCCTTCCCAAATACCTGGTATGCCCGCTTAAAACCGTCAGGGGAACTTGAAAATCTGGCTTCTGTTAAACAAGAGGTGGCTTTAATGCTCGACCCCTCAGCACAAGTTCCTGAAGGCTACGAACCGCCAACTAGTTTTGGTGTGAAGGATGTGAACGATTTGAGTTGGAAAAACTTATTGGACGCATACTCTTGCACTGAATGTGGACGATGCACCGATGCTTGCCCCGCAAACCTTACCGGCAAACGCCTTTCTCCGAGAAGGGTTGTTATGCAGGTGAGAGATCGAATGGAGGAGATTGGCCAAAGTCGCGAAAAACAAGGTGCTGGTTATTCTGATGGCAAAGACTTGCACCATTACATTTCGCCCGAAGAACTTTGGGCTTGCACCACTTGTAATGCCTGTGTGGAGGCTTGTCCGGTTCAAATAAATCCCATGGAGGTGATTTATAAAATGCGTCAATACCTCGTCATGGAAAAATCTGAAGCCCCTGCAGAACTGAACGGAATGTTTACGAATTTGGAGAATAATGGGGCGCCTTGGCAGTTTTCACCTATGGATAGGGCCAACTGGAGTCATAGAGAATAGTTTCTTGTTAAATTTTTCCTTATTCGTCGCCCAACTTAGCGTCTTCCATCTTCTTTTGCCAATGGGCTAAAACGGAGTCTTCATCGTGCTTGTCTTTGAGCTCGAGGTTTTTTACCTTTTCCAATTCCCCGGAGTCTTTGTCTGATGCGGTATCCCCTTTGTCGGTGGTTGTGCATGATACCCCAAAAGATAAGAACAGCGCTGAGAGCAAAATATTTTTCATGCTGTAAAAATAAAAAAGTCGTCCGGTTTCGGACGACTTTTTGTTAAAGTTTTTTAAACTTTCAGATTACTTTGTAGCTGGAGCAGCAGCAGAGTCAGCTGGAGCAGCAGCAGCAGCAGTATCAACTGGAGCAGCTTCTACTTCTTCAGTTACAGCAGCTTCTGTAGAATCCGTAGCTTCTTCAGTAGTTTCAGCTGCATTGTTACAAGCTACAAATCCGAAAGTAGCGATAATGGCGAAAATTGCAATAAATTTTTTCATTTGTGTGTGTGTTATTTTTTTTCAGTTAAACGCTGCAAAAGTATTCATTCGTATAGAAACTTGCAATAGGTTTTTTATTTTTTTCTGAAAAAGATAAAAATAGGTACCCCTTTGAAATCAAAATGTTCTCGTAAACGATTCTCCAAGAATCGTTTATAACTTTCGGAGACGTATTGAGGAAGGTTGCAGAAAAAGGCAAAACATACCTTTTTGGTGGGCAATTGGGTAATGTATTTAATCTTTACATACTTGCCTTTGGTTGCAGGCGGTGGTGTTTTTTCAATAAGAGGCAGCAAGAGGTCATTTAATTTAGAGGTGCTGATGCGTTTCGACAGGTTATCGCAAACCTCCAAAGCCATTTCCATGGCTTTAAATATTCTTTGCTTGGTTAGGGCTGAAATGAATATAATAGGCACATCGGTAAAGGGTGCTATTTTTCTCATGATTTGTTCTGTGTACGTTTTGGTAATGTTGGTGTCTTTGTTTTCAACCAAATCCCATTTGTTCACTACAATTACAATACCCTTGCCATTTTTTTGAGCCAGGTGAAACAGGTTCACGTCCTGGCTTTCGAGCCCGTCTTTGGCATCAATCAAAATCATAACAACATCCGCATCCTCTATAGCCTTAATGCTTCGCATCACGCTGTAAAACTCAATATCCTCGTTTACTTTGCCCTTTTTCCTTATTCCGGCGGTATCAATCAACACAAAATCCTTTCCGTAATAGTTATAATGGGTATTGATGCTGTCACGGGTGGTCCCTGGTATATCGGTTACAATATTTCTTTCTACCCCAAGCAAAGCGTTACAGAGCGAACTTTTTCCAACATTGGGTCGACCTACCAATGCAATTTTTGGCAAAGTCGCAGCCTCCTGCTTATCCTCGTCAGGCAATACCTTTACAATTTCGTCGAGCAATTCGCCGGTTCCAAATCCTGAAACGGAAGCCACAGGAAAAACATGTTCAAACCCAAGGGTATAAAACTGATGTTGCAAATCCATTCGCTTATTGCTGTCGATTTTGTTTACAGCCACAAAAACGGGCTTGTTCGATTTTCGCACAATTAAGGCAAACTCTTTATCTACATCGGTTACGCCCTCTGTACCATCCACCATAAAAATAAGTGCATTGGCTTCTTTAATGGCTATTAAAACCTGATTGGCAATTTCTTTTTCAAAAATATCTTTTGTATCCGAAACAAATCCTCCGGTGTCTACCACCACAAATTCATGGCCTGTCCATTCACATTTACCATAGTGCCTATCGCGGGTTACCCCGCTCATATCATCCACTATGGCTTTTCTCTCTCCAACCAATCTATTAAAGAGGGTCGATTTCCCAACATTGGGTCGCCCTACAATTGCTACTATGCTCATTCTTTTTCTAAAATATTATTCATTGCTTTTCATTTCCCTCCCAACTGCTTAGCCAGGTTCATTCCTTATAGCCAAATCTCTTTAATTCCAGATCGCTGTTGCGCCAGTTGTTTTTTATTTTAACATAGATGTCTAAAAACACTTTTTTATCTAAAAACCTCTCCATGTCCTTACGTGCCTCTGTGGCTACTTTTTTCAACGCCAAACCACCCGTTCCAATGAGGATGGCCTTTTGTGAATCTCTTTCCACGTATATAATCGCGCTTATGCGTATGAGATTTTCCTCTTCCTTAAAATTCTCAATATTTACCTCTACCGAATAAGGAATCTCTTTTTCGTAAAAGAATAAGATTTTTTCGCGGATAAATTCTGAAAGAAAAAACCGAGTATTTCGGTCACTGATATCATCCTCCGGATAATAAGCCGGATGTTCGGGGGCCAAATCAACCAGAAAGTTCAGCAACATTCCTTTGTTAAAAGGCTGGGTCGACGAAAAGGGAACCACGCCATAAAAATGACCCGAAGCCTTCCAATGCTCCGTTTTTTCAACAATTTGGATCTCCGTAAGCTTATCGACCTTGTTGAGTATTAGTATTTTATGACCTTTAAAGCTGTTTAGAATCTCTGAGACCTCGCTACTTAGTTCATCTTCAACCTCGTCATGCACAAGCAAAAGCAAGTCTGCATCTTCCAGGCTCTCTTTCATGGACTCCATCATGGCCTCTTGCATTTTGTATTTTGGTACAATTATTCCCGGGGTATCGGAAAAAACCAGTTGATAGTTTTTTTCAGTGATAAAACCTTTTATTCTGTGTCTTGTGGTTTGCGCCTTAGGCGAAACAATACAAAAATGTTGTCCCATCAGGGCATTAATAAATGTCGACTTTCCAGCATTTGGTTTCCCAATGATGGATATAAAAGCGGCCTTATGGGGTTGTATTGGAGAACTGATATTTAAAAAATATAAGTGAAATGGATATGAGATAAGTTAACCGTTTTGGCAATCTAAGCATAAAAAAGCCCCCTTCGGGGTTGGGGGCTTTAACTTAGTTGCGGGGACAGGACTCGAACCTGCGACCTTCGGGTTATGAGCCCGACGAGCTACCACTGCTCCACCCCACGATTTTTCTGGTGCAAAGGTAAGCATAAATTTTGAATTCACAAAGACAAGATTTATGTCAGTCCTTCAAACATACTTCCCACCAAATCGGCGAATCTCATTCCTGATTTTAGAGAGGTGCGGCTCAGTTTCGAATGCTCTGCCAGCCCAAAAAGTATGAATTCCATCCAAAGGTATTTTTCGTTTTGTAGGGTCTTTGGCAAATGGTCATCCACAAAACCGGCGAGGCCATCCACCTGATTGAGTGCCCGCATAAAATTCTTATCGCTTGATGGCGTTTCTAAATCCAGATTATTTCCTTTCTCAAACCATGAGGTAATTCTTTTATATGGACTTGTAGTCTCCTGCCCTTTCTTTTTTAATTTTTCTATCGGGGGGCAATGTTGATCAAACAAACTTCTGATGGCTTTGCCAATTAAGGATTGAGCTACATAATAAGGGCCTTCTTGTTCTCCTTCGTAAACCATTTCTATTTTTCCTGTAATGGCCTGGATAATGCCTTCAAAATCAGAAATTCTTAAGCTTGTGGTCTTATCACCTGTTAATATCGCCCTCCTCTCGGCCGTACTTACTATATTTTCTAAAGCCGAAATGCCCAATCGGGTTGATACACCACTTTTTCCATCTACATATTCGCTTTTGCGCGCTTCTATTGCAATTTGCTCTATGAGATCCAATACCAGTTCGGGTATTTTAACCATTGCCTTTTGCTCAGCACTAAGCCTGGATTCCTGCCTGGTAATGGCTTTGGCCACCTCTGTTGTTTTAGGGTAATGCGTGAGGATCTGGCTCCCGATTCGATCTTTAAGTGGCGTTATGATGCTGCCTCTATTGGTATAGTCTTCAGGGTTTGCGGTAAAGATAAATTGAATATCGAGAGGCAGACGAAGCTTGAAACCTCTGATTTGAATATCGCCCTCCTGTAAAATGTTGAAAAGGGATACCTGAATCCTCGGTTGAAGGTCGGGCAGTTCATTAATTACAAAAATACATCGGTTGCTCCTGGGCAACAATCCATAATGTATAACCTGCTCGTCGGAATAGGATAATTTTAAATTAAATGCCTTTACAGGATCTATATCTCCTATTAAATCCGGGACCGACACGTCGGGGGTGGCCAGCTTTTCGACAAAACGTTCGTCCCTGTGAATCCATACAATAGGAGTCTCGTCGCCGAGTTCCATAATTCTCTTTTTGGCAAAGGAGGATATGGGGTTCAACGGATCGTCATTCAATTCCGAATTTTCAACTATTGGGAGCCACTCATCTAGTAAACTCACCATGTTTCGGGCTATTCTTGTTTTAGCCTGACCCCTTAAGCCAAGGAGATTAATATTATGACCCGATAAAATGGCGCGCTCTATATCCGGAATCACTGTGTCCTCATACCCGTGAATTTTTTTAAATACCGAGGTGCCATTTCTCAAGTTTGCGATGAGATTGTCTCTCAACTCTTGTTTGATGGTCCTGGATTCGTATCCACTTCGTTTTAGCTCTTTTATGTTTTTTGGCTTTTGCATGTTTGTTTAATTGTTTACAAAATTATTTTCTGAAACCCACTTTAAAATTGAGTCCATTCTAAGATACCCCATTTATAAATCTTCAAATATTTTTCGACCGGTTTGACTCGAAATCCTTAAATATTAATTCACCTAAACCCTTTAGTCCGGTATAAAAAGCCTTGCCATTATTGGCTTCGGTAAATTCTTCCACAAAACTTTGAAGGTAAGGGTCCCTGGCAATCATAAAAGTGGTAATAGGTATTTTAAGTCTTCGGCAAATGGCTGCCTCATTCAGGCATTTGTTTACAATTTTCCTGTCTAAGCCAAAACTGTTCATGTAGTACCCTTTGGGTTCCTTAAGGCAAGAAGGCTTTCCATCGGTAATCATAAAAATTTGCTTGTTCTGATTTTTGCGTCTTCTCAATAAGTCCTGAGCGAGTTTTAAGCCGGCTACCGTATTGGTATGGTAAGGCCCCACCTTAAGATAGGGCAAATCTTTAATTTCTATTTGCCAGGCGTCGTTTCCGAATACAATTATATCCAGGGTGTCTTTGGGGTATTTGCTTTTTATGAGTTCGGCCAAGGCCATCGCTACTTTTTTGGCAGGGGTAATCCGATCTTCGCCATATAAAATCATGGAATGGGAAATATCTATCATGAGCACGGTGCTGGTTTGCGAACTGTGCTCCTTCTCCACCACCATCAAATCATCCTCGGTTATTTGAGCTTGACCCCCTAAGATTTGTGCGTAAGCGTTTTTAATGGTTTCGGAGACCGCAATTTGATTGATGTCGTCTCCAAATTGAAATGCCCGGGATTCGCCGGTCGACTCATCGCCCTGTCCACTATAAACCGTGCGATGGTTGCCCAATTGTGTTTTTTTTAATTTGCCAAATATTTCCTCAAAAGCCTTCTGCCGTATCGATTGCTCAGTTTTAGACGTAATCTCAATCTCTCCATTCTCATTGTTCTGTTTTATAAATCCTTTGTCTTTGAGGTCTTTAATAAAATCTCCCATTCCATATTGATCATTGGTCAATTGGTGTTCCCTGTCCAGTTGATTCATCCAATCCATGGCCTCAGCCAAATCACCGGAAGTATAATTGAGCAGCTCGCGCAGTAGATCAAACAGGCGATCGAAATCGGATGAACCCTTTCTTTGAGTATATTTTGAAAATCGAAAGCCCGACATGGTTCACAAAATTAAACAGTTATTGCTGTGCATTGTTTCACAGAATACAAGAATTATCAGAATAGTTTTAGCATCTTGCCTACTCCATGAAAAAATCAATTGAAAGCAGTTTCTCCAAATTTAAAAATTTATATCACCCATGGTCTTTTAAATCAGGGATTGATTTCTTAAGCCTGAATAAAAAATTACCTTTGCCTCCTTTTTAATTGTCCTTGGATATCCTCCGCTTTGAAACCTTTTATAGGACTTATCAGCCCGGTCTGGTAAATTTTGCATTCTTCTATCTTAAAAACGAACAAGAAGCCATGGATATAGTACAGGAGCTTTTTCTTCATAT
The DNA here is from genome assembly GCA_964617955.1 of uncultured Chitinophaga sp. Lineage (GTDB taxonomy): Bacteria > Bacteroidota > Bacteroidia > NS11-12g > UBA9320 > JABWCE01. Next base: position 38,878 of record CAZTXB010000016.1, read on the forward strand.
TTGGGAAAATAAGGAAAAATTTGAAGCGATGGATAACCCAAAGGCTTATTTAATGACCTCGGTTCGCAACCGTTGTATGAATAAGTTGACACGGCAAAAACATCAGATAAACGATAAGGAATATCTCGATGAATTTCTTACGAGTGACGACAATGTCATTGAATCGATTGAAGCCAAGGAGACCGAGAAATCGTTGAACCAATTGATAGATCAATTGCCTGCCAAATGTAAGGAAATATTTGTGCTTAGCCGGTTTGAACGCATGAACTATAAAGATATTGCCAGCGTCCTAAATCTTTCCATAAAAACCGTGGAACACCAAATTAGCCATGCCCTCAAGTTTTTAAGAAAACATTCTTTATTATTATACATTCTGGTAATCAATGAAATACATAATATTTAATATGTTTTATAGGGGTAAGAGGACTTTAATGTGTTCAACCCTTTACAAAATAAAAATTATGGAAACTGCCGAAGGAAACGTGATTGCCAGATATATTTTAAATCGCTGCAATACCGAAGAACAAGAGTACATGAATGGATGGTTAAATGAAAGTCAATACAATCGCCTTTTTTATAACCACATTGAACAATCGCTACAAACCGTGAGCCGTTAAGCCACATGAGCAAAAACGAAATCTATAACTTACTGATCCGTTATTTGGACCATGAACTTAGCCAGGAGGAATCGGCTATAGTGGAATCCCTGCTTCATAACAATGAATGGGCTAAAAATGAGTACGCCCTGCTTAAAAAGCTCAATACCCATATTGAAAACTACCCCGGCTACCAAATAGATTCGCATGTGAATACCCATTGGGCGGCGCTGCGGTCTCAAATTCAACCAAAAAACAAAACTCTTATTTGGCCAACCCTTTTAAAATATAGTGCCGCGGCTGTAATCGTGTTTATATCCGCCTGGCTTTTACTCAAACCTTCAGGACCGTCCTTTGAACAATTTTCGGAAGGGAAGGTTTTTCGCACCCAAAAAAATGAAATAAAAACGGTGGTTCTGTCGGATGGAAGCAGAATTACGCTTCAGCAAAATTCAAGCATCGCTATTGATCAAAATTATAATCTCAATGAACGCTTGATAAGCCTGAGCGGAACTGCCTATTTTGAAGTAGCCAAGAATGGACAAAAAGATTTCATCGTTTCTTCCAATCACACTTTGACTCAAGCCATTGGAACAGCTTTCGTTATTGATAACCGAAATATAAATCAAATGGCCATTGCGTTACTAAAAGGAAAAGTCCGCTTTATGTCCAATGGTTCATCAGATGAACTGAAGCCCGGAGACCTATTAAATTACAACCTAAAAAATTCAACTTTTTCTAAATCAAGGTCGCTTTCCGAAAAAGCATTTGCCTGGAAAAACGGACTGGATTTTAAAGATGCTAAATTGTCCTACATTACCGATGTGCTCGAATCCATTTACCCTATTCATTTTGTTTTGGATCGCACCAAAGCCAATGAACTTTATACCACTTCTTTTCAAGGCCTTGATTTAGAGGGCACCCTCTCTCTTCTTGAGGAACTGACCGAAGCCAAAATTTCAAGAAATGGCTCGGATTACATCATAAATCCATAATTTTACGGGGTGGTTATCCGCCTCATCTCTTTTCCCGCCCTGCTCTGCCTGAGTTTTCTTTTATTCGGGTCGCTTCAAGGTTTTGGTCAAGCTCCCAACCCCTTGGATAAATTGGTGTCGTTTAAGGCCTCCAATAAAAGCATGTCGGAGATTTTAAAAATTTTAAAGTCCAAAACAGGACTTACCTTCAATTACAAATCAGCCATTCTGCCCAAGGAAGAAATCTTAAGCTTCGAAGCCGAAAATGAAAAACTTTCCGATATTTTACAGCGCCTTTTAAAGCCCTATTACCTCGAGTTTAAATACTTCGGGGGAAACACCATCATTTTAAAGCCTGCAAAATTCCGATCCAATTTAAGTTATACCCTTTCGGGCTATGTGTTTGATAAGCTGACGGGGGAAAAATTGATAGGAGCCAGCATTTACTGCCTTTATAATAAAACCGGCACAATTACTAACGATTACGGTTTTTTTACCCTCACGCTCCCAGAAGATTCGCTTAGGCTTTTGGTGAGGTACGTGGGCTATGAAAATTACATCGAGAAATCGTTTAACAGGTTCAATGCTTTTAAAATTATCCATCTTTCTCTCAAATCCGACTTAAAGGAAATTGAGATCAGGGAAACCGGACCTTCTAAATCGGAGCAGCGGCCTAATGGGTACTTTTTTAATTTGAGGGCCATAAAAGACATTCCCTCCTTTTTGGGAGAAGCGGATGTTTTGAGGGCCGTTCAAATGATACCCGGTGTACAAGGTGCGGGCGAAGGTGCCGGAGGAATTAACGTGAGAGGGGGCGGTACCGATCAAAATATGGTGCTCATTGATGGGGTACCGGTATATAATATTGTTCATGTTTTTGGCCTGTTTTCTATTATCAACCCCGGAGCAGTGAATTCTGTGGAACTTATAAAAGGTGGGTTTTCTTCCAAATACAACGGACGGCTTTCTTCTATGATCGACGTAAAATTAAAAGATGGAAACTATCAGAAGATTTCTGGCAAAATTAATGTGGGTATGCTTATCTCCTCGGCAACGCTTGAAGGTCCTCTGATCAAAAATAAAGCCTCCTTTCTCGTCGCCTTTCGCCGAACCTATTTAGACGCATTTTATCAACCTATCCAATATTTTGCAAACCGAAAAGACCTCAACAATTATACTGGGTGGTACTATTTTTATGACCTAAATACCAAAATAAATTATCGAATTGGCAACCGGGATAAACTGTCACTCAACTATTTTACGGGAGTAGACCGGGGAAAAATTACCGAAAAGCAAACCTTTACCGATACCATTGAATTGCTTCAAAAAAGAACCCACGTCAAGAGGCTAAGGTGGCAAACTTCCATGGCGAGTATCCGGTGGGATCATATCTTAACAGATAAAATATTTATGGTTACCTCTGTGGGCCTCACCGCATACAATACCAAATTTCAGGACCAAATTGCTTGGGAAACAAAGCCTAAACCCGAAGTTAAAAATTCTTCCATTGACTATTCTCAAAACAGTGGTAACCGCGATCTCTTTGTCAAATCGTTTTTTGAAATCAATAAACTCAAAAAGCATAAAATACTTTTGGGCGGCGAAGGTATTTATCACCGTTTCAATACGGGAACGCTCAATTACGCCACATTTAATCAGGGCGTTGAAACAGATACCAGTATTGGTGATAAGGATATTTTTAGCAATGAAGTTATCCTTTATGCCGAAGATAAATGGATACCACATAAAAAAGTTTGGATAAATGCAGGCTTAAGTTTCAATTCTATAGGTGTAAATAGAGAAAGATACAATCTTTTGCAGCCTCGATTGAGTGTTGGCTGGCTGTTAACCAAAAACCTAAACTTGTATTCCTCTTTTTCAAGAATGCAACAAAATTTACAAATTCTGCCCAATAACAGCATTGGTTTACCTATAGATATTTGGATTCCTGTGACCTCATTTTTAAAACCTCAGAGGTCAGATCAGTATACTTTAGGCTCAAGTCTTATTTTAAAAAACACCTTCAAGTTTTCATTGGAAGCTTATTATAAATCGATGCAAAACCTTTTGGAACTTAATGAAGGCGCTCTTTTCCTTTTTGGAGGATACCAATGGGATCAGTCTTTTTACACCGGAAGCGGACTGGCAAGAGGCCTTGAGTTTATGTTGGAAAAGTACAGTGGTAAGGTGAAAGGACGTATTGGCTATGCCCTTTCTAAATCAGACCGTACCTTTGAAATGATTCACAATGGGAGCTCTTTCCCCTTTAAATACGACAGGCGACACCAGGTTTCCGCATTTGTTAAATTTCCTACCACAAAAAGGCATTGGGACATTTCATTGAGCTGGATATTTACAACAGGAAGCCCGGTCACAGTGCCCACTTCCGTTTATTCTATCAACGGAAAGACTTACTACGAATTTACGCAGAGAAACAATATACGCATGTCGAATTATCATCGCATGGACATTTCTTTTACAAAAACCATACATCTTATGAAAAGCACGCGGGTGTGGAATTTTGGAGCCTATAACCTTTACAGCCATATCAACCCTATGTTTGTTTCGACAAGTTTTTTAGTGAATTCGGGCAGCGATAATTTGCGTTTTTACCAAGTTGGATTGTTGCCTTTGGTCCCATTTATCAGCTATGAATTCAGTTTTTAAAAAACTCCCATTTTGTTTTGCCCTTTTACTACTCCTCATAGGTTGTATAAAAGAGCTCACGCCAAATAAAAATGGGTATGTCGCAAAACCTGTGTTTTGGGCTATTCTAAATCCTGACAGCAGTTTCAAACTAATTTCAGGTGGTAACAGGGGTATGGCCGATGAAAATTATGTAAATTTATACCCTGTTACCATCCATCTTTATGAGAACGGGACCTTACTAGCCCAACTCAACAATCTTAAAATTTCAAGCGATAGTCAGACTCATTTTTTTAAAGTTAAACCTGGCTTTATGAAAAATTATACTCTGAAAATTTTACATCAAGGAACCGAAATGATGGCTACGGTAAAAGTTCCTTCAAAAATGCCGCCTCCCAATGATGTCATTCTTTCCCCCGGAGAACATTCTCAGCTTATAGTTACGATTGTTGATGATATTGCCTTAAGTGATGCCTATCAATTTAAGGTGAGAATGAAAAGAACTGGCATCTTGGTTGACACCGCAACACTTGATACCCTTCAGCGAAACTATTTTCTAATCCACTACTACGACAAGTTTGATGAACCTAACCTCAGTTTTGATTATTTAGGCTTAAATCCACCCTTGGCTTCCGATTTCACATTTCCTGTAAACGACAATTTGTTTAATGGGAAATCGAAATCCTTTATTTTTTCTATTCAAAATCCAGGCAAAAATGAATACCTGGTCTTAAGGGAAAAGTCAAGCCCCCCTGTTTCTGATAAGTTCCTGGTCAAGCAGCAGTATATTGAAATTGTCTGTCGCAAACTCGCTCCTGAGTATTATAAGTTTATGGCATCTGAAGTGAAAAGCAATGCCATTTTTGGTACACCGTATTTTAATCCTGCCAACTTATACTCAAACATTGAGGGGGGCCTAGGGCTTTTTGCAGCGGTTTCCGAGAGGAGGGATACCGTTTGGATAATAAAATAGGTGTCCCTAACTAACTTAGGGCCTGCTGAAAAAGTTCAGTGTGCGTTCATTACAAGGAGGCAAGGCGAAGATGTACTTTGCCGTACCTCGAGCCGAAGCCGACGAAGTAAGGGACGTGCAATGAACTAACGTCTTTCTGAAGCCATTCGATGCACGATATTTTCATGGTTCACTAAATTTAACGTGCATTAAAAGCAATAAAGTTTTTAATGAACCTCATCACATCAAGCCTTTAAGTGTTTTTCAGCAGGCCCTAACTTATGAGTTTCTCGGTCATTCTTATCCCAAAACTTTCTAATTCTTTGAGTATGGGCACATAAAATTCGGGCGTGATGGGCCGCAAAGTTCCTGTCGATTTTATACTGTTTTCAAGGATTAAGCGTGTCGCAATGCCAAGGGGCAGGCCTACGGTTTTGCTCATAGAGGTCAGGGTTTGGTCCTGGCCTTTTGCAACAACCGAGCCATGCTTTTCAAATGTGTTTCGACCATCGGTATATACAAACTTATGCCACATCACGATCATATCTTTCTCATGCAATTTTATTTGCCATTTGCGCTCAAGTATGTGTTGGAGAATTTGAGCCGGCGTGGCGTTTTTGAGACCAATTTTAATCGGTTTAAAAATATCCAACCATTCCAATTTACCCCAAAGCTCGGTATCGTCCTGGGCAATGTTTAAATAATATTTGAGTTTGATTTCAACAGAATCTGTAGGGTGATAGGCCAAAAAGGTATTGATAAAATCTCGATAGGTCATGTTCTCGGAATCAAGGGTATAGCTGTCGTCAGTAGCTCCGAGAGAAACAAAAACATTCCACGCTTTGCAAAAACCGGGTCGGCGTAAGGTACCCCTGAACATCGTTTTTATATTTTGCAGACCATAAATGTCGATGTACTTTAAGGAATCTCTGTTGGCGTAGCCTTCAAACTTTCCATAGCCGTCAATTTCTATGATTTCGGTGCGTCTAAACACTTTATGGTAAGGAATATATTTATACTGCCCTTGCTGTATAAATTTTACCGCTCCGCCCTGGCCGGCCAACACCACATTTCGGGGATTCCAAGTAAACTTATAATTCCACGGATTGTCATCGTCTTCAGGCGCCATCAATCCACCGGTAAAACTTTCAAACTCCAGAAGAGAATAGCCTGCATCCTTTGTTTCATCGATAATTTTCTTGGCCGTTAAATGATCCAAGCCGGGGTCGAGACCAATCTCATTTAAAAAAATCAAACCGCTATCAGACACTTTCCGATTCAAGGCCTGCATTTCATCCGATAAATAAGAGGCTGTGACTAAATTTTTCCGATGTTTTAAGCAGGTTAAAGCTACCGGCATATGCATATGGGCAGGCAACATGCTAATCACCACATCATGGCCAGCTATCAGTTGGTCCAGTGCCTCGTGATGTTCTATATTCAGACCGACAGCAGAAGTGCGTTCATAGGTCGATTTAGATATTGCCAGAGCTTCGTCTCGGTCGGCAATGGTTATTTTCCACCTTTTTTGTTCTGCCAGTTCGGCCAGATATTTGATGAGGTAGTTCGTTGAAAGGCCTGCGCCGATTATTAATATCTTTTTCTCCATCTAAAGGTTTCTGGTGTCATTTTTGGCGGTAAATCGCTCCCTCTTATTTTTACAACTCAAGGATGGTATAGCTGGCACAGTGGTCACTTTGCAAATCGAATGGCAAAATTTTTGCATCCTTAATTTTGTCTTCCAGCGACTGGCTTACCGAAATATAATCAATCCTCCACCCCTTGTTGTTTTGACGCGCATTGGCCCTGAAACTCCACCACGTGTATTGGTGCGGAACACCCGGATTTAAATAGCGAAATGTATCGGTATATCCGTTTTTAAAAAATGCACTCATCCAGGCCCTTTCTTCCGGCAAAAACCCACTGCTGTCTTTGTTTCCCTTAGGGTCATGAATGTCGATGGCTTCGTGACAAATATTGTAATCGCCGCAAATGATGACATTCTCTTTTTCGGTTTTTAACTTTTCGGCATGTGCGTAAAAATAATCCAGAAAATCATATTTCACATCTTGTCGAATATCGCCTGTAGTGCCTGAGGGAAAATAAGTGCTTAGCACCGAGAAATTTTTAAAATCGGCCTGAATGATGCGCCCTTCGTAGTCAAATAATTCGTGCCCGACCCCATATTTTACATCCATGGCTTTTTCTTTTGAAAGTATGCCAACGCCACTGTAACCCTTTTTGGTAGCGCTGAACCAATAACAATGGTAACCCAGTTCTTCAAAAAGAGGATTGTCGATTTGATCGGGTTGAGCTTTGGTTTCTTGAAAACATACGATGTCAGGGTTTTCTCTTTTTAAAAAACCTATAAGATCCTTATTGATGGCGGCCCTTATTCCATTCACGTTGTAGGTCAATATCTTTTTCATTTTTCTTGGTTCAGGTTAATTTCTAATGGTTAAGGTATTGCCATTTTCACTGACCAAATACTGGCGCAGGGGGTATTGCGCAGGACCTAAGGTAACTTGTCCGCTGTACATAAATCGGCTGTCGCAACAAGGAATCCATTGACTTTGATTAAACGATCCACAGCGAATGTTTATCGAACTGCTGTCAACATATAATTTTGAGCATTCTTTATCAGGCTCGAAACTGCACGTTCTTTCTATAGCCACATAGGTATCGTCGAAATCATGAATTACAATGACACCTCTGTTACCCCCCGGAGCATAAATATAATTTCCACGGGTTTTCAATCTAAAATACTCCGGTAAGTCGGTATTAATAACAAGATTAACCACGCCCGACGGAACATAACTATTCGCATTGTTTGCCTCATCCTTGCAGGAATCCATCATGAGTAGACCCAAAAAACCAAAAAGTAGGGCGGTGCTTTTCATATTACTTCTACAAAACTAATGTTTATAACGAACAATAGACCCGATTAAGTTGTTCTCTTTAAACAGAACTTAATCTTAAATTTGCAATTCATTAAACAAAGAAATATGACACATTCTCTTCCAACCCTGAATTACGATTACAATGCCTTGGAGCCACACATTGATGCGCGCACCATGGAAATTCATCATAGTAAGCACCATAATGCCTACATCACCAATTTAAACAATGCCATTGCCGGAACCGAAATGGAAAATATGAGCCTTGAAGATCTTTGCAAAAACATAAGCAAATATCCAATGGCTTTGAGAAACAATGGTGGCGGTCACTACAACCACTCTTTGTTCTGGACTGTGATGGGACCCAATGGAGGAGGAAGCCCAACGGGCGAATTAAAAAAAGCCATTGATAGCGACCTTGGAGGTTTTGAAAAATTTAAATCCGATTTTGCTGCTGCCGGTGCAACCCGTTTTGGCTCAGGTTGGGCCTGGCTATGTGTAAGCAACGGTAAACTTTGCGTTTGCAGCACCCCTAATCAAGACAATCCCCTCATGGATATTGCCGATTGTAAAGGCACCCCTATTTTGGGAATGGATGTATGGGAACACGCCTATTATCTTCATTACCAAAATCGCCGCCCCGATTATATCGCGGCCTTTTTTAACGTCATCAACTGGGAGGAAGTGAGTCGCCGTTATATAGCTGCTCTCTAATAAATCAATCACCATTTTTTTTTAAGCATGGCGTTTCTGCCTGCCGTTTGAGAAGGGTATAGTGTTTTGTTTTTTAAAACTCACTGCCTCTTGTTTGGGATTTTAAAATCATCCTTAGCGCCTGCAAAATTTGACTTATCTTCGCCAAAAAATTTAGAAAATGTCGGATTCTCAATCTTTAAAGTTTGTTCCCCTCAATGATGTGCATATTGCCATGGGGGGTAAAATGGTTCCCTTTGCCGGATTTAATATGCCGGTACAATACAGCGGATTATTACCTGAACACCACGCGGTTCGAAATGGTGTCGGCATGTTTGATGTGTCGCACATGGGCGAATTTTGTCTCAAAGGAGAGGGGGCTTTGGAACTCTTGCAACGTATTACCAGCAACGACGTTTCAAAACTTACCGACGGCAAAGTTCAATACAGTTGTATGCCCAATGCACAAGGTGGAATTGTAGACGACTTGTTGGTTTACCGATACCATGAAAATGAGTATTACCTGGTGGTAAATGCCGGTAATATTGAAAAAGATTGGAATTGGATTAGCCAGCACAATACCGCTGGCGTTGAAATGATCGACATGAGTGACCGTATGAGTTTGCTTGCCGTTCAAGGCCCTAAGGCCATCCATGTTTTACAAAAACTCACCGATGTGAATCTTTCAGAAATGGAATATTATACCTTTAAGGTGGGCACCATGTGCGGAAAAGCCGATACCATTATATCCAACACCGGATACACCGGAGCCGGGGGATTTGAAATTTATATGATGAATGAGGATGCCAAACATTTTTGGGAAGCCATTCTGGAAGCCGGTAAAGAATTTAATATAATTCCCTGTGGATTGGGTGCAAGAGATACCCTTCGCCTTGAAAAAGGTTTTTGCCTGTACGGACATGATATCAATGACGATACTTCACCAATCGAAGCAGGGCTCGGCTGGATAACCAAATTTGAGAAAGAATTTACCAACTGGCAATACCATAAGGCCATCAAGGAGAATAAACCAACCAAAAAGTTAGTCGGTTTTGAATTGTTAGATCGGGGAATTCCTCGACAATATTATAAACTCACCGATGGCAAAGGGACTGTAATAGGCGAAGTAACCAGCGGTACCCAAAGCCCTACCTTAAATAAACCTATAGGAATGGGGTATGTAGGCGCCGAATACGCTAAGGTGGGAAGCGAAATTTACGTAGAAATACGCGGCAAAGAACTCAAGGCTGAGGTGGTAAAATTACCCTTTCTCTGAGATTCTTAATACGGTAATGCGCTTAAAACATTTTTAAAAAAGAAGGAGTGTCAAGCAACAGAATCACGCGTTTATTTAACATTGAATATCCTATTGTTCAGGCCGGAATGATTTGGTGCAGCGGTTGGGAACTCGCTTCTGCCGTTAGCAATGCGGGAGGATTGGGTATTATTGGCTCGGGTAGCATGTACCCTTCTGTGCTAAGAGAACATATTTTAAAATGCCAGGCAGCCACTCATAAACCTTTTGCTGTAAATGTGCCTATGCTTTATCCTGACATCGATAAGCATATCGAAACCATTCTTGAGCTCAAGGTCAAAATAGTAGTGACATCTGCAGGCAATCCGGCTACTTACACCTCACTTTTAAAAGAAAATGGCATAACAGTAGTCCATGTCGTTTCAAATGAAAAATTTGCCAAAAAAGCTGAGGACTCCGGGGTGGATGCCATCGTGGCTGAAGGCTTTGAAGCAGGCGGTCACAATGGAAGAGAAGAAACCACAACCATGTGTTTGGTCCCTCAAATTTGTAAGGCCGTTTCTATCCCTGTCATTGCGGCAGGGGGCATAGGAACAGGCAAAACCATGTTGGCTGCCATGGCCTTGGGAGCTGAAGGGGTTCAAATCGGAAGCCGATTTGTATTGAGCCAGGAGTCATCGGCTCATCCTACCTTTAAAAAAGCGGTGATGGAAGCAGGGGATGGGGGGACAGAATTAAGTTTAAAAGCCTTAACGCCGGTCCGCTTGCTTAAAAATAAATTTTACGAAAAGGTTAAATTGGCCGAACAACAGTGTATGGATAAAGAAGGGCTTGCCCAACTTCTCGGAAGAGGACGAGCAAAAAAGGGAATGTTTGAAGGTGATTTGGAGGAAGGTGAACTCGAAATTGGCCAGATCAGCGGCTACCTCGACCAAATAAAACCAGCCTCCGAAATCATCACTGAAATTGTGAATGAGTATCGCTCTGCATTGGCATCCTTAAATCAGAATGTAGTCTGATATTAAAACTTTGGATGCATCATTATTTAACGCAGAGCACTTTATTCTTAAAATCCAGAGGCCAGTTTGCCAGTCGTTAATTCTTGAAAATAAAAGCATGATTCAAACCAGAAATTTTTCAAAGCCCGAATGAGTTTTATCACCCAAAGTCTGACAAACGGAATAAGACTGGCTTATAAACAAGTGACTTCCACACGCTTATCTCATATTGGCGTAACCTTTAACGTAGGCAGTCGCGATGAATCCATCGAGGAAACCGGCCTGGCCCATTTACTCGAACACATGTTGTTTAAGGGAACCGAAAAAAGAAACTGGCGACAGATACTCAATAGTATAGAAATGGCAGGAGGTGAGATGAATGCATACACCACCAAGGAAAAAACTTGTTTGTATGCCACAGTGATAAGCGATAAAACGAGAATGGCCATTGAGCTCCTGGCCGACTTATCCCTACACTCGGTGTTTCCTGAAGCCGAGCTCGAAAAGGAAAAAAAAGTGATTGTGGACGAAATTGATATGTATGCCGACAGTCCTGAGGAAATGATTGTGGACGAATTTTATGAGCGCGTTTTTTTTGACCACCCTTTGGGTACCAATATTCTGGGACAAAAGGAAAGAATATTGAATTACTCCCGCAACGACCTCTTGATTTTTGTTAAAAAACTACTTTCTTCTGAACGAATGGTTGTTTCCTATTCGGGTCCAATGCCCCTTGCTAAAATCTTAAGTTGGTGCAATACCTCTTTTGATCAAACCCTAAAGACCCAAAAGTTACAGAGGTCAAAACCCTTGAGAAATGGCATATTTAACGTCCGTAAATCCACTGCACATCACCAATGCCACGTGGTTTATGGGGGATTGGCCTGCAGCATGTTCGATGAGGATAAAACCGCTGCCATGCTGCTGGCCAATATGTTAGGGGGACCTGCCCTCAACTCCCTCCTCAATATCTCGCTACGCGAAAAGAAAGGAATTACCTATGGTGTTGATGCAGCCTTTAACTACTTTTCAGATACCGGACTCTTTTATATTCAATGGACAGCAGATGCCGAAAACCTGAATAAGTCCATTAAAATCGTTAAACATGAACTCCAAAAATTTGCTGCCCGACCATTCTCAACCAAGCAACTGGAGCTATATAAAACACAACTCAAAGGTCAGATGATCATCTCTGAAGAGAGCAATCAAGGTTTGATGCTGATGATGGGTCGAAGTTTACTCGATTTTGATGAAATCGAACCTCTGGAAAAGGTTTTGGAGGAAATTAAACTCATCACTCCGAATACGCTGCATGCCCTGGCACAGAATATATTTGATCCAGGAAATCTAAGTTTACTGGTTTATCAGGGAGAAGGGCATAGCTAAAAAAGTACACATCGGTTTAACTGTGGGGTTGAAAACATCTAACTCCTTTGATAGGTAAACTAGAATACTCTGTCTTCAGTGCAAAACATGTAAACAAATTTAACCACAAATTCGTTTTGTATTTATACCTTGCACATACACCGGAGGTATAACTGCTATGCAAGCTCATATTTTGAAAATGATTTTGAGAGGTGAAGACGAAACCCTTGATTTTAAGCAAACCATCACCTCCGCCTCTAAAATAGCCAAAACCATGTCGGCATTCGCCAATCATAAAGGCGGCACACTCTTGGTAGGTATCAGAGACAATAAAACCGTTGCCGGTATTCGTACGGAGGATGAAAAATACATGCTGGATTTGGCTGCTTCCTTTTTTTGCAAACCTGAAGTAAAAATTGAACTGGACGAGTGGGAAATTGACGGAAAACTGGTGCTCGAATGCAGGGTATTGGAAGGCGAGGCTAAACCCTATTACGCAAAGGACGAAGAAGGCAGCTGGTGGGCCTATATCAGAGTAAAAGATAAGAGCTTGTTGGCCTCCAAGGTAGTGATCGATGTACTCAAGCGACAAACAAAACCTAATGGCACACTTATAAAATTCAGTTCAAAGGAAAAAGCCTTGCTCGACTTCTTATCGGCCAATGAACGCATCACCCTCAAGCAATACACCAAAATGCTCAATCTTAGTCGCTATAGAGCCTCCAAAATATTGGTTAACCTCATATCAACAGGTATCATTCGCAGCCATACTTTTGAAAAAACCGAATTTTACACCTTGAGCTGACAAACCCAAACAGGCAGAAATTTGAAATTACGGGTAATAATGCCGAACTTGCGGCGTTTTAAGATTATGCGATCAAATAAAATTTGGTTTATGTATGCCCTTATCGCCATCTTTATGTTGGCTTCATGCAGTGCAACAAAGCGCCACAGGAGTCCTAAAGGATATTACAGCAACGGCTGCCGCTGTCCTTTGAAATTCTAAATACCTTTAATAAAATCCCTGATCAATAAAAAGGATTTGTCGTAATAAGGTCCGAGTCGCAAGTTTTTGGGGGCATCATTCATTTCATGGTAAAAATGATATTCTCCCATGAGATAAAAGAAAAACCCTTTTACCCCACGCTCTACAAACCAGTAATGGTCGCTGTTGGCGGCTTTTCCCCTCGCCTTAAACCCTGTTAAATAATTATTCTTTTCATTGATGTCCTTCAATTTATTAAAATATTCAGGGAATATGGTTGCGTTTACCACCGCCATTCCTTTCTCGCCACTGCCCATTAAATCGAGGTTGACTAAAAATTTTATCTTGGATAAAGGTAAGGCTTTGAAAGGATGATCGGTATAGGCCTTGCTGCCAATTAAGCCCGGTTCCTCCCCAGCAAATGCAATAAAGGCTATTGAATATTTGCAGGGATTCTTTATGAAATAATTCGACAGGTCGAGCATCATAGCTACTCCGCTGGCATTGTCGTTGGCTCCCGGAAATAGGACATCCCCCATCATTCCCAAATGGTCGTAGTGAGCCGACAAAACGATAAAGGTGTCCTTAATTTCAGTACCTTCAATATAACCAAGCACATTATTGGCATCGTGTGTTTCAAGTTTACTTTTAATTTTTACCTTGATTTTATCAATGGAGGGAGGCATTGACGTTTTTAACAGGTCTATTTCTGGCTGGGTATTTTGAAAGGTGCTGGCACTCCAGGTCAATTTTTTTTCCAGGTTAACTTTCAATCCAAACTGTTCGGCTATTGCCCTATCGTCCTTTGCTATTTTATATGAGGTGTCTAATACAAGTGCTTTTCGCCTTTTGTTTTTAACGGTATGCATGTCGCCATTTGCAATTTTGAATTTGGCTTTTATGCTCGGACAGTCCGGACTTACCAAATAATCGATACCTGGCGATAACCGCTTTCCATTTACCCAAACTTTGCATTTTTTTGGAAAACTGTTCACCTCAAATTGAAAGGGATGAAAATAACGCGACATGACGGAATCCTTTATGTTCTTGCCCTCAACGAGTGGCTTTAAACCGGTTTTGGCAAACTCTTTAGCTAAGAAGTTAGCTGCTTTTGTATCTCCATTGTTTACGTAGCCTCTTCCATAAAAGGCCGGTGAAGCAAGGGTATCAATCATACTCTGGGTATAAACCCTGTTTTGCGCGTTTAGGTTATGATGGCTAAAAATTGGATGAAGCATTATCCCGATCAGCTGAAACCATACAGTTGTATTCCTGCTTAGTAAAATGTGCTTGTCCTTTTTTTTGCCTTTCATGCTTGCATTGAAGAGTTTCAAACTAAAGGCAAATTATATTCTCAATCAAGTATAAACTCCCGGGCTATCCTTTTATATCTTGACCGATTCGAGTGGTTTATTCATTTTTTAAATGCAATTGGTATTACCTTCGCACGAATGAATTTTGTTGAAAAGTTGAAACAGCGCTGGCAAGTGAAGTCAGCCTTTGATGTTTTAATCATTTTATTGGTTTTTACCTGTACAGGTTTTACCTCCCTTTATGTCAAAAATCCGATTTTTAATACTTTGGGAATCCGTGAAATTGAACCACGCTTTTTAAGAGGCTTGGTTTATACCTTGGCCATATTGGTATTTTACAATATTCTGCTTCTTGTTTACGGTTTTATATTTGGAAAGTTTAAATTTTTCTTTGCATTTGAAAAACGATTTTTCGGGCGAATCGTTTCTATATTTAAACGCCTGCGATAATTTGGAATAATATTAGGTATTGGAATGAGTGAAATAAGCAATCAAGAAATACTTCAGGCTCTGAGTCATGTAGATGACCCCGATCTTCACAAGGATATTGTAACCCTTGGCATGGTCAAAGATATTGAAATTGATCATCTCAATGTCTCTTTCACTGTAGAGCTGACTACCCCTGCATGTCCTATGAAGGAGATGATTGAAAGGGCATGCCGCAATGCCGTGAAACATTTTATTAAAAATGTAGGGGAAATAAATATTACAATGAGCGCCAAAGTAACCACCAAACGCGACAAAAGCGAGGTGCTGCCTGAGGTTAAAAATATTATTGCTGTGGCTTCAGGTAAAGGAGGCGTTGGCAAAAGCAGTTTGGCTGCTAATCTCGCCTACGGACTTTCGCATATGGGTGCCAAGGTGGGTATTTTGGATGCAGATATCTATGGTCCTTCCATTCCCATTCTCATGGGATTAAAGGGACATCAGGTCGTTGTGTCGGAAACCGGAAAAATGATTCCAGCAGAAAAAGATGGGATTAAAATTATGTCCATCGGTTTTATGCTCAGAGAAAATCAGCCGGTGGTTTGGCGTGGACCGATGATTTCATCGGCCTTTAAACAATTGACAAACGATGCTTTGTGGGGTGATCTCGATTACCTGATCATTGATCTTCCACCGGGTACAGGTGATATCCATCTTACGGTGGCTCAAATGCTTCCGCTCACAGGCGTACTTATGGTTACTACTCCTCAGGAGATGGCCATTGCCGATTGCCGCCGAGCCATGAGTATGTTCAGAACAGCAGGAGTAACTGCGCCCATATTGGGAATTGTAGAAAACATGAGCTGGTTTGTGCCTGATGATTCTCCTGATAAAAAATATTTTATCTTCGGACAGGGAGGGGCAGATATTTTGTCGAAAGAATTTGATGTTCCGGTCATCGGGCATATTCCTATTTTTGAAAATTTAAGATCAAAAGCCGACCAGGGCATAAATCCTTTCAATGAACATGGTGCGGCGAGCGAACAGCTTACTTTGATAGCCACTGCCTTGGCTCAACAAATTTCCATTAAAAACAATCTGGCTTTGGCTACTCCTTAATTATGAGATTCGGACAAATGGCTCCCATGCCACCCATCAGCAAAAATTTACTTTTTATCAATATTGGATTCTTTGTGTTTACCTACATTCTGGCTTCACGTGGAATCGACCTTACCAATTTGCTGGGCTTGCATTATATCGATAGCGCAGCCTTCAAACCTTATCAAATTTTTACCTATCAGTTTATTCACGGAAGCCTCATGCACCTTTTGCTCAATATGCTCTGTCTTTATGTGTTTGGAAGCAAATTAGAGCAGGTTTGGGGCGAAAAACGTTTTTTGTTTTTTTATCTTTTCTGTGTTGCCGGATCGGCCATTTTTATTTTCGTTATCGATGCCTTTAAGGTTTATAATGAGACCGGATTTTTAATGCCCAGAGGAAAAATAGACGAGATTTCTTCAACGGTTTATCAAATTTACAACAAAGTTACAATTGGGGCCTCAGGCGCCATCATGGGCCTTATTGCTGCGTTTGCAATGCTTTTTCCAAATACCGAGCTCATCATTTTCCCAATTCCGGTGCCGATTAAAGCAAAGTTTTTGGCAATTGGTTACGGAATTATCGAAATTTACCTTGGATTTGCTAACCGGTATAATGATCATATTGCCCATTTTGCCCATGTCGGGGGTTTGATATTTGGGTTTTTATTGGTTTTATACTGGAATAAAAATGATAGAAATTCGTTTTTTTAAGATATGACGCTTTGGCAAGACATTAAATACCGCCTGCAAAACAGCTCTTCCCCTGTTAATCAAATTGTTTTGATTAATGTGCTGTTATTTGCTGCCGTTTCTCTCTTCAAGTTATTGCTCTTTTTTTTCAACCAATCCGACGCGGCCGCTCAGGTAATTAATTACTTATATGTACCCAGTCAGTTTGACTTACTGATTCAGAGATTTTGGACCCTAATTACCTATCAATTCATGCATACAGGTGTTTTTCACATCCTGTTTAACATGCTCATGTTCTATTTTTTAGGGGGATTGCTTTATGACTTTTTAGGCCCCAAAAGGGTTTGGCAGGTTTATTTGGCCGGCGGCGTTTTTGCAGCCATCGTCTTTATTGTGAGTTATACCGTCTTTCCGGCCTTATCCAACGTGCAATCCATAGGCTATCTGGTAGGCGCCTCGGGAAGCGTCATGGCCATAACGGGTGCCACGGCAACCTTGATCCCAAACTTTGAGGTGATGCTTTTTGGCGTTTTCCGTATTAAGCTCAAATGGCTGGCCCTCGCACTGATAATCATGGATATTGCGAGTATTCCCAGCGGTAACTCAGGGGGTGGAATCGCTCATCTTGGCGGAGCCTTCTTCGGCATCGTTTTTATATTATACATTCAAGGTCGTGTCAACAACCCTCTCAAATCATTTTTAAATAATCTCCAAAAATTTGTCCCTTCTCAAGGCGGCATAGATGAAAAGAAAATTTATAAAGAAAAGGTGTATTCCACTCAAGAGTCAAAGAAAGCGAATGCCCGACGTGAAAAGCGCGGTGGCAAGCCCAATCAAGCCGAAATCGATGCTATTCTAGATAAAATTTCACACTCTGGTTACGATAGTCTCACCAGCGACGAAAAAGAAATATTATTCAGAGCCAGCGAATAGCCGATGCTTTACCACTGGCCGGATGCAATTGTCCAATTTTTTGCTTCTCCATTTGCCCTTAACATTTGTATTCTTGGGCATTGACCACACTTTCATGGACATAATATTGGCATATTATTTAAATCACAGTGGTATTACTTAGTCTTATAGGCGAACTTTGCCTGAAATAATCACCATTGATAGTTTTAAATATCCTACTTAAGTACCTAAACTATCTTGTCGTTGCCGGCTTGCTGCTTTCCTATGCAGCGCCATATATCAATCCTTCTGTTTTTTGGCCTATCGCTTTTTTTGGATTGTTACACCCCTTATTTCTTATCGCAAATATTCTTTTCCTGGTTTTTTGGGCTATTCAAGCAAAGTTGCGCTTTGTGTTTAATCTGGCAACTGTTGTTTTGGGCTTGTCAAGCATCAACAAAATCATAACCTTTGGGGCCGAAACTTCTTCGGAAAGGGAAGGCAAGCTCAAAGTGGTTTCTTTTAATGCCAAATTGTTTGGGATTTATGAAGATGCCAATTTTTTTGACAAGTTTATTGTGGAGCTTGAGGATAAAAACCCGGACGTACTCTGCATTCAGGAGTTTTATAATCTTGAAAAAAATGGCGTTACCGCTATACAGCGCATTAAAAAAAGCACCGGACTGCGCTATCACTACCTCCGTACCTTAAAGCGAAGCCATGGCAAGTCGCGTTATGGAATCATTGTATTTTCAAAAAATAAAATAGTCGATTACGGCGATTTTGATTTTGGAGACGAATCGGTAAATCTTTGTCTTTATGCTGATATTAAATTTAAAACTAAAATCGTAAGGGTTTACAATGTTCATTTACAATCGCTTAAGTTGGCCAGAACAGATTATGCCCTACTTAAAAAAATAGGCGAGAGCAGCGAAAGAACCCTTCAGGTCTCAAAAAATATTTTTGAGCGACTCAAAACTGCATTTATTAAAAGGGGTCAGCAGGCTGTATTGGTTAAGGATAATATGAATTCATGCGATAAACCCATTATTCTGTGCGGTGATTTCAACGACACCCCTCAATCCTTTGCCTATAATACCCTGAGTAAAAATCTTAAAGACTGCTTTATGGAAAGCGGAAACGGGCTGGGAGGCACTTACACAGGTCCCCTTCCTTCATTGCGAATCGATTATATTTTGCACGACACTTCCATGATGTCGTTCAACTATCTGGCTTCACGCCATTTCAGTTCCGACCACAAAATGCTTGAAACCCTTATCGACATTAAGTAAATGAATTATATTGACCCAAAGCTGACCGCCTATTGCGAAAACATGAGTTCTCCGGAAACTCCGTATCTAAAGGAAGTTTTTCGTCAAACCCATCTTACTCAAATAAACCCCCGCATGCTCTCCGGACATCTTCAAGGGGGCTTCTTAAAAATGATAGTTCGCATTTTTAGACCACAGCATGTGCTCGAAATCGGGACCTACACAGGGTACTCGGCTATTGCGATGGCCGAAGGGCTTGATTTAACCGGACATATACACTCCATTGAAAAGGACATAGAACTCAAAAATACCATAAGCCAAAATATAAGGCAAGCAGGTTTTGAGGCTAGGGTTACCCTTCACATCGGAAAGGCTTTGGATGTTTTGCCTGATTTGCTCAAAAGCATAGCCTTTGACATGGTTTTTATAGATGCCGATAAAGAGAATTACCCTGCTTATCTCAACTTGCTTAAAAATGGGTTAAAGTCAGGGGCGCTTATTTTAGCCGATAATGTATTATGGAGTGGTAAGGTATTGGATGAAACAGCTCTGAATACAGATAAGGAAACCATGGCCATCGATCAATTCAACCGCGATTTACGGCACGACAATTCTTTTGAAACTGTTATGCTGCCACTGAGAGATGGTATCAATATGGCCATAAAAAAATAGCTTTTTTAATAGCTTTTCTTCATCACAAAATCATCCATGGTATAACCGTTGCCAATATCAAAGTTGGCAACCTTTTCGATTCTGAAACCATTTTTAAAATAAAAATTAATGGCCTTGTAATTTTGTCGATTGACTTGCAAGCGCACAATATGTGGATTTTTATCTTCTTCCCAAATTTTCAGGACAGCCGCGCCGATTCCTGCATTTTGGAGATCTGATTTAATGTAAAATTTATTCATAAACCATTCTCTGTCCATTGTTTGACTGAAAGCTACATAGCCAAGATTGTTCAGATCCTCATTTTGAATAATATAAAAGTTCTGGCCGGCTAACATTTGCTTTTCAAGTGCAGCTTCACTGTAAAATTCAGCCAACATATATTCTATTTGCTCAAGGCTGATAATACCCGGATAATGCGCATACCAAATTTCATTTGCCAAACCACATAAAGTGTGTATATCCTCTTGACCTGCAATTTTTAAATTTACCATAGGTCAAAAATTAATTTGATTGCCATAACCATTTATGCAAAGGTTAATAATTCTTATCGGATTATTTATCTGAAACGTATATTCAAAAGCGAGGACTGCTCTTATCCTATTTACTTTTAATTCATACATCCGCTCGTCAATGCATCTTTTTCCTAAAAAAGCAAAATAGGTTTTGGATTCCGTCGGCGTATCACCCATTCGCAAAAAAAATGGGTTTAAGCCCCTCTAAACTGATGGTCTCCTCCTGTATTTTAGCCGCCCCCTTCTTCAGGGAAGTTTTAAAATACATGAGGACCTCATTAAAAAATTAAAAAGGCGGCTTAAAAAGGCGGCCAAAATACTAAATAGAATTACCTTTGCCTGAAGTTTATTAATTATCAGAAATTTTTGCGCGATTAGGCGTTAACTATTAAAAACCATTGGCTCCAACATCCACTCAACCCATCAGCACCCTTGAACAAGCTCAATCTTTAGGCCTACTGCCTGAGGAGTTTGAAAAGATAAAATCTATTTTAGGGCGAACTCCAAATTTTACCGAACTCTCTATTTATTCTGTCATGTGGAGTGAGCATTGTTCGTACAAGAATTCCATCACATGGCTAAAAACTTTACCCAAAGAAGGTCCCTCCATGCTTGCAAAAGCCGGAGAAGAAAATGCCGGACTCATTGATATTGGTGATGGACTGGCAGCCTGCTTTAAAATTGAAAGCCACAACCATCCTTCGGCTATTGAACCTTACCAGGGCGCAGCCACTGGTGTTGGAGGAATAAACCGAGATATTTTTAGTATGGGCGCAAGGCCAATTGCCCAACTCAACTCCCTGCGTTTTGGAAACATAAAAACCGACCGAACCCAATGGCTGCTTAAAGGCGTGGTAAAGGGTATTGGAGATTATGGCAATGCTTTCGGGATACCAACCGTGGGAGGAGAAGTTTACTTCGACGATTGTTACGAAACCAATATTCTGGTCAATGCCATGAGTGTAGGCATTGCTAAAGTTGGAAAAACCATAAGTGCCGTTGCAGAAGGCCCGGGTAACCCGGTTTATATTTTTGGCGCTTCAACCGGTAAAGATGGTATTCATGGGGCTGCCTTTGCCAGCAAAGATATTTCTGAAGAAAGCATCAACGATTTGCCATCGGTTCAGGTGGGTGACCCCTTTTGGGAAAAACTCATTTTAGAAGCTTCGATGGAACTGCTCGAAACCGATGCTGTTGTGGGCATGCAAGATATGGGAGCAGCCGGCATTACCTGCAGTACAAGCGAAATGGCCGCCAAAAGCGGTACTGGAATGGAAATAAACCTCGACAAGGTTCCAACCCGACAAAGCGATATGAAAGGCTGGGAAATTTTACTTAGCGAGAGCCAGGAACGCATGCTGGTTGTGCTACAAAAAGGTAAAGAACAAAAAGCCATTGATATTTTTAAAAAATGGGATCTCACTTATGCCTGCATAGGTGAGGTGACAGATACCGGCAGAGTTAAATACTTTATGAATGGAGTGTTGGAAGCCGATATTCCCGCCGAAAGTTTGGCTTTAGGCGGCGGCACTCCGGTTTACCATCGCGAGTGGGAAACCCCCGCTTATTTTTCTCAAATAGCTGAATTTGATATCAGGAGTATTTCTGATCTCAAAGGTGCGGATGAACTCACAAGGGCCGCTAAATTCTTAACACAATTACCCAATATTGCCAGCAAAAAATGGGTATACCGACAATACGACAGCATGGTAGGCACTGTCAATCAAAGCACCAACCGGCCAAGTGATGCTGCTGTAGTTATGATAAAAGGCAGCGAAAAATCCCTGGCCCTCACCGTGGATTGCAATAGCCGCTATGTGTGGGCCGATCCTGAAATAGGATGCGCCATTGCCGTAGCAGAGGCTGCCCGAAATATCGTGTGTTCGGGTGGAAAACCCGGAGGCGTGACCAATTGCCTGAATTTTGGAAATCCATACGACAAGGAAGTTTACTACCAGTTTAAGCATGCCATTGACGGAATGGGGCATGCCTGTCGAAAATTTGGAACCCCGGTTACAGGTGGAAATGTGAGTTTTTACAATCAAAGCACCGATGGTGAAGCTGTTTTTCCTACGCCTACCATAGGTATGGTTGGGATTATTGAAGCTCCGGAACATATTATGACGCTCGATTTTAAGCAAGAAGGCGACCTGATATACCTTTTGGGAGAAAGCCACAATGACCTGGGGTCCTCACAATATCTTGCCAAATACAAAAATGAAAACTTCAGTCCGGTTCCCTATTTCGATCTTGACAAAGAATACGACTTACAGCAATGCATTTATAAATTAATAACGGCTAACTTGTTGCTCAGCTGCCACGATTGCAGTGAAGGTGGACTATTCATCGCCTTGCTTGAGTCGGCTATGCCAAATGAATTGGGGTTTGTGGTTACTTCAGATAAAAATTTCCGAACAGATGCCTTTCTTTTTGGTGAGGCTCAAAGTCGAATTGTGGTGAGCATCCATTTTGAGGACAAAGAAAAGTTTGAAAATCAATTGGTCTCATACTCAACTCCTTATATCCATCTTGGTAAAGTTACCGGTAACGAAATGATTATGGATGGTATTGGCTTTGGAACTGTAAAAGAGTATAAGGGCTTGTATGACAATGCTCTTGAGAAAATGATAGGTTAGGGGTGGGTGGTATTTATTTAAAGTCATTTATTGCTATTCTTGGGACAGGTGGGACAACTTGCTACGGTCGAAATGGTCCCAAGAGTTACATTAAGTGGCAGTAAAAAGGAGCATTATTGGTTTTTTTTTCTTTGGTCAATTCTTGCTTTGGTCATTCTTTCTCTTAACCCCCCCTCTCTTAAAAATGCCTGTTCCAAGGATTTTATTTGCCGGCTTAATAAATAGTTCTACTTTGTCACTCTAGAAATATTCATTATCAGCATAGTACCTACT
>CAZTXB010000017.1:0-61976 GCA_964617955.1 uncultured Chitinophaga sp.
ATATATGTTAAATTGTTTGAATATCAAACTATTATGAGTGACAAAGTAGAACTAATTATTTTATACTTACCTTTGCCAACTTATAATTTTTTTTATGATGTTGTTTGATTTTGAAAAGCCTATAGAAGAACTGCAAAAGCAGATGGAAAAAGCAAAAGAAACCACTGCAAAAGGAAAGGTTGACTTAAGCGATACCATAGCGCAACTCGAAAAAAAAGTAAATGAATTAAGAAAAACCATTTATGAAGATTTGAACGGATGGCAAAAAGTTCAAATCAGCCGTCATCCCGACCGGCCTTATACCCTCGATTTTATCGAAGAGATTTTTAAAGATTTTATTGAACTGCACGGCGACAGGAATGTTGCCGATGATAAGGCCCTCGTAGGGGGCTTTGCTAAGCTCGACAACCAGCCGGTGATGATTATTGGCCATCAAAAAGGAAGAAATACCAAGCAAAGGCAAATGAGAAACTTCGGTATGCCAAATCCTGAAGGATACCGCAAAGCCTTAAGACTTATGAAACTGGCCGAAAAGTTCGATATTCCCATCATTACCTTAATTGATACCCCGGGTGCCTCGCCCGGCCTGGAGGCTGAGGAGCGGGGACAAGGTGAAGCCATTGCCAAAAACTTAATGGAAATGTCGGTTTTAAAGGTTCCTGTCATTTGCATTGTGATTGGCGAAGGGGCCAGTGGAGGTGCCTTAGGTATTGGCGTGGGCAATATCATTGCCATGCTCGAATACACCTGGTACTCGGTTATTTCACCCGAATCTTGTTCATCCATTCTTTGGCGCAGCTGGGATTTTAAAGAAAAAGCTGCCATTGCCTTAAAACTCACCTCTTCCGATATGCTTGAAAACAGATTGATCGACAAGGTGATTAAAGAACCTTTGGGAGGCGCGCATAACGATCCTGAATTGATGTATAAAACTCTTAAAAATGAGTTGAAAAAAATGTTGAAGGAATTGTCGGAACTCAGCAAAGAAGAACTCGTTTCTCAAAGGGTCGATAAATTTTCTAAAATGGGAGTTTATACTGAAGTGTAGATAAACTCAGTTAGTCAACCTTTTATGTTGCTAATTCTGGTTCATGTTTAAGGAGCAATAAATTATCAGCTGCCAAAGTCAGTTGTGCATAAGTTCTTCCTTTGGTATCGCTAAATTCTACTTCAAAAAAACCGTTATGGTAATCATGAACTATCGTACCAATTGTACCTTTGCCCAAGTGCTCAGCAGGGATTTCATTAAGCAGAGCTATTACATTTAATTCTGTTAATTGCATAATCATTTATATTTTTACATAACAACTGGTCAATCTCGGGTCATTACTTCCATTTTCAATAATCCAACCTGTTCTTACTTTGGCGGAAATACTATTATATTCCATTTCAAAGTCAAGCGAATATTTTTTGCCAAATGAAGTTTCAATCTCAAAAATAATTTCGTTTTCTAAAACCGCATTTTTTATTTTATCAACTAAAATATTTGCATTGTTGAGGTTGATTCCAAAAACACTTTCAAAAACTCTTGCCTTATTTTTGCCATCATAATGCTCTGCATTTAAAACATAACCTAAAATTTTTTCTTCAGGTATAACTGCATTTTCTGCATTAGGCAAATACACTAAACAAAGTTAATAATATTTTTTGAAAAACGTTGAACCTATTCAAAATGGATTTGCGAATGCCAAGTCATCGATTTGTTTTGTTGTAGATTTTTTAATGTATTAATGAGTATTATTTTAGAAAGCCTCGAAGTCGACCCGCCAATTTGCAAAGCCTTCGGGGGTCAGACGTTGGCTGGGAAGGTAAGTGATGGAAACTCTGGAGGACAGAAAAATTTTCTATAAACTCTTTTTTAGTTAAGAAAATATTTACATTTGAAATAAAATCTTAACCACGAGGAAACACATTTTAAAATTCAATCTCAGTTAGTTTTTAATATCATTTTAAATAAACCGATGACAAATAAATCTAAAATTCTCGTTCTATTTTGTTGCTTACTGATTCTAAGTTGCACGAATAAAGATACTAAGAAATCAGAAACTAAAACAAACATTGACCAATCAATTGATAAAGATACTAATATATGGGAAAGTGTAAAAAAACATTTTGATGCTACACATCTTGGTTACTTGAATGCAAAAGGTGAATTTAGAAAAATTGAAGAAAATGATTCTGAAATTGTAAGGGATATACCATTGGATGAAAAATTAGAAAATGCAGATGAGATTGCTGGATTAAATAAGTTTATAAGAATAGTGCCGTCAAAGGAGACCTAAATAGGGCCTGCTGAAAAAGTTCAGTGTGCGTTCATTACAAGGAGGCAAGGCGAAGATGTACTTTGCCGTACCTCGAGCCGAAGCCGACGAAGTAAGGGACGTGCAATGAACTAACGTCTTTCTGAAGCCATTCGATGCACGATATTTTCATGGTTCACTAAATTTATCGTGCATTAAAAGCAATAAAATTTTTAATGAACCTCATCATATCAAGCCTTTAAGTGTTTTTCAGCAGGCCCTAAATAATGATGGTTTAGCTGATTATTTAGTTTACTTACAAAGCAGCCCATATATGGGAAATGGCTGGTTTAGTTATTATGAAATTTATCTTCAAAATGATAATAAATCATATTCTTATATTGGATATTTTAGCAGTGGAGGTCATAATGAAGATCAAATATCATTGGTTTATATAAAAGATAGTAAAGTATTTGGTAAATGGTATGAAGCTAGGATAGATGCCATAATAAAAATAATTTAAAAGACAAAGATGTTGTTTACGAACTTAAAGGAAGTACTTTAGTAAAGAGCAATTAATACGCTCTTTCGGTCCGTCCTTCGTAAGCATAAATAAACGACCGCAATGCTACTTTTACTCCTCCGGTGGTTGGGTAATTGCCTGTAAAGTACCAATCGCCGAGATGATTGGGACATGCCTTGTGAAGATTATCAACACTTTGAAATACAATATCCACAGAGGCCTTCAAATCATCAGGGGTGATGTGGTTTTTTATTTCTTCTGAAAGTTCCTCATCGGTGTAGAGATCGTATAGATCTTTAACAGCATTGTGAATTTTATCGCCGGGAAGCTTAATTAAGCGTTGGCATTCCTTGTAGGTCTCCTCAATTTTATGTTCCAAGCCATTTTTCTTTAACAAACTCAGCAAGGCTTTGTAAGCAACAAACTCGCTGAACCGGCTCATGTCAATGCCGTAACAATCAGGGTATTTAATGATAGGAGCCGAGGAAACAATGAGCAAATGTTTGGGCCTCAGTCTGTCCAAAATTCTGAGAATGCTTTGTTTCAAGGTGGTTCCGCGTACCACCGAATCATCCATTACTACGATGGTGTCTTCATGGTCTTTAACCAGTCCATACGTTACATCGTAAGCCTCACCAACCAACTCATCGCGGTCTTTTCCCTGACTGATAAAGGTTCGCATTTTGGCATCTTTTATAAGCACCTTTTCACGGCGAATACTCAGGTGTATAATTTCAGCAATCTTTTCAGGTGACGGATTGGCTCCCAGCTTGATAATTTGAGAGGTCTTCCATTCGTTTAATTCAAGAATAATGCCATCCAGCAAGCCATAAAAGGCAGTAGCAGCCGAATTAGGAATGTATGAAAAGAGGGTATTTTTAAAATCATAGCCTACTTTTTCGAGCACTTTTTTTGAAAGCAAGTGGCCAAGGGCTTTTCTTTCGGTGTAGATATCGGCATCGCTTCCCCTTGAAAAATAAATGCGCTCAAACGAACAACTCTTTTTTTCAACGGGGGGCACAATCCCGACGTCTTCCACCTCTCCATTTTGTTTAATGATGAGTGCGTGGCCGGGATGCAGCTCTTTCACATCGTACTGCATAATGTTAAAGGTGGTTTGAATGGCCGGCCTTTCGCTGGCAGAGACAAAAATTTCATCGTTTTCGAAATAATAGGAAGGCCTGATGCCCGCCGGATCGCGAATAACAAAGGCGTCTCCATGTCCGAGCATGCCTACCATATTGTATCCCCCATCTACATTTTTGAAGGATCTTTTCAAAATGTTGCCTACATCGAGTTCATTTTTTATCTTTTGTGTAATCTCAAGATGGGTTAATCCTTCGCCTCGGTATTTTTTAAACAAGACTTCATTTTCCTCGTCAATAAAATGGCCTATTTTTTCGAGCATGGTCACATTGTCCGAAATCTCTTTTGGATGCTGACCCAACTCTATCAAATGCTGAAACATTTCATCGACATTGGTCATGTTATAATTACCGGCCAGAACCAAATTCCGACTCATCCAGTTATTTTGTCGCAAAAAAGGATGAATATGCTCTATGGAGTTTCCGCCATGTGTGCCATACCTTAAATGGCCTATGAGCAGTTCGCCTGCATAGGCAAAATTGTCTTTAAGCCATTCAATATTGTTGGTTTTAGAGGAATCGAGAGAGTCGTATTTGGTTTTAATTTCATTGAACATGTCGGCGACCGCATTTTTGCTGATGCTTCTTTTGCGCGCAATGTAGCGGTGTCCGTATTTAGGGTTGAGTTTTATGACCCCGATACCCGCTCCATCCTGGCCCCTGTTCAACTGTTTGGCCATGAGCAACTGGAGTTTTTTTAGTCCGTAGAGAGACGTTCCGTATTTTTCCTGATAAAAGTCTAATGGTTTTTTTAGCCTGATAAATGCTATTCCGCATTCGTGCTTTATAGGGTCACTCATATGTAATGAAATGCAAAGTTACACTTAAATATTTAGAGCACTGTTTTTCTTATTAAAAGTGGTAAAATTTTTAAAACCATGATGAACATTCACGCCTGCAAAACCGGGTGTTTTTCGAAATGATCGATTTAAGTCGATTTGAGTATCGCAAAATTCAAGGCTAAATTTATAAATGAACATGTATTGGAATGAGTGCAGTATTTCTCATTTTTGCATTGTGGGGGACTTACTCGAAAAATTAGAACATTATGTAGAGAACAATGGGTTGATTCTAAGTTCTGAGAGGATTCTGCTGGCCGTGAGCGGCGGAGCCGACTCCATGTTTTTACTCCACTATTTTATTCTCAAAAAAATTGATTTTTCCGTTGCCCATTGTAATTTTGGATTGAGGGGTGAGGAAAGCGATGAGGATGAAGATTTTGTTAAAGACCACTGCATAAAAAACGGCATAGATTTTTATAGCCAAAGTTTTAAAACCGAGGCATACGCTGCTGAACACGGCATTTCCATTCAAATGGCTGCCCGGGACTTGAGATATGGGTATTTTAAGGCACTCTGTGAGAAGGAAAATTTCCAAAAAATTGCCACGGCCCATCATAAGACCGATATGGTGGAAACCCTTCTGCTTAATCAAATCCGAGGCACAGGTCTTAAAGGTTTGGAAGGCATACAGGCCAAAAATGGCATGCTCATCCGCCCAATGCTCAGCATTACCAAGTCCGAAATCTCAGATTTTGTAAGGGAAAAGGGAATCCCTTTCAGAGAAGACAAAAGCAACCTCAGTGATAAATATCATAGAAACCGCCTAAGAATGCACGTGCTACCTCAATTTAAATGGATAAACCCCGATTTTGAAAATGCTTTTTATGAAAATGCCTCCATCGTCAAAGAGGCCAATGTGTTTATGGAGGAGATGCTCCAGGATATAAAACGCACTTTACTTCACGAAAACGCACTGCAAACAACACTTAGTATTCCTACCCTCTTAAAACATGCAGGGGCTAAATTTATGCTTTATCATTTGCTCCTGCCCTATGGGTTTAATGCGGCAACGACCGATACCATTTTTAAAAACTTAAAAAGCGAAAGCGGTAAACAATTTTTTTCAAAAACACATCGCATTTGCCTGAATCGAGACGAATTGCTGATTGACACCATTCCGAACCTCACTGACCTGAGCTTTAACTTAAATGCAAACACGTCGAGAATTGAGACACCCCACCATGACTGGTATTTTGAAATACTGAGCACCCTACCCGAAAATTTGATGGAAAAAAATACTTGCTGCCTTGATTATGATAAAATAAGTTGGCCTTTAACCCTAAGGGTTTGGAAGCAGGGCGATAAAATGAAACCCCTTGGCATGGGAGGTCATAAAAAAGTAAGCGATATTTTAATCGATAAGAAAATATCAATTCCTGAAAAAGAGAAAACTTGGGTGATCGCCTCTGATAAACACTTGCTACTGATAAGCACACCTTTGTTAAGCGAAGATTATAAAGTGGGTGCTGAAAGTTCTAAAGTTTTAAGGGTTAGCTGTGACCGAAGAGTTTGAGCCCGTTAAAAACCAAAACCTAAGCTAAAGCCTGAAATCAGTCCTATTGAGTTTCGGTAACTGTCCATAAAACGGCTTGCTTCCTTGTAATTGCCACTGCTGTTCATATTTGCATTGCCTACATAAAAATCAAATACAAAACTCTCGGTAATGGGAAACTGCACCCCCATAATTCCGCCGATGGTATAACTCGCTGCGGTTCCGTCTTCCCAGACGTCGATCCCCGGACTGAAGAAATCATTTCCCCGATATTGAAACTTCGCATTTTTAAACGAAAAGAAAGGGGCGACATAGATGCCGTTGAAAAGCACGGTTTCCTTTCCAATATAATATTTTAAAGTCATGTCGAACCGCATACCTGAATATTGCGACAATTCGTTATTGAAAGCAGTATTCAATGCTTGCTCAGCAAAATTGGTATAGCCGGCTGCAATTTTAAAAATATGCTTGGCCCCTACCTGTCTCTCATAACCTAACATCATGCAATTGCTGAGTGCTTTCACCGGATATACGCTGGCCACCTGTCGATAGGCAAATTCTTTTTTGGGTTTTTTGTCGGCCGGTAAAATGGATGACAAATGGGCTGAGGGTTTAGGTTTACTCCATGAAAAAGTAGGATTGGCATAGGTCGTGTTTTCAAAGATTACCCCCATAAGGAATAGTGCAAATAATGTGCTGTATTTCATCATTTTATGTATAAAAAACGTAAATGGTATTCTAAGTAAAAAAGGGCTGAGGGTTGAAAAAAATCCCTTAAAGCATGTTTTGGCCTGTCTCGTATCGCTGTCTTCTTACGTCGTCTCCACTCGTCATAGACCAGAAGAAAGGATCACCCTAAGGTTGAAAAAAGCCTGACATTGGTATTCGACTTCAGCCGGTAAAATGATAGTATTAAATTTTTCAATTCTGCCAGCCCTTCCACACAAAGGTAGAAGGAAATTATATTCATAAACAAACTTTATTCAATTTTTTTTATGCCTTCCTTCATCAAACCAAACACCAGGTATATCCAGATCATAACGCAGGGCAGCGCCTTTATAGCGAAAGGTTCGAAAAAGTTGTGTTTAAGAGTAGGGGGAAATAAATCGGTAGGGGCCAAACTGGTGAAAACAAAGGCAAAAACAGCTAGAGCGATGCTTGTTTTATTCTTTTCACTTGTAAAAAACCAAAGGGCTATGCCCACAAAAGCAACAATAAAAGTGGGAGATTCTGCCTTGTGATTAAAGATGACCAGCCAGATGAGTAAGGCGGCAAACCAGTTTAAACGAAAATGAAAAGAACTCTGTTTTTTATAAAGAAAAAGTGGGATAAGCATCAATCCCAAACCAAGCAGAACCAACAGGTCTTTTCCCTTGCTCAGTCCGAACCAACTGTGCAATATTCCCATGAAACTATAGCCATAATTGCCCGAATGGTCATTGGCGAGTAGGTGTAGCCAATTTTGATATTGCCAACTGAGGCTGCTCAATGGGGTTGTTAGCAACGGCAAAGCAGCAATAAGCAAGGACCACACGATACACCAAACAATAAAGCGGCCTTTGCCCGGGTAAAAGATAAAAAGCAGTGCCGCTGCTATTCCAAAAATTTTGATAAAAAAAGTCGATACAATGCATAGGGCGGCCCAATGAACTTTATCCCTTTCAAAGAATGAAAAGGCCGCAACCAGTAAGCCGGCTATCATTAAATTGCTTTGTGAATTGAGAACGGAGGTAACGGATTCATTAAAAACAAACCACAGCATGAACACTGTATGAGGCGGGCCTTTAACAAAATAGCGAAGCCCGTAATATAGCAACAGCACA
Organism: uncultured Chitinophaga sp.; assembly: GCA_964617955.1. Taxonomy (GTDB): domain Bacteria; phylum Bacteroidota; class Bacteroidia; order NS11-12g; family UBA9320; genus JABWCE01. The sequence continues at coordinate 8,066 of CAZTXB010000017.1, forward strand.
TTCATCAGGTTCCATAACATGAGGCCAAATAAATCAGGAAAAGCGGCCAATCCCATCATTGCAAATGCAAAAGATGGGCTGTACTTATACAAATCCCAATGCTCTTCAGGATAGCTGGAATAGAGATTCAGGCCTTCTTTCAAATGAAAAAAGGCGCTCTTAAAAATGACGTAATTGTTGTAATGGGTGTATTTGTCCTGCGGCGAAAAATATTTTGTTTGGCCTTTATTAAAATTTACAAACGATAAAACAAGCGCCAATACAATGTATAACCCTAGTATGGGCTTTGGTTTTGAAAGAAATTTTACGATGGATTCAATGGGCCGTTTCAACGAAATCATGAAGGGTTATAAAGGTAATGCTGTAATCGTAAAATCCAAAGTTTAAAAAAACTCAGGACGCGTATAATGGAAATTGCTTCATCAATTCCATCACTTTTTCCGAAACACTTTTTAATTTATGGTCATCTTCGCGATGGGTCAAAGCAAAATCAATGAGCTCTACAATAAATGGCATTTCCTTTACACCCATTCCCCTGGTAGTGATGGCTGAAGAACCGATGCGGATGCCACTGGTAACAAATGGACTTCGGGTTTCAAAAGGTACCGTGTTTTTATTAACGGTTATATGGCATCTAACCAGTACATCGTCGGCGATTTTTCCCGTCAGGGCCGCATCCTTCGACCTCAAATCAATGAGCATCATGTGGTTGTCGGTACCGCCGCTAATAATTTTATACCCTCTTTCCACCAGCGATGAGGCCAGGACCTTGGCATTAAGGATTACGTTTTTGGCATATTCTGTAAATTCATCGGTGAGGGCCTCTCCAAAGGCCACTGCCTTGGCGGCGATGACATGTTCAAGCGGCCCACCCTGTGTTCCCGGAAAAACAGCCCCATCCAATACCGCCGACATTTTTTTTATCTGACCTTTTAAATCCGTTAAGCCCCAAGGGTTTTCAAAATCTTTTCCCAGTAAAATAATACCCCCTCTTGGCCCCCGTAAGGTTTTATGGGTGGTACTTGTTACGATATGGCAATGAGGAATCGGGTCATTTAAGAGTTTTTTGGCTATTAAACCTGCCGGATGAGAGATATCGGCCATAAGGATGGCTCCTACTTCATCGGCAATATTGCGCAAGCGTTTAAAATCCCAATCGCGGCTGTAAGAAGAGGCGCCGCATATAATTAATTTAGGCTTCACCAATTGGGCCTTGGCGTGAAGCTTATCCCAATCGATCATACCGGTTTCTTCTTCAACCCCATAAAAGTTAGCAGAATATAGTTTGCCGGAAAAATTAACTGGACTGCCGTGGGTTAAATGGCCCCCGTGAGATAAGTCGAAACCTAAAATAGAATCACCCGGTTTAAGGCAGGCCAGCATTACGGCAGCATTGGCTTGTGCTCCGGAATGAGGCTGTACATTGGCCCATTCAGCACCAAATAATTTTTTAATTCTGTCAATGGCAATTTGCTCAACCACATCCACCACTTCACAACCGCCATAATATCGCTTTCCAGGAAGGCCCTCGGCATATTTATTGGTGAGTACCGAGCCCATGGCTTCCATCACTTGTTTTGAAACAAAATTTTCGGAGGCAATCAGTTCTATTCCGTGCTGTTGACGGCTTAACTCAGCTTGTATCAGTTCAAATATTTGGGCATCTCGTTGCATGCCGCAAACCAAAGTGTTTTAATGAAAATTTCCTATCGTGTGCTAAAGTTTTTTTTAAAGCTTTATAGCCGTCACATGACTACGCGCATGCGCTTTTTTATCGCCCTTGAAAAGCAAAGCCCCCAGTCAAACTTCGCTTGCGTTTTGGTTAAACTTCTTAAAATTTATACGACAATCCAATGCCAAATACCTCCTTAAACTGCATTCGCGGACCTACTTTACTTGCATCCGATTCGTCATAATTAATTTTGATGTCGTTATCGTAAATGGCGTTGATAAAAAGGCTTGCGCTTATGAATTTATTGATGCGGGCATTGATCATGCTCTCAAAATTGACATCGATGTTTTTACGATTGGCTGTGTTCACATCGGTGTAATTATTAAAAAGGGATAGCCTCGACAAAAGGTTTATGTTTTTACTCAGGTTTTTTTGAAAAAAAATGTTAGCAAGGGCTCCAAATTCTTGGCGAACCTTTTTTAATGTATCCACCGCAAAAGCCGTTTTGATGGCATTGTCATCCACATTCACAATGGTAAATTTTCCTGTAGCAGGCGAAATATAAAAAGATAAAAAGGGCCTTGGTTTATAATCGATACCCAGAGACGCCAAGATAAAAGCCGGGGCAAGAAATGTCGAAATCATAGGGCTTCTCACATTTTTATCATCATAAGTGTAGGAGGGGGCAAACTGACTTTTAAAATTGACCAGCATAGCATAATTTACGTTTTTTACCGGCGAACTGTGCCCAAACTTGGTTAAAAAATCAATTTTATCTTCGTTTTTTCGAATCTCCTGCCCTTTGTTTTGAATCATTCCATAGGCTAAATCGAGGTTGTTGTTCCAAACCACTTTTTTATTGCTATAGTTTGCATACATGCTGCCGAGGGCAGTAACCGAAAGGGCATTAATACCTCCCGCTGCCCAGTTTGTAAAACCCATCTGGTTGAAATTAATGGCCCCGAACCCCCCTTTTTTCCACGGAATAAATGGCGCTGTTTTTTCAATTTCCGATTTCACGTTTTTTATCTTTCCTTCCACATCGGACTTTAGCAGTTCTAGCTTTTTAAGCTCTGCTTTTAGGGAATCTGTTTTGCCATCCTGAGCAGAAGCCAGTAGACTTACAAACACAAAAAATAGAATGAATGCTGTTCTCATCATTTTTAAAATTTGTGCAAACTTATTAAATATTGATTTCAATTCTCAGATCCCAAACACAAAGAACTTGAACTCAATCTTAAGAATTTGGCAATGAACGCTTCCAGCAACTACCATGCAGTTGGAGTTGAGTTAAACTCTAGGCTTCTGCTTTGGAGATTGGTAAACAAAAATTCGTAACCCGGTCTTAAAGGACCGGATTACCATTTACCAATTTTTCCGCTGCATGAAGCAAAAAATCGCATGCCAAACCATATGGTTTTGCAAGATTTGACTTTTCGCACCGTAATAAATTTCCAAACCGGATAGGGCGCTATACGCCCCTTACAATCGACTTTGCTAAAAGCCAATTTATGATGCTGATAGACCAGAGGACTGAGGGTCTTTTTTAACAACAACCTGTATTTACGACGTGTAAGTTTGCCGCATGAGTAGTCTTGCTTGGCCATTAACAGTTTATCTTTAATGAGCTGGTCTACCCCTTCGAGTTCTTGTTTTAAAACCTGTCTGATGCTTGTAGCTTCAGCATTTAAGGTTAAATTTTTGCAGGCACACGTAGCGTTGTGAATATAAGCATCGGGGAGCCAGGTGTTTTCAGCATAGTAGCTGCAAATTTTTTCAACAGACAAAGAGTTGCTGCTGTCGCTGGAGTGCTGATTCGCATTTTGCGCATACGTTGTTTGAAATGCCATAAAAAATAATATTACAGAAATCCATCGCATGGTGTTCGGGCCCCCATTGAGGCACAATAAAACATGTAAAGATAGGGTTTTGTTTAAAATCGGATTAACACCTGATTCTTCTCCACCTTATCGCCGGGTGCCACAGCAATCTCCGAAACAATGCCATCACCTGCGGCTTTTATATTGTTCTCCATTTTCATGGCTTCAAGAACAATTAAACTGTCGCCTTTTTTTACCGAATCCCCGACCGCTACCACTAGCTTTAAAACCATTCCAGGCATAGGGGCCGTAAGTTCGTTCATCAAAGGACCACTTAATTTATCCATGCCCATTTGACTGAGCAATTCCTCAAGGTCATTTTTTATTCTGGTCTCTGTTTTTTGATTGTTAATTTTCAAGGTTAGATCATTGGCCGCATGCCCCGTCACTTCGATGTGATAGGATTTACCTTTGTACAAGGCGTGGTAGGTGCCGTCGTTGTTGGCTATGATATCAAATTCTACGGGCTTGCCATTCAAATAAAACAAGCCATTATCAAGTTTTACCTCCTGTTCCGCCCCTTGGTTCACTGCAACTTTATACATGTTTTAATTTTCTAATGATTTAAAATAATCCTTTACTTTTTCCTTGTAATAAGGGTTTAAACTGGGGGAAACCGTACGCAACAATTCCTGGCCTTTTTGCTGCTGTTTTAAATATTCTTGCAAACTGGGTGGCAAATCCCGTTTCACCTGTTTGCCCTCATTCGATTTGCGCTCCTGATCTTGCTCTTGTTCCTTTTCGGCCCTTTCATGGTCGAGCATTCTCGTCATAATTTCTCTTTGCCTGCGAAGGGTTTCTTCTGTAATTTTTTTGTTGACAATATCCTTCTCCTGCTCATCCATCAACTCTTGGGTTTTTTGCAAATCGCCTAAGGATTTTCCTTTTCCTTCCTTCTCGAGTTCTTTCTGCATATCACGCATTTTTTTGCGCAAGGCGGCCTGTTCAGCAGCCATTTTAGCCAAATCCTTGGACCCTGCTTTTTTGCCATTCTCCCCGTCTTTTTTCATCTTTTCCATTTCCTTGCCCATTTTTTCCTGCATCTCTTTTATTTCCTTCATGCTGGGCTTTTTCCCTTTACCATTTTTCGGATTTTTGCAATTCGGATTAGGTTTGGCATTCTTCATTTGCTCCTGCATGTCTTTGAGTACATCGCTTAACAAGAGTGCCAGATTGTTTAAACTGGTCATAATGTATTGTTCGTTATTAACCAAGGCCGGTATATTTCTAAAGCCCAGATTTTCAAGAGCTTTATCCATATTGTTGTTAACCAATCCTATTTCTTTGTTTATAAACGACTTAATCTGTATTACTCTTTTACTCAAGGCAAAGAGCGAGTCTTCTATGATTCGGGTATCGTCTCTCAATTTTTTCTGCTGTTGGGCAAGCTCAACATAGCGGGGATTATACCCTCCTACGGCTTTAAACTCTTTCATAACGCGCTCCTGATCCTTCGAAACGGCAACCAGATTTTCGAGAATCTGCCGGAGGGTATTGTAATCCTCTTCCTGTTGGTCTTTGCTCATGGCGGTCATGTCATCGTCCATCTTTTCGCCCATTTCTCTCATTTCGTCGGCAGCCTTTTTTTGGTGTGGTGCAGCCTTCTTGTTCTGTTTTTTCTCCAGCTCATCTTTGCTCTCCTTCTGCTCTTTATCAATGGATTCTTCCTTGTTTTTGGTATCCTTTAAATCGTTGGGCTGTTCCAGTTTCTCATTTTTTTCCTTAATCTCCTTTAAATCCTTTTTTATGTCATCGAACTTTTTATTGAGTTCCTCTTGTTTTTGCTTCAGTTCCTCCGCCGATTGCTTTTCGTTCTTGGTATCTTCAGCTAACTTTTCTTGCTCTTTGGCCAGCTCTTCTAATTTTTCAACCGTTTCCTTCATCTTTTTTTCAAGTTCAAGTTGTTTAAATAACTCAAGGGCTCTTTCCATCTTTTTTTTGAGCTCTTTGTCGTTAAACTTAAACTTATCCATCTGCTCCTGTAACTGGTCCTTTTCGTTTTTCTGAAGCATCTCCTTCATCTTTTCAAGGAGTTGTTTCATGTCTTCATCCATCAACTCCTCAAATAATTTTTGAAGTTCAGCCTGTTTCTCAAGTACGCTTTGGTCCACATCCTTGTATTCCGACTCTTTGCTGTTTTTATCTTTGTTCTGCTCCATCAAATCCTTCATTTTTTGCTGTAGGTCTTTGTGTTTTTCGAGCAGATCTTCAATTTGCTTTTTATCTTCCCAGTTTAAGGATTTCTTTTCGGTGAGCTTTTGCTCAAGTTTTTTAATTTCATCCTCCAAAGCTTTGGTGTCTTTGATGGCATCCGCCATTTCATTTTTTATGGCTTCACTGCTTTTTTCTTCCTGCTTTTCAATTTGTTCAAGCGTTGGGGCAGCAAATAACCCGTTTCCTGTTCGGGTCGATTTACTGCCATTCACTGCATCGTTATCCCATACTTCAAAGTAGTATTCTATTTTTTCACCGGCCTTAATGTCCAATGAACTTAAATCCCATTGGTAGAAATAATTTTGAGCGGTTTGTCCCGTATTAATTCCAATAATCGCCTGCTTTAACCCCATCTGAATTTTGGCCTGATTCTCCGATTCAATAAACTTATAGTGAAACATCAGTTTACTGAAACCATAATCATCGTTGATGTCGCCAATGAAGTATACAAGTTTTGCGTTGTTGCTGTCGACCCGCTCTCTAAAACTAATGGCCGGGTAGGCATCCTGCACCACATTAATCTGATAAACCACCGAATCCTTACTTTCGGTTTCTCTGTTGGCGGTTCTTATTTTAATAAGCTCGCTGTTTTTAAATAACTTCTGGAATGAAAACTTGTTTTGCCCTTCCCTTACAGCCTTAACCTGTGAGGCGGCCATTAAAAGATTCATGCTTTCAACATTCTTGGTATCAAATTTCCACAAAACTTTGGTACCGGCCGGAATGGTAATGTCACCAATATTTTCGAGCTTTTCATCGGTACGACCGGTATAAGCCGGATAGTCGAGCTGAATGCTGAAATCAAGTAAGACCGGTTTTTGCTTTACTATCAGCTCATAAGCATCCGAGCTGAATTCAGCAGACTCAAAATGAAAGTTGAAGGATTTTTGAACATTGCGAAGGGTAAAGGTAAAGTCACTCTTATCGTCCTTTCGCATTTTAAAGCGGTTTCCGTTGGTGACCAGATACACCTCATCAGGCCTTACTTTTCCTTCGATACCAAGCGCTACCTCGAAATCTTCGTTTTGGCCGGTTTCAAGCATTTTATTTTTTAAAATAAATTGAAAAGGAGCCGGTACAGCGAAATGCTCGTCGTGACGTATGAGTCGGGTAGTGGTTTCTTTAAAACCCGGCGCCACAATCATGATTACAATCAACACCAACATTGGCCCAATGGCATATTTGGCATAGCGCTTATTCCCTCTTAAATCAATGGCGCTTGAAAAACGAATGGGCCTTAATTCGGCTGTTTTTTGTGCAATAGAGGCAGCCAAAAACCGGTTGTCGAACTCGTTTTGGAATTGGCGGTTGAGCTGAAGCGTATTTAATAGTTTGTCTTTTATATTGCTGAAATGTTGCCCAATGATTTGTGAGGCGGTTTCATAATTGAGCCTCTCTCCTATGCGGTACAACTTTAACAAGGGGATGAGTATAAAACGGTATAGGATGTACGCGGTAAATAAAATAAAACTGTAAAATAAAAAGGTGCGCACGCCAGTGCTAAATCGTCCGAAATACTCCAACAGTGAAACGATGAGGAAAAAACTAAGCGCCGATCCTATAAAAAAAATAAGACCGCGTATCAATCGGTTTTTATAGTATTTGCGGATAAACTCATCCAGTTTATCCAGCAATTCACTGTTTTCTAAGTGGTCGTTACTGCTATTCATCTTTTCTTTCTATGGTTCACCTCAAATCATAAAGGTAAACGATTTTTTTTCACAATTCGTTTGCATGTTCACAATTGCCCTTGTTGCTGATAGGCCGCAAGTGCTTCCTGATAATCTACCAACTTGCCGTTAATTCGTCCAACGATAAAGGCATTTACAAACCCCATTTTCTTGATATCATTTTCAAAAAGCATGGCCTTTTTGAAAGAGCGAAAACGCCCTAGCAACAATTTTGAACCATTCCCCGACTTTTCTTGTCTTAATGCTTCTAACTCGTTCATGTAAGCATCCATGTTAAAGTCATAAAAATTTCCAATTTGAACCTCAAAAAATATGCCGCCCACGCTGTCGCTGTTCTCAGCCAGTATGTCGTTGTCCTTCTTGAGTTGCAATATTTTTTTTTGTAAGGTGTCGTTTAGGGTCCTGAAGGCCTCATTTTCCTGAATCAACAATTCGGCTTTGGCTATTTCCGACTTCATACTTTCTATTTTATTCGACAAAACCCTTACCTGCACGGTTTGGTAAAATGCGAATAATATCAATGCGAAACAGAGGCTTGCCAAACTCCAAAGAGCCATCCTGTTTTGCTTCGCCTTTTTCGATTTTTGCTTGTTTAAATAGGCCGACTCAGGTTTCCCCTCAATTTCTCCATCAATTATGAACTTTCCTTTATCCAAATCCGCAGTTGTTATTATGATGCAAGCATGCAAATTTCAAGAATAAAATTACATTTAAGGTATAATTTTTGTTTTATTTTCGTAGTTAATTTTGAATATCATGCATTTTATCAAAAAAATTACATTGGGATTGGTTTTACTTTTGGCTTTGGGAAGTTTCTCAACCGAAAATTCGGGAATCGAAGAAATTAAATGGTACGATTGGAATGAGGGAGTAGAAAAAGCGAGAAAAGAAGGCAAGATTGCCCTGATTGACACCTATACCGATTGGTGTCATTGGTGCAAAGTAATGGATAAAAATACCTACACCAATGAACAGGTGATTGCTTTAATCAACAAAGATTTTGTGCCCATTAAATTTAATCCTGAACTCGACAAAAAATACATCAACGGAACCGATACCCTTAACGGTCGTCAACTGTTGGGAGCTTTGAGCGGTGGCAATAGCAGCGGCTATCCTACCACCTACTTTTATTTGACCAAAAAAAATGTGATGTACCAGGAGGCAGGCTATATAGAGCCGGTTAAATTCAGCAGCATTTTAACGGGGGTAGCTGCCGAAAACAATAAATAATCTTACTTCATCTTTTTTTCAGAGCGCTTTCAACAAGTATTTGCATAGGGCCACCTATTCATGCTACTTTTGCATTTTTTTATATAATCTCAGCAAAGGATGTCAATAGGTAAACTGTACGGTAAAATTTATGAAAATATCACTATTGAAAATGCCGGTGCTGAAGGCTATTGCATAGCCCGCGTAGATGGAAAAGTAATTTTTGTGAAATATGCAGTTCCAGGCGATTTGGCCCATATCCGGCTCATTGCCAAAAAACAAAAAACCCTTTTTGCTGAAATTGATACCCTCCTCGCACCCGGCCCAAGCCGAGTGAGTCCCTTTTGCTCACATTTCGGTGTTTGCGGAGGCTGTAAATGGCAACACATGGATTACCAAACTCAGCTTTTTTGGAAAAACAAACAGGTGCAGGATGCTTTTGAACGTCTGGGTAAGGTGGAGTGCGAACAATGGCTGCCAATCGTAGGTAGCGCTAACCAAACCCTTTACCGAAACAAGCTGGAATACGCGTTTAGCAACAAACGCTGGCTCCTGCAAAATGAAAACGTAGAACCCGGAACCCATTCCAATGCCGCCGGCTTTCATATCTCCGGCCGTTTCGACAAAATTCTCGACATAGAAACCTGCTATCTTCAAGATGATTTAAGCAATCGGCTTCGACATTTTATAAAAAACTATGCTTTAAGCCATGCGCTTAGCTTTTACGATATCAAAGCGCAGCAAGGCTTTTTGAGAAATGTTATTATACGCAATACAAGCCTCGGGCAATGGATGGTGCTTCTGATACTGGGTGAAGAGGACATGGAGGCGATACAGGGCATGATGGAGGCCATCCACCATGATTTTCCCCAACTTACCTCGCTGCTTTACGGCTTCAACACCAAGGTGAACGATGCCATTTATGATCTCGACATTCGCCTTTTCAAAGGCCGAGATTTTATTGAAGAAATGCTTGAGGACCTCGTTTACCGCATCAGACCAAAGTCATTTTTTCAAACCAATAGCGCCCAAGCTCTTGAACTCTATAGAATTGTAAGGGAGTTTTCGGACCTAAGCGGCCATGAAACGGTATATGATTTATACTGTGGAACCGGCAGTATCTCGCTTTTTCTGGCCAGAAAGGCTTTAAAAGTTTACGGGATTGAAAGTGTACCCCAAGCCATAGAAGATGCCATGCAAAATGCCGAAATTAACCACATTCATAATGTTGAATTCACCGTTGGCGATATGCGATTTGAACTCAGCGACGCCTTTATTCAAGGCAAGGGAAGGCCTGATGTAGTGGTTACCGACCCACCCAGAGCAGGAATGCATCCCGATGTGGTTAACCAATTGCTAAAGTTGGCACCTGAAAAAATAGTGTATGTGAGTTGCAATGCAGCCACTCAAGCCCGCGATCTGGCTCTGCTCGCTGCCCATTACCGCATTGTGAAATCATGTCCGGTTGATATGTTCCCTCATACACATCATGTAGAGAATGTAAGTCTATTGCTGAAGCGTTAAGAGTAAGTGGGTTACTTTTGAGCAGTTTAGAAATTGGACCTCCTTAAACCCCCATACGCATCACTGAGTTTATTGCCAAAACCCACTTATTCTATTGATTTCATATTTTCAACTCCAGATTGGGATCCCAGAACAATTGGTCAAAATTTTGGATTTGATTATCAATTATCACAATGCCTTCATTTTCGAGCAATTTTTGCATCCTATTTTCAGCGCCAAAGTGCGCTTTGCCGCTTAACAAGCCTGAGCGATTCACCACCCGATGGGCCGGAATTGGCACACTTAAAAAGTGTGAACTGTTCATGGCCCAGCCTACCATACGGCTCGATTTGGCGGTGCCTAAATAGCGCGCAATGGCACCATAGCTCGTCACTCTTCCGGTGGGAATAAGCCTTACCACTTCGTGCACTAAATCAAAAAAACCGGCGTTATCCTCTTTTGGCATAAAATTTGAACAAAAACTTGAACAGCTCACAAAATTATATCATCTCAATTTAATTACATTTGCAACTTTTAAGATTATGACAAAACGCATAACACTCATTACCTTTCTTTTACTTTTCATAACTCAATCATTTTCTCAGGGTTATAAAATTACCATTAAAATAAAAGGGGCTCAACCTAACTCAACTTATTTGTTAGCCAACTATTATGCCGATAAAAATCAGCTTAAGGATTCGGCCAAAGCCGATAAAAATGGCACCATTGTTTTTACCGGAAAAGACAAATTGCCCAATGGCATTTACCTGGTGGTAACACCGACTCGCAATTATTTTGAATTGGTAATCTCACAAACCGACCAAAATTTTACGCTGGAAACCGATACTTTATTTGATCCCGATAAGTTTATCATCAAGGATTCGAAAGAAAATACCGCGTTTTTTGAATTTAACATTTTTGCCGGTAAAATGTCCATGGAATATGAAGGTATAAAAAACCGACTTCGTGTGGCACCCACGCTCAAGGACAGTTTGGATCTTCAAAAACAATTTAAGGATTTGGACAGTTCCATACAGGGTCGCCGACAGGAAATTGCAGATAAAAACCCCACTTTGTTTATTTCCAAGGTATTCAGAAGTTTTAAAGAATTGCCTGAACCCACTCCTGTGCGCAACCCCGATGGCTCGCTTCAGGATTCAAACTACCGCTACAATTATTTCAAAGATCACTATTGGGACAATATTGATTTGAGTGAAGACGGACTGTTAAGAACTCCGGTTTACCACAGCAAACTTAAAGTTTTTATGACCCGCACCTTTGTGCAAATTCCCGATACCATCGTGAAGGAAGCTGATAACCTTATTAAAAAAATTGAAGCCGCGGGTGGCAAAGAACTGTTCAGATATACCGTGAGTTGGATTTTTAACCATTACGAAGAGTCAAAAACGGTGTGTATGGATAAGGTGCTGCACTATATGGGCACCAACTATTATTGCGCTGGAAAAACACCCTGGGCCGATACCGGAACTATTCGCAAAATATGTGAACACGTTGTCAAAATTCGCCCCACTTTATGTGAAGCTCAGGCACCTCCTATTACCAATTTATTCGATACCACCTACTTAAAACAAATCGACTTATATTCGATCAACTCACCTTTTACGGTGGTGGTGTTTTGGGATCACCAATGTGGTCATTGCCAAAAAACCATGCCCCGTTTAAATACGCTTTACGACTCCCTGAATAAGGTAGGAACCAAATTTGAAGTTTATTCTGTGTATACTCAGGACGACTGGGAAGGTTGGAAAAAATATGTGAAGGAAAAAAGACTGAAATACATCAACGTGGGCAACATGTATGGCAAAAGCAATTACCGCAAAGAGTATTTCTTTATTGCCACGCCACAAATCTATATTTTAGACAAGGACAAGCGCATTAAACTAAAGAATATCGACATAGATGGCTTGGCTCAAGTTCTGGATCTCTTGACCAAGGACGCCGCGGAGGAAGCGAGAAAGAAGGCCATCGAAGATCTGAAAAAAATTAAAAAGAACTAGGCTCAAAACGGGTTTTAATTTTGTTTTTTGCGCTGTGAAGTCTTTCCCTGCGGCTTTTTAAGTTTCTTGAATTTGGTTTTGGCAATGCAGAATTTAATGTCAAATATCTACAAGTTAATCTGGAACTTTGAAGCTATTGCTTGAAGAACATCTCCCTTAAAAACCCCTTTAATTGAATTCAATAGGTGAGTATCAGACGTCTTTGGTAAAAAATAAGGCTCCTGTTAATTTAGGGCCTGCAGAAAAAGTTCAGTGTGCGTGCAGGACGAGGCGGCAAAGCGCAGATGTACTTGACGTACCTCAAGCTGCAGCCGCCGAAGTTAAACCAATGTGCTTTACATGATACACCCATATTATGTAAAGCATACAGTGGTAAATGCCGATGGATGCAAATGTTTAGGGCAAATTGAGGTACGAAATTTGGACTATTACATTTGTCCAATCGGCGTAATGCATGTGCAATGAACTAACGACATTATTAAGGAATTTGATGCATGACATTTTCATACTTTACTGATTTTATCGTGCATTAAAAGAAATAGAAGCTAATGTGAACCTAATCATATCAAGCTTTTAAGTGTTTTTCAGCAGGCCCTAATTTAATTTTTTGTTAGCCTTATGCCTTTGGGCGTCTCGGGAAGTTTTTTTCTCCATATTTTTTAAAAAAGCCTCTGTTAAATCAACTCCCGTTTGATTGGCCAGGCAAAGAAGCACCCATAGTACATCCGCCATTTCATCGGCAAGATCGGTATCCGATTCTTTATTTTTAAACGATTGGTCCCCATACTTTCTGGCCATAATTCTGGCAAGTTCGCCCACCTCTTCCATTAATATGGCGGTATTGGTGAGTTCACTAAAGTATTTTACCCCAATGGTTTTTATCCATTGGTCGACCTTTTGTTGGGCATCAGTTAGGGTTAGGTTTTGCATGAGCACAAAAATAGAAAATAACCCTGTTCTTATAGTTTCCTTAAATGAGAATAATACGTTTACAAGGTGTTTGGAGAAATTTAGTTTTTAGATGATCCACACAACTTTATCCTTAAAAGCTAAGCTATGCGCTTTCTTGTCATTCACCTCTGTCTTTATTCAAATAATTGACACTTACTTCAACGTTTTGACAAGAAACCACCAACATTCAATACTCTACAAATAGGCCGATGATCTCTGCAGGTAATTTGCATAGTAGACAAAGAATGAATTGGGCTGTTCTTTATTTTTTACACTCCATTTAAAAAAAACCGATTTGAAACAAGTTAACCCTTTGGAACATGTTTTGTTAAATCAAAATTTTATTAAAACACATGCGAAAATCCATTATATTCCTAGCAGGTCTCTTAATTGGCACAATGGCTTATGCTCAAAAGATTGAAGAGCTCAAAAAAAAATCGGAAGATCATAGTAAAAGTTCTGGCAACAATTCGGGTAGAATGAACAATGGCTCAAACCGAGGTTCAGGGAAAGGATATTCGGATGGCAGTTCTTCAGAATTTGATCCATCATGTATGTTAGATGGTTGCAGTTTACTTTTTGATATTTTATCAGCGATGGATTGGAGCAAGAATCGAGCCTTTGAATTTCCTGCCCCTCAGCCGGAAAAAGAGTCAAACCATGGCGATATAGCCCCCGATTCACTTTATAATTTCAGACCCCCGGCTTCAAAACCAAATTCGGAAAACCCAAGCTTGAATAAGGAAGAAAAGGGATACCCGGTAGAAGAAAAGGTTGATAATACGGCAGAGGACAGAATGATAGTACCTTTTGAAAAAATATCACTCTCCGTTCGGGGGAACTTTTACCCGTCTAATTTTCATATTTGGATACCAGAAGTAACACTCAGCAGCGGTCATTACTCATTCTCAGCACGATTGCTGACGATAGCTGAACGGAGACTCTACAATGTGGATCATTATTCAACATTTGATGTTCAGCCTATTCAAATCAATTTTGTGAACAAACATGATTTTCTTTTTAAAATTGGTGTTGGCTTCATGGCCGAAACCTTTTCTGAGAATATCTACATTGAATTAACAGCTAATTCCAAGTGGCGAATTGGCAACAAAATAGATATGGGTGTAGAAGGTCGAATGGCTAACGACGATGGAATTGTAAGGCAAGAAGCTTCTGTCTATTTGAACTATGCCTTATGGCAAAAAAATAATAAACAACTTTTACTGGGATTAAACGGTATGATCTCTGAATACTATCAGGCAGTAGATTTTAATACGCTTGGGGCTTCGGTTGGGTTTAGGTTTTAAAAATACGTTTTTAGTTTAATTTTGATGATTTGACTACTTAAGAGACAACTCTTTATATTTTCACTTGGGTTTATGCCTATTAATTTGTTGTTTTGCACAATTTTTAACCTATGCCGAGAGACCTCTCAATCAAATCAGTTTTAATTATTGGAAGCGGACCTATTATCATTGGCCAAGCCTGTGAATTCGACTATTCCGGAAGTCAGGCTGCCCGAAGTTTAAGGGAAGAAGGCATAGAAGTTTCTTTGATCAACAGCAATCCAGCCACCATCATGACCGACCCGGTGATGGCCGAGAACATTTACCTGTGGCCCTTGACAACCGACAGCATTGTCAAAATTCTTGAAGAGCGAAAAATTGATGCTGTATTGCCAACCATGGGCGGACAAACAGCGCTCAACCTCTGCAAGGAAGCTCAGGACCTGGGCATTTGGGAGAAATATGGGGTGCGGTTGATTGGCGTTGACATCGACGCCATTGATACCTGTGAAAACCGCGAATTGTTCAGAAAACTCATGGTGGACATAGGCATTGACGTAGCGCCCAGCAAGGTAGCCAACTCATTTCTGGAGGGCAAGGAGTTTGCACAGGAAATTGGATACCCACTGGTTATACGACCTTCTTTTACCTTAGGGGGTTATGGCGGGGGATTTGTATGGAACAAGTCCGAACTCGATTCGGCCCTTAAAGCCGGTTTGGAAGCCTCCCCCATTCATGAGGTTCTGGTCGAAAAAGCTGTTTTAGGGTGGAAAGAATACGAATTAGAAGTGCTTAGGGATGCCAACGACGCCATGGTGGTGATTTGCACCATCGAAAACTTTGATCCCATGGGTATTCATACCGGCGACAGCATCACCGTGGCCCCGGCCATGACTCTCAGCGATGTGGCATTTCAAAAAATGCGAGACGCCTCTATATTAATGATGAGAAGCATAGGGAACTTTGCAGGAGGCTGCAATGTGCAATTTGCGATGAATCCTGAAAATGACGACCTCATCGCCATTGAAATCAACCCAAGGGTAAGCCGCTCTTCCGCCCTTGCTTCGAAAGCTACCGGATACCCCATTGCTAAAATTGCTTCTAAACTGGCTATCGGATACCATCTCGACGAATTGAAAAATCCGGTTACCAAAACTACTTCGGCTTTTTTTGAGCCGGCCATTGATTATACCATTGTAAAAATACCCCGCTGGAATTTTGATAAATTCAAAGGCGCCGACAAACAACTGGGTTTGCAAATGAAATCGGTTGGAGAAGTCATGGCCATTGGCCGAAGCTTTCAGGAGGCACTTCAAAAAGCCTGCCAAAGCTTGGAAACCAACCGAAGGGGTTTGGGTTGCGACGGACTTGATTTGCACAAATTGGATCCTATTTTGGAAAGTCTGGAAAAACCCAGTTGGGACAGGGTTTGGCATATCAAAGACGCTATATCCCTTGGGGTTCCTATCACGTCTATTCAAAAAATTAGCAAGATTGACCGCTGGTTTTTAGAACAAATTCACGATTTGGTGAAAATGGAAAAAACCCTGGCCAAATATTCAATCAACAACATCGATAAATCGGTTTTGAGATTGGCCAAAGAAAAAGGATTCAGCGATTTTCAAATTGCCCATGCCATGCGCAACTGCACCGACGATGACGTTTACGCCAAGCGGAAAGAATTTGGCATTCGCAGGGTTTATAAAATGGTGGATACCTGTTCTGCCGAATTTGAATCGAAAACCAATTACTTCTACTCCACCTTTGATGGGGAAAATGAAAGTGTGGTGAGCGACCGACCAAAAATTATTGTATTGGGCAGCGGTCCAAACCGTATAGGACAAGGCATTGAATTTGACTATAGCTGTGTGCACGGAATACTTGCAGCAAAAGAAGCAGGGTTCGAAGCCATCATGGTAAATTGCAATCCCGAAACGGTGAGCACCGACTTCGACATTGCTGATAAATTGTATTTTGAACCCATATACTGGGAACATTTAATTGAGCTAATTGAACTCGAAAAACCTACAGGTGTCATTGTTCAGTTGGGTGGCCAAACTGCGCTTAAGTTAGCGGGTAGATTGGAGGCCAGTGGTGTAAAAATTATTGGCACTTCATTTAACAACATGGATGTGGCCGAAGACAGAGGCCGCTTCTCCGACTTGCTCAAAGAATTGAACATTCCCTATCCACTCTATGGCGTGGCAGAAAATGCCGAAGAAGCCATCGTGGTGGCCAAAGAAGTGGGCTATCCGGTGTTGGTAAGGCCATCGTACGTTTTGGGCGGACAAGGAATGAAAATTGTAATTAATGACGAGGAACTCGAACAGGCCGTTATTAAATTATTAGGCGATATGCCCGGAAATAGGGTTCTTATCGACCATTTCCTCGACCGAGCCGAAGAAACCGAAAGCGACAGCATATGTGATGGTAAGGATGTTTACATTATCGGAATGATGGAACATATAGAACCGGCCGGAATTCATAGCGGTGATAGCTCAGCGGTATTACCTCCCTTCAGCTTGTCGGAAAATGTGATGAACCTGATGAAGGAATACACCGAAAAAATTTGCCGAGCCTTGAATGTGGTTGGGTTATTGAATATCCAATTCGCTGTTAAGGATGAAAAAGTATATGTAATAGAAGCCAATCCAAGAGCCTCACGCACCGTTCCATTTATTTGCAAAGCCTACCAGGTTCCATTTATCAATATTGCGACTAAAGTGATGCTGGGAACCCATAAACTCAAAGATTTCGACATACAAATAAAACCCCAGGGCTACGCCATTAAAAAGCCGGTTTTTTCGTTTAATAAATTCCCAAATGTAAATAAGGAATTGGGACCTGAAATGAAATCGACCGGTGAAGCCATTCTCTTTGTGAAAGACACCATGGATCCTGTGTTCAGAGAGTTGTACAGTATGAAGAGTATGTACCTGAGCAGGTAGTTGTTGGATGAAATATGTGGTTTTAAATTTAAAATTCATTTCATAAGAATAGCTAAAACAAAAAATATCATACGTCCGTACGTTGTTATAATTTAACACCTTAGCTCTAAGTTTTGCCTATTTTAATTTTTTTAAAAAAATATTTTTTTTTTTAAAAAAGTTATTTAGGTTTGTACTAATTAATTAAAATTATGATGAAAACTTTAAACTCTTTATTGCTTATCTATGCGCTTTTTGGTCTGTCCTCAGTTGTTTTTTCACAGAAACCATTTGGTGTACCGTATTATTCTAATTGTTATCAGACAGTCTCCGGCAACTTAAACAATGTGGAGACTACCTTTAAATTTTTAAACACCACTGCTGGCCAAACTATTACTTTTAATTCGACAAATACTTTGGATATCCCCAGCTTTGACGTTTCTATTTACAATGACTTTACCTCTGACTGGGATTTATTGAAACGGGTAAATGCAGGCCAAACCATAGAAGTGAGCGCTGGTCGCATAAAAATATTGCCCTTGATGACGACAACCGGATACACAGCCGGGGCCACAATTATTGAATTTGTAGATTTTGATTTTGAAATTATTTCAAATACAGGGGCACCTCCATGTTTAACATTTGATAATTTAAATATCAAATTGAACCATAATCTATCTGGACTCTGTATGATACCAAAAATTACAATGAAAATGCCGGCTGGGGCTGTCCATACTTGGGGACTTGGAGCTAACTATTTTAAGGAACTTATTGAAGATCAAAATTATGAAGTTCTACAAGATTTTTGCAAGGCAAATAACAATTGTCTTAATAGTCAAAGTGGAAACCCTGTTGGGTGTTGTATGACTTTCAACTTTGAAATTACATTGAAAAGATGCATAGGGCGATTACCTGAAGATTGCCCGGACATTAAGTTCCTTAAACAATTTGAAATCTGTTGCTTTTGTGGGGAGGATTTACCGGACAATTAATAAAAAAAATCATGAAAAAAATTAAATTATCCTACTGCATTTTAATCGTTATACTTTCGTCTTCATTTACCTATGCACAAAAAAGGAAAGTAGACTTAAAAGTTAGAATTTTGAATTACAAAGATAAAGACTTTGTTAAATCTGATGGCTCGATTACCCTGCAATACAGCTTATACAATCAAGGCCCTGACAAAATACTAGCTGGTGATTCTTTGTATATCTATGGCAGCTTTTATGATTCCGCATTTAAACCTGATCCTTTATATGCTCCTTTATTATCAGGGATTGAGGTAAAGGACTCTATCATCCTAAGCTTCAAGCATTCGTATTCCTTCCAAAGCGATTTCAATCATTTTTTTATCTCTTTCACAGCATTGCCGGTCAATCGAAATGTTACGGGTCTAATATTGGAGGACTTGAATATGCAAAAGGACAACAAATCATTGATTTCTGATTTGAAGTACCGCTCACCAACAAGTGGAACGCTTCATTTTGGAAAAAGCATACCACTAGAAATTTATCCTAACCCTGTTAAGGATATTTGTAGCATAAAAGTTCAAAACATAGAAGGCGATGTGAACATAAAATTGTTAAATAACCAAGGAAGTACTGTTCAGCAATGGCATTATGATCAAAACAACTTCTTTTCAGACTTAAATATGAAGGGAATTCCAAATGGAGTATATAGTTTATTTGTAGAAAACGGAAGTAAATTATCATGCAAAAAACTAGTCATTTTACATTAATATTAAAGTTATGGTTAGTCATTCTATGCATTGATCTATATCAGATGACCTTTGCGCAAGGACGTCATATTGATATGGCGATAACTGTCCTTAATCCTAAAGCCGGGGATACCGTTGTTTCCAGAATAAACGGTGTTTATAAAGCAGAATTTGAGATCCGAAATTCCGGACCTGATACTGTCAAGACTAATGATACTTATAGCATTAAAGCAAGCTTTGGCAATGTGGTTTATTCCGCTTATGAAAAAAAAATTATCAAAGCCATTCCTCCGAACCTAGCCGATACAATCGCCATAACTTATCCTATGATCTGGGATACTGACGCTCCTTCCACTAATTTTTGTGGAATAATTACTCTCAAAGGATTTGGATTAGATAGCATAAAAAAAGAGAGTAATTCTGAATGGCTAAATAATAAACATTGTCAGAGTGTAACGCACGATTCTCGTCTTAAAATTGAAAGGCTTCAAGTGAATCAGGTTCTCATTTTTCCTAACCCATCTAAGGGGGTTATCAATATAAGAACTCCTAGCTACGAAAAAATTGACTTAATTAAAATTATTAACGATTTAGGCCAGGAGCAAATGACTTTTGAAGAAGGCTCAATAAAAAATAATTGGACCCTTGATTTATCTTACTTAGAAAAGGGTATATATTTTGTTCAAATTTACCTGAAGAACCAAAGAATAATGAAAATCATTGCCATTAATTAGTCTGAAGCGTCCTGAATTGAACTATCTAGGGCCTGCTGAAAAAGTTCAGTGTGCGTGCAGGACGAGGCGGCAAAGCGCAGATGTACTTTGACGTACTTCAAGCTGCAGCCGCCGAAGTAAAGCATGTGCAATGAACTAACCACCTCATGAAGGCATTTGATGCACAACTTTTAATCCTGACCCATTTTATCGTGCATAAAAAGAAATTGGAGCTAATGTGAACCTAATCATATCCATATATGAAGTGTTTTTCAGCAGGCTCTATCTATCCTGAGTAGCTATAATATTAATTTTTGAACCATTCCCTTATTCAAACAGTTCAAATGAAATTCGCTGGCCATCATAAGTACGACATCGCATTGTTTCAAATAACCGTTTCCGAGCTCTGGATTCGAAGCCGCATCGCCCAATAATTTTCCATTTTTATTCCAATGCTCCCGGTTGTAATACCAAAACTCTAAATCTCCAAAAACCGATTGCAGAACCTTTTGGTTGTAAATCTCCCAAAAATAACTGTCGGCCAGGCATAGAATTTTAGGGGGATTTTCGTTTTTTATCGTTTTAAAGTTGTACACCGGGGTGGCCGTGATTTCCCGTTCTTTCCAACCAACTATAAGGTTCAATGGGTCAAAAGCTTCACGATCGTGGTTATTGTAAGTCATGCTTTCGCGATAGGAAATGTTGGGCATCGCCAGGTCTCCCATTTTTGGCAATGTGCCAAAGTATTTAAGTAAACTATCCACCACCAATGCAGCCCCATACGAAGACCAATGGGTATTAAATTTCGTGATGAGGGGATATTTTGTCTTACCCTTTTGATTCATAAAATAGGCATTGAAATCTATATATTGTATGCCCAAAGAATCAAAGTATTTTAAATAGACGCTGTAATTTCTTGGCTTTTTTTGATTCTTTTGATACACCAATGGCAGGTTTTCAGGATAAAAGTCGGCCTTGTTTGTGGCTATCACAAATAGAAATTCTTTGCCCTGTGCCAAGAGTGTGTCCTGTACCTCCTTTATCTCCAAACAATCATGGAGCAGCGAGGCATCGGTTCGCTTATCGGTTCCGAAATAGGAGTCGATGTAAGGCACTTCATACAAATAATGGCTTACTCCTTCCACCACGTATTTGGCGTGGAGAATTCCAAACAGCGAAAAATCGATTTGGTTGTTTATGCGAATCAAATCGGCGTAAAAGCCCACATTGGTATTGAGGTATTCTTCTTTTTTTTGTTGATATTTCCCTGAAAACCAGTCTTTCCAGGTAAAGTTTACATTTTCGGCAATGGCAATATCCCCCATTAACTTCCCCGATTTAATTACAGGAACCATGCCATTAAAAGCAGGCAGGACCAGGATGAGTATCAAAAAAATAAAAAGAAATTTTAGCGTTTTCAAAACCTGAAATAAATAAAAGGGTTAAAGTCGTTTCCGGCAATTCGCGAAACACAAAGAACAAATACTAAAATCGAAAAAATGGATAGCCAAACCATTGGTTTTGTTTTTTTAAAATTAGGCTCATACCACAAGGTATCCGCAAGCACTTTTAATGGTTTTAATGCCGCTGAAAAACTGATAAAGACTGCCACGAACAAACTCGCATACACCAAAGAATTTGGTCTGCTCACCACAAAGGTACCAACATCAAACATGCGCTCATAATAACAAAAAGCATCGTTCCAGTTTTCAATGCGAAACAATACCCAGCCCAGTAACACCAGAATAAAACAAAAGAACATAGAGAAGAAGGTGGGCAATTTTATTTTAGGCCTTAACATTCCAATGCGCTCAATGACCATCCAAATTCCATGATACATGCCCCATAAAATAAACGACCACGAAGCGCCATGCCATAGACCAGAGAATAGAAAAACTGTCCATAAATTGAGGTAAGTCCTGACTGGAGACTTGCGGTTGCCCCCAAGTGGAATGTACAGGTAATTTCTCATCCAGGAACCCAGAGTTATATGCCATCGTTGCCAAAACTCAGTGATGGATTTAGAAATATACGGGCGGTTAAAGTTTTCGGGTAAGCGAAACCCAAGCATGCGGGCAATGCCAATGGCCATGTCGCTGTAACCTGAAAAATCGAAATAAATCTGCATGGCGTAACACAGTGCCCCAAACCATGCGGTATAACTGCTTATCGCACTATAATTTTCGTTGTTGAAAATGGCATCGGCCTCCCGACCAAGCACATTGGCAATAAAAACCTTTTTAGCGAGGCCGATGACAAATCGATTAAAACCTATCCACCGATCGCTGTAAACTGTGGTTAAAAAGCGCCCTGTTATCTGATCGGCGATATCGTGATACCTTACGATGGGACCGGCAATGAGCTTGGGAAAAAAGATAATATAAAGTTGGTATTCCCAGAAGTTTTTTAAAGGTTTATGAATGCCTCTGTATACATCCACCACATAAGTTATACTCTCAAATGTATAAAAGCTGATGCCTATGGGGAGCAGAATTTTTGCTATGTGTATACCACCAATACTAAAGAGCTGAAGTGCCGGGTTTAAATTATCTATAAAAAAGTTGCAGTATTTAAAGTAAAAAAGCAAGCCGAGATTCATGGTTAAAGAAAGAACAAGCCATAATTTTCGTTGCGTCAGCCCGCTTAAGCTGTCCATCTTTTTTACAAAAACAAAATCTAAGAGGGTGGTGCCCAAAATCACAAATATAAATTTGGGCGCTCCCCAAGCGTAAAAGATAATACTGGAAATGAGCAGAATTCCATTCTTAAATTTGTTGGGAACTAAAAAATAAACCAACAAAAATGCCGGTAAAAAATAGAGAAGGAAAAGAATGCTGCTAAAGACCAAAAATTGCCGACTTGATTCAGGGGCTAAAGGTATTATTTAAATAAATGTCCTCTCATTTTTTATTTTGAGTTTGGTTAAAAAAACACCAGAGTGGTCCATTATTAAATTCAAATATCATTTTTTCCATAAAGGGGTAAGGTATTGCAGCCTGTACCGCAAAATTTGAATTATTTTTGCATCAATGGCTACCCCATTAAAAATTTATAATACCCTCAGTCAGCAACTCGAAGTATTTGAGCCAATAAAACCGCCAATGGTGGGTTTGTATTTATGCGGTCCAACCGTTTATGGTTACCCGCATTTAGGCCATTCACGAGGTCCCATCGTTTTTGATGTGATGCACCGTTATTTGCTGTATTTGGGCTATAAAGTAAGGTTTGTAAGAAACATTACTGACGTCGGACACCTCGTGAACGATGCTGATGAAGGCGAGGATAAAATTGCCAAAAAAGCCAAAACGGAACAGGTAGAACCCATGGAAATAGCGCAACATTACACCGATGCGTATCATTGGTGTATTGATAAGCTCAACGTAAAGAGACCTTCTATCGAACCCAGAGCTTCAGGTCACATTATCGAGCAAATTGAAATGATTGAGCAGATTATTAACAATGGAATGGCTTATGAGGTGAATGGCTCGGTATATTTCGACGTGCTGAAATACGCCGAAACCAACGATTATGGAAAACTTTCGGGAAGGATATTGGAGGATTTGCTGGCAGGGGCCGGAGAAGTGCGAAGGGAATTAGAAGGACAGGACGAAAAAAAGAATCCTAATGATTTTGCTCTTTGGAAAAAAGCATCGGTTGAGCACATTATGCAATGGAGCTCGCCCTGGGGTAAGGGATTTCCGGGTTGGCATATCGAATGCAGCGCCATGAGTGCAAAGTATCTTGGTAAAGCCTTTGATATTCACGGAGGGGGCATGGATTTGCTCTTTCCGCACCACGAAAGCGAAATAGCTCAAAGCAAAGCCTGCAACCATACACAACCTGCCAAATATTGGGTACACCACAATATGGTGACCATTAACTCTCAGAAAATGGCGAAATCACTCGACAATGGCATCTTGTTAAGTGAACTCTTCGAGGGTAAGCATGCCTTGCTCGAGCAAGCCTATAGCCCAATGACCCTGCGGTTTTTTATTTTACAGGCACATTACCGAGGCACTCTCGATTTTAGCAACGACGCCCTCAAAGCCGCCGAAAAAGGTTTGGCCCGGCTGATGAAAGCCATGGAATTGCTTCCTCTTCTGAAATCCTCTTCAGCATCAGATGTAAAAGTATCTGAGTTACAGGAATCTATTTTCGCAGCGCTGAACGACGATTTTAGTACCCCTGTGGTGATTGCCCATTTGTTTGAAGCGGCCAGTTGGATAAATAAAATTAACGATGGAAAAGCAGGTATCACTGCCGATGAATTAGCCACTTTGCAGAAATTTTTACCTGAAATTGTATTTGATATTTTAGGTTTACAAAATGAAAATAGCGGAGACACGGGTAAATATTTGGACCCGCTTATAGGCATTCTTCTTGACATGAGAAATGGAGCAAAGGCCGAAAATAATTTTCAAAAAGCGGACGAGATTCGCCAAAAATTATTAGAGGCAGGCTTCGAAATAAAAGATGGCAAGGATGGCACCTCATACAATATTATTTAAAATTAAAACCATGAAAACTTTTTTAATATCCCTTTTAGTGATCTTAAGTCTGGGATTTTTTTCCTGTAAGCCAAAGGACCACGATCCTAAAGACGATACCGAAGGCGATACCTTGCAGATAAAAGAAGCCCTACCAACGCATTTCGACGCCGACAGTGCCTATGCCTATATCGCCACTCAAGTGCGTTTTGGACCCAGGGTTCCAAACACCGCTGCACATATCAAATGTTCGGACTGGCTGGCAAAAATGCTTCGAAAATGGGCCGATACCGTGTATGTTCAAAAATTTGATGCAACCAGTTATAAAAAAGAAATATGGAAAGCAACCAATCTGATAGGTTCCTTTAACCCACAAAGCATAAAGCGGATGGTACTTTGCGCTCACTGGGATACCAGGCCACAAGCCGATCAGGACCCAAATGACAAAACAACGCCTGCCGACGGGGCCAATGATGGGGCCAGCGGAGTAGGTGTGTTGTTAGAAATTGCAAGACAACTGCATGCCTTGAAACCTGAAATGGGCATAGATATTATTTTTTTCGATGTGGAAGATGGAGGTTCAAACTCTGCTTCCAATGAATCACAAGATTCGTGGTGTCTCGGTTCACAGTATTGGGCTAAGCACCCTCATAAAAAAGATTATTTTGCCAAACAAGGCATTTTGCTTGATATGGTGGGCGCCAAAAATGCACAATTTGCCAGGGAGGAAATGTCGGTGAAGTTTGATATCGATTTGCTCAATTATGTTTGGGGCACTGCAAAATCCATTGGGTTTGGCAGCTATTTTATCGACTTCGACAAACCCGGCATTACCGATGATCACGTTTATATGAGTTATTATGGAAATGTGCCAACCATCGACATCATCGATTATGATTCCAAGACAGAATCGGGATTTGGAAAGTATTGGCATACCCATGACGACAACATGAGTATCATTGATGTAAAAACATTGAATGCAGTAGGGCGAACCGTATTGCAAACGGTTAGAAATAAGGATGCCAACATTGTATATTAATTTTTAAAACCCTTGAGTTTTTAATTCTTTTTATCACATGCACCCGCAGTTGTTGCCTCTTTCAAAACAGTTACAACCTTATTTGCCTAAAGGTACTGAAATGGACGTGGCACAAATGATTATCTCCCATCATGTTCATTTAAAACTCACTAAACACAGGGCTACTAAACTGGGCGATTACCGTCCGCCGCAAAGAGGACAAGGTCACCGAATTACCGTTAACAAGAACCTGAACCCCTTTTCATTTCTCATTACTTTTGTGCATGAAGTGGCGCATTTAACGAGCTGGAATAAGCACCAAAACAGGGTGGCACCCCATGGCAAAGAGTGGAAAGAGGAATTTAAAGAATTGCTGGCACCCTTTCTTTCCAATCACATATTTCCAGAAAATGTGTTGGATGCCCTAAATAAATATATCAAAAACCCGGCTGCCTCAAGCTGTGCAGATGTTAATTTATTTAAGGCCTTGCAGTCTCATCAGCCCGATGACGGACTCTTGCACTTAGAAGAATTGGCTGAAAATGTTTCCTTTGTTTTGGATGGAAATAAACTTTTTAAAAAAGGACCTTTGGAACGAAAAAGATTTCGCTGCCTCAATTTAACGAACAAAAGGTATTATTTTGTAAACGCTTTGGCCAGAGTAAAGCAATTGCCTGAAAAGAGTTAGCTTACTTAATATGAATACATTCAATAAGCATTTTATGAAAAAATCAATTAGCATTATCCTCCTTATTCTCTTCGCAGCAAGCGCCACAAGCGCGCAACCTTCGAGCCCTTATGAATTTAAAATTTTAAAGAATCTGGAGGCTACCGAAGTAAAAAGCCAAGGCAATACCGGCACTTGCTGGAGCTTTAGTACCGCCTCTTTTATTGAGTCTGAAATCATCCGAAAAACAGGAAAGAAAATTGACTTATCTGAAATGTATGTGGTGAGAAAAATTTATATGGAAAAAGCCATCCTCTATTTGCGATACCACGGACAAGCCAACTTTAGTCAGGGAGCCTTGGCACACGACCTGCTTTATGTAATGAAAAAATATGGCATGATGCCTGAATCGGCTTATGATGGAAAAAAAAATGCAAGCAGTCATAATCATTCTGAAATGGAACCGTCACTCAAAAAATACCTCGATTCCATCCGTATACAGAAACCGATTGAGCCCCATTGGAAGGAAGGCTTTGAAGCCCTCATGGATAAATATTTGGGCGTTTGTCCCGCCTTATTCACCTACAATGGCAAAACCTATAATTCCATAAGCTTTGCAGCCAGCCTGGGTGTGAACCCCGATGATTACGTCGGTTTCACGAGCTTTACCCACCATCCTTACCATAAACCATTCAGCGTTGAAGTGCCGGATAATTTCTCCAGAGGACAGTATGTGAATATACCCTTAGACCAGCTCATAGAGGTCATGAACTTATCCATTCAAAAAGGCTATACAGTGGAATGGGATGGGGATGTGAGCGAACCTGGCTTCGCACGCAAAGGTGGAGTCGCCATTTTATTAAAAAAAGGAGACGCCATTGGGGATTCCATTTACCCCGAACCTAAAGTTACCGCCGAATGGCGTCAGGAAAGCTTCGATAGCCATGAAACTACCGATGATCACCTTATGCATGTAACAGGCCTCGCGAGCGATCAAAAAGGAAACAAATACTATATCACGAAAAATTCCTGGGGTCCGCAAAATGGAATCGACGGATATGTGTATATGTCGGAAAATTACATACGACTAAAAACCATCAGCATATACGTGCATAAGGATGCCGTTCCTCCCAAAATCAGATCTTCTGTTACCTTTCCTTGAATCCTAAAAGATTAATCGGCCAAATCCTTTCCAATCGGCATGCCGTTTTTATTTTGGTGTGGATTGTGATGTCGCTGCTATTTCAATTTCAAAATATTTTTGAAAACCCTCCCCTTTCTGTGCATCAGGGGGCGCAGGCCGATAGGGCTTCCATTGCCTTGAACTACGCGCAAGTTAGCATGAATTTTTTTAAACCCAGAGTGATGGAACTTAACACCACCGACGGCATTACCCCTGTTGAATTTCCTATTGTGAATTACACTGTTGCCATTTTATACCAGGTATTCGGCTATCACCCTTTTATTTATCGCTTCCTGATGTGGCTGATCATGGGTTGGGGATTATGGGCTGTCTTCGATTTATTGTTTTTTTATTTAAAACATTTAACCTCTGCCCTTTTGCTCTCCCTGGCCTGGTATTGCGGACCCATTCTGGTGTTTTATACACCTAACTTTATTCCGGATACAGCTTCTCTTGCCCTTATGATGCTTGCTTTGCGATTATGGGTGAAGCATCCTTCAACCTTTACTTTCAAAACCGGTTGCTGGTTTGCCTTTTTTGCCGGCCTCTCGTGTTTAATAAAAATCAGTTCGGGCATTTTTGTCATAGCCATTTTAATAGCAGAGGTACTTAACTACAAAAAATTCAGACCGGGTATTTTATGGGCATGTATCTCGGTGTTTATGATGGTTTTTTCATGGTATTATTATTGCCAATGGCTTCAAAATCAAGTGAGAGGATCTTATTTTACCATGAATATGGTTTTAGCCGGATCTTACAGTGAATTTAAAGAATGGCTTCATATTTATTACCACAATTGGCTCCACAATGTATACAATTCGGCCCAGTGGATTTTTATATTGGGAGGGATTTTGTCTGTGCCTTTTTTAAAAGGAGAGCGCAATTTAAAAGTATTGGCTATGGTCTCCCTCTCAGGATGTCTGGCGTTTTACCTGCTCATGCAAGGTCAATTTCGCTATCACGATTATTACATTATTCCCCTCCTTCCCGTATCCTTATGTCTCATGATTCTCTGTTTTCGCTGGATGTATGGTTTCATGCCCCGGCTTGCCTTAACGGGTTTATTCGCTGTTACCCTCTGGGGCTTCATCGATGCCAAAAACAATTTAAGACAGCGCTATACCCCCGGAGATTATTGGTATCAGACTTTTTTTGAGCCTAAAGATTTTGAAGGAGTAGATGATTGGCTAACCCAAAACGGACTGGATCAAAATCAAAAAACCGTGGCGGCCTTCGATTTAAATCCCAATACCATGCTTTATTTTTTAAACCGAAGAGGCAGCCGTGTCAATGATCACGACTCATCATTCGTGGCCGGGAAACTCGCGCTTCATAAATTTTTGGTCACCGATGATACGGCGCGATTTTTTTCGCAATATTCAGGTTTTAGAAGTCAGTTAAGTCTGGTGTCTTCTCATCACAGGTTGTCATTATATAAAAGCCGTTAATGGAACCTGATCAAATGGAAATGGCGGTATTAGAAAAATTGATTTTTGAAGAATCCTTCGAAAATATTTTAATAGAGTGCCGCGAATTGGCCTTGCCAACTGTTATTTCAGATATTTTGAAATATTTGATTCAGCATAAATTGGTAGTTGCCAAAGTACCGCAGGCAGGAACACGTTCCAAATCCGGTTTTTTTTATGACTCCGACAATATGAACGACTATCTCTACCAGGCCACCACAAAGGGCGTTAAGATTTTAGAAACCCTTAAAAAAGAAAAATAATGTGAATCGACTTTCTGAATTTTTTCTTTTGCTTTAGAACCCCTTTGCCAATAAACTATCAGATTCTCCTTTAACCTTTAACCTTTCTCCTTTAACCTTTCTCCTTTAACCTTTAACCTTTCTCCTTTAACCTTTTCTGCCACTCCCATGCATCGTGCATCATCCGATCGATTCCAAGTTCTGCATGCCATTGTAAAACAGCGTTCGCCTTTGCGCAATCTGCCCAAACCCGCTCTACATCCCCTGCTCTTCTTGGACCCATCTTAAAATTTAAAGTTTGATTCGTCGTTTTTTCGAACGCTTCTATGACCTGCAATACGGTGGTTCCTTTACCTGTGCCAATATTGAACATCTCGAAAGTTTCTTCCGAGTTTTGTAGGCGTTTTAGTGAAACGACATGGGCTTTTGCCAAATCAACCACGTGAATATAATCGCGAACACAAGTTCCATCAAGGGTGTCGTAATCGTTTCCAAACACTGTTAACTGCTCTCGCCAACCGGCCGCAGTTTGGGTAATAAATGGCACTAAATTATTTGGAACTCCGATCGGAAGTTCACCTATTTCACTCGATGGATGCGCTCCTACAGGGTTAAAATAGCGAAGTGAAATCGCTTTAATGGCTTTTGTTTTCGAATGATCAGCTATAATTTCTTCACCTATTTTTTTGGTATTTCCATAAGGGGATTCTGCGTTTACTACGTGGCTTTCCTCAGTAACTGGCAAATGGGCAGGTTGGCCATAAACTGTGCACGAAGAGGAAAATACCAAATTTTTTATCTCAAATTGCTTCATGGCCGCAAGCAATGAGATGAGTCCGCCTACATTATTTTGATAATATTTCAAGGGTTCAGCCACCGATTCGCCTACGGCCTTAAAAGCAGCAAAATGAATAACCGCATCGATGTGATGTTCTTGTAATATACCGAATAGCTTTTCCGATTCCAGAATATTGAATTGATAAAACGGTGGTCTTTTTCCGGTTATTTTTTCAATGCCATCTAAAACGCTTGAGGACGAATTTGACAAATCGTCTACAATCACAGGATGAAACCCTGAGTTCATCAATTCAACCACTGTATGGCTGCCAATAAAACCCAATCCACCGGTGACTAATATTTCCTTTTTATGATGCATTATTAAAAACCTTTAATCAATGAACCTGTTTTATTTTATTCTTAAAACCTGACCATCTTTCAGTTCGTATTCCTGCTTGCTTTCAGGACAAACGGCACGTCCATTCATATCAAATTCCAGTCGGTGTCCATACTCGCTCATCCATCCGATATGCCTCGCCGGGTTGCCTACCAATAAGGCGTAATCGGGAACATTTTTGGTAACCACAGCTCCGGCCCCAATAAAGGCAAATTTGCCTATATCATGACCGCAAACAATCGTGGCATTCGCTCCAATGCTCGCCCCCTGCCCTACATGAGTTTCGGCATACTGTCCCCTGCGGTTTACCGCACTTCTTGGATTTGTTACATTGGTAAATACCATACTGGGACCTAAAAATACATCGTCGCCACAAATCACACCGGTGTAAATGCTCACATTGTTCTGAACTTTCACATTTTTTCCCAACACCACTCCGGGCGATACTACCACATTCTGGCCAAAATTACAATTTTCACCAATGATACAATCGGCCATGATATGGCTGAAATGCCAAATTTTTGTTCCGCCGCCTATTTCGGCGCCATCATCGACAATGGCCGTTTCGTGTACAAAATATTTTTGATTGCTCATGAAATTTATTTCTCGATTTATAGCTGTAAAACGCATGCCGCTCTGCCGACATGGCTTCACAAGTGCGAAATTAGCTTAATTTTGCTGTATTATTTATGAAGCAACCCAAACGTTATACGGTTACTGCCGCTTTGCCCTATGCCAATGGTCCAGTTCATATTGGTCACCTGGCCGGGGCCTATCTACCCTCCGATATTTATGCAAGGTGGCTCCGAAGTAAAGGAAATGAGGTGGCTTTTATTTGTGGAACCGACGAACATGGGGTGCCCATCACTATTAAAGCAAGAAAAGAAGGCTTAACTCCTCAACAAATTGTAGATAGGTATTACGAAATTATTCAAAGTTCTTTCGCTGAATTTGGCATTAGTTTTGATATTTTCTCCCGCACCAGCAAATCCATTCATCACCAAACGTCTTCCGATTTTTTTAAAACACTTTACGATAAAGGGGTATTTACAGAAGAAGTGAGTGAACAATTTTACGACGAACAGGAAAATCAGTTTCTGGCCGATCGTTACATTACCGGCACTTGCCCAAAATGTGCCAATGAACGCGCCTACGGCGACCAGTGTGAAAAATGTGGTTCGACTCTTAGCCCCAATGAACTGATTAATCCTGTTTCGGCCTTGAGTGGAAATGTTCCGGTGTTAAGACAAACAAAAAACTGGTATTTGCCACTCGATAAAATTCAGAATGAATTTTTAAACGATTTCATTTCATCCAAGTCCAATTGGAAATCGAATGTATTGGGACAGTGCAACAGCTGGTTAAAGGATGGCTTACAGCCCAGGGCCATGACCCGAGACCTGGATTGGGGAGTTAAAGTTCCGGTAAAAGGAGCAGAAAACAAGGTTTTATATGTCTGGTTCGATGCGCCCATTGGTTATATATCGGCCACCAAAGAATTGTACCCAAACGATTGGGAGAAGTATTGGAAAGACCCTGAAACCTCTTTGGTACACTTTATTGGTAAAGACAATATAGTGTTTCATTGTATTATTTTTCCGGCCATGCTGTGGGCTCACGGAGGCTATATTATGCCGCTACATGTACCGGCCAATGAGTTTTTAAATTTAGAAGGAGATAAAATTAGCACCAGCCGCAACCATGCCATCTGGTTGAACGAATACCTCATAGATTTTCCAAACCGCCAGGATGAACTGCGTTATGTGCTCACCTCCATAGCGCCCGAAACCAAGGACGCTGATTTTACCTGGAAAGATTTTCAGGCCAGGGTTAACAATGAACTGTGTTCCATTCTTGGAAATTTCGTAAACAGGGTCATGGTGCTTTCGCACAAATATTTCGGTGGCATGGTTCAGCCATATGATTTGAGTCACAGCAAGGATTTACAATTGCTAGAAGATATCAAAGTAGCCCAGAACAACATCGATAAACTCATTTCAGAATTTAAGTTCAGAGAAGCCCAATTCGAATTAATGTCGATTGCACGTTTGGGAAACAAATACATTACCGACCAGGAACCTTGGCATCTCATAAAAACTGACGAAAAACGCGTGGGTGAAATTCTACACGTTTGTTTGATTTTAACCCAGGCTTTTGCGGTTTCAGCTTTGCCCTTTTTGCCCTTCACTGCGCAAAAAATATTTAATTTTTTAAACACCGATATCCATTCAACCATTCAAGGGGGAATGCTGTTGAACCCTCCCGAATTGTTATTTGCCAAAATAGAAGATGCCCAAATGGAAGCTCAATTAGGAAAATTAAAAATACAGGCCGGCACCAATGAAGCCAATGCTGAAATGGCCCCTGAATCAAGACTTGATCCCATTAAAGGAAACATAAACTTTGATGATTTTTCAAAAATCGACATTCGCGTTGCGACCATCACCGCTGCAGAAAAAGTTGAGAAAGCCGACAAATTATTAAAGCTCACATTGGATACAGGCTTGGATATGCGCACCGTGGTAAGCGGCATTGCCCTCGATTTTAAACCAGAAGAAATCATTGGTAAAAGAGTATGCGTTTTGGCTAACCTCGAGCCTCGAAAATTAAGAGGGATTGAAAGCCAGGGCATGATTTTGATGACTGAAAATGAGGAAGGGAAATTGGTATTTGTGAGTCCTTATGGTGATGCGGCGAATGGGGCTGTAATCCGTTAAGTTGAAGTTTATTTTCCAAAAAGCACATCGAATAGATTTCCTCATCAATTCGCGATGCTTGCCATCAATTATTATTCAGCTTAAGTTAAAGATTTAACGAAGTATTCAATAATTGATTTATAAAACCCATTTGCTATCTTTGAAGTAGTATTTATATATGATTACCAAGACCAAATTACTTAGTATTCTGGATAATTTGCCTGAAAATTTCACAATTGATCAGTTAATTGACCATATTATTTTTGTTGAAAAAGTTCAAAAAGGATTGGAGGATTCAGAAAATGGGCGTCTTCATTCCAAGGAAGAGGCAAGGCAAAAACTTAGTAAATGGTTAATCTAATCTGGACTGAATCTGCAATTCAAGATTTGAATGATATCGGAGATTATATAGCGAACGATTCTATACGGTATGCGGAGATTACAGTTTCCGAATTATTTGAATCCACAGGCATATTAGAAAGCCATCCCAGAGTTGGAATCGTTGTACCTGAATTTGATAATGAACTTTTAAGGCAGATTATCAGAGGAAATTATAGAATAGTTTATCAAATTGTCGATGATTTTAACATTGAAATATTAACAGTTCACCATGGTGCCAGATTGATTGCAAATACTAAACCATTTAAGGCGGAATGATACACTATACAAAACATAATCTAAATTTAATGATGCTTTAGTCAGTTTAAAAATTATCTACTTCCAATTAACCTTATGTTTAGTTTTTAGAATTCTCCAATTGATTAATTTTTCCAAATCTCATCGTCAACCCAATACGTTTCCTGTCCTTATCCACCTCAGTAATACGAACTTTCACCTGCTGACCTATATGCACCACTTCTTTAGGGTGTTTAATAAATTGATGACTCATGGCTGAAATATGAACCAATCCATCTTGCTTAACTCCGATATCGACAAAGGCACCAAAGTCTAATATGTTGGTTACAATGCCATTTAATTCCATACCGGCATCCAAATCGGCGAGGGTTCTCACCGAATCTTTAAATCCTACATCTTCAAAGTTTCCTCGGGGATCTAAACCCGGCTTTCCCAATTCAAACAGTATGTCTTTAATCGTCGGCAGCCCTAAATCCTCCTTTGGGTTCACATATTTTTCAGCCTGAATATTTTCAATGGCCACACTATTGTTAAGCAGTTCTGAAATTTTGAGACTGAGGTCGCTTGCCATTTTTTCAACCAAATGGTATCGCTCCGGATGCACCGCGCTGTTGTCTAAGGGATTACTCGCATCTCTGATTCTCAAAAATCCTGCGCTCTGCTCAAAAGCTTTTTCGCCCAAACGCGGTACAGTTTTTAGCTGTTCTCTCGACTTAAAAGGCCCTCTTGCTGTTCTCATGTCGACAATGTTTTTAGCCAATACCGGACCCAGTCCGCTCACCCTTGAAAGCAAATGCCGACTGGCCGTATTCAAATTGACCCCCACCCGATTTACGGCCGACTCCACTACCGATTCCAGTCGTTTTTTTAACAAGGTTTGGTTTACGTCGTGTTGGTATTGACCAACCCCAATACTTTTGGGATCTATTTTTACCAATTCAGCCAGAGGATCCATGAGTCGCCTGCCAATAGAAACCGCTCCCCTAATAGTCAAATCTTTATCGGGAAATTCTTCCCTGGCAACCTCCGAAGCGCTGTATATGGAAGCTCCCGACTCATTGACCATGTAGACCGACTGAGTAATATTTTCTATGTTTTGTATAAATTCCTGTGTTTCTCGCCCTGCCGTTCCATTTCCAATGGCAATACATTCAATTTTATAATCGCTCAAAACCTTAGTGAGTATGAGTTTGGATTTTTCATGCTCTTTTTGTGGTTCATGCGGAAAAATGGTTTGATGGTGCAATAAATCTCCGTTTTGACCTAAGCAAACCAGTTTACATCCCGATTTAAACCCGGGATCTATGGCTAAAACTCTTTTCTCGCCCAAAGGTGCCTTTAGCAGAAGCTGACTCACATTATCGGCAAATACCGAAATGGCCTCCTCATCGGCCTGCTCATTCATTTTTCGTAGCATTTCCGACTCAAGGGAAGGATGAAGCAAACGGGTCCATGAATCTTCCATGGCTTTAATCAACAGCCTTTGTGATTCGCCGTATCCTTTCAGTAAATGTCGGCGCATCACTTGTTTAACTTCATCCTGGCCCACTTCCAAGTGCAGCTTTAACCACCCTTCGGTCTCCCCTCTTAGCATGGCAAGCAGACGGTGCGAGGGGCATTTTACCGCAGCCTCGGCGTAATTGAAGTAGTTGGCATACTTTTGAGCGGCCGGCTCCTTTATTTTACCTCTGGTAACCTTGCAAACCACAGTACTGCTCTTTTCAAAAAAGAACCTCAGCTTGGCTCGCAAACCAGCGTCCTCACTCATCCATTCGGCAACAATATCCAAAGCAAAATCGATGCACCGCTCAAATCCGGGTGTGGCATCCTTTACCAATGATCTCCAATTTTGTTTCCAGTCGTCGCCCTTTTGACTAAAAATGGCTTTGGCAAGCGGTTCGTATCCCGCTGCTCTGGCTGTTTCAGCTCTGCTCAGGCGCTTGGTCTTGTAAGGCAGATAAAGATCTTCGAGTGTTTCCAGGTCAGCTGCCAATGCAATGGCATTTTTTAATTCCGGCGTCAGTTTACCCAATTCTTCTATTTGAGACAGAATAAACGCCCTCCTTTTTTCTAATTCTTTATGCCTGTCTTGTTCCTCCTCAATTTTCCTGATAAGCACCTCGTCCAGATTGCCGGTTTTTTCCTTTCTATATCTGGC
This sequence comes from uncultured Chitinophaga sp., assembly GCA_964617955.1. Taxonomy (GTDB): domain Bacteria; phylum Bacteroidota; class Bacteroidia; order NS11-12g; family UBA9320; genus JABWCE01. The sequence goes on from CAZTXB010000017.1 coordinate 43,574, forward strand.
GATAAAAGGCACTGATGCCTCTGAATTGAGCAATTGCAAAACACTTTTTACCTGCCATTCCTGAATATTTAATTTTTTTGATATTGTAATTGAAAGCATAAAGTGCGAAAGTATGTCTCTGTCTCAAAAATTAGCAAGACTTAGTGAATTTTAATAAAAAAAGTCTTACGTCTTTGAAAGGCGTTTCAGGTAATCCAAAGCTTCCGGACCTTGATTGAAAATCAAATCAAGAACACTCAGGTTTTTTAAAAAGCCAAGTTTACCGATGAATACCTGATTGTAGCCTGTATCCAAGCTTTCGTTGTATGGACCCAATTGATGTGAGAATGGAGCAGTGGTGTTGAGTGCAATTGGGGATGTCATTTTTAAAATTTTTAGGATTCGACAGAGGGCTTCGATATTAAACTCAGCCAAAAGATGATACCTTTTTTGAAACATGGCTTCAAAATGATGGGCGTAAAATTCAAAAAAAGCCGACTTGCGATAAGCCGCCTCCAAACTTCGCCAATGGTTTGTTGTCCAATTTTGCGAATAATCAATCTTCACTTCTGCAAAGCTGCCGTGGGTGGTTTGGTGTTGGAGAGGAATGCTTAGCCTTTGCCGACCATTGGGTCCTGCTATTTCGTATCGGCTTCTGAAGCTCTGTTTTTCAAAACGTTCAGCCAGGCTTAACTCAGCTCCACTAACCACAAAGGTAGCCATGTACCCCAGCGAAGGAAAACTGTGAAGTGGCCAAGTTGCTAATTCGCTTTCCATTTTTCTACCAATAATTTATCAGTACTGGCCAGATATAAATCATGCATGTTCACTTTGTATACGGGATGCATAAAATCAGGAGCAATTTCATCAAGAGTGACCATCACAAAGTTTCGGTTTTTTATTTCTGGATGAGGAATTTGAAGTTTTTTATCCTGAAAAATCTCATCGCCTAAAAAGAGAATATCAATATCTATTTCACGCTCTTTCCAATGCTCTCTTTTTATCCTTCCGGTGGCGTTTTCAATATCCTTTATGATTTTTAAAATCTTTCGAGCACTTAAATGCGTTTCAAAAATGGCGCTCATGTTCAAAAAAGGAGCCTGAGCGGTGTGACCCCATGCCTCGGTGTTATAAAAGCTGGATTTTTTATTAACCTTTCCAAACACCTTCTCTAAGTGAATCAGAGCTGTATGAATGTAAGCTTGTCTTTCGCCCACATTACTGCCCAGATGCAATATCAATTCTCTTAGCTGCAAGGGTAGCCCGGGTTAAACGGATAGTTTTTTTTTCATCTTGGCCACAAGGGAAATATCGGCGTTGAATACCCATAATTTTTGACCTAAAAAATTGATGATCACGCTCAAGCCGGTGGCAAAAAGAAATGCGGTATCTTTAATTTTCACAATGGGAACGATCTCAGGCCAGGTCAGCGCCCATTTATTGCCCAGAATATTCATAATGAAAGAAACGGAATAAAGCGCGAAAAACCTCGCCAAACGCCTGTTGTTTCTGTCTTTCTTTTTCCAGGTGAATCGCTTATTCATATAGTAGGTGTAAACCGAACCACATAAAAAACCGGCGGCTTTTGCCAAATCTGCGCTGTTAAAATTTAAAAAGTAATGCTTGAATTTGCTACTATTGGCACAACCCGGACAGAGCGCTTCTAAGGTATAATTGTACACCACAAAATCTAGGGCTACGGCTGTACACCCTATCATAAAAAAAATGGCAAATTGTTTAACTGCGACCCTCAAATATTCAGATTACCCGCCAAAAATAAGGCAATTTTTTTCAATTCTCGCTTTTACCCCAAATATCAACGGGTGGTTTATACGCCGGTGCCCTGCCTCAAAATTAAAATACAGCGGGATGTTTAAATCCTGAGTGTGCTCATAAATAATTTCCTCTGCTGTTTTTCCAAAAGGGGTCCCCCTATCGTGCATGTCATTCATGTGGCCAACAATCAGACCCTTTATCCCTTTAAGTTTTCCAGCGCGTTTTAGGCAAACCATCATGCGGTCGATATGATAAAGGTACTCATCCAAATCTTCTAAAAACAAAATAGTGTGGTCGGTCTCCAGTTCTGAAATTGAACCCATGATGGAATAAATGACCGATAAATTACCTCCCACCAATTTTCCTGAACAATTGCCTTCCCTGTTTAATGGGCTATGCGGCAAATCAAAAGAGGGAATTTTACCCATAAGAAGTTCCAGCATTTCGTTAAACGATTGAAAAACCTCATCGGGGCTATCGGGTTTTAAAAAGGCAGGCATAGCAGCATGTAAGCTTGGGAAATTAAAACGGCTGTTGAGATGCGAATGTACCACCGTAAAATCGCTGAATCCTATGATCCATTTTGGTTTCGTAATTAAGGGCTCAAAGTCAACAAAATCAACCATTCTTGCAGTCCCGTATCCTCCTCTTACCAAGAGGATGGCCTTGACACTGTCGTCATGTATCCAATTTTGAAAATCTAAGGCCCGATGCTCATCACTGCCTGCAAATTGCCGGTATTCTGCAAATAATTCGTCGGAAAAAATGACCTCCAAACCATAAGTTCGAGCCAAATCAATAAATGGCTTCAGCTCTTCCAAATTGGTTTTTCGAGCCGTGGCCACCAGGGCAATTTTATCGCCTTTTTTGAGAAAGGGCGGAAGGTTCATCATGCTTGCAAAAATACTATGCGGCACGTGAACTTTTTCTTTTAAAAATCAAGGGCTAAAGGGCTTGGTTTTTTCGAAAGCAGATTTTCAAAATTTCTTTTGTTTATTTTAATAAAAACCACGATGTTTGATAAGGAATATAATGACAGCCATCCGATTCATTTCCATCGACGACGACGAATATAACAATGCCCTATGCCGCATTATCGTAAAACGAACCTTAAAGGAAGCGGAGATAGAAACATTTATAAGCGCCGAAGAAGCCCTCGACAGCTTAAGCAGACTCAACAATAACCATGACGCGTCGCCACTGACGATTGTTTTTTTGGACATCAATATGCCTTCTATGAACAGCTGGGAGTTTCTTGAGTCGTTTCATTCTCTTGACGAAGAAATAAAGAACAAAGTGCGGATTTGCATCTTATCCTCCTCTGTGGATTTAAGAGATAAAAAGAGGGCTGAAGACCATCCGGACGTATTCAAATATTTAGTCAAACCCTTTACCCCTAACATGGTTCTCGAATTAGTTGAAACTTTGTCTTCTCCAGCATCAGCAGCATCCTAACCCAGCATTTCCCTTAGTTTTAAAATGGTTTTCCAGTTGCGTGTTGTGGCATCAATTTTAAGTTTTTTTTCAAAGTAGTTGTTCGTGAATTTTGATTTGCCATAACCGTTTGGGTAATATCCGTATAGGATTGCCGACTTATGAAAAAATTCATCGGGATGAGAATCTAAATTGATCCAATCCGCTTCTATCTTCCCATTTTCAGCATTCATTAAAAAGGTAGCATACAAATGGTCGATCGCATGCATCTTGGCAAAGGGATTGTCCTCCACACATTGATGCAAAACATCTTTTGAAAGTACCTTCACCCTGACCTCCATTCCGCATTGCTTTACAATCAGGGAGTGTATGCTTGATTCGACCATGAAAGCTTCCATACCCTCCGTTTCAAAAATGAGGTTCCCGCTTTGAATAAAGGTCTCCACCCCATTAAAACCTTCAGATTGCATCCAACGCCTCAAATCATTCATTTTTATAATATTATGGCCACTTACGTTAATGCCTCGAAGCAGCGCCAGGTACTTTTGCATGATTCCAAATGTAGAATTTTTTTTTTGATGAGCCTTTTTTTAAACCATTTGTTTTAAAAACAAGGTCTTAAGACATTTTTTATAAAATATTGAATAGATTTGTATCCTTAACTAAAAACCTATTTTTGTATTATGCTGGCTAAAACCTACGGCAGTGCAGTCTATGGAGTAAACGCTCACAAAATTACCATTGAAGTAAACATTGGACCGGGCCAGGTAAAATATTATATGGTGGGTTTGCCAGATAATGCGGTAAAGGAAAGTCAGTTGCGCATTGAAACGGCTTTAAAAAACAACTCTTTTAATATTCCAAGAAAGCGCATTGTTGTGAATATGGCGCCCGCCGATATTCGAAAGGAAGGTTCAGCATACGATTTGGCAATTGCCACCGGCATTATTGCTGCTTCTACACAACTCAATTCCGAAATTCTCGAATCCTATGTCATTATGGGTGAACTTTCGCTTGATGGCGGCGTATTGCCCATCAAAGGAGCGCTCCCCATTGCCATACAAGCGCTCAAAGACGGCTTTAAGGGAATTGTTTTACCTGCGCAAAATGCCAAAGAGGCTGCGATTGTGAAGGATATTGAAGTTTATGGGGTCGAATCTTTGGCCCAATTGGTGGGGTTTCTCAACGGGAAGTTAAATATTCCACGTACCCTGGCCGATCCACGAAAAGATTATGCCAATCAAACCGGCGTTTTTTCAGTCGATTTTTCGGATGTCCAAGGTCAGGAAAATATTAAAAGGGCCATGGAAATTGCAGCTGCCGGTGGCCATAATCTTATTTTAATCGGTCCTCCGGGGGCAGGCAAAACCATGCTGGCTAAACGTCTACCCACCATTCTGCCACCTATGACCCTTTACGAAGCCCTTGAAACTACCAAAATACATTCGGTAGCGGGTAAGCTGGGCGACAATGCCTCTTTGGTAGGCAATAGGCCTTTTCGCAGCCCACACCATACCATAAGCGACGTTGCCCTGGTAGGCGGAGGTGGCATACCTCAACCCGGCGAAATTAGCATGGCGCATAACGGGGTTCTCTTCCTCGACGAATTACCGGAGTTTAAACGAACCGTTCTTGAAGTGATGCGGCAGCCTCTTGAGGAGAGAAAAGTGACCATTTCAAGGGCTAAATTTGCAGTGGAATATCCTTCAAATTTTATGCTGGTCGCAAGCATGAATCCATGAGATTGCGTTGGGAATCGGGATTAATTTGAAAGATGGTTGGTGCGTATGAAAACTTTATATTGATTTCATCATTTGAGACAGTAAGCGAAATGGTAACCTGTTCGATTACCTGTCTCTTAGCTTCATAGTCAAACTTAGGCCACCTCTCATACAAGTTCTTTGCTTCGTGAAGAAGGTGTCCACCATTCATATGTTCAATCTTTAGGAAATCAATCTCACTTTGCAGTTCTAGGATATGTGCCTCTAACTGCTTTACCTGATCAAATAATGGATTGTAATGCTTTCCAAAGCCTTCTTTGGGAATTTCTCCGGCAACATGTAATGAAACAAGTTTTTCCATTTCTGTTTCTATTTTTTCCATTTCTTTTTTGAGTGATTTGATTTGCATTTCCTTTTCAATGATAAGCGAATCTGCTTTTGATAGAAACGTTCCGATTTGCTGATCAGTTAAAAGAAAGGATTTCAAATGCTCATAATAGATTTCTTCTAAATCATCACACATGATTTTGTTTTTGCAGGAGTAGCAGATGTACTTTTTACTTTTGGAAGGGACATACATTTTTTGACCACAATCACAATAAAGGATTCCGGTAAACAAATGAACAGGTTGTTTTGCAACAGGTTCCCGTTTCTTTTCCTGGCTATCCATAATCATATTGCATTCATTCCATAAGTCATCTGTAACAATGGCCGGACATGGTGTTTTTACCCAATCACTTTCAGGTTTTAAAACCCAATTTTTTCCTTCACCCAAGCTTTTGGAATAATTGGCAATGCGAATGCCTTTAGCCGTTGAATCTCTTAATAATCTACCAATAGTGGTATCGGTAAACATTGAACCATTTCGGGTACGATAGCCTTTATCATTAAGGGTTCTGGCTACCATTCCTTTTCTTTTATGATCCCGAAAGAGTTCATAAATCAGTTTCCTGACAGGGGCTTCTTTTTCGTTAATAACAAGTTCTCTGTCCTCCCATTTATACCCAAATGAAGCCTGACCACCAATTGGTTTACCCAACTTTGCCCGAATAGGTACAGATGCGGCAACCCTATCTGATATTTCCTCACGTTCCCATTGAGCCATTGCAGCAATCATTGTATAGAACAAACGGCCTGCCGGAGTACTGGTATCAATAGACTCTTGTAAAGAGATTAGGTCAGCGTGATTATCCCGAAAGATGTCTGCAAACTCCAATAGCTCTTTTGTGTTACGCGCCAAACGTGCCAGTTTGGAGAATATAATTCCGGTAATATGACCAGCCCTTATATCTTTGAGCATACGCACTGCTTCATAATGATGCATAACCGATTTGCCAGAGACAGCTTCCAAATGATATACCTCTTTAATCTCCCAGCCTTTCGCTTCTGCATACATTCTGGCTCTTTTCTCATGGTGTTCGGGTGATTCACCTCGAGCCTGATCTTCTGTGGAAACTCTAATCCAAATGCCTACTTTCTTCTCCATATGGCAGGTTGTTTTAATGTGAGTACTAAGGTATTCGGTTTTTCCGAAATCCCAAAAATTTGTTGTTTTATTTTCATGTTTTTGATATTTAATTGAGATAGAACGTTTAAGTATTGTCTGTTAAGAGAAAAGCGTATCATGCGATACGCTTTTTTAGTTTACCCATAAGGAAACCACATTAAGCACTGGTTTTTTGTTTGGGTTTAGTTAATGAATCGGTGGTAAGGTTTAGTATATAATCCACCGCCCGTTGTGCTTGTGAGGCAGCGAATACAATAAGCCGATTATTCTCTTTTAACTTTTCAAGCCACCCTTCAATGAATGTGTTGCTATCATCAAATCGGTCATCTACAATTCCGACATGACAATTCAAATATGATGAGCCAATTTCTGCAATCAGTTTTTCCTGAGAAAATTCTTCAACACCAAAGAGAGCAGGGTCAAAAATTTCTTTTCGGGCTAAACGATTTTGGTGACCAGTAGCATGAATGAGCATTCGGAACAATAAATCATAATATTCTTCCTCCAACACATCTTTCTTTTTGGGCATGTTGATGAAGTCATTTTCTGGATTATAATGAGCCTCATCCTGTACATGCTGAACCGTTGGTTTATTCGGCATATTATTCCAAATGCTCTCCGGTTTAACCACCTTACCAAAGTCTTTGGAATGAGGAATCATTTCTAACGGAATATCGTTACACTGAAGGATATTAAAGACTGTGTAATATTTGATTTTCGATACCCGTTTTGTCATTCCAGGCTTCTCTTTATTTTCCACCTCTGTCCATTCCCAAAAGATAACCGGACATGATTTTTCGCCTTTGATAACAGAACCGCCTAATTCCTTAATCTGTTTAAAGGTAAGGAAATAGTTATGTTCATACCCGAGAGCCGTTAAAAGCCAGGTATTAATACCAGTATACGGCTTTTTAGTAATGAGATTTGTTGGTATTCCTATTTGTGCCCATGATTGGTTCCAAGGAATGATACCGTTTTCCAGATACGCGATAACGCGATTGTTGATGAGATTGTAAACATCATTTTGAGTGATTTGCTTTTTTGTTTCCATGACAATGAACTTTAAAAATTTGATTTAATATCATTGTATAGGTGAAGGAATTTTAAAATAAGGGGGGCCAAACTGACAAACTTGTCAGTTTTTTAAATAGTAATAAAGCGGCCTTAAGCCGCCTTTATTTACTTCGACAGTATATGAGCCAATGCCACTGCCTCTATTGTTTTACTGTGATACTTGATATTCTTCGATGTGATGTGCATATTGCTTTTAATCTCTGGATATCTTTCTATAACATAATCAATGAGTGATTGCTTGTTCTTTCCGTTACCACAGAGATATTTAAGTTCATCTATGGTATAAACTTTGAACCCGACATTTAACCGTTTTGCGGATAAACCGATTTGTTCAATTAGTTGTTCCAAAGCCGGAGATGTACGATTGTGATGATTTATTTTAATGCCAATCTCGGTAATATTGAAATGGACTATTTGCTTTTCGATATACCGGACAATATGAGCAAGCTTTTGCTCAGACCATTTATTGCGATATTTCTTAATACCCCAATGTTCAAGATAGCCGTTTTTGATAATTGCAATGGCAAGGTGGCGAGTGCCTGGGCTAATTCCGGTCATAGCATTCATCGCTATTATCTTCATCAGCCCAAATTTCTTCATCTTGATCTGGCGAACAGTCATTATTATCCTGATAGAATTTTTTAGAACGGGTTCTCTGATTAACAAGGAAAGTGAAGTACGCTCCTCGACTATTTCTAATTTTCTCCTTTGGAGTTTTTAAAACAGTCTTAAGCATTTCCATTAAGAATGATTCGGAGTTTCGCTGTACCATTCTTTCAAAGGTTAACAGGGACTTCATGTCGTCTAAGGCACTGGCTAATTTTATGGCTAATTCTTTTTCATGTGATGATAAATTCATATGATTTTTATCTCCCGCCGTTCGTTTATATTTTTATTAATATAAAAATCGCTCGCCGTTCGATATATTATTTGATAAAGGTTCTTCTTTTTGAGCCACAGCTAAAAAGCATGGTTGTAACCAAAAAGAAGCAGCTACTTAATACACTGCTAATTATTTTTGATCTCCTTTTTAATTTCTTTAAAGAGATCGTAATACAGCTCCTGAACAAACGTGTTATAAAGAATACTAAGTTTTAAGACATTTTTTAAACTCGGCATGGATTGGCCTTTCTCCCACCGTGTTATTGGATTTGTATGTCTTAGTTTTAGCAGTTTCGCTACCTCATGCTGCTTGTACCCTGATATCAGTCTGTACTTGCGGAGCCTATTGGGTATGTTTCGACTAATTCCCATAGGTTTAATTTTATAAATAATAGTGGCCTAATCTAAGGAGGGCCAAATTGACAAACTTGTCATATTTTTAAGTAAAGAAAAACCCGTTTAGGGTTAGACCATCGCATTATTATTATGACAGGCTTAGTTAATTATATAAATTGGGGATAACGAAAAAATAAACTAAAGGTAGAATTAGTTGAATATGTTTTTGGAATAAAAAAAATACCCCATGTGTTTTTGCATGAAGTAATTATTGTAAAATAATAAATTAGGAATTAGCCCATTTTCGCCAAACTTTTTTATCCAGTTTTGATTGTCGGATCATTGTTTCCAATGTTCGTGGGGGAAAGGACTTTTGACCATGAAAGTTTATTTCAACGATGGCTTGGGTTTCTTGGTTATACCATGCTTCATGAGAACCCTTCAATTCTTTATCAAAAACAAATCCATTCTCTTTCAGAAAGGCTGTTACATCCTTATAAGTCCAGTTAAAGAGACCGTTTGGCATTTTTAGGCAAACTGCAAAACAGAGGACAGCTTATAAGGGGAAACGACCGGATAATTACTTATTTGTTTCTGTGATTGGGCTTTGATTTGTTCAGTTGCTTTAAAATACTTTTTCCAATATTTTATCGGTGCATAACGATTCAATAATTCATCAGACATTTTATGTTTAACGACAGTTTCTAAATGCAGTTTAGCAGCCTCTGTAATACTTTTTAGTAATTCTGATGGATTATTTCCTTCTTCCACAATATCAAAAGTTAAACAAACACCTACAAATGTCGATTTCTCTTTATAAACCAAAAATTCAACGACCCCATTGTATTTTGTGTTTAGAGGTCTTTCTATTGTGTTTGAAGCTGTTTTTTTCATATAATTTAGTATATCATAAGTGGAACAAATGTTCGATATAGATTAATAATGTAGCATCTGAGAGAAGGTTTGTCAACGTAATTATTAATATGGCCTAAACGATATGAATAAGATTATTTTTGTGGTATCCTATTGAAATCAATGGATAAAAAGATTTATGAGACTTATTAAATTTAGCGTAAACAATTTCAGAGCAATCTCTGGTGGATTAGAAAATAATCAGATAAATTTTGATGGATCAAATACAATTTTCATTTTTGGTCAAAATAATGTTGGCAAATCAACCTTTTTAGCAGCCTATGACTTTATTTTTAATGATAAAACGCCAACCTTAGATGATTTTTACAGAAGAGACCCAGAAAAACCTATAGAGTTTGAATTAGAATTGGGTGTTGATGCTATTGATAAAGCATATATCGCAGAGAAACAAGAAAACAAAGTTGCCTCATTTAATAAGTACCTTTATGAGGATTCTGTTATAAGAATAAAAAGGACTTTTATTCTCTCAATTGATAAAGGTAAGCCCAAAATTGAAAAATCAAAAGATGTTACTTGGAATCCAGCTACAAACATCTGGGATAATAGTGCTTTTGGAAGTATAGGTTTAATAACAGTATTCCAGGCTCTAATGCCTACTCCTATTTTGATAAAAGCAATGCCAAGTGAACAGGAAATTGAGAATGTGGTAAATGAAATTTTGGCGAGTAAAGCAAAGTCTAAATTAAGTGAGGATGAATTTCATGAATTGACGGAAGCTCGCGACAAAGTAAAAAGCCTGCAAGAGAAGATGTATAATCCTGTTTCTATTGCTAATTATCAGGAAGAAGTAAATAATCACTTCCAACAACTATTTCCTGATACAACTATAGAAATTGAAGATTCTGATAAAGTTAAGTGGACAGAGGATAAGTTTGGTAAAAAATTTAATGTTGAATTTAAAAAGCAGAATCCTGATGGTTCACCAGACACCGAAACTCCTAGTTCATATAATTCAATAGGCCATGGTGCAGTAAGAAGTGCTATTTTTTCTTTATTATTAATGAGGGATATTGCCGAGGAGCTCCCCAGACAGGCAGATAGGAAAGAATATTTAATTTTATTCGAAGAGCCTGAACTATTTTTGTATCCCAGATTATTGAAAAGCCTTCGAGAGCTTATTTACGCCGTAAGTGACTTGAATTTCCCATATCAGGTATTATGCGCCTCTCACTCTCCTCAAATGATAGATTTGTCAAAGAGAAACTCAACACTAATACGCATGGTAAGGAATGAAACAGGAACAAAACTTTACCAAATTAAAGACGAGGATTTGCAGGAAGCGAAGGAAGCAAAAAGTATTGAAGACCTTAAGCAAGCAATGTATGAAGTTCTTCGTTTTAATCCTTATATCTGTGAGTCTTTTTATGCCGATGAAGTATTACTAATTGAAGGTCCTACGGAGGAAATTATAGTTCGGGGAATATTACAAAAATTGAATCCGGGCAAAGATCTATTTATTGTTAATTGTGGTACAGTTACAAATATTCCTTTCTACCAAAAAGTGTATCGAAAGTTTGCAATACGTAGTCATGTAATTTGTGATACTGATCAACAAGAAAGTGGCGCACCGGATGATTTTGGAAATCCAACATTCGAAGGCGGAATTCAAAATTCAATATACAATGAACATCTGTTAAACTGCAACAATATTCCAAGAATTGGTGGTTTATTGAGAACCCATATCACCACCTTTGAGGTAGCCCATGCCAATGATACAGTTGATGATCTATTCAAGTATTCTGCTGATAATTATTTAAAAAGTGATGGTAAACCCTATAATGCAAATAAATACTGGCGTGAGGTATTAGAGCCAAATTTTGAGAATGAATTAAGAAGTACTGCTCCTATTATTTCTCATCTTAATGAGATTATTGATTTTAATTGGGATTAACAATGAAAACTATCCATAATAGGACTATAAATGAAGGATATGTTATAATAAAGGGACAGATTTATAAGCTCTCAGATATGGAGGACTTAGGCAGCGAGACATAAATTTTCGTTAGTTGCTAATAAATCTTCTAAGGCCCGTATGCTATCTTTTATTGAATTGTCATTTATGGATGCTTCTGAAAGCCAATGGGGTCACAAAACTTGTCACTTATAACAAATCAACAAAAGACCTTTTAATTATATAATTAAAAGGTCTTTTGTTGATTTTGGAATGTTTGTAAAAATACCATAGCCCTAAAGAGGGTCGAACTTCTTCATGGTACAATAGATATATGAATAAGTTTTGCCAGAAACAAATTTATATATGTCAGGTAGAAAGTTTTATTAAAGCTCACTAAAATTAATAGGGTTAATTTTGTTACCCATTAAAGAAAATTATTATGCGTATAACCGAAATTAAGATTAAAAATAACATTGAGACTTGTTCTGATATAAACCTAATTCTGGGGGCTAACAACACAGGTAAAAGTACATTTATTAGAGAACTTGAAAACGCAAGTAAAAATTGTGAAATTACTCCAAGTAATAAATGGATTCAGGGACTAAAATTTGAAGCATCAGGAATAAAAAGCAAGTTTGATGGCCTGTTTCCCGGGGTATCAGATTTCACTGTTTATGAAGGAACCGAGGCAGAAATAAATAAAATTGGAGGCGCAGATATTTTTGGTTCAAATTGGAATAGTGAGGTTTTTTATGCTGTACAGACAAATATGGATAATTCTAAAACATATGAAGCAATCATTAATCCGCCAAAAGACAGAGATTGGCATTATTTTCATTTTGTTAACAAAATGTCTGTTTCAATGGAAAATTGTGAGACTAGATTATCAGGACCCTTTTTAACTCGTATAGAAAGGATTGATGAAAATTATAAAGATATAGTTCATTATTTATATTCACATAATTCTCTTTTTCAAAGAATTTCAGATCATATCAAGGAAGTCTTTGGTATTGAACTTATTTTCGATGATTTACCACAAGGACAAAAAGATATACGTTTAAAACCTGACACTATTATGCCTTCTTCTTTGGAACGAAAATTACAAGGCCAATTTTGGGAGGAAAATTCTCCCAAATTATCTTCCCAGGGTGATGGCTTGAAGGCCTACTTAAAAATACTGTATGCTTTATTTAATCCTGCAAAAGATGTAATTATTATTGATGAACCTGAGGCATTTCTACATTCTCCACAAAGAAGAAGTTTGGGTAAATTTATTGCTGATAATGCTTCTAACGGTAAACAGATATTTATTTCTACCCATGACAGTGAATTTCTAAGAGGAGTTCTAACTAATACAACTCGTGATACGCAAGTTATTCATTTGAAAGAGAAAGCGGGTGTAAGAAGCTATAAGGTAAATAGAGTAACTTCCGCATCTAGGAGTAAAAATAATAATGAGCTAATTCTTAATTCATATTTTAATAAGTTGACTGTTTTATGTGAAGCCGAGGATGATCGTGTAATATACCAATACGCTAGCCAATATTTTTTTCCTAAAGAAACAGTAGACATTCACTTTCTAGGCCTGAATGCAAAAAATGATTTATTTTTAGTATTTAAGCACTTAAAAAGCTTAGACATTGACGCAGTAGGAATAGTAGATATTGATGTTTTATATTCTGGTGAATGTTTAGATCTCCCCTTAAGCCGGACAGAAAAAACTCTCATTCAAGGTGTAAAAGACAATTTAAACGCATTATCTCCAACTGATAGATCTTCTTTTAAAGTTAATGGGTGGTCAAGTTTAACGGACACTTCACTTACTCAAAAAGTTAAAGATGCAATTACTATAGCTAAACGTCATAAAATTTTCATAGTACCAATTGGAGAACTCGAAGGCTGGTTAGACACTCCAACAGCCTCTAAGAGAAAAGTTCAAGCAATGAAAAACGAAATTGATAATAATCCTTCTTCCTCTAAAAAAATTATTTTGAAAGATTTTATTGAGGAGATAATAAAAGTATTGTAGTTTTTAAAATATTTAAATAAAAGATATAACACCCAATATATCTATACGAAAAAGGACCCGAACGGTATAAGTGCCTAAGGAGCCCTTTTTATTTTCTACTCCTCAATTGATCTGTCCTGATCTGGGGAATAGAAATCTCTCACACTTGCACCATACAGATTTTGCAACTTAAGAGCATTCAATACATGTGGAAAGGCATTCCCTTTTTCCCACCTTGAAATCCGGTCAGTGCTTTTAAACCCTAACGCTTCGGCTACCTCTAACTGAGTAAGGTTTGCTAACTTTCTATATTGTTTTAAATTATTTTTCATAACTATATTCTATGTGGTTAATAACAAGATACTAAGGGGTACCAAATGGACAAGTTTGTCACTTTTCTGCCTATACTCTCTGAATGAATAATTTAAATGATGAGAGTATTAAGGCATTACAGGAATTAGGTGAAGTATTGAGAACTATTCATAATAGGCTCATAAACCAAGGATATGTTATACTACAGGGACAGATTTATAAGCCTACGGACACGCAGGATATGAAGGAGGACTTAGGCAGCGGGACATAAAGGTTTCTTAGCAGCTAATAAATCTTCTAGGGTCTGAATATTATCTTTAATTAACTTGGCATTTATGGATACTTCTGAAAGCCAAGCTATGGGGTCACATACAGCAAGAAAGCGGTTCTCAAAGCATGAGAACCCTTTTTTGCATTTATAGTTAAGGGTATTTTGGGAAAGAGTGAGTTCTGAAAAGATTATTCGGATGATTTGATCTATTTCTAGTGGATTGGCGAAATTGTAATATGGTATAAGGTTTTTTATCAGTTCTGAAAGTTTTATAACATCTTTCATATTCTCACGTATTTCAAGATCAGAAACTTGCTTTTCATTTTGAAGCCTTATTAGTTGGTCAGTTAGTTTTATTTCTTCTTCATGTAAATCTTCAGGAGAATAAACGCCTGTTTTTAAAAGTGAAAGTTTATTTGAAACTAAATAAGCCAGGTCTTCCTTAATTCGTTTTTTTTGTCGTTCTATGTTGTCAATATAGTTTTGCCATTTCGCTTCATTTATGGCCAAATCAGTATTAAAGCGAGTGTCCATATCTGCTATCTCGCCATCTGTGAAATGGAGATTTGACATGAGTTTAGCCACCCCCTTCTGAATAAATGAAAAGTTGCAATTCTTAAGTATATTTTCACAGTCCTTGATGCAACGGGCATTATAATATTGGATTCCTTTTTTTACATAAGGGGTATAAACGCGATGACAATATTGGCATCGTACAATTCCGCGTAATGGGAGATTCAACTTATCGGAATAATGGATGCTAACGGTTTTCTTTTTTAACATGGACTGAACTTTAAAAAACAGTTCATCAGATATAAGGGCTTCATGACTTGTGCTTTTAACGTAATTTCCATCATTGCCAATAATCAGGCCTCGGTAGAATGGATTGGAAAGTATCCTGCTAATTTGGTTTAGTGTGACTGGCCGCGATACTTTTTCGGCTTTTAATACTTCATCTTCTTCATCGGCCAACATTTCATCTATGGTTCTTTTTGGTCGCATTGGCATGGTCACAAAACCTTGATTTTTTGCATATCGAGCCAAGTCTGAGAGGCTCCAATCTCCGGTGGCGTAATATTCATATAGCTGCTTAATAATCGGTGCTCTTTTTGGATCAAGCGGTTTGTTTTCCATCTTACCCAAATTTAAGTATCCAAGCGGTGCTCTGTAGGTACAAATCCCTTTTTCGCGAGCATTTCTTATGGTTAAAGTTACTTTTTCACTTGTCACCCGTGAGTGATGTCGGGAAAACATACCATCTATATCCATATGAAGCGCACCGGAACTTGTTTTATCATAAGTCGCGTAGGTAAAGCGAATATCAACTCCTCTACTCATTAATTTGGTAATAAGGGTGTCATCACCCCTGTTTCGGCTTATTCTGTCCCAGCATAGGCATACAAGGCCTTTAAAGTACCCCTGACTGACGAATTGAAGCATCTTTTGAAACTTAGGTCTATCTATTCGGTATTGAACTATTCCTTCCTCTGTAATGGATATATCCTTATCTTCCTTAAACCCGGAATGCTTTTCTGACACAATCCCGTTGGAACAAAACCCTTTAATGGTTACTACGGCAATTGGTAGCCGTTCTTTAAAGGCAAAACGTGTATTTTCAGTTCTTTGATAAGCAATTGAGTTTTTTTGATTGTCCTCATCATCCGTACTTTTCCGATTATAAATCAAATAAGAATCACGGTATTTACCGTTATAAATATCAGTAAGAAGGTCTTTTTCCGTTTTTATATCCATTTTGCTCATACATACAGTTTACTCACTAATTTTATGAATGCAACCATCCCTTATTTCAAACCCCTCTGATACCATCCTTTTATGGATGGAGAATAATACAGTTCCTAATTCTTCCAATGCCAGAAGCGTATCCTGAGGCAAATCAATATTCGAAGAATCTGAGTTGTTTTCATTAAGAAATGTTTGTTCCTCGGTAGAATCAATGTTTTCTTGTAGTTCGAGTGGGTTGGTCATTATTCCATTTTGCCTAGGAATGGATAATGGTATAAGGAGGGACAAATTGACAAATTAGTCCATTTGGTAGTACTTAAATTAAGAACCTTGTTTATTTATCATTACTATATGGAAGGATATGGAAACAAAAGGGATTTCACCCCAATAGGTAGGGTTAATTTCCGAAATGATGATCGGGTTTTTGGCATTAAAGATAAAGATCGACTGTGCCATATATACTGCATTGGAAAAAGTGGGACGGGTAAATCAACCTTACTTTTAAATATGGCAATATCAGATATTGAACGAGGTAATGGCTTTTGTGTCATTGACCCACATGGTGATGTAGCTGAGACCTTGTTAAAATACATACCGCATGATAAAAAAGAAGATGTTATCTATTTCAATCCGGCAGACTTAGACCATCCAATAGCCTTTAACCCTATCAAAAATGTTCACCCTAACTTTTATTACCTCGTATGTTCCGGTTTATTAAGCACCTTTAAAAAAATCTGGTCAGAAAGTTGGGGGCCACGACTTGAACATATTTTGCGTTTTAGTCTTTTAACTCTTTTAGAATACAGAAATGCTACCTTACTTGATATTCAACCATTATTAACCAATAAGGAGTTTAGAAATGAGGTGCTGACATATATTGAAACCAAAGAAGTTTTGCGATTTTGGTATGATGAATTTGAAAAATATACTCCAAGTTTTAGGTCGGAAGCCATAGCACCGATATTGAATAAAGTGGGGATATTTTCAAGTAGTCCTGTATTACGGAATATTGTAGGGCAAAAGACCACAAGTTTTCACATGCAAAAAGTTATGGATGAAGGCAAGATATTTATTGCTAATCTTGGTAAAGGTAAATTAGGTGAAGATATATCTTCTTTACTAGGATGTATGTTGGTGAACACAATACAGCTTACAGCCCTTTATAGAGCCAAGCAGGAGGAGCATACACGTAGACCATTCTATCTATATATTGATGAATGTCATTCCTTTATAACAAATTCCATTTCCGATATTTTAGCGGAGAGCCGGAAATATGGTTTAGGGCTATTCTTAGCCAACCAATACGTTGAACAACTAAAGGATGAAATCAGGTCGGCTATATTTGGGAATGTCGGAACCCTTATTTGTTTTCGTGTTGGGGCAACCGATGCGGAATATTTAGCAAAAGAATTTGAGCCAGTTTTTACTGAAATTGACTTGGTTAATTTACCTCGATACTCCATGTATTTGAAATTGATGATTGACGGGGCAACTTCTTTACCATTTAGTGCCTCTACTCTCATGCTGAAAGGGTATCTTAATTTTATTTGAAGGAGTTATTGTTTTTTTATGCCTTTCAATTATTATATATTTGATGAAATAAACAATTAATTTAACATTAATGGAACAAGAAAAAGACATTGAATTAAATAATTTAAAGCGATCTAAAAAATACTCATTTTGGAAAATAATTAAAGCTCCTCTTATATGGGTGTCATTAATTGTACTTGGTTATTATTTAGAAGATTTTATTACTTTATTGAGAAATGGGGATCGTGGAGATAAATATATTGCAGTTGTTATCACAAAAAAAAATGATGCAACATTTACAATACCTGAAGAATTTAGAATTGGATTTAAGGAACAAGCAAATTTTAAATCAACCTATACTAATCAAAATATTTCGTATAAATACATAGATGATTTTTTATCTGAAAACCAAGCAACCATAATTGCCAACAAACTAGTTCATGATAAAAACTGTATATTAATTATTGGTAATTCAACCAGTCAGTTAACCGAAGTAACATTGAATGAGATTTTGCGCTACGAAAAAACAAAACCATCTTTTATTCTGCCAATTGCCACTGCTGATAATATTATTGATAAATCTAAAGATCAAGATTATAGAGCTATTCTTAGAATGATGCCAGATAATAATCAACAAGCAAAAACGATAAAAAAATTCATTTTTGGTAAATTCAAAAATCCAAAAGTAGCCATTTTATGTGATGAAGATAATACCACATATTCATATAATCTTTCACAAAAAATTGCTGATAACATTATCTTATCTTCTGGTGAAATAGTCCTAAAAAAAAATTACGGAAATTCAAATAGACTTATTAATGATTATGAATTGTTAAAAAAAAAATAATATTTCTCCTGATATTATTGTGTTTGTTGGAATTTCATCAAATGGAAGTCTATTAATGGAAGAACTAAATAGTTTGAATATTAATATACCAGTAATATTTACTGTAATACTCCCCAATTTTAAACCAAAAGGCTAGAAAGTTAAGTTAAAAATCTT
>CAZTXB010000018.1:0-26092 GCA_964617955.1 uncultured Chitinophaga sp.
ATAATTAATAGTTATCCTTTGTTTGCAAATATATAAATTACCTGAGGTTTTGTTAATTAAAGTTAATACCCTCATAGCATAGACATTGAAATAAAAAACAAAAGCAAAAAAGTTGACTTGCAATAACCTACCATTATCACTCCCATAAGCTTGCGGCATAAACACAAACCCGTAACGCAACCCCACATTTATTCCGTTTCCTTTTGGTCGTGATGCCTCGTCACCTGAATCAATGGCTTTCTTTTTTATTTTGCTCTTTTTATTTTAAAAATTTTAATGGTTTTATACTTTTGACCTAAGTATTATTCATAAGGTTTAGTTAATTAAAGAGGTTCCTTGCAAAATAGCCCTTTTTTGAAACTTACAATTTAACCAATCAATATGCCTCTAATTTCAAATCGTCAAAATAAGACTTGTTTCATAGGAGCCTTTGAATCAATATTGGATAACTTAGAAGTTCGAACATAGTGTGTTATAATAAATTTATATGCTTGATATGTCTAATTTTCTATTGATTAAGCAAGTTTGGATTCTTTCTCCACTAACCCAAATTATTATTATGGTTATTTTATATATTGTTACTGGTCTTATACAAGTACCTTTCTATAAAAAAACCGGAAAACTTTTCTATAATTATCCTCCAAATTCATTCCTTATCTTTGCACCTATATATGAAGAAGTTATCTTTAGAGGAATTTTCCTTGCTACATTTATCCAATTATATGGAATAGTCTGGGCAGTAATCTTACAATCTGTATTGTTTGGTATTTGGCATTTACGGTCACTCCTTTTCATGGCATCCAAAAGAGTTGCAATACAAGTTCTATATACAGGTATTATTTTAGGGCCATTATTTGCCATTATTACTCTTTGGTCTGGAACCATTTGGGTGGCGGTTATTCTACATTTTCTGAATAATTTCTTTGCTTGCGTAACCCACAAAAAATCCCTAAAGTTGCTAAGAGTAACAAAATAGCCATCTGAACTTTGTCCCAAGTTCGGATGCCCCGCAACCTATTGAATTGGTTTAATAAAATCATTATTTGTTACATCTTTTGATAGAATTATAAGAGAATACTAAAAAAGCAACCCTTGGGTTGCTTAAAATAAATTTAACTGGCTTCCAGTATCTTTTGTGATTTTTTGAACTAGATTTAAATTGTCTTCTTTTTTAAGTTTCCCAAAAGAAGCAACCTGACTATGCCAAAGCGGTGAATCTTCTTTGTTTGTAATTTTGAAAATCCGCAATGGCAGAAAAGATAGAATGTACGATTCTACAAATGAATCAAACGGGTTCAAGGTATTAGCACACATAACTTCTCCCTTAAAGACACCATTAAGGAACAAATTAATAACGGTCATCCGAACGCAAAGCAGGTCAACATCAATTCCATAGTAGGAATGTTTGCTTCCCAATATCCTCGAACCGGTCATGAGCATTCTTCCACTGCCACAAGCAGGGTCAATGACCCTTTGAGGTTCAGTATTATCAATAGCATCTGCCATATTGATTCTTGCCATAAATTCGCATATTGGCCAAGGTGTAAAAAATTGAGATTTTCTATCAGTAGCAATGTGGATTTCAAAAAATTCACCAAGGACATCATTCCCCATACCCTTACTATCAAGCTTTTCCTCCATTTCGATAACTAATTTAGCAAACAAGGTTGCAAAATGCTTAACATGATCTTTGGCTTTGTACGGTTCGATGGTTTTGAGGTATTCATCCTCATAATAGGATTGCTTTGTTTCAGGATTCATTGCCAAAGTGCAAATGACGATGGACACAAAATCAGTAAAGACGGTTCTTAAGTCATACTGATATGTAAATAAAGAACAAAATAATTGTTCAAAGGTCTGGTTATTTTCTTTTTTCATAGGACTGTTTTTATTTCAGCCTATCACAAAAAGCCATACTGATCAAGGTTTTTTGCCAAAATAGTTACATTATTATCTCATTTTATTTAACTTAAGTTTATACAAAGTTTAAATGGAAAAGGCATCTATTGCGTCCATTCTTTTTTCTTTGGCTCTCCTTTCTCACAGGCAGTGCCGCCAGTCTATTTTGTCATACTTTTAGCTTCAAAATGAGCGCATGCACTTCGCACACATTAACCTCATTCCCGTTACACTTCATTCGGTCAAAGAGTGCTGTTCAACACATTCATTTTGAGCAAAAAGTGCCGCAGAACCCCATTGCCCCGCGCATGTTCTGTGTATGCCAAACTATACTGTCGGAAGCTACGTTAACATAATTCGAGTTATAGATTCGCTCCGCACTTTTTTGATATATGTTTACTTTTAACAGTCAAAAAAGTTCTATAACAGGAATTATGTTCAAGGGACAAGCCAAGTAGCCATTGTCTGTTTTCCCCTTGCTCTCCATTTCACCCACCCACTCCTTAAAGCGGTGCAGCATACCAAAAGGATATATATTCCTTGGCCTGTACGTTGGTAGGTTTCTGCAATTTCAGTCAATACCATTTCGGGCCCCGCTTCGCATGATGCCCTCCATTTATTCCTTGCATTGCATTCAACCAACCAGTTCGTACCGCTTACAAAAGTTCCATCCCGTTCTATCGAAATACGCTGCTTCATTGTATAAGGGTTTTGTATCCCATACCTATCCTCACACTAATACAAAACACCTTATACAATTCATTACCGTCCCTATATCCGTATTTCGCTACTATACGGTATGGAACATTTGTCTTTTGCCACCCAGATAAGGCCATATCATTTTGGTATGTTGCGGTATATTTACCCATCCCTGAAAAAAGAATGGACGCAATAGATGCCTTTTTGAGGCGGTTAAATATTTATGAGTTGATTATATGGAAGTTATTGGAGCCTTTTATTTATACATTTTTATAGTTCTGTTTCAATATTCAGCAAAGGGATAACAGTCCAAATGAATCGCAAAAGTTTTCTCGTCATATCCTCACGATGCTCCGGTAAACCAATTTCCTTTTACTGTATTCATTTGGCTGTTAGTTATAAGGCTTCATAATGAAACAGAACTATGAAAAGAGTTAAAATTAAATTCACCGGCTTCCGAAATTCCATTCATATCTTGCCCGAGGATAAAGCGGAAAAATTATTGAAAAAGATATATAAAGAGAAAGCCAATTACCTTAAACATTCACAACACATAAATGATGACTGTTATTTAAAAGTTGAATTGTTTCTAATTAAGATTACACCTCCGTAGGTTAGTCATCATTACTTTAGACTTCCTGTGGGCTTATTCTTACTGTTGTTTCAGGAGGTTTGCATATTTCCCACACCATTTTTAGAAGCCCAGACAGCGACCCAATAAAAAGTAACAGTAAAGCCATTGCAGTGGTCACGTTATCAACATGCGGATAATTTGCCATAAGTTTATCATCATACAAAACGATATAAGAAAGGGTTAAACAGGCATTTATCACGATGCCGTAGGTTACCGAAGTGAAAATTGCTCCTAAAAAGGCATTATTGATAAATTTGAGAAAAAAAGTATTTTCTTCTTTTGTCCTTTTTAATATGGCATGAGCAGCACCAATTCCAGCAGTAATAACGATAGTCCATATAGCAATGTGATCGTAATTTTTGATTAAGTCACCTACATAATTCATTACTTGCTCAAAAAATGCAGCAACGACCACAAATCCTGAAATAACTAAAAGCATTACTGCGGCATTTTTAAAATAAAAATGCTTGCGTATCAGGGTAGCTAAATTTGTGATTACTTTCATCAAAAACTATTATTGAAGACATTGCACTGCCGTTGGTCTTCTGTATCATTTGCATTTCCAATCGCACCGCCTACAACACCGCCAATGATTAAACCTATAGGCCCGCCAATTAAACCGAGCAATCCACCTACAATTGCACCACCAGCAGAATCATTTGAATTTGCCTCTGCTTTGACTTCTGAAACATTGTATATAAAATTTCCTCCACAATTGTCACATGTACCATAAAAATTACTTCCACCTATTTGCTGTCTGAGCGCACTTCTGTTATGTGCAAATGCATCAACATTCATTTTCCTATTACATCTTCTACAATGGGGTATATATAATTTCATCGTACTTTGGCTGCAATTGTATTTAATATATTTTCTTCATTTCGCTGATTTTTACCCCAATCTATTAATTGGGCTTTGGAATCAGACTTCACTTTTACAACGGTATTGTTTCCGGCCTTTTCTAATTTTATTGAAATTGATTCACCCCAAGACCAAATAGAGGAAGCAGTTTCGCCCGTGATAATACCCTCAGATTTATTTTTATAAATGATGTTTATTTCCAACTTCCGCAAGACGTCTAAGCATATAGGAAATAACTCATTTATTGATTTATGAAAAGATTTTTGCATGTATCATGAACTGGTTAATAAAGAACAAATCAAGCAAAGATACTATTGTTTTTTATTTCAAATAATTGTTAATTGCTCAAAATATTTTTAATCTAATCTTAATCTAATGTCCTATGGCCTCAGTAATTGAAGAAGTTCACTCCCGCTGGTTTACCTATTTCCCAACGTTGCAATATTCCGCACAAGAATTCTATACCCACATTGAAAAGCAGATTGAAGCAAAAAAAGTATCAAGTATCCGAGTTAGAAGAGTAAATTTTGGTGGCTTGTTTTCTAAACGTGAATATTTACGAATTAGAGAAAATGATTTAATCTTTGATGTCTGCCTGGCTTCATATGGCACCGGTTGTTTTATCTCCTGGTGGATGGGAGAATCCAAAGGATCTATTTACAAACTACTGGCCAAAATCCCTTTTATTCGGTTCTTTCTTGAATTACGGGCTACCTATAAGCCATATATACAATGGGATTATATTACCATGTTTCAAGAATGTGTCCGTGCCAGTATTTTGGAGGCGATAGATATAGTCACCACCGACAAGGATATTCGTAAACTTACCGAAGCTGAACGTATGGTTACAGATAGACGATCTATTATTCATGCAAAATGATGGGTTCAGTAGAATAGAAGCTGCCACCCTTCATTTCTACCAATGGGAACAACGCTGTAGAGGATGGCAGGTCTTTGAAGATGCGGTTGAACTTGAACCTATCTTTGAGCCATATTTTGTTCATGCCAGCCGTTTAGATTACTTACACCATGATATTGATGATGCAAAAAAGCCAACGATTTTAGGAAAACTGATTAATCTTTTCACACCTAAAGAGGAAAAGCCGCCCGTTCAGGATGAACCTGTAGGGGCTTACACCTTTGAAAACTCTGAACCCCTTAAATGCTTTAGTATCTCTTTACCCAAGGGGTACAAGGTACAACCTGAAATCATGCAACATTTGTTGTTAATGATTTCCTCAACTGCAAGTCCGGTCTCGTTTGAAATCATTGCAACGTATCAAGCTATCAGGCTTCAATTTGTCTGCCGGAGCCATGATGCAATGAATGTTTATAGTCAACTCAAAGCATATTTCCCCGAAGCTGCTATACAAGAATACCTCGAAGGATTAGATGCAATTATTGATGATGATTTGGATAATTGGATTGTGGAATTCGGTTTACAAGAGGAATTCATGCGACCTATAAAAATGGCTGATAAACTTGATCCTGACCCGTATATCGGCATTTTCGGCCATTTGGAGCATATACAACGAGGAGAACAGGCGGCAATACAGATTCTCTTTCAAGGGGCAGTTAATCCCTGGGCGGAAAGTGTGACGCAATCGGTTAGTACCAGTCGGGGTGAATCTTTTTTTGTTGATGCACCTGAAATGTTGCCATTGGCCAAAGAAAAAATTTCTACACCTCTATATGGAGTTGTCGTTCGGGTTATCGGTCAAGGCAACTCTCAGGAGGCTTCCGGTTCTATATTAGAAAGAGTTGGCAGAGGACTTATGGAACTGTCCCGTTCAGGAGGAAACTCTTTAATTCCGTTAGAAGGCAGTAAATATTCTGCACAAGATCAATTTGATGATACATTGCTACGCCAATCGCACCGTTTGGGAATGTTGTTAAACAGCCGTGAACTGGCTACATTGGTGCATATGCCATCAGCTTCGGTGGTTTCTAATAAGTTGCATCGGGATAACAAAAAGACTAATCCCGCACCGGAAATTGCTACAGGTAATAAATTAGTACTAGGTATTAATTACCACCAAGGAGTAGAAAAGGAAGTCAGTGTGAGTGCTTCACAGCGACTAAAACATACTCATGTTATAGGAGCAACTGGAACAGGTAAATCAACTTTTATAACAAACTTGATTGTTCAGGACATTATCCAAGGTAATGGCGTTGCCGTTTTAGACCCTCATGGTGACCTTATTGAAACTATCCTTACTCATATTCCAGAAAACCGCCACAGTGATGTTATCCTCATTGACCCATCAGATTCAGAATATCCAGTAGGGTTTAATATTCTCACTGCTCATTCTGAAATTGAAAAAGAGATATTGTCATCGGATTTGGTTTCAGTATTCAAACGATTAAGTACCAGTTGGGGGGATCAAATGAATAGTGTCCTGGCTAATGCTATTTTAGCTTTTTTGGAAAGCAATAAAGGAGGCACTTTATTTGATTTACGTAGGTTTTTAATTGAAAAACCATTCAGGGACAATTTCCTTAAAACAGTTACCGACCCAGGTATTATTTACTACTGGCAAAAAGAGTTCCCATTATTAAAATCAAATTCCATTGGCCCAATTTTAACCCGCTTGGATTCGTTTCTCCGGCCAAAACTGATAAGGAATATGGTGGCTCAAAAGAAAGGATTAGACTTTGAATCCTTTTTAGATACAGGGAGGATTGTATTAGTAAAGCTTTCCCAAGGTTTAATCGGTAATGAAAACAGTTATCTATTAGGTACTTTCATTGTTGCTAAAATCCACCAGGCAGCAATGGCAAGGCAAGCCAAGATAAAGGAAGACCGGAGAAATTTTTATCTTTACATCGATGAGTTCCAAAATTTTGTTACCCAATCCATGTCCGCGATTCTTTCCGGTGCACGAAAATATCATTTAGGGTTAATACTGGCACATCAGGATATGCAACAACTTACCAAACAAGACACAGAACTTGCGAGCTCTGTTTTGTCAAACGCCGGTACTCGTATTTGTTTCAGGATTGGTGATATGGATGCAAAAAAGATGGAAGATGGTTTTTCACATTTTGAGGCAAAAGACTTACAGAACCTTGCAACCGGAGAAGCTATTGTCAGGATTGACAGGCCAGAATATGATTTTAACCTTTCAACAAATCTTTTTGAAAATATAGAAGATACCCAAGCGGAAAATAACAAAAACAATATCATTGATCTATCAAGGGCAAATTATGGAACGCCAAAAAGTGAAGTGGAAGAAATATTACAGGAACTAGTTAAAGATTTTATCGTACCAGAAAAAGAAGAAAGACCTATCACTGAAAACAAGCCAGTTTCAGTTGAAAGATTTCAGCCAATAGATTCAGCACCTGAGATAGAACCCTATACTTCAAATCCCATTGAAAGAAAATCTGAAAACCAACATCGATACTTGCAAACTCTGATTAAACGCATGGCAGAATCACGGGGGTATAAAGTATTTACCGAAGAACCAACTTCAGATGGAAAAGGTAGGGTTGATGTATCACTTGAAAGAGATGGCAAACGCATTGCTTGTGAGGTTTGTGTTACAACCCCTCAGGAATGGGAATTACATAATATCCAAAAATGTTTGGCGGATGGATATGAGACGGTTGTTTCTATTTCAAGTGATAAAAAGGTTTTGGACAATATCCGTAAACAAGTTTTACAATCCCTTTCGGTACAAGAACAAGGAAAACTACTATTCTTTGAGCCGGAATCTTTTTTTCAGTTCTTAGATGCTGAAATTACCAAAGATGCCCATACCGAAAGCCTAATTAAGGGGTATCGAGTGAAAGTTGAATATGATTCTATTTCAGATAAGGAAGCATTTAACAAACAAGAACGGATTATGAATGCTATTTCCAAATCATTCTTAAAAAAATAAGTTCTCAAATCTTCCAAAGGTTGTTATATTTGTTATTATATTATTTGACCAACAGAAATTCATATTTAGCTCAATTTTTTACCATTGAATTGTTGGGTTATTATTAGCGCTTTTTATAGTCTGCAATTGACTGATGTTTTTTATTGTCCATTTTTCATATTCATTATCAATAACACTATTGTATTCGTTAATAAGCTCAACTAATTTATCAAAATGATTATCAAAATTTTTCTTATCTATATCTCTGAAACTGTTGTTAAATGGCATAATTGTTTTCTCTGGTTTGTTTCCATTTTTATAAGTGAATCGTACATCACTAACAAATTTCATAACAGAAAAAACAGTAAAAATGTAAGCTTGGCCACCAAAATGCTCAAGTAATGGAATATCTTTATGAGATAGTTTTGAAGCATACTTGGAAAGAACACCTTCAAACCGATCTGTTACCTCTTGCATTCTTTCACTGCAATATTGAGCATAGGTTTTATTTTCTCCTATTAATTTATTAAAATCAAAAGAACTAATTCTTTTGTAAAACTCGTCAGACTTAAAAAAGCTATTAAGATCATCAAATTTCTGTAGTTCTTCTTTTAATTTTTTATTATCATGTTCAAAAATAAAAAACCAATTTGCACAATAGGTATATATTGGCATCCTACAAACCTTTAGAGACAGTTTTCTATAAAGTTCTTCATTTTTTGAATTAAAATATTTGACAATTCTATCAATTATTAAAACAGTAATTGTAACCCCAATTATTTCTGTTGTTACATTTGATAAGTAATCTTTCGGGATACCTAATTTCTCTCCAAGAAAAATAAGTATAAAAATGAACGTCAATAAAGCATAACTAAGAATGAAGCGTAATTGGTTTTCTGTTCTACTAGTTATTTTATCTTTGAATGTCCAAAAGAGTAATAATGAAAATACCCATAGAATTAGTAGAGAGTAACTAAATATAGTGGTCAATAAACAGATTGTCATCATCTAATAATATAATTTTTGTGGTTTGTTTATTACAAGAATAGCTATATCATCATTATAAAGAAAGTTTATTTGTGGTTTAAAAATAGATATTAAAAAAATGCAACGAACTAGTACCGGATACTTAGCATTGGAACAATAATAATAAAATAGGTTGATCCACAATAAGTGTAAAGTCAACCAAGTTCAAAATATTGTTCTAAAATTTACAAGCAAACATATCCCAATCCCTTACTGTGCACGAATCAAAACCAAATAAATACTTTATTTATAAATTCCAAATAAATATGTAACTTTGGATTATTAAAATTTAATATTATGGGAATCAAACCAGGACCGAAGAGAATTGCTACAACTACTGGGAAACCGGATAGACGCCAACGGGATAATAAGGAAATACCTAAAAATGATCCATCGTTAAAACCGCACAAACATACAAAAGGAGATTAATAAAATGTGCATTGGAAGTTACTAAACTTAAAGCACTGTTGTCTTCGAATCCAAACGAATTCATATATGCCGGACTATACTTATATGCCCTTCCACAAGAGAGTAACATTTAACTTTAAACTCAATGGTCAAAAAAAATAATCTTGATTGGAAAACATACGAAGCTATTACAAAATATATTTATGAAACTCTTGGTAATGAATATGGAGTTAAGATAGAAGGGTTTGGGAGTAATTTTAAAGTTCTGGGAAAATCAGGAGTTAATCATCAAATTGATGTATTAACTTCACATTCTGATGGAATTCATTCCTATCGAACTGCAATTGAATGTAAGTACTGGAGGAAAAAAATAAACAAAGAAACGGTTATGAAAGTGGCTGAAATTATTGAAGACGCCAAAATTAATAAAGGCATAATTGTTTCAAAAAATGGTTTTACGCAAGACGGGATTGATTTCGCCAAACAAAAAAATATTGGACTTGTCGAGCTAAAGGAAATAGATGAAAAAGATAACGAAGAAAAACAAGGACAACTTGACGTTGCATATATTAAACTTTCACAACATGTATCTTTACTTAGACCTGAAATTATAAGTACAACCATTGATTATGCAGAAAAAGTTAATGAGGAAGAGGAGATTAATATCTATCGTTACATTGTGAATCTACCAAATGGTGAGCAAAAGCCATTCACTAAATATAGCAGCGCATTTCAAAACGAACTACATCAACAAAAAAAGCTATTCAAAATTATTACAAAACGGTATGAAATACCTGGTGGAACTTTAATTGATAAAGTGACCAATTCTATAGTTAAAATTAAGGGAGTAAATTTTGCTGGAGTATTAAAAAAAATGGATTCAACCTATAATTTTAATATTACCATTGTTGATGAAGTTTGGTTAATAATGAAATCTCTTTTTGAGGAAAGGACTTTTCGAATTTCTGAAAATGGAATTATTGAAAAATGCGATAAATAAATACTTCCTAATTGTAAGCCCCTTTGAATTAATTCAAGAGGTGGTTCATAAATTCAAGAACACCTTCCGGATAATTACTACTTTCACAATTTGTAAGTAACTCTTTAGCTTCAGATTTTGCAGTGACCAAGCTAAAATATTGCTTTCCATATTTCTCCGCATCTTGACCCTTTAATGAAATAAATTGAAAGTTTTTTCTAGGAGACACTCCGTTTTTTAGTTCAAACGGTACATATTCTTCATCATTATAAACGAAAGCTATTTTGTAATAATCATGTTCACCACTCCTTGAAAGAAAAATTTTGTCGGACTTTTTCATCTTGTCTACTGCTGAAAGAATTTTTTCATAACGGAACTCAGTATCACACCTTCCCAACATTGGCTTTTTTGAATAGTATCCACAATTAACCAAAATATCTTTACAAGCATCAACCTTTAAAATTAATTCCCTTTGTCTTTGAAAAACCATTAACCATGAAAATGCTGTCTCTAAATTCAATTGAGTATAAAACTCTTCATAATGCTCATTTATACAACTCATAAATGTTGCTTTGTCCCAATCTGAGTACGTTGTAACATTTCCAGAGCATATTTTATTTAAAGCTGAAAGAAGCCGCTTACGAGCCTTTTTATATAAAAATTCATTATCGTCATTGTAGTATTTCAAGCGTTGATTAAGAAGTTCAATAAGAAGATTTTTTTGGTATTCTGTAAATTTAATATGTTTCATACTGCAATGGTTTCAGTGTATTAATGGGAAATCTGCCAATCAGATTACTTCAAAATAAGTTAAAATATAAATATATTTTCAAGAAGTTTATGCACATTCATCAGGAACTCCTTTTGATTACAACAGTATCATCAAGCGTTTTAAATGTTATTATTTGGTTATATTGAACATCAAAAAAATGCTCCAAGAAAGTATCAGTTACTTTGCATTGGAGCAATAATTCTAAAATAGGTTTGTCAACTTCAAGCATATAATCAAGAAAGAACAAAATTTCGGTTACAAGATTGTAAACGACAATATACCTTCCAAAAGGAAACAGTATAAGATTTTCCTCCGTAGAACCAATTTCCTTTAAAATAGTTTCTTTTGGGGGCAATTCCAAAACGAATTTATTATGCTCAACACTAACCTTTGTTCTGGCAACACCAAAAGTTTTGGCATGGTTATGGGAATCAACCAATATTTGATATTTCCCATCGCTGTCCATTGGTTCTATTGCCATCCATTGCAAACGTATAACAAAGATTACATAATGCCTATGAGTAGGTTAATTTGCTTAAAATGATATTTCGTTGGATATCGTTTACGCTTTTCCCAATCTCTTATCGTACTTGCATCAACACCCAATAATTCTCCAAATTTCTTTGAACTTAATCCATGAGTATTTCGGTATAAAAAAATCTGGCCACCAAGATTAGAAATATCAATTGCAAGCGGAAGAAAACCAAGAAATGCAGTTATAGCGGGCATAAATTGTATTTGAGGAAATGCACGATGTTTTTCCCAATTAGCTATGCAATCAGGACTAACGCCGATAAGTTTGGCAATATCTTCCTGTAATAGGCCTTGCTCCAATCTTCTCTTAAGCAGATGTTCTCCTAGGATTGTTGGTTCAAAGGAAACCTTGCGGCCCTTGGGTTTTGGTGAAGAAAAGACTGTTTCGCAGAATGCCAACGCAGGTATGTCCCTGCGGCTATTACAACCATCCTGAAAAGGAATGTGTATGCGGACCGGGAGTGGTGCAAAAATACCTCAGTAAAATATCAGGCCCCTTGTTAGACCGTATCGACATTCACATTGAAGTCACCCCTGTGAGTTTCGATCAATTGGCCAGCCGAAAAACAGGCAATGAGAACAGCCAAACGGTGAGAGAACGTGTTCTGAAGGCCAGAGAATTTCAAAAGAACAGATTTGAGGCTACCGAAGGAATACATAACAATGCCATGATGCCCTCCAATATGGTAATGGAAATATGTAAGGTAAACCCTATTGGTCAAACCTTGCTCAAAACCGCCATGGCGAGATTGAATTTGAGCGCCAGGGCCTACGACCGAATTCTCAAAGTGAGTCGAACCATCGCAGATTTGGCACAAAGTGAAGATATAAAAGTAGAACATTTGGCCGAAGCCATACAATACCGAAGTTTGGACAGAGAAAATTGGGCAGGTTAACTTGCAATTTGCCGACCTCTGCTCACACTTTTCCATTCCTGATGTTTCTGTAAAGTGCCGCTCTCCAATCCCAACTAACCGTTTATCAATCCAGACCGAACTTTTAAGGATGCGATGCTAACTTAGCATGAGAATTTAAAAACAGAATGCCATACCTACCCCATATCACAAAACCTATCCTCATGATCGTTTTATTGCTGTCCTTAAGCCGATTGTCCTTTGGTTTCGCTGATGACGAAAAAAACACACACTTTAAGCCCCGCACTTCCAAAAAAATTGAACACAAAGACCCTGATAAAGTAAAGGTCGGTGATAAAGAGGATACGCTCACCTACGACAAAGGCCAAAAAGAGGATACCCTGACTTTTGACAAAAATAAAAAAGGTGACGACACGCTCATTTTTGCTGACGATGAGATGCGCATACCTGTGAAGCAAGCGAAAAAAGAACAGCATCTCAATAAAAAATCCGATTCGGTGACGCCTGATCATTTTAATCCTACCATTTACCCAAATCCAAGTACAGGCAATGCGAGTATTGTTTTTGGAGTTTCAGGCGAAATGTACTATGAAATTATGGTCATGACTGTATCAGGAACGCTTGTTAAAAATGAAAAAGTATACGGAAATTCTTACCTCATTGAGACTTTACCTGTGGGCAATTATATCATTACCATTAAATCGGAAAAGGAAACCATAAGGAAAAGATTTTTTGTAAAATAAAGCCATTATACTTGCGTAATGCAACATGAGCTGAATACCCTGCGTTCTTTGACTGCCTGTATTGCTTCGCACAGCATGTTTAATATGTTGACCAAACTTCAGTCTGAAATTCTGGAAGGTCAAAAAAGAGAAGCCATTCACTCCTTGAATCTTTTTTCTAAAATGCTTAGAGAAACCAGTGAAATAGCAGAATGTGAGGCGATTTCCCTGAAAAGAGAACTGCAATTTTTGGAATTGTATCTTCAAATTGAGAAGGCCCGATTTATAGACATAGCCATGGAGGTTGAGCTCTTAGGCTTTGATAATGAAATGGTTTTGATTGCTCCATTTTTAATCCAACCTTTTATTGAATTAGGCTTGCTCAGTTCACTCAAAATTGAAAACTTCAAATTAAGAATTGAATTCAAACCGGAAACCAAACAAATTGAAATAAGCAGCTCAGTCATAGACTCAAAAATTCATGAGAAACTCGACAGTAAGCTGACTTTGGCCAAACAACGCCTTGGACATTTTGGGCATCTTTACGAAAGACTTGATCTCGAGGAAAAAAGCCTCCAAAAAATCACCTTGGCCGAATAGGTTCGCCTCAAAAAATCAAGAATAAAAACTATAAGAAATGATGAATGTTTAGTAAATAGATAAAGTTATATAGACAGAATCCCAAACCTAAGGATAAACCAAATTTAACCCCTTAATATTATGATAACTGCATTGATTGTTGATGATGAGGCGGCCAGCAGAAACGGACTGGCTGCCTTAATTCATGAGTACATTCCGGAACTAAAAGTCATTGGTAAAGCCGAGTCAGTGAGCTCAGCCATCACGCAAATTAATGCCCTTCAGCCCGACCTGGTTTTTTTGGATGTGGAAATGCCTGGCAAGGACGGATTTGATCTTTTAGAAGCCACAGCGCCTTTTGACTTTGAGGTTATTTTTATCACTGCACATCCACAATACGCCATTAAAGCCATCAAAGCCAGCGCTATCGATTACTTGCTTAAGCCTATTGATGTGGAAGAATTAAAAATGGCCATTAAAAAAGTATCAGGAAAAAAAGAATCAGGCAATAAAAAGCTCGAAACTTTTATGAGCCATGTAGGTGATAAAAAACGCGAACCGCAACTGGCCATCAGTACCATGGAAGGATTAATTTTTATCAAACTTTCCAATATACTCTATTGTCGAGGGGATGGCGCATACACATTTTTCTTTTTAAAAAATGGAGAGAAAAATATCGCTTCCAAAAACTTGAAAGAATTTGAAGAAATACTCTGCGAGCACGGATTTTTCAGAACTCATAAATCCTATATTATTCAACTGGCCGAAATGAAACGTTATGTGAAGGGAGATGGGGGTCACGTTATTATGAGCAACGGCGAGACCATTGATGTTTCGAAGCGCCGAAAGGAAAGCTTTATCCAAACCCTTGCCAATTTATAAAAGGATGAGCATTCAACCCATAAAAAGGCAAAACAGATGAATAAAATGTTGTTTATTTGTTACCGAATGATGTTGAAACCATGGCTTTTGTTGGGCTTCATTTTTTTCTTCGGACCCGGATTCGCACAAAAAAATCTCATTCGGTTTCAGAACTTAACCATCGACAATGGATTGGCCCAGGGATCGGTAACGGGTATTGTTCACGGGAAAAACGGTTATATCTGGATAGCAACCGCCGAAGGTTTGCATCGCTACGACGGTTATAATTTCAAAGTTTACCGCAACATTCCCGGCGATAAAACCTCTCTTCCCGACAATTACATCAGCTGCCTTTTTGAGGATTCCAAAGGCAATCTTTTAATCGGATTGTACAGCGGCGAAGTATGTATTCTCAATAAAAATACCTCCCAATTTCAAAAGCTGAATATTGCCTCCGGTAAAAACATTGAAACTTCAAGCCCTGTTACTTGTATCAACCAGGACGAGGAAGGGCATTACCTCATAGGCTTCGAAGGAGCAGGGATGATAAGATATGACAGCGCAAAACATAAATCCAAAATTTTCAAACACGAACTCAGTCCCGGCCTTGGTAACAATATTCTCAAATGTATTGTAAAAGACCCATACACAGGCAACTTTTGGGTGGGAACGGCTCTTGGAGTTTACGAATACAATGCCCGCAATCAGAGTTTTTCTCAGCTTTCTACATTAAAAAATATCGAAAATGTTCCGGTAACAGCCGTTCTGACTCCGGAACCCCAGCTCCTTTATTTTGGCACCCATGGCAAAGGGCTTTACCATTTCGTTCGGGGTTCTGACTCAGCTACACGTTTGGTTTTGCCAAAAAGCAAAGGCACCAGATTTATTTCTTTTCTGCAGCAGTCGCCCCAAACAGGGGAAATCTGGATAGGTACCAGTGGAGGTATTATTAAATACCAGAGCGGTGAATCCACTTTATACATGAACGACGCCCTCAATCCTGAGAGTTTGGTCGACAACAACACTCAGACCGCTCTCATTGATAAATTCGGAACTTTATGGGTTGGTACCATTAATGGATTGAGTCGATTCGACAAACGCCTTAAACTTTTTAACCTTTTCAGAGAGTTCCACTGGAAAGATACCCTGCTAAACAACAACGTATATTGCATATACCAAGATCCCGACCAGCAAATATGGATGGGAACTTTAAGTTCGGGCTTGATAAAATTTAACCCCGCCACCGAGCAAATTAATGCCTGGCCCCTTATTAAATCAAAAGGTCTGGAGACAAAAATGGTCCGGGCCATTCTCAAAGACAAAAATGGCCAGATGTGGGTTGGAACAAGGGACAAAGGGCTGTTTAAATTTTTTCCGGAAACGGGGCGCTTTGAGCAGGTGATTGGATCAGGTGGTAAATTATTAAGCAGCCCTACCATACGCCATTTGCATGAAGATTCCCAAGGCATGCTTTGGATTGGCACTGCCAATGGATTGAATGCTTATAACCGCACAACCAATACCTTTGAGGTTTTCAGAGCCATAAAAGAATCTCCAAATAACAACAGCATTTATCAAATTTTGGAGTCGAAGGATAAAAAATCTCTTTACCTGGCCAGTTTTAGAGGAGGGTTTCAAATATTTGATAAGGCAACCGAAACCTTCAGGTTATTTAATACCGGCTACATGGCTAAAAATAATATAGGCCGAAGTTACGCCATGTGTTTTGAAATGCTTTCGGACGACTCGGTTATGGTTGGGACTTATGGAGGTGGGCTGTGTATCATCAATATAAAAACCGGCAAGTACAGAAGCATTACTGAAAAAGAAGGCCTGCCCAATAATTCGGTTTACGGCATTCTGCGCGATGGTTATAATTTTTGGCTATCCACCAACAGAGGGCTGGCGAGATATAATTTAAAAAACCACCAAATACTGTCTTTTGGACTAAAAAACTACATTCAAAGCAACGAATACAACGAAGGTGGGTATTGTAAAACCAGCGATGGTACTTTTTATTTTGGAGGCGTAAATGGCTTCAATTATTTTAAACCTTCAGAGGTCAATACCACATTTAGTCCTTCAAAAATTGAAATTACCGCGATTAAAAAAGGAGAAATTGAAATTCCTTTTGCAATGAGTGAAAAGGGTGAAAAATTCGTCAACCTGCATTACAACGACAACCTGATCTCCTTCGAATTTGCCAATCTCAATTTTTTAAGTGGAAACAGCAACCAGTATACATACAAATTGGAGGGCTTCGACGACAATTGGATAAAAGCGGGAAACAGAACCATTGCTTATTACACCAAACTAAGCCCCGGGCATTACACCTTTAGAGTCAAAGGCCTGTCGGCCGACTCCGGAATTGCCCAAATCGAAACCTTTATCAAAATCATCATCGACCCACCTTTTTGGCGCACCTGGTGGTTCTATCTGCTGATGCTCTTAGTTTGCCTTGCCATTATCTATTATTTCATACGATGGCGCACCCAAATTATTGATCAAAACTACAAACATAAGCTGGCCGAAATGGAGCTGAAGGCTTTGAGAAGCCAAATGAATCCCCATTTTATTTTTAATTCGCTCAACAGCATCCAATATTTTATTCTGAAAAAAGAACCAAAGGCGGCTTACAATTATCTCACCAAATTCAGCACGCTCATGCGCATGATTTTACAAAATTCAAAGCATAAGTCTATAAGCCTAAAATCTGAACACGATTGGCTTCAAACTTACCTTGAGTTGGAGAATTTACGAATGGAAAACACCTTGAATTTTAAAATTGAGATTGACGCAAAGATCAACCCCGAAAAAGTATTTGTACCTACCATGGTGCTACAGCCCTATGTCGAAAACGCTATCATTCACGGCTTACTGCCAAAGGAAGGTCATAGAGAGTTAAGCATTGAAATTTTATTGGAGGGGCAGAAAATCAAATGCATAATTTATGACAATGGCATTGGGCGCAAAAAATCGGCAGAAATTAATAACCTAAGGTTAAAAAATCACGAAAGTACTGCCATGAATTTAACAAAGGATCGCTTGGCAATTCTTAACATCAACCATATGGAAGGCATTGGACCTGTGGTCATTGATATTGAAGATGAAAACGAGCAAAGTCTTGGCACCAAAGTAGAACTTCTTTTGCCGCTTATTATTCAAAACGAAAGCTTAAACCTATGAGAAGGGCGGTGATTGTTGACGATGAAATGAAAAGCATCGAAGTACTGAAATCTTTGGTTGAACATTTTATTGAAGGTGTCGAAATAGTGGGCACTGCCAACGATATTTCAAGTGCAGTAGCAGTCATTGAACAAACCAAACCTGATTTGGCCTTTTTGGACATTACTTTAAAGGAAGGCGATTCGTTTCAAATATTAAAACAGCTAAAAACCATCGACTTTGACGTTGTTTTTATCACTGCTTACGACGAATATACCACCAGAGCGTTGCGATATTCAGGAATCCACTGCTTATACAAACCCATTGACATCAGCGAATTTGAAAAAACCTTAGCCGACCTGCAAAATCAAAACGAGCAAACAGGGGAGGCCATTGAAATAGCCAGACAATTGCTGCAAAGCAAATTTACCCGCATCCCTGTGGTTACAGAGCGGGGGCTGAAATACATCGCCCCCGAACAAATTAATTATGTAGAAACCATGGGCCAATCCTCCATTTTGCATTTTACCGATTACACAAACCTCCATACGACTAAAACTTTGAAGGAATTGAGGGAAGTGTTAGAGAATAATCATTTTATTACCATTCATGAGGAAGTGTTGATTAACCTGAAAAACATCAGTGTGGAAAAAACCAAGCCCGGTAAATTGATTTTTGATTCAGGCGAGGAGCTAAGGCTGGAAGCTGAAGAAGTCATTAAAATATTGAAAGCGCTGGGTTACTAAGAAGTTAAAGCCCTCGAAAAAATTCAAGATTAAGAGATGCTTCTCATTTCCTTTATCAAAAAACGTTTATTCAGTGCTTTCTTTATGAGAACTTATTTTTCTGAGGGGAGGAATGCATGCCAGGGTGGCAACGAGTATTAAAACTGCACCAAGCAACATAGGTGCACCGGGAAGTATTATAGGGGCTTTAGGAGAGGTGAAAAAACTGAATAGACCATTCATAATCAATGGACCGAATATTGATGTAATCGCCATGAGGGAAGTAATGCCTCCATTGAGCTCGCCTTGCTGGTTCGACGGAACTTGACCCGCCATAATTCCCTGCAACGCCGGACCACAAATGCCACCCAAAGTGTAAATGCCGATAAAACTTAGCATCATCCAGGTATTGCTGGCAAGGGCAAAGAGCAACATCCCCAGGAAATAAAGTGCAAACCCTACCACTATACTTTTCTTTTCGCCAAGTTTAGGGATGATATATCTGATGAGTCCTCCCTGAACTCCCGCAACCATAAATCCAACAATAGCCAGCGAAATTCCAACCATTTTTTCATCCCAATGAAATTTATACATGGTGTAAAAGGGCCAATTGCTTTGCACGGCATGGGAAGCCAGATACAATAAAAACAAAGGAATAAACAAACCAATAACCACCGGAAATTTTTTAATCTCTCCCAATGCACCGAAGGGATTCGCTCTTTTCCACTCAAAGTTTCTTCTCGACCCGGCCGGTAAACTCTCAGGTAAAAATAAAAAGCACATCAAGGCATTGCCTAACGATAATATCGCCGCTATCCAAAATGGGATCCTCGCACCGTAGGCTCCTGCAAATCCGCCTATTACAGGGCCAAGAATAAAACCAAGCCCAAATGCCACCCCTATCAATCCAAAGTTTTGAGCCCTTTTTTCCGGTGCACTAATATCGGCTATATAAGCACTGGCGGTAGTGAAACTCGCTCCACACATGCCTGCCAGCAGACGTCCTAAAAAAAGCAAACCCAAGGTGGGTGCAAGGGCGTGGAAAATGTAATCGAGGCCCAGTCCAAGCAAGGCTATAATCAACACCGGCCTTCTGCCCAATCTATCGCTCAGCGCTCCCATAATAGGTGCAAACAGAAACTGGGCAGCCGCATAAGTAAATATCAAAAATCCACCCCATTTTGCAGCTTCGCTCAATCCCATGCCCCCAATTTGCTCGATAAGAGCAGGCAGTATAGGTATAATGATTCCAATACCGATTACATCAATAAGGAGGGTTATAAAAATCAGGGTGAGGGGTCGATTTTTCACAAAGCGAAAATAGAAGTTTGAGGTGACAAAAACCTTGAATTTAACTCCTGTACTTGAAATCAAGTCGATTACCTAAAACCCCAAAGGCTAACGGAAGCTTATTTTGAAAGCGGTAAAGGGGCCAGAGGTAGGCTTTCTTTTTCACATTAAAGCCCAAAATTATTCACAGCATATGGCAGGGTAAGGGTTTTAATTTACTTTCCCATAAAATTTTACCCGTGAAAATAATTGGCATAACAGGAACTTTAGGGGCAGGAAAAGGAACAATCGTAGAGCATCTGATGAATAAACACAGATTTGCGCATTTTTCGGTAAGAGGCTATTTGATTAACATCATCAAACAAAAAGGCCTCGAAGTAAACAGAAACACTATGGTAACGACGGCCAATGATTTAAGGGCAAATAACAGCCCTAGTTTTATAGCTGAAGAATTGTATAAGGAGGCTAAAATTGGCGGACAGAATTGTATCATTGAGTCCATCCGCACTGTTGGGGAAGCGAATGCCTTAATGGCTAACGGCAATTTTACCCTATTGGCAGTTGATGCTTTGCCTAAGGTGCGATATGAACGCATCGTGCAAAGAGCCTCTGAAACCGACCACGTGAGTTATCAAACCTTTATGGAGGATGAAAAAAAAGAAATGAAATCCGATGACCCCAACAAACAAAATATCAATGCCTGCATGGAACTGGCCGACTTCAAGATATTAAACAACGGAAGCTATGCGGAATTATACGATAAGATCGATTTAATCTTAAAAAAAATAAAGTAACATGAGTACGAGCAAAACAGAGCATTATATTCGTCCGACTTGGGATGAATACTTCATGGAGGTTATGGACGCCATCAGCAAAAGGGCTACCTGTGGAAGAGGACGAAGCGGTTGTGTTATAGCCAAAGACAATCAGTTATTGGTAACCGGATATGTAGGCTCGCCGGTAGGATTACCCCATTGCGACGACGTGGGCCACCAAATGAAAAAAATGATTCATGAAGACGATAGCATCACCGAGCATTGTGTGAGAACGGTACATGCCGAACAAAATGCCATTTGTCAAGCTGCTAAAAAGGGGGTGACTTTAGACGGCTCAACGCTTTATTGCCGCATGACCCCTTGCAGGGTTTGCGCCATGCTCATTATCAACTGCGGGATAAAAAGGGTTGTGTGTGAAAGAAAGTACCAATCGGGAGGTGAAAGCGAGGCCATGTTTAAGATGGCGAAAGTGAAACTGGAATTTTTTCATCACGAAACCCAAAAATACGAATAAAGCGAAAGAGCTTTCAGTTACGAAATCCTACGCTTTCTTGAAGCCAATTATTTTAAACCTTCACATTAATTCTTTGGTTATTAAGCATAATAGGTAAATTATTAAGACTTTAAATGTTTTGTGAGGGCGATTCTTTACAATCCCAGAACACCTTTCCCCTGCTCAAAAATAATATCTACGGGAATCCTTTTCTTTGTTAAAGCATCCAAATCTTTTTGCAAGTCGGGACCGATGGCCCCCATACGGGACATCAGATCTTCTACTCCCTTTTTATCTCCATCTCCCTGCAATTTCAAAATGAGGGCCGACAATGCGTTCGTCGCCATTTTCATTTTTTCAAAATTTACCGAATAGGTTCCGTCTTCACTCTTGGTGAAGGCTCCCATCTCTTCAAAATAATTAAAGCGAATCATGTTGGCTTTGCCATGGGCACTGCTGGCCCCAAAACGCACGGATCGGAATATGGAAGCCAAAAAGGTGACATAATAATCCATTAGCACCCCTTCCTTTATTTCACCTTTATCAAACAAGCGATCGATCATATAAAGACCTAAAATATCGGCTTTCCCTTCTTCAAGGGCACTGCTCAATTCGGCCAGCGATTCACGCACGGTTCCTTTGCCATTGATAGTGTTTTTAATACCCAAGCCATGTGCCACCTCATGAAACATCGTAGTGGCAAAAAAGGCATCAAATGTAACATGCTTGCGCTGAGCTGGACTGATAAGTTCAAGCGAAATGGGAAGCAAAATTTTATCAAATTTGGCCTTCATGGCATTTTTCAATTGGCTTCTTCGCGTGCCCTTGGTAATCTGCACCTCTTCGTCATTTGGCAAATTCACCGCAATGGTTTTGCTGCCCGCATTGCAATCGCCGGCATAAAAAACCACATCGTAGGCATTGAGTTCGCTATCGGTGCCGGGTTTTTCTTTCTTATACTTCGACTCAACAGGAAGTCCGTTTTGCAGCTCCGCTAAAAAACTAACATAGTGAGCCAACTTTTGACTCCATTCCATGTCTTTAATCAGCACATAGCTTTCAAAGGAAGCGCGAGCTCCAAGCAGTTTGTCTTCATAGGTTTCAATAGGCCCTATGATGATATCTATGCCATTGGTCTTCATGTCAAGCCAGGCGAGGTCACTGGCACGATAGTCGGAAGAGGTAAGGGCAGCAGCTCGTTTTTGTAAATAATTCTTCAGGGAAGCATCTTCACTCAGCTCGGATGCTCTCATTAGCAATCCTGCTGCTTTGTTCAATTCTTCCTTGTATTCAATATGGTAAGGAACTGTATAGAGCTTTCCTGATTTATCCCTTTTTACCACGCTGTAAAGTCCTTTTGCGTCTTTCAACTCGCTTTTTTCCACTTCTTCTTTTGTCGCATCCAACGGGTAAAAATTAGCACCATCGGGTTTTTTGCCAAATCCCTCCACAAAAGGATTATCTGCATCCAACCTATCCCATGGGCCATAATTTATTGCGGCAAATTTTCTGGTATTATCATTTTTTATCCCCTTTAAGAAGGAAACTTTATCTCCATATGCCTGCTTCCAAAAGAGTCCATCCATAATCTCTGCAGCTTCAATGAGCAACGGAAGCATTTGTTTTTCGTAAGGCTTGAGCTTACTAAGGTCGGCACTGAGTTTTACCGTTTCGTAAATGGCAAGGCGTGCCTCGGCCAGACTGTCGAGTTTAGATAGTTTAGTGTTAACGGATTCTTTTTTTGTGTCACTGCTGTTGCAGGCCATGGCAAGAACGAGGCCACTCATAATAAGGAATTTGGTCATGGTATATGATGAATTAAAAACTGAAAACAAAACTAATAATTTATGCCTTGCTCCATCAAGAGATTCGATAAACCTACTCGAAACATGACTTGAAAAAGCAAGCGTTCACTAAATCGCGCAATATTTATCGATGGATTGCATGTATTTAGGGCCTACTGAAAAACACTTAAAGGCTTGATATGATGAGGTTCATTAAAACTTTTATTGCTTTTAATGCACGATAAAAGTAGTGAACCATAAAAATATCGTGCATCGAATGCCTTCATAAAGACGTTAGTTCATTGCACGTCCCTTACTTCGTCGGCTTCGGCTCGAGGTACGGCAAAGTACATCTTCGCCTTGCCTCCTTGTAATGAACGCACACTGAACTTTTTCAGCAGGCCCTATTTACTTGCTCAATAAACCGGCTTCGGTAAAAACTTTCAAGTCTTTTTCTCTAAACCCCCCTTGTCGTATTCCCGTTTCAATCAGGTTTTTGTAAGCGGTTTGCTCAGCAAAATATTTGAGTACGGCCTTAGCCGGACCTGCCAAGCGACCATTCGAGCTTAACATGGCATTGAGCATTTGATAGATGGTGCCCTCATCGCAGATACCCAATCGCTTCAGTGCCTCCATTGCGGCTACCCTGGTCCTGAATTCGTATAAATCGGTGGCCAATACTTTTAAATCAAAACTGTATGGGGTTTCATTGATGTGATTCAATATCGATAGTTCAAGGTATTTTATTCGGATGTTGTTATTGTGGCCATAAATCTTCGCCTTTATGTAATTTTTATCCATAATATCCAAATATTTTGAAACTTCAGATGGAAACTCTTCGCATAATTTGTTTAGCGATTTTTCGACCAATTCATACGAAGGATGATTGAGCAGAGATTCATACTGTGGCTTTAATTCAGTATCTATTGTGGAAATTGAGTTGGCCAGAGACTTGCTTAATTCTGGGTCTTTTTGCTCAAATATGGTCTTCAATCGAGCAAAACTTACCTTATCATTGGCCAATTGGGCAATAATTTCTGTCTTAATTCCGGCAAATTTTTCCTTATCATAGGCCTTCCACAAGGCATCCCGCTTTTTATCAACCGGCCATGAGCGCATAACCAACAGCGCATCGTATCGGTCTATCATATATCCGGCTGTGGCCAATTGTGCAAACAGTTCATTTTCTGTTTTTTGAAAGGTAACTTTTTTAAGTATTTCCGAATTTTCGTCAAATAGCACAAAGGCTATTTCCTTGTTGCCAATATTGGCAAAACTTACCGTCTGCGTTTGTTTTTGAATCCAGAATTGCTCCCGACTTACCGTTCCATCCTTGTAATACACTGCAAAATTTATGGGCATTTTAAAAGCCTTAACCAACTCATTCATCGCATGCATCTGTTCAACGGTTATCATGACCTTGCCATTGGCATGGATATAGCTCACGTTGTAATG
Organism: uncultured Chitinophaga sp.; assembly: GCA_964617955.1. Lineage (GTDB taxonomy): Bacteria > Bacteroidota > Bacteroidia > NS11-12g > UBA9320 > JABWCE01. Next base: position 24,401 of record CAZTXB010000018.1, read on the forward strand.
CGGCTCTCCGCCGCGGTAAATCCACTGATCAAAAAACCAGTCTAAGTTTTGACCGGTCACATCTTGTATCGCCTGAACCAAATCGTTCGTCTCTACATTTTTGTAGGCATGCAGACTTAAATAGTGTTTGATGACCTTTTTAAAATCTTCATCTCCTAATACATATCGCAGCATTTGAATAACTGAACTGCCCTTTTGGTAGACTCTGGCTGTTCCGGCGCCTGTGAACCTCACCGGATTATTATCATTCTCCGAGGCTTTTAATGCACTGGCTTGCTCTTGCCTTTGCATAAACTTAACCTTGTCTTTGCTTTCTATGGTTTCGAAAAATATTTTGGCGTAATAAGTTGCAAAGCTTTCCTGCAACCAGGTATCACCCCCTCCCCGTGCAGTTATTAAATCGCCAAACCATTGATGTGTAAGTTCATGGCAATTCACCCCTATGTAATTTCTATCTAAAAACCCACGGCTATCCACATTAAAAAAATCGCCAAATATGGTTGCGGTCGTATTCTCCATGGCACCGTACATAAAATCCTGAACCATAACCTGGGAATACGTTTCCCAGGGATAGGGAATTCCTGTTTCTTCCTCCAAAAATTCAATCATTTTTTCGGTATGCATGCTGGTAGGTTCTACTTTTTCGGGCGATTCAGGATAATACCAAAAGGCAACAGGTACACCGGTTTTTGTTTTCGACTTTTTAACTGCGTATTTGTCGATGGCCAACATGAGCAAATACCCTGCATGAGGCTTGCTCATCGCATAATGCCAGGTTTTGGTTCCATCGGTATTCGGTTTAGAACTTTTCAATAATCCATTGGAAAGCACGTTATAATCCTTGTCAAATGTCACTACCGTTTCAGTAGTAAATTTATCATTCATATTGTCGTACATCGGGATCCAGTAGCGGTTATCAATGCCTTGCCCCTGTGTCCAAATTTGATGACGGGTTTGGTTTTTGGGGTCTTTAACCTCCGGACTGTTCCACCCAATAAAATAAATCCCTTTTTTAGGGGTGGCCTCATAGCTTAGGGCCAAATTGTAGCTCTTTTCTGAACTCAGTGGCGGCGAAAAATAAACCACCACTCCTTCGGCATTGGTTTTAAATTGAACTGCTTTTCCATCAAGCACTGCATTGAGAATGCTGATATCCGGTCCATCAAAAAACAAGGTGTCAATGCTTTTGCGCAATGGGGTAAACGTATGAGTTACTCTTCCTTTGACAAGTCCTTTGGGACAATCAAAAGCGACTTCAACTTTCATATTGCTAATGTCGGCCGAATGTTCCCTCACTCTGGCAGCAGGGTCGCTCAACTTTACATCAACATTGGACTGTGCTTGCAGTGACAGGCTCCAGAGACAAAAAATAGAGATATAAAAGGTTTTTATCATAACGGATGCGAAAGTAATTCTCAAACTTAATATTATGCGATGTTTTTTTTTGATGGATGTGTCGGCAAATGAGGCCCTAGATTTTTTTGTGGGGCCTTCCCGACTTTAAGGTCGGGATGCTCTGAACCAGCTGAGCTAAGCCCCCATCAGCTTCTTAATTTTCAAAGTGGATTTCCAGCCTTTTATTTCTTTCTCGCGTTTTAAAGCCTCGGCTTTTGATTCAAATTCTTCATGATATAACAAGGTCCAATCCAGTGTTTTCCCGGTAAATCCTTTGTGATTGGTGTTGTGTTTTCG
>CAZTXB010000018.1:26192-56569 GCA_964617955.1 uncultured Chitinophaga sp.
TTTTTGTTCCTGCTACTTTCGTCCTGTGACCCTCCCGACTTTAAGGTCGGGATGCTCTGAACCAGCTGAGCTAAGCCCCCTTTTTTTTGTTCCTGCTACTTTCGTCCTGTGACCCTCCCGACTTTAAGGTCGGGATGCCTTGAACCAGCTGAGCTAAGCCCCCCATTAAGGGCTGCAAAATTAAAAATATTTAACTTTAAACCAAACTAATCTATAAAATATTTTTTTATGGCCAGGGGTTTGGGTTTCTCCGGGCTCAAAAATTTAACACTTGTGGTGCCATGGTCGTTTACTCTATGGACTCCAGCTCAGGGTAAGCCACTTCCACAGTTAACTCAGGCAAGTTTCTTTCCTGAACTACTCTGTTCAAGGCATTCGAAACGGTGAAGGCTTTCATCTCCGCCTCCGGATAAGGCTTGATAAGCGCCGAAACCTCTTCATTTGAAAGGGTGGGATTTATCCAGGCCGATTCATCCCTTGCGGAAATGATGAGCGGCATGCGCTTTTTTAAATTATGTATCTTTTCCATCAAGGGATTGGCGGCAGTAGTAATCACCGAAAAAGTGTTCATGACTTCCCCTGTATCTTTGTTCACCCAGTTCTCATAAACACAACCAAGGCTCCATATTTTTTCTTGATTTGATTGAATCAAATAGGGGTATTTTTTCTTGTTAAAATCACGCCATTCATAAAATCCATTAACGGCCAAAAGGCCCCTTTTTTTTGTGATACTTCGAAACGATGGTTTTTCAAAGACGGTTTCACCAACAGCATTCAGTGTTTTATTTTGCAGCTCCTCTGCCTGGCTTTCGTTTCCTACCCAGGCTGGAATGAGGCCCCATCTGTACAATGACAATCCTGAAGCCGTAATAAAAGGAAGATTTGGGTGGGCAAAACCACTCACAAAGTGAAACAAGGGGAGCTGCACCGGCAATTGATTCTCAGCCTGCGAATCGGGCCAGAGTTTTTTATAGCGCTCTAAATAGGCTTTGCTCTTTGACTCTATAACCTGCACATTGTAACACATCTCACAAATATATTGAATTCGGATAATTTGTATTGCCACCACTGAAAGCCAGGTCCATCAAAGCATCATTTTGATATTACAAGGAAGCTCCCTTTAATTTGGTTTTACAGGGCAAGGTTAGACATTGCGTTTCACAAGATCCACAAAAGCGTTTATTTCAGAAATCTGATTGTAAATATGTGTACTTATTCTAATCACGTTCACATTGTTTTCAGGTACTGTTCTGATGGTAAAATGTTCCTTGCCTGCCTTTTCCTGAAACTCTTGCATGGTCTGATTTTTTAGTCTGAAGGCGGTAACGGCCGCTCTTGAAGCTGGCTCTTCGGGGGTAACGAGTTCAATATTGGAACTGTTAAGCGATTTCAATTGGTCGCGCAGATAGGTGGTTAAATATTTTACCCTGTCTTCAACCAGTTGTTTTCCAAGGGTTTCGTGAAATCGTATGGCAGCTATAATACCCTCATACAATTCAGCGCTTTGGGTTCCGTAGTAAAAGCGATGCGCTCCAGATGAATAGCCTTTCATGGCAGGCTGTTTAGCCAACATGTCCCACCCAGAGTCGCTATAGGCTCCAACCATGATGGGTTTTAGCGATTCAAGTTTTTCTTTTTTAATATAAATGAATCCGGTGCCTTTTGGCCCTAACATCCATTTATGACAACAACTGGAGTAAAAATCACATCCAATATCCTTTAAATTTAAATTGAGCATCCCGGGGCCATGTGCGCCGTCAAAAAATGAAAAAATATTTTTATCCTTGGCTAAGGCCGCTATTTCCTTTGCGGGCAAAACCTGACCAATGGTACAGGGAATATGAGGCACTGCGAATACTTTGGTTTTTTTGGTAATGGCTGATTCAATGCGGTTCATGGTTTCAGCCGCAGTATTTCCCAAATCTATTACTTTTATGACGATTCCATCATGAAAGGCCCTGTTTAACCAAGGCAAAGCTCCGCCCACATGTTCATGGGAGGTCATAATCACTTCGTCTCCCTTTTTTAAGGGAAGTCCTTGCGCAATGATATTATTGCCTTCGGTTACATTATGGGTAAAGGCCAATTCCTCCTTGTCGGCTCCTACAAATTTGGCCAAAGCCTCTATCATTTCATGATCGCCACCCCCGTATATGCCTTTTGAATTGATGTTCACCGACTTCTGATAAACCGCATCCATTACTGAATAAGGCGAAGGTCCCATGGTTCCGTTGTTGAGATACTTTAGCTCTGTGTCCAGCGGAAACTGTGACCTCACCAATTTCCAGAACGACTCGTCAGAGACAAGATCTATATTCGCCTTCAAAGGCAAGGTCATGGCTTTTACCTCCTTGGATTTGAATAAAGGATAGGCCAGTATGGTGCTTTTTACGAAATCTTTTCGGTTCATCTGTTTGCTTTTTCTTGTATTTTTTAAAATGGATGATTTGCAATCAAAGATGTTTATCAATGATTGATTTCAGTATAGCCTCAGGATTAAATCCAACTATCTGTTCAACCAATTTGCCTTCCTTATAAATCAATAGCAAAGGAATCTCGTTAACCATGAGTTTATTCGACACCTCACTATTGTCGTCCACATCCAGGTTTACAATTTTTACACCTTTGTCCTGGTACTCTGCGCTGATTTTATCCAAAATGGGTTTCAGCAATTTACATGGTCCGCACCACGTGGCTCCAAATTCAATAATTGTTATTTTCTCGGAGACTATTAATTTCTCATAGTCTTCTGCACTCAAATTTTTAATTTCAGGTTCGACCGGCTTTGGCATGGTCAGATTAAATCCTGCCTTTTTCCATTCTAATATTCCGCCTTCGAGGGTATAGATATGTTCAAAACCAGAATTTTCCAGTAACTTAATGGCCTTTGAGGTTTGAAAACCAGAATCACAGTAAAGCGCGACCGGCCTTTTTTTGTCTATATTATTAAAAAAGTTAATCCATCTTTTATCGCTAAAATCAACATTATCAGCTCCTTTAATAAAGCCTGTGCTGAATTCATCTGCTGTTCTAAGGTCGACCAGGCAAATGTTTTTAATTTTTAACTTTTCATTGAAATCTTCAGGCTTTAGCGTCTCTTGCCCTCCTGCCGCACAGCTCGACAAACCAAATAAAAACAACAGGTAAACATTGAATAATTGAGATTTCATAATTATATAGGGCCTGCTGAAAAAGTTCAGTGTGCGTGCAGGACGAGGCGGCAAAGCGCAGATGTACTTGACGTACCTCAAGCTGCAGCCGCCGAAGTAATGCATGTGCAATGAACTAACGACTTCATAAAGGAACTTGATGCATGCAATTTTCATAATTTACTGATTTTATCGTGCATTAAAAGAAATAAAAGCTAATATAAACCTAATCCTATCAAGCCTTTGAGTGTTTTTCAGCAGGCCCTATATGGGGCTTGCAATTTAATCAAGAGTTGGGCAAGCGACACAAAAATTCTTAAATTTTAATGCATTTAAAACGCGATTGTTTCGTTTGGCAGCTTATGGGTTAAAGATATTCATAAAGCTCCTCTATTATTTTTCGGTCATTGCTCAAACGGGGTACCTTGTTCTGTCCTCCGAGCTTTCCTTTATGTTTAAGCCAGTTATAAAATACACCTTGTTTGCAGGCTCTAACTTTTGGTAAACTCAGTGCCATATCTCCTGTTCGCTTGGCTTCATAGTCGGAGTTGCAGTTTTTGAGATGGATATCCAGACGCTCTGTGAAATTTTCCAAATTCTCAGGCTGCTGTTCAAATTCTATTAACCATTCGTGGCCTCCGGGTTCGTCTTTTTGCAAGTATATAGGCGCTGCGGTAAAATCTCTGATAATGGATCCGGTTTCAGCACAAGCCATGGTAATGGCTGCTTCGGCATTTTCTATCATCAACTCTTCGCCAAAGGTATTGATGTACAATTTGGTGCGACCGGTAATGTTAAAGCGGTAGGGCTTTAAACTGCTAAATTTGAGGGTATCGCCTATCATGTATCTCCATAGGCCTGCATTGGTGGTGATAATTAAGGCATAATTAACCCCTATTTCTATTTCATCGAGTGTAAGTACTTTGGGATTTGATTTTCCAAGCTCTGAAATAGGCATGAACTCATAAAAAACGCCATAGTCAACCATCAGCAACATGCCCTCACTTCCGGGCTTTTCCTGGATTCCAAAAAATCCTTCGGAGGCATTATAGGTTTCCATGTAATGCATATTCCCTCCGGGTATGTAACTGTTGAATTGCTGGCGATAAGGTGCAAAATTTACACCTCCATGCATATAGAGCTCCAAATTAGGCCAAACTTCAAGGATATTTGATTTGCCGCTTATTTCAAGCATGCGCTTAAACAAGAGTAAGGTCCATGTGGGCACGCCTGAAATGCTGGTTACATCTTCGTGAACAGTGGCCTGAGCCATTAACTCCAATTTTTCTTCCCAATTGGCCATCAACGCGATTTCGGGCTTGGGTGTGCTCAATAAGTTTACCCAAAATGGCAAATTATTCATAATCACTGCGCTCAAATCACCGTAATACATGTTTTGAGCCAAGGGGTTTACCTCATGACTGCCCCCAATCAAAAGTCCTTTTCCCTGAAATATTTTGGCCTGAGGGTGACTGTCGCAATAAAGGGTGAGAATATCACGCCCCCCTCTAAACTGACACTCTTCCAGCGCCTCAAAACTCACAGGTATAAACTTGCTTTTATCGGATGTGGTGCCTGAAGATTTGGCAAACCAATGTATATCGGATGGCCATAACAGCTTCTGTTCTCCTTTCAATAAGCGCTTGATATAAGGCCTCAGGCTTTCGTAATCCTGTACCGGAACCTGTTGCTGGAATTGATCGATGGAATGAATAGACCCGAATCCATGCAAAACCCCAAATTCGGTTTTACACCCTTTAGATAGCAGAGCATTGAAGATATGGTATTGGGTTTCGGCGGGATTTTGTAAGGCATACTCAACCTGAGGCATTCTTTTTTTAAAATACCAGGCCAAAAATGAGTTAACAATCGCCGACTTCATAGGACAATTAAATCTAAAATTTCACTACATGCATTGGGCTAACGCCTTTTTCGCCTTGTATAATTGGGTTTACTTGGAATCAAACTTTACCTCTCGCTGGTTTGGCACTTTTTGATTAACTCTGATTTTTTGGTATACGAAAAGTTAATGGGTTTAAATTGTCATTTCAATGCAAGGCAAATATAAAAATTTTATACAAAAAGAAAATTATTTGCATAAGGCTTTTTCAGCAGGCCCTATTTAAAAAAAAATCAGATACCGACACACCGCAGAATGGTCTGCCGGGGTTTAATTGCTCGACACAATTTTCAAAAAAATTAAGAATATATTCTCAGAACATATCCCCGTATGTAGTAGTTTATAATTTGACTTCGGTTTCCCAGCCGTCTTCAGTCTTTTTGATGGTTAAGCCTACATCGCAAAATATACCGTTCAATACAAGGGGCAAGCGTGAATTGTTGTATCCAATGCTCTCCAAATACTCGTAGGTTTCTTTTTGGGTTTCAAAAAACTTATGTTCAATTTTAGCCTGAACTTCAGGGGTATTTTGGGCTATAGTCGGCTTTGTGTTATAAGTCGCTTTCAGCTCTGTAACTCTTGCTTTTAGCAATTCGATAAATCGTTCATCAGCATCTGCAGGTACCGTTAAAGTGATGATTCTTTGATTATTTTTTCCAAGCCAAAATCTCGACCTGCATGAACTGCTGCAAAACTTGGCATCGTTCCTGTTGGCCACAAATTCAGATCCACAACACTGACAAGTTGTTTTAGGCTTTGAATAACCGGTTGATTTTAATACACTGATCTCTTCCATGCTTTTTTGTTAAGTCGTTTTGACGTACAGCAAAGATTGTTTAATTATAAGTGGTTATGAAAACGGTTAATAAACAGGTGTTTTAAAAATTGGACAGGTTTTTATTTATGGGCTTAGTCCGTTTTTTAGGCTTCCGGTCTGAAAAATTGAATACCGGCCTTCCTTTTCCCTTGCATACAGCCGATGGCAATGAAACGCAATCACAAATTCTACAAACTCTTAATCTCCGAAACCAATTTGGTCAGTGTTCCCTTGGCATCGCCAAATAACATTGAAGTTTTGGGTTGATAGAAGACTTCGTTTTCAATGCCGGCATATCCTGCGCTCATTCCTCTCTTCAGAATAATTATATTCTTCGCGTTTTCTACGTCGAGAATTGGCATGCCGTAAATTGGACTGCTTGGGTCGTTTTTCGCTGCCGGATTCACTACATCATTAGCCCCAACTACCAAAACCACATCTGTGGTTGTAAATTCCGGATTGATATTTTCCATTTCCACCAACTTGTCGTAACTCACATTGCTTTCAGCAAGAAGTACATTCATATGCCCCGGCATTCTTCCCGCTACAGGATGAATGGCGTACTTAACACCTACCCCTTCTTGCTCAAGCAGCTCCTCTAATTCATGACACACATGTTGGGCTTGGGCCACGGCCAATCCATAGCCGGGTACGATAATTACCTTACTGGCATACTTTAGCAAAATGGCTGTATCTCCTGCATTGATCTCTCTCACCGAACCGCCGCTTGCTCCACTGCCCGAATCTCCACCTTTTGATGAGCCTCCAAAATTACCAATCAGTACATTGGTCAAACTTCTGTTCATGGCCTTACACATCACCAAGGTAAGTAAGGTTCCAGCACTTCCCACCAGAATACCTCCTACCAACATGACCTTGTTGTCGTATAAAAATCCACCCATAGCTGCCGCTACTCCTGTGAAGGAATTGAGCAAGGAAATTACCACCGGCATGTCGGCGCCGCCAATAGGCATTACAAACAAAACGCCATACAACACCGACAAGCCCCAAATAGCATAAAAATAGGTTGCAGGATGGGTAGGGTTCATCATAATGGTATAAACGGAAACCCCTAAAATGAGCAATAGCAGTCCAATGTTTACCACCTGTTGCATTTTCAGTGATTTATCACCCACCTTGCCGCTAAGCTTTCCATAGGCAACCAAACTTCCAACAAATGATATGCTGCCAATAATAAGGCCAAGCATGATGATTAAGAGTTGACCTTTGGGTAACATATCCACTTGATGGGCGTCGGCAAGATGGTTAAATTCAACCACAGAGATTAGCATCGCACAGGCACCTCCCATTCCGTTAAACAAACTTACCATCTCAGGCATTTGGGTCATTTTTACTTTTTTTGCCGAAACGGTGCCCAGAATAGTTCCAATTACCAAGCCTCCGAATATCCAACCATAGTTATGCAACCTTTCTCCTTCGGAGTTTTCGTATATAAATATGGTTCCAAAAATGGCCAAAGCCATCCCAAAAGCAGCCACAAGATTTCCCTTTCGCGCTGTATCAGGCTTGCTCAACATTTTAAGCCCTATCATAAACGACACAGAGCCTATTAAATAAATGATTTGAAGTATTTGGCTATTCATGAATTATTTCTTCTTTTTAAACATTTCTAACATACGGTCGGTAACTACAAAACCACCCACCACATTTAAGGTTCCTAAAATTACGGCAATAAAGCCCAAAATGGTAGCAAAAAGGGACTCGGCCTGACCCATAATGATGATGGCGCCTATGATCACGACTCCGTGAATGGCATTGGCCCCACTCATTAAGGGTGTATGTAAAACCGATGGCACTTTTTCAATAAGCTCTACTCCGACAAAAATCATGAGTATGACCAAATAAACTATTTGAATATTGGAGGTTATGAATTCTAACATGGTGTTGTAACTTTTAAATATGAATTATGATTGTAATATTTCTCCTGCTTTGGTAATGATGGTGCCCTTGGTGATTTCCTCCTCCATGTCCCACTTAAAAGATTCAGCTGTGCAGAGGTGATTGAGCAAAGTAGCCATATTTTTAGCATACAGCTCACTGGCTACATTGGCAAGCGTCCCCGGAAGGTTGGTAATACCCACGAGCTTTACCCCATGCTTCTCCATAATTTTATCAGCTTCGGTAAGTTCACAGTTTCCGCCTTGCTCGGCAGCCATATCTACGATAACCGATCCCATCTTCATTTGTTTTACCTGCTCTTCAGTAATCAATACGGGAGCCTTTCGGCCAGGAACCAAGGCCGTTGTAATCACCAAATCGGCTTGAAACAAACTCTTGTTCACCGCCTCTTTTTGTCTGGCTAAATATTCTTCCGAAGCCTCTTTCGCATACCCCCCCTCGCTTTGCACGGAGGCGCCTTCAACCTGAATAAATTTGGCTCCCAAACTTTCAGCCTGCTCTTTTGTTTCGGGTCGAACATCGGTAGCTTCTACTACTGCACCCAACCGTTTGGCGGTGGCTATGGCTTGAAGTCCTGCAACCCCTATTCCGAATATCAAAACCTTTGCAGGGGTTATGGTGCCTGCGGCGGTCATCATCAAAGGAAATATCTTTCCCATTTCATTGGCCCCAAGAATCACGGCCTTATACCCTGCTAAATTTGCCTGCGAACTTAAAACATCCATACTCTGAGCTCTCGAAATTCTCGGAATGGCATCCATGCTAATGGCCGTTACTTTTTTGTCGGCCAGTTTTTTAATAAGGTCTGGATTTGATTTGTGCAAGAGCATCGAAATCCAAATCGCCCCTTCTTTCAAGGTTTGTATTTCCGAATCATTGGGCGCATTAATGCGCAAGAGCACCTCAACTTCCTTATGAATATCAGCGGCCCTGGACAAATTTGCTCCTGCATTTAAATAAGATTCGTCGCTGTAGGAACTTCCTTCTCCGGCCCCTTTTTCAACCCAAATCTGATGACCTGCCGAAATAAGATTTTTTGCCACATTGGGTGAAAGAGCTACCCTGTTTTCTCCGGCCTTCGTTTCTTTAAGTACGCCTAGTTTCACTGTATTTATGAGGTTTTAAAATTTTGGCACGAACGTACACTAAATTTGATACAATGACAAGGAACTTTTGTAATTCAAATGTAGAGATGTGTCGAGTTCATTTTGGAAAAAATTGGAGGCAGAATGATGCCATGATTCTCATAATTCAAGGTTTGGCATACAAACCGGTTTCTATACTTTTGATCTGCCCGGTGCCATATTTTTGCTAACTTACAAGAACAAAATAATCACATTTAACTCAATTATTAAGGCGGGTAGGCGCTCTGTTTTGTTTGCCTAATCCTTAAGCATTCGCATTGGCAAACCCGAAACGCCCGTTTACTCATTTATTATCCTTTTTGCCTTCAAGGTTTTGTAATTTCGAATCATGAAACAATCCCATTTTAAGATCTCGCTTTTCCTGCTCTGTTTCACACTTAATGCTCATGCTCAAAAACTATACGACAACAAATTTTATGGACCTTACATCCTGCTTTATAAGCTGAGCTCCGAACAAATGGCGTTTCTTGCCAAAAATCCTCAGAAGATTGATTCCTCGTTTCTTTATTCAAATTTGGTGGGAAAAGTGTTTAAGGACAGTATTTTCCCTTTGAAAAAAAAACCTCAGGACAAATTCCCGATTCACCCCTTTTATGATAATGTAAGATACCAGCAATACAGCAGTCTTTTTCACATATGGGACCTTCGCGAAAACGGATACTTTATTGAAGTGGAGGTCAACAGCCTTTTTACTGTGAATTACCGGCTTATCGAAAACCCGATTTTCAGATCCGGAGCTCATAAAATTGGCTATGAATCGTTTGTTTTTGTCGAAGATAGCTCTGCATTGCCTGTATATGACGCTGTGGTACACCTCGACACCTCAGTCTGCAAATTCGATAGCAGCGTCGGAGGTTATCGAATTCCGGGTAAAAAATTGAATGGTCTCCTCAAAATTGAAAGAGGTAGTGATTTTACACTTAAGCAACTCGTTGGTACTTATGACAGAACCAACAACTCCAGACCACCAAAAGACAACTACACCTATGCAAACATTAAATACCAAGGTTATTTAATAAGCAATAAGCCCCGATATAAGACCTGGGACACCCTCTTCTTTAAAAGTTTTTTGGTAAATAAAAAAGGCAAGCCAATTAAGCAAAAATTAAGTTTTTACCTCACTCAAGATTATAATACACACTTCCAACATGTAAAAATAAAGCCGAAGTACAAAGGAGATTATTCAGGCTATTTCATTGTAACCGATAGTTTTTTCCTAGACCGCGACGTACAACTTAATATTCGCAACAAAAAAGGGCATAACATAAAAAATCTTTCGGTATATCTCGAAAATTATGTGCTCAACGACATACAATTTGATTTAAAAGCCGATAAGACACTGGTAACTCCAGGAGGAAGTATAACTTTTTACGCCACCGCTACCAACGCCAATCATTTGCCCATTATGGATGGCAAGTTGACTTTCAATATGAAACTCAACCACGTGAATTACACCGATCAAGATTCGGTAGCCATTCCTTTTCAAAAATTCAACAATTGGTTTACCGCCAATGTACTGACCGACCCAAGCGGGGTCACCATGTTTCAAATCCCCGATTCGGTTTTTATTCCGCTTGATGGCACCTTTGACGTGAGTTGTAAGCTCCTCACCTCCGACAATGACCTTAAAACAACAAACCTTCAATTTAATTATGCCACCACCCGCGATCGCCTGGATGCAAAGCTTTACCAGGATACCCTCAAGGTAAAGCGCCTTTATAAAATGAAAAGTATTGAACGAACCATGCGTTTGAAACTTTTTTCATCCAAGGAACTCATAGGCGATTTAACCATTAAAACTCCCTACAGCCTTTATCTGCCTCCCAATGTTTACATGGCTCAACTATTTAGTGGGGACACTTTGTCAGAAACCTTTTACCGACAAACAACCTTGCCTGAGGTTTGGGGAAGCCGAACCCATGACTCCGTTCACATTTTCTTTAAATCTAAATTTGATATCCCGGTATTTTACCGCATATATGCCAATAATAAGTTGGTTTACAGCGGGAAAGGAACGGCATTGGCCTGGAATAGAAGAGACCTTAAAAAGTCCTCCTATCATATACAATACGGAATATTAGAAGGCTCGGTCATTCATCCGAGATTCTATATGAAAAGTTTTCATTTGGCAGAAAAGGAATTATCCGTGCGTATTATACAACCAGAAATTATTTACCCCGGGCAAGAAGTGGCTGTAGACATAGAAGTTAAAAATGCGTTTGGAAAACCTGTTCGTCATGTAAATTTGGCTGCCTTTGCTGTAAACATGCAAATTCCTGGCATTACTCCTCCTGATATTCCGTATATGGGCCTTGTAAAACCGCAAAAGCAATTGCCCCTGCAACAACTGCCGATGGCAAGTTTTCAAAATGCTTATCAATCCCCGTTACAGAGCTGGCAACTTGAAAGTTTTCGCCTTTACGAAAACGCCATATTTAAATTGGCTTATCCTAAAAAAGGCTTGGAATGTCTCCTCGATACAACCCCACAGCGAAGCACCGAAATTGAATTTTATGCGCATGGTCAAGGCGGGCGGCAATCCATAGCCTATGTGCTGGCCAACGACTCATTAATTTATTTCCAACACCATTCTGCCAAGCCGGGCGTGTTTAAAATTACACCCGGTCACTACAATTTTACCATAAGGACTTTCAAAAATATATATACTTTTAAAAATGTAGAAGTGGTGCAAGGTTTTAAAAACTTTATCTGCCTGCAACTCGATTCATTGCACGCTTTGCATATAGGCGACACTCTTTCGGAGGGCGTTTTAACTGAAGCTGAACTGAAAAGAATAGCTGAGCAGACTTTGGTTTTTAGATTTGATTATTACCTAAACGACACCTTTATTTTAAAGAGAAATGGCCGTGTGATTCAGGCCTTTCAAAATTCAGATATTCTCTTTGCCAGCCTTACGAATATCCAAATTTCTACTCCGCTTTACAACCCCGATAAGAGCATCAGAAAACAGGAAAGCAAAGAAAATTTTAAGCTTTTCGGTCCAATTAACAAGCACGATACCATAGAGATCTCTTGGAAACACGGCTATTCTCATGTGTTCGTTTTTGAGCCCGGCTTTTCGTCAAGCTTTACAAGGAATGATCGCGTGGTAAATAGCCTTAACGAATGGGGCAAAGAAATAAAATGGTTGCAAGGGGTTGATGTGTCGCCATACCGTTTTAACTCCTTCTGTTTCGACCCATACTTTAAGGATACGGTGAAGAGAAAACTGCCAAGATACGACGGTACCAATTATCCGCGCCCAAAAACACAACTCGCAGAGTTTCATTATGTCAATTACCGAAACCAAAAAAAGAACCCGGTTTTAAATAGCCTTGTTTATCTGTATTTTGATAAATCGTTTAACCCCAAAAGGCTGTGGATGTTTAATCTGGAAGATTCAAGCTTCTCTATATTACAGAACAGCAATATCTTAAACTATCAGTATCCGGCCATAGGCATGGGATCTCATCGCAATCTATGGACCTACACGCCTCAAAAGAAGAGGGAAAACTATAGAATTGTGATGGAAATGAATGACAGCCTTTGGTTTGTTAAAAATATTGTTTTGGACAGCAGTGTGCACTTTTTCCTTACCCTCAAAAATGAATCGTTCAGAAAGTTGGGACAAAGGGAACATCTTCTGTATGACCGCCTGGCTAAAAATTTGACCAAACAACCCCTGACCGAATGGGTTGACACTCCCACAGTGAACAAAGGTCTCTTGGTTTTCCCGGTTCAAAAAACCGGGGGTAAATCCGAAATTGAAGGAACCGTGATTGGCCCGGCCATTAAATACCCTGTGAAAAATGCCTTTATTGTATTGGAAAAAAATGGGTACTTCGTATGCGGAGCCATCTCCAATAACGAGGGGCGCTTTTCCATGCTCCATATCCAACCCGGTATTTACATGCTTAAAATTAAGGGAGAGCATTATACCTATTTCATTCATTATCAACTTGAGATAAAGGCGGGCTACAAATATCTGGTTCAGGCCCAACTCAAACCCTTTTCATGGATTGAATACTCGGTGGACGCGCATGCAAGAGAAGAAGAACGCATGAATGCAGACGCCTCAGGTGACTATAATCGCAATTTCTATAGTAATGCATCAAAAGATGTTTTAAAGACGCCAATGAGAGGCATGAATTCTTTGGCAGAGGTTACTACGAGTCAAGTCTTTAGAGGTAACCGAAGCGATGGCGTAAGGCAAACGGTAGACGGGGTGGCGGTTATTGGAAAATACGATTCAGATGGCAAAGATTTAGACGAAATTATCGTTTCAGACCCTAATTTGAGAAAGCGTTTTTCAGCAGATGAAAAAAAATTGGAAACCCAACGGCTATCTCAGCTTGCAAATGACAGCAATGCGCAAAAAACCCGTAAATTTTTCAGAGATTACGCTTACTGGATTCCAACGTTGTACACCAATAAGCAAGGTAAAGCAGGGTTTGTTGTAAAATATCCGGACAATGCAACCAGTTGGCTCACCTTTGTTCCGGCCATGGATGGAAAGAGGCACACCGGTTTGGGACAACTAACGGTTAAAAGTTATAAGCCCATTTCAAGTTCACTCGCGCTCCCTGATTTTCTCACCGAAGGCGATACCCTCCTGGCTTTTGGAAGATTAATGAACTATACAGGATTGGCGCAAAACGGAAAATACCACTTAAAATATGAGGACCATGAAACGCTAAAACACATTAAATTGGAGAATTTTTACAGCGACAGCCTCAAAGTTTTGGGTAAAAATGTTGGAGACACCCTACATATTGAGGTGGGATTTGAACTTGCAAATGGGTATAGAGATGCCGAAAGTCGGATGATTACCGTAAATTCATCGGAGGTAATTTCAGGGAAAAGCTTTTTCATGGAAATCAAATCCGATACCACCCTAATTCTTAAAGCTCTTAAATCCGATTTGGGAATGGACTTGGCTTTTTATAACACCAACATGGCTATGATTTTGGAGCTTATCGGACAGGTAGAAGCCTATGAATCTTACGACAACATGAGCCTGGCCAATTATTTAACAGCCTTACTCATCAAGAAATCGGTATGCAAAACTTTGAAAATGACTTTTACCCAGGAAAGGGAAATCAAACAAACCATGAGCAAAATAAAAAAATGCCAGGATAACGGGGGTTGGTTTGGTTGGTTTAATGGAAGCAAACCGAGTTATGTGGTGAGTACCAACGTTGCAGAGGCTATGTTTATGGCCCATTCCATGGGTTACGAAAACAATACCTGGCTCAATACTGCCCGCCGCCTGGAGTCTGGTATTTCAAGTGTAAGTGGGCATGAAAGGCTAGAATACCTCATTGCTTTAAAAACCATGCAAAGAAAGTTGGACTACGACAGCTTTTTTAAATCCATCAAAGTTAAAGACCTCGACATCAGTGGAAAACTGCGCTACTATCGCTTAAATCAGTTATTGGGCAGAGTGTTGCCTTATTACGAAATTAATAACCTGGCTGAGAGAACCTCTGAAGGAAATTTAAAAATAGCGGGGTCATGGGTTTGGGAAAGGGCCACGATTACCGATGACGCCACCAATACCTATAATGCCTGGCAAATTTTGTTCGAATCCAATGTGTATCCCGAACGCAGAAAAGCCTTGCTCAAATACTTAACAAGCGAATGTACTTCCGAAAGTCAAAGCAAGACAAAGGCAGCCAGAGCTATGTTGCTGGAAGCCGAAAAGGACAGCTCCCTCAATAAGGATTTTCGACCTCAGGTTATGGTCAATGGTCAAGAGATAGCGATGAACCGATTTCCCATAAAATACCACCTTAAACCGGGAGATAGTTTGATATTAACCCACAAAAACTCTCCCATTTACCTTGCAGCCAATCGAAAATATAAGACCTACACTCCCATCAGCGACCCCACACAATTTGATCTGAGAGTGGAAACAAAAAACCAGGAATCGAAACACTTTAAGGAAGGCAAGCCCTTTGATTTAAAAGTGACCACCTTTGCAAAGCGAAATCAATACAATTGTGTTATTGAAATACCCATACCTGCCGGTTGTGTTTATGCGCATAAAGTTCGCAGCGAATCGCCCTATGAATTACACAGAGAATACAAGGCCGACAGGGTTCTGATTTTTTGTGATGAGTTGCCCTTCGGTTATCATCAATTTACCGTACCCCTGGTACCTAAGTTTAAAGGCAATTTTTATACTTCCCCTGCACGGGTAGCCTTGATGTTTTATCCCGACAAGGCCGCGTTTACTGAGAAAAAAAGATGGGTTATAGGAAAATAGAGCTTATGTGAAATGAGGCATTCATGAGTCGGATAGGACACAATGTTTTAAAAATTTAATCTCCGGTTTACCGACTTTCCGTCGCCGACAGGTTCGTTATCACGAACTGTTTCCAATCTTCCAGTTTCTCATTTTTCATCACCCTTGGAAAT
Organism: uncultured Chitinophaga sp.; assembly: GCA_964617955.1. Lineage (GTDB taxonomy): Bacteria > Bacteroidota > Bacteroidia > NS11-12g > UBA9320 > JABWCE01. Next base: position 41,544 of record CAZTXB010000018.1, read on the forward strand.
TTATTTTGAGCCCCCATTTTGCCTTCCTTTTTCATCCAATCGAGGAACAGATGATTTGGGATCAGTTCCACATAAATATCACGGAGGGCCGCGGTGCGCTCAACTTTATAATCGTCGTTCAATATCTTTAAATGGGCATCCAGGGTGTTTTTTACCACTGTAGGATCCAGCGTATTTCCATCGTAGCCGATGTACCACTGATGAGCAAAATATCCGTCAGGGTGAGGAATTCCGGTAACCGTGAATTCGATTAAATCCACACCAAGATCACCGCCTGTCAATTCCAGGCCGCGGTTCATATTGTCAACGCTGAGATGTTCGCCACATAAGCTCAAAAAATGTTTGGTTCGCCCTGTAATTTCAATTTCGCAATTTTTTAAATTGGTAAACCTGATTACATCGCCAATAAGGTAACGCCATGCCCCTGCACAGGTACTAATAAGTAAGGCATACTCCGTTTTCTCTTCTACTTCTAATAAGGATAGCGCCTGCGGATTGCCTATGAGTTCGCCCTGCTCGTTAAAATTTTGATTGTTAAAAGGTATAAACTCAAAATATATTCCGTTTCTGAAAAGCAAACGCATACCGCTGGCCGTTTCGCGGTGTTGGTAGGCTATAAAGCCTTCGGAGGCCAAATAGGTCTCAAAATATTTTATGGGTCGGCCCAACAATTTATCAATACTCTTTTTGTAAGGCTTTATTGAAACTCCCCCGTGTATATACACCTCGAGGTTAGGCCATATCTCATGAATGGATGCAATTTTATAATGAGAAATAATATTTTCCAGGAGCATTTGAACCCAGGCCGGAACACCGGCTATTATTCCAACATCCCAATTCACCGCCTCCCTGGTCATTTTTTTAATTTTGTCGTTCCAGTTGCGCTCTTGCTTAATTTCGGTTTCGGGCTTGCTGATTCTTTGAAACATCAGCGGAATTTTTCCTGTGGTTATGCCACTTAAATCACCAGAGTAGTAAGTGCCATTGTATTCTAAACTCGTGCTACCTCCTATCATTAACCAATTTTTCATCATATGGTCCTTCGGTACGTCCGTTCGGGTTAAGGCCAATAATTGCCTTAAACTGCCTCTTTGTATAGAACGTTGCATTTCTTTACTCACCGGGATAAATTTACTTGAACTGTCGGTAGTACCACTGCTCACAGCAAAGTAGTCAATTTTTCCAGGCCAGGTAATATTCGGTTCTCCCTGACGGCTTTTTTCCCACCATTTCAGCATGGCCAAATAATCACCCCCCTCTATTCGGTTTCTGAACTCTTTCCAAATATTTTTCGACTCCAAAATCTCATGAAACCCATACCGCTTTCCAAACTCTGTAAACTCGGCCTTTTGCAACAGCTTTTTAAGTGTTTTAAGTTGAAGTTCATGACCTCTCCTCGCATTAATATCCCGGTTAAGATTGAGATTTTTACTTTTGTGAAGAAGGGTTTTTAATATAGACATACGATAACTTTATCACTTGATAATTTAACATTGCAATAATATGCATTTTCGTTGATAGAGAGGAAAATGACAATCAAGCTCACTTGAAGCTTTTTTAAGCATTGGCCTTGTAATTATGTTCTAAAATTGTTTAGTTTGAATGATGATAAAAAAATTAAGTTTGATTTTCGGGCTTTATTTGCTGCTCTCGCTCTCTCTGCCCAAAGAACACCAACCTTGTGGCCAGTACAAAGGCCGTAACATTTATAAAGGCAAAGATGGGGGTTGCTATTATCTCAAGGGCAAAGCGCATAAAAAAGTGTATATCGATCGGAAAAACTGTAAATGCAAGTGAAAAAGGTGACCGGCTTGGGCGGCGTGTTTTTTAAAACAGATGATCCTCAGGCGAGCAGAGAATGGTATAAACTGCATTTGGGTATTGAATCAGAAACCTGGGGGGCGCAATTTTATTGGAGAGATAAAGATAACCCAGAAAAATTAGAATATTCGGTGTGGAGCCCCTTTAAAAAAGCAAGTGATTATTTTGAACCGTCAAAAAAGGATTTTATGATCAACTATCGCGTGGATGACTTAGTTGCCCTCTTAAAACTGCTCAAAGAATCAGGCATTGAATCTGTAGGAGAAATGGTAGACGATGAATTTGGAAAATTTGCCTGGATTATGGACCCTGACGGAAACAAACTTGAACTTTGGGAGCCTCCTAAAACTTAGGCAGAAACCATGGCTTGCAACTTGTTAATGGAATCGATGTATTCCAAAACTTCATCGGGCACCAGGTATCGAATGGATTTGTTCATTCGCAATAAGCCTCTGATATAGCTCGCCGATAACTGAATGGCAGGCGCTTTGTAAATTTTAACTTTTTGGTTTTTGGCAAATTCACCTCCAAGGGTACCTTCCCGTTGATAAGCCAATATTTTATAATTCATTAAAATATGCTCATAATCCTTCCACTTATCCAAATGCTGCAGGGTATCGGTTCCCATAATCAATTCGAATTCGAAGTCGGGGTATTTTTCAGCAAGCGTTTTTAACGTATTGGCGGTATACGAAGGTCTGGAGAGCGAAAACTCTATGTCGCAATTCTTTATTTTTTGGTGCTTGCCAATGGCCAATTTAACCATTTGCAAGCGGTCGTTTTCAGGATATAAATCTTTGGCTGATTTTAAAGGATTTTGTGGTGAAACCACAAACCAAACCTCGTCAAGCCCTGCTTGATTGAGCATAAATTGGGCAATAATTAAATGCCCGTGATGAATTGGGTTGAACGAACCAAAGTATAGGCCTACTTTCATGAATTTTTTGTCTGATATTGACAGAATTAACAAATATATGGCTTTAATTTAACCTGAACAAAATCTTTTCACAAAATTTTGAAATTTTGACGCAAATGATTCCTACGTGATTTACATCATAGACCCAAATTATGCATATCCAAGCGAGGAATTATAAAGTAAAACTCCTTTTATGTCGCTTTCTCTCTCTCCAAAAAACCATTTACAAGCCTTTCCGCGCTTTCCAGAGTTTTGTCCAATTGATCATTCACAATCACTTCGTCAAATTGATCTTCAAAGGCCAATTCGTATCTGGCCTTAGCCACACGCTCTTGCAATTGATGCTCAACCTCCGTGTCCCTTTTCTTAAGTCTTTCCATTAACACCTCAAGGGAAGGCGGGCGTAAAAAAACCGACAAGGCCTTTTCCCCGAATTTCTTTTTAATATTGATCCCCCCTTGCACATCTACATCAAAAACAATGGCCTTACCCAGGCTCCAAATTCTTTTAACTTCGGTTGTTAACGTTCCGTAGTACAGCCCTTTGTAGACTTCCTCACTCTCCAAAAATTCCCCATTTTTAAGCCTTTCAACAAAATCGGCTTCTTCTAAAAAATAATAATCTTTACCCTCCACCTCACCGGGACGCTTTTTTCGGGTTGTGGCCGATACCGAAAAACCCAGCATAGGTTCCAACACTTTGAGTAAATGTTGAACCACTGTGGTTTTTCCTGAACCCGAGGGTGCCGAAAATATGATGAGCTTTTCCACTTCTGAATTATAGGATAAACCGTTTTCTATTACAGTACATTGAGCACCTGCTCTTTTATTTTTTCTAACTCTTCTTTCATCTTCACCACCGCCTTTTGCATGGCGGCATGGTTGGCCTTGGCCCCCAGGGTGTTTATTTCACGGCCTATTTCCTGTGAAATGAAATTGAGTTTTCTTCCATTTTGCTCCTCTACCATCGATTCGAGAAAATGAGTGCAATGTGCCTTTAAGCGGTCTTTTTCTTCTGTAATGTCTAATTTCTCAAGGTAGTATACCAGTTCCTGCTCAAAGCGATTTTTATCAAAATTCTCCTTGTTTACTAAATCGTTTAAACTTTTGATTAAACGCTGTCTGGTGATGTCAATTCTCTCCAACTCATAGGCTTCAATTTCAGGAATTAACGCAATGATGCAATCGCAGTGCTTGCATAATAATTTTTTTAGCTCTTTTCCCTCTTCTTCTCTAAATTTTTCAACGCCTTCGAAAGCCCGATTCACAGCCAATAACAATTGTTTCCACTCTTCTTCATCGTAGGCGTTATCTTCCAGTTTCATGATGTCCGGAATTTGCATCACAGCATACAGTATGTCCTTGGTTTCCGCACCTAGTTCTTTGGCTAATTTGCTCCATTCTTTATAATACTCTGCGGCTAATGCATGATTTATAGAAATGGGGGCCGCCTCGGCCTCTTTAATTTTTTCAACATTGATAAACACGTTTACTGTTCCGCGTATGAGCTTGCTGCTAATTAAATTGCGCAACTGCATCTCCTTGTCGTTAAAGGCTTTGGGCATTCTCAAATTTAGCTCCAGAAACTTGCCATTGAGCGCTTTGATTTCAACTTTGTAGGTCGTTCTGGCAGAGGAGGTTTCGGCGCTGCCATAGCCGGTCATTGATTTAAGCATATCTTTTTTTTGACTGACTTACCAAATAAACTCCTGATAAAATCATCGTTGCAAAAATAACCTTTTCAACGGTAAGCATTTCTTTTCCGGCCATCACGGCAATAAAGGTGGCTAACACAGGTTGCAGGTATATATAGGATCCAACCAGCGAAGGACTGGCATGCTGTAAGGCCCAGGCATTCAGCAAATAGGTAAGAAAAGTGGTGCCCACAATAACAAAAGCGATACCCCCCCAAATGGCTCCGGGAAAGTGAGTAAATTCGGTATTGGCCAATTGCTGAATTCCAAATGGCAAAACTAAAATACTTCCTAGAGCAAAGGTATAGGTCGATACCGTAAGAGGATTGTACTTGAGCATGAGTGATTTTACCTTTACCAAATAAACAGAATATAAAATAGCATTTGCGGTCACCATTAAATCGCCCCATACCGTAGTTTTACCAAAATTGAGCGACAGTCCCCCAATTAAAAAAATACCCCCCACTGTTGAAATCAACAACCCGCTGATTTTAAAAATTCCAAAACTCTCCTTAAGTAAAATGGTAGAGAGAATGCCTGTAAATATTGGAGTAAACATCATCAGCACGGCGCCATTGATTCTATGCGTATAACTCAACCCTTTAAAAAACAACAACATGTTAAATAAGGTTCCAAACAAGGTGCAAATGACGATGAGCTTTAAGTCGGATTTGTCCGTGATTTTTTGTCGGATAAACAAAAAATGAATCCCCAAAAAGATAAGCCCTGAAATAATGATCCTCATGGTTACAAAGGCTTCAGGCTTTAACCAAGTTGGCATGATTTCTTTCGCAATGGTAAAGGTAGCCGCATAAAGCAAGGCTACTAAAAAAAGGGATAAATGGACTAAAAGCCGCGTGTTTTTCAGGATGGCAAAATTAATATTGGGCAACAACTTTTGTTTTTACTTTTAAAAATAAATATCGAATTCGATATACTGGGCAAATATTTCCTTTAAAAATCCATAAAATCGGCTCTTTAAAGGTAAATTTGCCAGCTAATTTTAAGTTTATGCATAAAATGAAAAACACTTTTTTTATTTCCTTGCTTGTGTTTTGCCAATTGTCAGGCTCGGCACAAATCAATACGCCTAAACTCAGTCCGCATTGTATTATTACTCAAGAGCTTGGCTTCAATGAAATAACCGTTGACTATTGCAGACCGAGTATAAGAAATAGAACCATTTTTGGTGAACTGGTTCCCTATGGAATGATTTGGAGAACAGGAGCCAATGCATCAACCAAAATTAAAATTAAAGAAGATGTGAGCTTCGATGGACATGATGTTCCGGCCGGAGAATACACCCTTTACACCATTCCGGACAAGGACGAATGGACCATCATTATTCATACCATAACTGGCTATTGGGGTGTTGGTAAAGATTACAAGGAATCCGATGACTTGCTGCGCTTCAAGGTTAAGCCCATGGTATTGAATAAAAAAATTGAAACCATGACCATTGAGTTTTCAGATTTTTACGACAACAATTGTATGCTCGAAATAAAATGGGAAAACACCTTGGTCAAGTTCAAAATAGAAACTTTTAGCGATAAAAAAGTGATGAGCGAAATCGATGAAAAAATGAAAGGGGTGAGCCAGGCTACTTATTATCAATCGGCAGTTTATTATCTTGAAAACGGAAAGGATCTTAAACTGGCCTTAACGTGGATAGACAAAGCGCTCGAAAACAATGAAAAGTTTTGGATTCTAAATCATAAAGCACAAATATTAAATAAGTTAGGCCGATATAAGGAAGCGCTTGCTGTAGCCGAGCACTCGCTGTCATTGGCCAAAATTGCCGAAAACGAAGAATACATCAAAATGAATGAAAAGTTGATTGTGGAGTTGAAAGCCCAAATAAAATGAGTCGCAGGTAAATTGAATACACCTACTCAACCCTTAATGATGCAAATTTGATTATGAAAAAAAAATATTTGGTCCTTTCCTTCCTCCTTGTGTTAGGGTTGTTTGCTTGGTATTATTTAAAATCCGACAAGTCGGGAACTCTCGATAAAGACAAAACGGCCTTCGCCATTCAAAATACAGAGCAAATCGATAAAATTTTTATCAGCTCTAAAATCAAAGGGCATGTCCTTTTAGAGAAAAAGGATGCACTATGGTACATCAATGGAAAATACAAGGCTTCTCCTTTACTCATGGAGACTTTTATTGATGAAACCTTGGGTAAAATAAGGGTTGCCGGACCCGTTCCTGCGCCGGCAAAGGAAGGCGTAATTGCCAGTATGGCCAGTTTGGCATCCAAAGTTGAAATTTATGCCAATGAAAAACTCCTCAAGGTGTATTATGTGGGCCAACCAACTCCAGATATGACAGGTACCTACATGTATCTGGAAGGAAGTGAAGCACCCTTTATAACCCATATTCCTGGATTTGACGGCTTTTTAAGTACCCGTTACCCTGTGGAAGAAGTGGAATGGATGAGCAAGGAAGTATTTAACCTTAAACCTGAAGAAATCAAATCCATAGAAGTCGATTATCCCGATACCCCTTCTGAATCGTTTACGATTAAGAGGAAAAATAATTCGCTTGACTTTGACATTACTGCAGCTGAAAATGCCAAAAGCGGACAACCCAATTATGGAGCTGTAAAATCCTACTTCTCTGCTTTTTCAAACAAAACCTGCGAAGGATTTGCCATTTTGAGCTCCTCTGCAACCGATAGCATCCTACGCGAAAAGCCTATGTGTGCATTAACTCTGGTCGATATGAAAAACCAGGTTTACAAATTGCGTGTCTTCAAACGGCCAACTTCTCGCAGAGATCACAGCATCACTGATAAAAACGGAAATGATCTGGTACATGATCCCTCTCGCTTTAATGCATTTTTAAATGATGATCCCAGGCTGATGGTGATTCAGGATATAGTTTTCGACCCAATTCTCATCAAATATTCCGATTTCTTCTTAAAACAATCCGTTGATTAAATTTATTTTAGCACTTTTAGGTTTCGTCGTTTTTCGTTTTCCTGGAGCAATTATTGGCTACCTATTGGGTTCTTTTCTTGAAAATTCAAGCCTCACCACCTTCGAATCTGAACCAGTTTTCCAATCAGGCACGAGAAGCAACCTCGATTTTAGCCACTCTTTTTTGGTCTTAACAGGTGCTGTTTTGAAAGCCGATGGGATAGTGACCCGAAACGAGCTTGAGTTTGTAAAAGAGCTTTACAAGCAAAATTTCGGAATCGACAAAACCAGAGCCGATATGCTGGTGCTGAGGGATATACTGGCCGCAAATACCATTCAATGGGAGCAGGCCTGTTTGGGTATTCGGCAAAATATGATTCAGACGGAACGCGTAAAACTCATTCATTACCTTTTTGGAATTGCCAAGGCCGATGGAAACATCACTCCAAACGAACTCGCCATTATTAAAAATATCGCCATAAACATCAATCTTTCTCAATGGGATTATGAAGCCATCAGGGTTAAATTCATGGGAACTTATAACCATCAAGACCCTTACAATTCGGGCCGCCCATACGCCTATTATAATCGCGATGAGGTTTATAAAGTTTTGGAGTTAAGCAGCTCTGCTACCGACGCTGAGATTAAGCAAACTTATAGAAAACTGGCCCGAAAATATCATCCTGATAAAAATGCGTCTTTAGGACCGGAGGCCGCAAAATCGGCTGAAGAAAAGTTTAAAAAAATTCAGGAGGCCTATAACACCATCAAAAAAGAAAGAGGCATTTAAATGTCCTCAAGGCTATGCCGGCGGCAAGCTATTTCATGCTTTGCTCAAGCCAAATCTTAGATTTTAAATTTTATATATTTAATTTTTTTTCCTGTTTCCAGCCATTTTAACTCGTAATAGGTTTTTATCTTTAGTTCCTCTTTAATAGTATCCATGGCATAAATATCCCGACTTTGCTCCAGAATTTGAAAACCCTGATCATTTATGAGTTCAAGGGTATACTCAAACAGGTGATCATCATCGGTTTTCAAATGGAGGATTCCCTCGGGTTTTAAAAACTGCTTGTATCGGTTTAAAAACATGGGGTGAGTTAATTTTTTTCTGTCTTTATTGGGCTGTGGGTCAGGAAAGGTAATCCATATTTCATCAATCTCATTCTTTGCAAAATGCTCCGCACAATGGTCAATTTGAATGCGCATGAAGGCTACATTTTCAAGGTTTTCTTCAAGGGCTGTTTTTGCCCCCTTCCACATTCTCGCTCCTTTTCTGTCAATTCCAATAAAATTTTTCTCTTTAAACATGCGTCCTAGTCCTACGGTATAAGCCCCATGTCCGCAGGCCAGTTCAAGTGTAATCGGGTTGTCGTTTTTAAAAAAATCGCTCCACTTTCCGGCCATAGCTTCCGGAACCTGAACCATGTTTTTAAACGTTAAGTTCTGCTCAAATCGCGCCAGTTTGTTTTTTCCCATTGGCGCAAAGGTAAAGGCTAAGTTTTGTAGTTTTGTAAGAACAAAAATGAATGTGGTTAATCTTTCAGGAGTGGTTATTACCTTTAACGAAGAAGAAAAAATTGGGCGATGTATTCAATCCTTGCTTAAAGTGTGTGAAGAGGTATTAATCTTAGATTCCTTTTCCAATGACAGAACCTGTGTCATCGCCGAAAGCATGGGTGCAAGGGTGCTTCAGAACAAATTTGAAGGCCATGTTCAGCAAAAAAACCAAGCCAAGGACCTGGCTCAAAACCACTTTATTTTATCTCTGGATGCCGATGAAGAATTAAGTGAAGAACTCATCCATTCCATTATAACCGTAAAAAACAATTGGACTGCCGACGCCTACCGCATGAACCGACTTAACAATTACGGCGGCCAATGGATTAAACACGGGGCTTGGTATCCCGATAAAAAATTAAGGCTTTGGGATAGACGGGCAGGAAATTGGGGGGGAGATAATCCACACGACAGGTTCATCCTCAATAAGGGTTGCAGTGTGAGCAACTTAAAAGGTGACCTCCTGCATTATACGGTCGATGGAATTGAAGATTTAAAAAAACAGACCGAAAATTTTTCAAGCATTGCTGCACAAGCAATGTATGACAAACATTTAAAAACCAATTGGCTCAAATGGAACTTGAAATCCTTGTTCCGTTTTATCAAAGAATATGTCTTTCTGCTTGGATTTCTTGACGGTAAAGCAGGACTGGATATTGCTTTAATGAATGCCCGATATGTCGCCTTAAAAAATGCTAAACTCTTTGCGCTTAATAAAAAGAAACTAATCTAAGGTCGCTATTTGATTTTTGACGAGAATGGATTTCTTAAACCTGAATAGCTGGTTAAATCCACTTTAATAGAACCCACTGCAAGAGAGGCCTCAACCCTGATGGGTACCTTATTTTCATCATCACTTACCCAAAGGGTTATGGATTCGTCGTCTTTAAAAACGCGATCAGCCACTACCTTCGGCTTGATTTTTATGCACCTTATCTTTCCCACATCGCTTTTAATGGTTTCCTTGCCTATATATTTAAATTCAAGGTTGTAAATTTCCTGATCGAGGTAAACGTCAATAGGGTATTTCTGTCCTTTTTCAGCATCTGAATAATTGATAGTTCTGGCATAATAAATGGCTCCTATGATGTCCTGTACATAAGCAGGACAGTCCATGCTCTTCTTTTTACCTTTCAGTTTTTGTTTGTCATGATCGAAAAAAACGAGATCCACATCGCTATAGCTGTCTTCTTTTACCGATTTAAAATATTTGATGGGTGCCATATACTCCATATCGAGATACGACTCAAAATGATCACGCACTTTAAACATCCAGTCAAAGGTGCTGAGCGTTTTTCCATCTGCAGTGAGGTGATAGGTTTGCCTGTCGTGAATTTCGAAGGTCTCGTTGTCAACGGTCAATTTTATTTTAGCTGCATTTATGATCCCATAATGAACCCTGTAGTTCAACACTTCGCCATAGGTAAAGGCGTTATTGGTAAGCATTCTGTGGCGGGGAACCGACTCTGAATGATCAGTTTCCGGTTTTTGTGGCGCAACAAAACTACTTGCGATAAAAAGAATGGCTAACAAGGGTATTTTTTTCATGTTTTTAAAATTGCAAAATTTATACCAAAAATAACTGCTTCACACTTCAAAGGTAAATATTCTATATTTGTCCCCTCTTCATTTGAAAAAATATTTGTCACTCATCGTCTTGGTTTGGCTCAGCTACAAGGGCCATTCTCAACTCGATAATTCATTTTTACACACTGCCAATCCGGATAGTTTATTGATTCCAAACGCATCCAAATTTGGATTTATTATTGACAATGTCAATTACATTCGCAACACCGAATATCGCGGCGTTATTGAACAAGGCGCCACTTGGGCAGGAGCACAAATTTGGCCATCGTTCATTTACCGCACGGGCAAGAATTTAACTTTTAAAACCGGCTTGTTTCTTCAAAAAGATTTTGGAAACAATCATTTTAGAACTCCTATTCCAACCTATACGCTATCCTATACCTCAAAACAGATAAAAGTAAACTTTGGCACCTTGGATGGGAGTTTAGACCACAACCTTATTGAGCCACTTTATGGTTTAGAAAATTTTATAGATAAGCGCATTGAAAACGGAATTCAGATTAAAGGCAAGTTCAAAAAGTTTGCCTTTGACCACTGGGTGGATTGGGAGAAAATGATTTACCGAAATTCACGTACACCCGAAATTTTTACGGTTGGTATCAGTTCAAACTTCAATGCCTTTAAATCACCAAATGTTGCTTTGGATTTTCCAATTCAAATCCTGGGCCGTCACCATGGAGGCGAAATTTATATTGAACCCCACGATAACATCCGTACGCAATTTAATTTTGCCTACGGAACCAAACTCTCTGCTAACTTAAACAGTAACCCTTTAACCAAACTTGAGTTTCAGGGTTATCTCACTTTTTATGAGGATTTGTCACCTTCCAAGGCCGATTCATTCAGGGATGGTACCGGACAATTTTACTCCTTAAAGCTAAAAATGAAAAATTTAAGTGTCATGTTCAATTATCTTGAATCCTTCCAGAACGTGGCCCTTTTGGGGGAACCATTATACTCCGCCAGGAGCCGTAAATATCCGGGCAATTATTTGCAATATCAAAAAATGGCCATGTTAAGGCTCATGTACGAATCCTATGTCTGGCCCAATTGTTCGCTCGTGGGAAGGTTAAATGCCATGTACGATTTCTCCGAATCAAAAGTGAATACGGTTATGGAGTTGTATTTCAAATACAATATTGGGTGGAATATCCCATTAAAAAAGCCTAAATTTGCCTCCTAGTATGATTGAAACCGGAAAAGATTTACGCGCCAAAATCGAATCAACCCTTGAAGGAGTGAGGCCTTATCTTATGGCGGATGGAGGCAATGTCGAATTTATAGATGTTTCCAATGATATGGTGGTTAAATTAAGGTTGTTGGGCACCTGCAGCAATTGCAACATGAGCCGATTTACGATGAAAGCCGGGATAGAAGACAGTTTGAAAAAAGCCATCCCTTCTATCAAATCTGTTATTGCTATTTAATTTTTTCTCGCACATAATCAGTTAATTATAATAATTATTTAAGGTCTACGCAACTTTTTGAAATTTGAGAAGTCTATGTTTTTATGTGATGGATGACTATGTTTCATAGATAATTGTCCATAACTCATATACGTTTTCAAAGGTTTAGGTAGATCCCATTCTTGCGAAGGAGTGGGATTTTTTTTTACCGATATTTTTATTTCCGAGTTTCATCACTACAACTGCGATATGGCGTAAATAAATTATGAATATTTAACTTTATTTGCAGGCATATTATCATTCTTTGATGTTTAATGTAAAAAGCGTTTTTGTCTTATTGCTTTCCATTCTGTGGTGTTATGCATCCTGGTATTGGTACACATGTCATATCAAAGGTTTTTGTGTTTTTGAACGGGTTACAAGCGAAGTAGTAGAACAAGCAAGCTACAACCCGCCCATCACATTTAATAAGTCATCTTTTGTTTGCATCAAAGGACCTTCCTTTAATGCGTATGCCGATTCGTTGCATAATCTTTTGGAAACCAACGGGCATTTAAGCATCGTTGGGCTTTATGATTCCACAGAGATAAACAAATCTTTGCATCAAAATCTAGGCCTGGCTCGCGCTTTTAGAATAAAATGCATGCTCGCAAAACTCATCGACACTTCTAAGATCACGATACAATCCAAAAAAATAACCGATTTGAGCAAAACCGAGAGTTTTGTTGCGCACCTTACTAAAATAGTGATTGGCGAAGCATCTGACGCTGTCGAAGCCCTGCCAAACAAGGAAACGTTTGTTTCAAGAGCTGTGGAACCCCAAAAGGAATCCCCGACTAAAATTGCCTTGCCATCCAATTCAATTCAAAATAAGGGTGCGGCCAAATATGTGTTTTATTTTGCCAAGGGCGCTATCAAAAGGGCCTTCTCCGATGAGGAGTATCTTTACCTCAACAAGCTGGCAGATGAATTATATGATTCGGAGAAAAAAATCAAGATCGTTGGATATTATGATGCTGGCGAAGATATTAAATTAGCCAGAATCAGGGCCTGGGTCGTTAAAAGCCAGCTACTGGAAAGAGGGGTTAATTCTTATCAACTTATTACTCAAGGCCAGGACAACTCCACTTCTGCAACTTCATCAGGAACCGCCGAAGGCAATAAATTGAACAGGAAGGTAGAAATACGCTATTAAAATTGAATACAGATTATCATGTTTAAACAAGACGTTACCACAACTTATAATTTAGAAGATGCGACCTACGAAATAGTGATTATGCTGGTCGTAGCATTTACATTAGGATATTTCCTAAGGCACTTTCTTCAAAAAAAGAATACGGTCGTTGCAGAAAATTTAGAGAACGATAACCTCTCCGAAGAATTGTTAAAAACCCGAAACGAGCTTGAGAGGTCCATTAAAGAAAAGGCCGAACTCAGGAAAAGTTTAATTTTAGAATACGCTACACAAATCGACGATCTGAAATTTAAATTGCAGCAATCCAGAGAAGATTTAGAAAAATCGTTAATTCAAAGGGCCGCAAACCATCCTCCGGAGGCTATCACAGAGGATGAAAATACCAGCTCTGACAATTTGATGAAAATTGAAGGTATAGGGCCGGCTCTTGCAAAACTTCTCAACAAAGCAGGTTTAAAATCATACGGTGATTTAGCCAGTACAGAAGTTGATAAACTCAAACAAATACTTTCAGAAGCAGGCTCCCGCTATAAAGTTCACGACCCAACATCCTGGCCGCTACAGTCAAAACTTGCTGCAGAAGGTAAATGGGAAGACCTAAAATCGTTTCAGATGTCGTTAAACGTCAAAGCCTGAAGAAGATTTATTCATTTTGTGCTAAAGTACGCCCATCTCCAATTTTCAGTTAAAAATAGGGTATTTTTTGTTTTATTTCTACCTTAACGAAGCTGTTTTTTGATGGCTGCTAAGTAGAATTAAATCATATTATTGTCATTAAATAATTCTATGGTATCTGATATTTAACTACTTAGCAATTTTTTATACTGTTTTTTTAAGATCCAATGCAACGACTTCATTTTTTAAGGTCAAACATAAGTGCAGAAATCCTATGTTTGAAGACTGCAATCAATAGTAAAAAATAATCAAAGGACATGACAAAAAAATTTAACTCAAAAAACACAGTAATGGGATATTTCCTTTTACTTCTTGGCTTTTTAGGTGCCTCTGCATTTAATCAAAGTCAGGCACAAACTTATTGCACCCCATATTCTTATTATGGTTGTAATCTAAATTATGATTATGGAACTCTGGAAAGGGTTCAGATTAAGGACATCTCCGGAAACACGGTCTATGACAAATCGGCCGACGGGTGCAACACCACCTCAACCAGTGTGAACCAAAGTGGAAACGGATTCACCCTGATTTCATCCAAGCCCTTGTTTACATTGTCAAGCGGTTCTAAATACACCATAAACACAAGTGTGAGTATGACGTATGCCAATAGCACCATTTACACCGGGTATTCGATTAATATTGCAGCCTGGATTGACTTAAACGGTGACGGAACTTTCAGCTCAAGCGAATACATCGCACAAGGCTGGGCCAGTCCTGTTTCAGGCAATGCTAAAGGCGTTGGTGGAAACTTAACTACCAACAATTCCTACACTCTACCTTGCGGACTTAAACCTGGTACAACCCGTATGCGTATCATCACTTCATACAGTTACGTGATGGGATCTGGCGGAAGTTGCCCAGCAGGTGGAAGCGCAAGTCCTTATCACTACTATGGAGAGCAGGAAGATTATACTTTAACGCTAGCCAACCCAACAAGCTTAGCAGCTGGTTTCTTTATGCCTACCACTGCTTTCATTGGCACGCCTGTGAAAATGACCAACTCTAACCAAACCGGTTATATTTCGCATCAATGGGACATTGACGACAATGGAACTGTTGAATATTCTACAACCAATGCCACTCATGTCTTCACTGCAGCTGGAACCAAATGCGTTCGCTTGAAAAGCCAAAACTGCTTAGGTCGCGACTCAGTTTTAAAATGTGTAAATATTATTACCCCAACTGTAAAACCTGTTGTGGATTTCGCATCCAACACCAATGAGGTTGAACGTTACGGAACCATTAATTT
>CAZTXB010000019.1:0-55166 GCA_964617955.1 uncultured Chitinophaga sp.
GGATTTGTTAAACTGCCGTTTGACCAGGATTCGGATTCCACCAATGAAATTCAAAATTTGACTATTTCAGGTGGAAAAGGCACCATTCGTCTGTCCGATGGGGGTTCGGTGATATTGGCGGATTCATCAGCCACCAACGAACTTCAGAGTTTGACCAGAAGTAACGATACCTTGTATTTATCAAATGGAGGATTTGTTAAGTTACCACTTGATGAAGACATCGATTCTACCAATGAAATTCAGAATTTAACTATCTCCGGAGGCAAAGGAACCATTCGTCTGTCCGATGGGGGTTCGGTAATTTTAGCCGATTCGTCTGCTACCAATGAACTTCAAACATTTTCAGCAAGTGCAGGTAAAGGAAAACTATATCTCAGTAATGGAGGCGGAAGCATTACACTTAACGATTCATCGGCTACCAATGAACTTCAAAACCTTTCAATTACTGCAACAAAAGGTACAATAAGAATTAACGGTGGAACCAGTGTTCAGTTGGCCGACTCATCTGCGACCAATGAATTTCAAACAATAAGCCGCAGTAATGATACACTCTTTCTCTCAAATGGTGGGTTCTGTAAAATTCCAATGAGCGGTTTATATGGTTCTATTTCCAAACAGTCAACAACGGGAACAGTAACTATGGATAATTCAGCCAACGTTTGGTATTACACTGTGGCACCTTCTTCTATTGTGTTACCCTCCGCAAGTTCATGTCCGAATCGTTCCTATGTTATAGTAAATATAACAACTGCTAATATTAGTATTTCATCTTATAATCTCATTGCAGGTTCAACTGCGACAACAGTTTCAAATAAAGCAAGTATTGAAATTATATCGGATGGTGCAAATTGGTTGCAGATAAGATAGTATGAGAGTTATTTTATCCATATTGCCCCTGTTATTTATAAGCCACTTACAGGCCCAGTTGTTTGTAAGTCCGGGAGGAATGATGGAAATCGGGAAGGGAACCATCGTTACAGTAAAAAATATGGATGCAGAAAATCAGGGTAACATTTCTCATGCCGGTGATATGGAAGTTAGCGGAAATATTATTAACTCAGGCCGATGGGTATGTGACTCTGGTTATAAAAACAGGATAACACTTAGCCTTAACTGGACCAATAATTCAATTTTCAAACCGGGCATAGGCCGTGTAGAATTCAACGGAGCCAACCAAAATCTCAGTGGCAATAATGAAACTTTTTTTTATAATCTCATGTTTCGTGGTGTTACAGGAAATAGAAAAACGATGCTTACTAATGTTTCTTGTAGAGACAGTCTGTATCTTCAAAATATAGAACTGGCTACCAATGGAAACCGATTTTCATTAAACAACTCCTTAATTCCGGTACAAAGAAACACAGGGTTTATTTCTACTAATAATGATGGGTTTGTAAGACTGTTTTTTCCATCATCTTTGGTTGGTAACAGGGAAATCCCATTGGGTTTTGGAACAACCGTAAGTCAATATAAACCTTTATACACAATAAACACGCAAAGAGATAGTTTTGATGTTAGGTTATTCGGTTATTCTCCCTCGAAAAATGAACGAAATTCCAATTCATTGCAAGACAGTTTATGCAGTATAAACGAAGCTTATTATTTTGGGATACAAACCTATGGAACTAAAATATTCTATGGGATAAAACGCAATAGTTCAGAACAGGAATATACAAAATTAGCTCGCTGGAACTCTAAAACATGGGAAAAACTTTCCGGGTCAGCACCTACCCCACTTATTGCAACTCAAAATCTGGCCTACTATGCGCAACAGCCTTTGACAAATGAATATATTTCTCAGGCCAGAGAAAGGCCTTTTGTAGATGCTGGTGAAGATATTGAACTTACTTTGGGAACAAAAATAGTATTGAAACCAACCGGCTATTTTCCCGCAGGCTCCAGCTTTTTGTGGTCACCCGGCACTGATCTTTCATGTCCACTGTGTCCCAACCCAATCGTTTCTCCTATTGCATATCCGGGAATATATACTATCCGTGTTAGTAACGGGCCAAATTGTATGGCAATAGATTCTTTGGAAATAAAACAGAACGGAGTTTATGCTGAATTAATCCCAAACGCCTTTTCTCCAAATGATGATGGTATTAACGATAAATTCGGCCCCATTATATATCCCGGAGATAAGCTGATAAGTATGGAGATCTTTAACCGATGGGGCGAAAAATTGTACATAGGTACTGAAAACTGGGATGGAACCTATCAGGGATCTGTCGTTGACCAGGGAGTTTATACCTATATAATTTACATACTCCGACCCGGAAAGAGATATTTTAATATTTCGGGTACATTGACAATTCTTAAATAGTAAGCCCTCAAAAACATCTTAAGGATCCCCGTTCGGCTTGTATAAATAGGGCCTGCTGAAAAACACTTAAAGGCTTGATATGATAAGGTTCATCTAAACTTTTATTGCTTTTAATGCACGATAAAATGAGTGACCCATGAAAATATCGTGCATCGAATGCCCTCATCAAATCGTTAGTTCATTGCACGTCCCTTACTTCGTCGGCTTCGGCTCGAGGTACGGCAAAGTACATCTTCGCCTTGCCTCCTCGTAATGAACGCACACTGAACTTTTTCAGCAAGCCCTAAATATAGATACCCCCGTGCTATCCTGAGTTTATCAATTAATTCATGTTTATTTTTTAGTTATAGGCGTTATCAATTAGTTCATACTTATTTTTTAAATCAAGGCATTGGTTTCATCAAAGAACCTCGCCTTTGTTATGCGGTTAAGCTGGTCGTATCGTTAGGTGTTGGCCAATGTGGAGTAAATGTTGTTCCATTGGCAAAAGTAGCAAAACCGGGCAAGACAATGGTTATCGAAACCGGAAATTGTAATTTTTCGTGTGTCTTAAACTGTATTTTCTGAAAAAAGAGCCTTAATATTTTCTAAGCATCAATCCATTCTCAACATCCCCCAATCTCCTTACCTCCCTGTCACTACCAACTTCTCCGTAACGAGGCGATGACCATTTGCGATTTCAACTAAATAAATTCCCTCAGCCAGATGTCCGGTATCCCAGGTATTATTTTGGGCAAGGCTCCCCGCTATAAATTCCATAATTATATGGCCGTAGGAATCAGAGATTTTAACAGAAAAGGACTGGTCATGCCCGCTAATGTCGAAATTTAGGCGATGGCTGCATGGATTGGGATACAAGGTATACCCATTTAAATTCTGGCGCCTTACGGCTATGACCCTTGAATACGAAAATTTCCCATCCCAGTCTAATTGCTTAATCCTGTAATAGTTAATCTCCTTCGAAGTTTCCGTATCAAGGTAAGCATAGTTTCGAATCACATCGCTGTTTCCTGTAGCCTTAACAAGGCCTATCTTGTCAAAAACAAGGCCATCGGTCGATCGCTGAATCTCAAATACATCCGCATTCTGCTCACTGGCTGTCTGCCAAAGCAAGTGTATATCAGGGCCTTGTGGTATGGCTTTAAACGACAACCAGGTTACCGGCAAACTGGTGCCATAACCCAAACTCAGAGTTTTTGATCCGGTACCTAAATATCTTTCTTTGGCAGGGTTAGATCCCGAGTTCAACGTATTGGCACCACCTATGGAAGGCCAGTTTCCGCTTATATTCCACCAGGTCGGTTTTACGTTTTCTAAATAATAACTTGTATCGTTGAGGGAAGTGGTGCCGCTAGCATAAAAGGTGCCATTCTTGTTGTTGTTGTGTTGAAAGTGTCCTGTACCGGCCAACACATAGTTGCCCACTTCGTTGCCAACAAAATTTTGGCTGTCGCTGGTTGAGGAAGTCATGTAAAGACCAACATTGGTACCTGAGGCCCGGTTTCTGAAAAATGTATTGTGCATCCCATTCTTGCCGTGCGAATTGTCAATAATCATATTTTGACAAATGTTGCCTTCGAAAAGATTTCGGTAATTGTAATTGCCGTGCAACACAATTTCACTTGACAAGGCAAGTCCAAATGTTAGCGGTAGTGGATCTAAGGAATAATTATAGGCTGCTACATTCCCATTGGCACAGGCCTGATAAAGCATAGAATGCCTGAGGCGCCTGAAAATTGTATTTTCAATAAGGTTTTGACCTGAAGCAAATTGGGTGGAAACCCCATAGCCCTGTCCGCCACCGCCATAGGCAAAAGCAGTGCTGAAATAACAACCAAAAATGAGGATATTGCTGCTCTGATTTAAGGAGACATGGGCAAAATTGCAGCTGTCGCTCTGAACGCCATACAGCCAACTGTTAGTCGAATAAGTAAAGTTAAAGTTGGAAGTTTGCCCTGAAGTTGCATCGCGCCGGATTAATCTTAAATCCTCAATGCCTACGCTGTCGGCAGGGTTTATTTTAATAGCTTTTGGCGAAAGGGTAGAGGAGAGGTAGATGCGCATGGGGCGGTTTAAATAAATTCTATTGCTTTGAATGCTGTCGATTTTACAAATTTGCCCGAGATGAAGCGACGACCAGGAATCGTTAATAAAATTGCTGTCGTTTTGATAAATTCTGATCCAGTTACCACTCGTAAAATTATGCCCCGGCACATCCACATAATTTCTTCCAACCGGTGTAGATCCGCTCAAAGAATAAGCACTCCCTGTAGTACTTCCCGTTATGGTGATACAATCCCCGCTTCCTCCCAAGTTGAATTTAATCATGCTGTTATCGGCACCGTCTCCTCTTAAAGTTACCCTTCGCGGTATCACAAGGCTTCGCTTTACAAGGTAAGTCCCGGCAGGTAAATAAACGATGCCACCTTTGGCGGTAACGGAATCAATGGCCTTAATGATGGCTGTATCGTCGATATGGGTGCCGTTTCCAAGGGCACCATAATTGAGCACATTGATTATTTTTGGATAATTATTTCTCAGATAAATGGTGTTGCCCGCTCCCTTCCAATTCGTATACCGGTAAGAAGGTATGACTTGCGCATAGCTTAAAAGCGGAAAAATGAAAAAACAAATTAGTACTCTCAAAATGGCATTAGCGACTGAAAATTAAATCGTGACTCAACCTGAGTCAAAATAAAAACTGCTAAATTATAAAAATAATAAATGATAAAGCATAATTTTTTTTAAAAAAAATGGCCGGTTAAAATGAAGAAGAAACTTACTTCACTTTTAATTTTCTTCCCAGACTAAGGATATCAGTTTCCTTAAGGCCGTTAAGAGCGCAAAGTTTGGCCACACTTGTTTTGTATTTTTTCGAAATGGAATAAAGGGTATCGCCTCTCACTACGGTGTGGTGGGTAGCCTTTGCCAAACGCTTTGCTTCATCGGCCTTACTCTTCTTGCTTTTCTTCTTCTTGAGCTGATTTTTTCGCTCCCTTTCGCGCTTTTGTTTCTCTATAAGGTCCTTTTGGCGTTTGGCTTCATAAATGGCCTCGCGTTTGCGATAAACCGAGTCGTTGGCAACTTCCATCATATTACCTAATTCGTTAATGTAATTTGATTTGGAAAAGGTAGAAGCATAGCCCACCATCAAACTATCGGTGTGTAAGGTATACTCATCAAAATTAATAAGCAGTTTCGGGTTTAGGGGTTTCCCGAAATATCGGATTTCGAAATGCAAATGGGAGCCACGACTGTGGCCGGTATTGCCGCCAAGGCCAATGATTTGTCCTGATTTTACAGGCTGAAAGGCCTCGGTTTTTAAGTGCGACAAATGCCCGTAAAGCGTTTCCAGACCATTAAAATGGCTTATAATTACAAAGTAACCATAGCCGCGGTTCCAGCCCGCCTGCCTTACCATCCCATCGAAAGCAGCCGAAACCGGATCTCCGGTTTCCAAATCGATATCGATGCCGGCATGTATTCTCCCGTGGCGCCAACCGAAATTGCTGGTTACTACCCCTCTGCATGGCGCAACAAAGCAACAGTGAATATCGTCGGTTAAATGAATACATAAGGTTGCCCTGTCCCCGGCTGGCAACGGAATAATTCCTATTTTAGAGGTATCCCATAATCTGGAATAAATATTCACCGACTTGTCGATGGGCAGGTCATAAACCAGTCCTGAATCCACCTCAGTCGAATCGTCTTCAAAAACTTGCGCAGCAGATTGAAATGACATTAAGGTCAAGCCCAGGGTAAGCCCCAAGAACACTCTCAATTTAATCAACTGCATTCGCCTCCTCTTCATTGGCCAGTATGTTTCTGGCATTTATTTCATCTGCTTTTAACTGGGCGATAAGCGCATCCAGGGTTTCAAATTTTATTTCCTCACGCATTTTTTTAACAAAAGCTAAGGTGATGGATTCTCCATAGATGTCCTTGTTAAAATCAAAAATATGCACTTCAATGCTCCATGAGGCACCGGCAATGGTAGGGTTCTCGCCTATACTGAGCATTCCCTTGAAAGTGTTCCCCTTCCATTCAACCTTCACGGCATAAATTCCGTTAGCCGGGATTAACTTGTCGGAACATGCCGCTTCAATATTTGCCGTAGGAAAGCCCAGCTTATGACCCATTTTTTTGCCGTGAATGACTTTTCCATTCAGGGTATACGGTCGGCCGAGGTATTCATTGGCGCGCTCCACTTCACCTTCGTGTAGCAAATTTCTTATTTTTGTTGAACTGACAATGGCCTGGTTTACATCCTGTGCTGCAATTTCCACTACCTCAAAGCCGTAAACATGGCCCAACTCATTTAGGTCGCTGAAAGAGGCTTCGCGGTTCTTCCCAAAACGGTGGTCGTAGCCCACCACCATCTTTGTTACTTTTAATTTATCAACCAATACATCTCTTACAAACTGAGATGCGCTGAGCTTCGCAATATGATTGTCGAAGGGCAAAACAATGAGATAGTCAAGCCCGATTTTTTGAAAAAGCGCGACCTTTTCATCAAAGCAGGTTAAAAGTTGCAAAAAGGAATGGTCGGGGTATAAAAATTTTCTGGGATGGGGCTCAAAGGTAAGCAACACAGAGATTCCGTCTATACTCTTGGCATGTGCGACTATGTCACTGAGAATATGGAAATGCCCTAAATGTACACCATCAAAAATGCCTTGAGTAGCAATTACTGGTTTATGCGGATTAAATAAATGTATGTCAGAAATTACCTCCATTTTCAAGGTCTGCAAAAGTAGCCAATTATCTCCATTTTTACTGCATTGGGCCCTAAGATATCCGACACCTAGGCCAAATATTGAATCAATCCTTTTGTTCCAAAAAGAATAAAACTCCACATCCACACCGAGGCGATTTGTATTTTTATAATGATCTTTTTTTCAGTCTCGAAAAAATTAGACAAAATACTGCCCAGAGGTATGCCCACCACAAGCGGGGTTAAAAACGCCAATCCAATAATCCCGTAAATCTTTTTAATATGTACGAGGCGTCTCAGGTTTTTAAATTTTACTTTTAAAAAGGCAAAGCGCTCCAAATATTTTGAAACGAAGCTTCCGAAAAAGGTAAAGCAAATTACACCCAAAGATCCTCCAAGGCCCAAAATGAGAAAATCGAATATCCAGAAACGGCTTGACGAAGCCAGCAATCCCAGAGCTACAACAACATACTTCACAGACGACAGGGCGATTAGTCCCCCAATCTCCAAAAAATCCCGCATTCTAAGGGGTATGCAAGAATAAGGCAAGCTTTTGGCTTGGAGAGGAGGATTGACTGAAATTGAACACTGTTTTTTTGTTCAACCCTCATTCTTTGTTATTTGTGCGGCTAGCTCAAACACCTTTTTTTTATTTTGAACGAAGAAGAGGCAATCAATTTTAGTGACAATCTGTCACAGATAATAATTATCTTTGCCGCCATGAGTGTCGAACCCATTCTGCAGCGCGAGAACGTTGCCGATTTAAACTTAAAAACGAAAAATCTGTATATTGAGAGTTACGGATGTGCCATGAACTTTGCCGATAGCGAAATTGTGGCATCCATATTAAGTGAAACAGGGTATGCTACCACTGTGGATGAGCATCAGGCCGATGTGATTCTCATCAATACCTGCAGCATTAGGGAAAATGCCGAGCAGAAAATTCGACACCGCTTACAACACCTTAGGGCAAATAAGCGCCGCAACAACAATCTAGTCATTGGTATTTTGGGCTGCATGGCCGAAAGGCTCAAAAAAAGTTTACTCGAAGAAGAAAAGTTGGTGGATATCGTGGCAGGGCCCGATTCCTACAGAGATCTGCCAAAGCTCCTGCTCGACGTAGAGGATGGTCAAAGGGCTATGAATGTTATTTTGTCGCTTGAAGAAACCTATGCTGAGATTAATCCCATGCGTTTAAATAGCAACGGAGTCTCTGCCTTTGTAAGCATCATGAGAGGATGTGATAACATGTGTACCTTTTGTGTGGTGCCCTTTACCCGGGGACGGGAAAGAAGCCGTGATGCCGAAAGCATTGTGAATGAGGTGAGGGAGTTGTCGGCCCGTGGGTACCGGGAAGTCACCCTACTTGGCCAAAATGTCGACAGCTATCTGTGGTTTGGCGGCGGACCTAAGAAAGAATTTTCGAAACTTACTGAAGCTGAGCAAGAGAGCAGTATAAACTTTGCAAAACTGCTGAGCAGGGTTGCAGAGGTCGATTCACGGATGAGAATAAGATTCAGTACCTCGCATCCAAAGGATATTACCGACGAGGTTTTGTATACCATTGCACAGTATCCCAACATTTGTAATTACATTCACCTTCCGGCTCAGAGCGGAAACTCGAGAATTCTGGATTTAATGAACAGGGGATACACAAGGGAGTGGTACATCAACAAGGTAAATCGCATCCGTGAGATTATCCCGGGTTGTGGCATTTCTTGCGATATCATTTCCGGGTTTTGTACCGAAACCGAAGAAGATCATAAAGATACGCTGAACTTAATTGAAACTTGCGAGTTTGATTTTTCGTACATGTACAACTACAGCGAGAGACCCGGAACATTGGCGGCCAGAAAATTAAAAGACGATGTGAGCGATGCCGATAAATCGAGAAGGCTGCAGGAAATCATAGCCTTGCAAAACAAAGTTTCAAGGAAAAAGAACAGTGAGAGGATAGGAGAAGTAGTAGAGGTATTGGTAGAGGGTGTTTCAAAGAAAAGTCAAAGCGATTTTAAAGGCCGAAATGAACAAAATACCATCGTGATTTTTCCTTCCCAAAATTATAAACCCGGTGATTTGGTAAAAGTTCGTGTCGAAAAATGTACCACCACCAGTTTGATTGGGGTAGCATTGAGCGAATAAATGCGTAGGGGATTTTTTAAAAATTTAGAACAACAGTGGACTTACAAAGCATAAAATTAAGATTTGGAATCACAGGCAATTCAGCCCGAATAAATTATGCCCTTGAAACCGCCATAAAAGTGGCACCTACTGATATTTCAGTATACATTCAGGGAGAAAGTGGCGTGGGGAAGGAGTCGTTTTCAAAAATTATACACCATTTAAGCAACCGCAAACACGGCCCTTTTATCTCTATCAATTGCGGAGCCATACCTGAAGGAACCATCAATTCGGAACTGTTTGGACACGAAAAAGGTTCATTTACAGGAGCTAATGAAGCAAGAAAGGGCTATTTTGAAACCGTTAACGGGGGAACTATTTTTTTGGACGAGGTAGGAGAACTGCCTCTGGAAACACAGGCGCGACTGCTGAGAATTTTAGAGAACGGAGAATTTATCCGAGTGGGATCCTCAAAGGTGTTAAAAACCGACGTGAGGTTAATCACGGCTACCAACAAAGATTTATTGGCCTTGAGCTACAAGGGGCGATTTAGGGAAGATTTGTACTACCGACTTTCAACACTTCCTATTAAAGTACCGGCCTTAAGAGAGCGACCAATGGACATTCCCATTCTTTTTAAAAAATTCGCTACCGATTTTGCCGAAAAATACCATACCCGGGATTTGGAACTCACCCCCGATGCTGAAACCATTTTGATTAACTACCGATGGCCCGGCAACATACGCCAATTGAAAAATATTGTAGAGCAAATGTCGGTATTGGAACAAGAACGGGTAATCAACGAAAGCACTTTACTCAAATACATCCCGAGGGAAAATACCAATACCCAGCTTATTTTAAGCGGCGATGCCAAAGGCGAAGGGCTGAACGAGAGAGAGATATTTTATAAGGTACTTTACGACATCAAAAAGGACATGAACGATTTAAAAGGCATTGTTCTGGGTTTGATGGAAAATCAACAAAAAGAAGACCCTGAGTTTTTTGAAAATAACAGAGCAGCCATTACCCGCCTATTGCCTACCACCGATGAAAAAAGCAATGGACAGAGCGATTTGGTAATTAGAACACCCACCAAAACTTTTTATGAGGAGGATGAGAATACCCACGACTACCATATCGAGGCCTCTGATTCAGTAAATACAGATGAAAACCTGAGCCTGAATGCCAAAGAAGAAGAAATGATTAAAAAAGCGCTATTGAAAAACAATGGGAGAAGAAAAAAGGCAGCCAATGAATTGGGTATTTCGGAACGAACTTTGTATAGAAAGATTAAAGAGTTTGGCCTTGAGTAGTTTGTTTATTCATAAAGTAAAATTTCAGTCAATACTGGTAATCCTTCTGGCGGTGATGCTTGGAGGATGTTACAGCTTTCAGGGGGCATCCATTCCTCCCGATGTCAATACCTTTTCGGTTGGATTTATCGAAAATAAATCGGCACAGGTGAACCCGCAATTAGGACAGATTATTACTGAAAAATTAAAGGACAAATTGAACAATACGAAGCTCAACATCGTGCAGCAAAATGGTGATTTTAATTTTAATGCGGTGATTACAGGCTATAACATAAGTCCGGTAACGGTTCAGGAAAATGCGGCTGCGACGCAAAACAGGCTCACCATAACGCTCAATGTTATATTCGAATGTCCAAAGCATCCCAATCTAAACTTTGAGCAAAACTTCAGCAGCTTTCAGGATTTTGACGGAACAAAAAATTTTACATCCCTAGAAGGCAATTTGGTTACCCTGATTTCAGACCAATTGGTACAAGAAATTTTTAATAAAGCGGCAGTCAACTGGTAAAAATTTGGAAAACTTCAACGCATATCTTTCCCAACCCAAAAAACTAGGCCGCTCCGAAGCCGAAAACCTGGAATCACTCATCGAAAAATTCCCTTATTTTCAAGCACTGCGCCTCATGTTGGCCAAATGCCATAAAAATCAGAATACCTTTGGGTTTAACAAATATTTGAAGCTGGCCTCACTTTATGCCGGCGATCGCAGGGTATTATACACCTACATTCAAAATGACAGTCTGGTGGAAGAGGAAATGGAGACCGGCTCAGAACCGAATCCAAAAGCTCTAGAAGATGCGATGTTGGAAAACCGGGTGTTGACCGCAGCCACGGATGAAAATTCTGAAGTTTCATCTCCTATGAATGGCGAAGAGCCTCAAGTTGAAGCAATGGAAAGTATTCCCATACTTTTTGATGAATCCATGGCGAGTCAGAAGGTGGTATTTGAAGTTGTGGTTAAGGACAAACCGGAAGTAACAAGAGCAGCTGAAACCATTAAGGAGAATGCGGAAGAAAAGGACGTGATGCCTGAAGAAAAGGTAAGCGTTCCTGATGCGCTTGAGTTAATGGATGTTCGTGAGGATTTGCAGAACCGGAGCAACCAAGGAGAAGGTATTTTGGAGGAAAGCCTTCCAGTTGAAAACCATGAGGTCACAACAGAGTCTGTTCAGAAAAATCTTGACCCACCATCTGTGAAGGAAGTAACTTCAGAAAGTACGGAGGCAATTTATCAGGAGGAAGCTTTGACAAACGACTCAGAGCCGTCTTTGCCGAACCTTGAACTTTTGCCTGAAAACGAGCTTGCTCCTTCCGAGTCTCAAGAAATAAGAGATTTCCACAGGGGTGCCGAGGTAGAAGAGACTACTGCAGGCGCGGATGAGCCAATGGAGATAAATGGGGTCCATTCAGAGTTGTTGCTTGAGGAATTAGGTGAAAATACCCCAAATGCGTTAGAATCGGAGGAGGATGATAAACCCAATGCAATTAAGGAATCTGATCTGCTTCAAGTTAAGGCGCAGACAGGAGAATTGGAAGAAAGCGAGTTACAGAAATCGTCACAGTCTGAACAGGATTTTTATTCATGGTTAGACAATTTTGCTTTGGAAAGTGAACCTGAACCGCTGTTTAACGAACAAATTCTTGAAATGGTTGAGGAAGTGAAACTTTCTGAGGATCCGTTCACGGAAGCCATAAGCAAGGTGGAAGGAGAGAATCAATCAATGCATGGTGAGGGCCCACTTAATTTTGACAGCATTGAGGATGACGATGAGGAGTTTGATTTGGCAGCCATGGCGGAGATTGCCTACGACATTCAAGCCTTTGTAAAACATCCTGAACCGGAAATAGAAGAGCTCGATTTTTCGCCGAAACGCATTTCGAAACCTGAAATA
The DNA here is from genome assembly GCA_964617955.1 of uncultured Chitinophaga sp. Lineage (GTDB taxonomy): Bacteria > Bacteroidota > Bacteroidia > NS11-12g > UBA9320 > JABWCE01. The sequence continues at coordinate 12,364 of CAZTXB010000019.1, forward strand.
GATGCCTTATTGGATAAATTTATTCAGAAAAATCCGAGCATTACGAGGCCAAAGGCCGAGTTTTATAAACCTGAAAATATGGCGCGAAAGAGTGAGGAGTTTCATACCGATGTGGTGAGTGAAACCCTGGCCAAGCTTTTGTACAAACAAGGCCATTTGCATAAAGCCTTAGAAGCCTACGAAAAATTAATGTTGCAAATGCCGGATAAAAAAGAGAATTTTGCAGCCCAAATAAAAATAATCAAAGAAGAACTTATTAATCAATTATAAAGAATGTTTACACTCATCACCTGGCTTACCATTATCGCATGCATCCTGCTTATTGCCATTGTGCTTATTCAGAATCCTAAAGGGGGAGGTTTGGCCTCCAATTTTTCGGCTGCCAATCAAATACTTGGTGTAAACCGCACCACCGAAGGCGTTGAGAAGATTACCTGGATTTTGGCCATCTCTCTGCTTGTGTTTTCCTTAGTCGGGCCATTTTTTGTGTCGCGCGAGGGAGGCGGAAAAGAATCGCTTATGAAGGATCAAATTGAAAATGCAACACCGGGCTCAGTTGCTCCGGCTCCGCAGGCCCCACCGCCACCGGCACCTGGACAGCCGTAATAAAAAAATAGTATAGAGCCTCGCTTCGGCGGGGCTTTTTTTTTATGCTAAATCCTGAGTTTGGTTTGCTTTCCTGCAAATCTTTTACACAAGGATTTCAGCGCCAAAAATATATTCGCTTATCTTTGCCACTTATTGGAAACACCTCTCATACTCATTAGCAACGACGATGGAATCACTGCTCCGGGCATTGCTGCTCTGGTGAGCAGCATGAGTCCTTTAGGAAGGGTTGTGGTGGTTGCCCCCGATAGTCCTCAAAGCGCCATGGGTCATGCCATCACCATGAACCAACCTTTAAGAATGGAAAAGGTACACTTATTCGATCAAATCGAGGCTTACCAATGCAGTGGTACACCGGCCGACTGCGTTAAATTGGCTGTAGATAAGGTGATGCACCGTTTGCCTGACCTCTTGGTTTCAGGCATTAACCATGGCTCCAATTCATCCATCAACGTCATTTACAGCGGCACCATGAGTGCAGCCATGGAAGGGGCCATAGAAGGAATAAAATCCATGGGTGTTTCTCTGAATGATTATAATTTTGAAGCCGACTTCACGGCAGCTTCGCATTATTCAAATTTAATTGCAAGGCGAATACTTGAAAATGGGTTGCCTTCAGGGACTTTGCTAAATGTAAACATCCCGGCTTTGGGCCTTGAGGAAATTAAAGGTTTGAAAATATGCCGACAGGCTAAGGCCAAGTGGGTAGAGGAATATGATGAGCGACTGGATCCCTACAAAAGGAAGTACTATTGGCTAACCGGCAAGTTTGTGAACAATGACCACGGAGAAGATACCGACGAATGGGCGCTAAAGCATGGTTATATATCGGTGGTTCCCACCCAGTTTGATCTTACCGCACATCACGCCATTGCAACGCTTAACACCTGGAACTTTTGATAAGATTATTCGATAAAACATGGATAGGAGCACTTATTGGAGCCACCATTCCAATGATCGTGTTGCTGGTGATTTACTTCGAGCAGCACATCGCCGATTCTTTTTTTAAATTTATAGGCGACCTGTTTCACAACCGGTTGCTCTCCGCCTTTTTAAGAATCGGCCTGATAGGAAATCTGGCCATCTTTCTCCTCACCTTTAATACCGGTTTCGATAAGTTGCCTAAGGGAATATTGATGATGACCTTCATTTATGGATTCTTTATTGTTTACATGTTTTTTTGGTAAATGAAAAGGGGCTTAACATTCTTTCAAAGCTATCTATTCCATAACAAATTTCGATAGCGAGCTGACATGAGATATTATATACTTTGTGGAGAGGCCTCCGGCGATTTGCATGGAGCCAACCTGATGAAGGCCATCAAAGTCCTCGATCCATCATCCGAATTTCGTTATTGGGGAGGCGACCTGATGGAGGCTGAAGGGGGAAACAATGTCGTGCACATAAAGGAAAGAGCCTTTATGGGTTTTGTTGAAGTTTTGCTCAATATTTTTAAAATCAGAAAATTTTTGGCCTTGGCCAAAAATGACATCAAGCGCTATCGACCCGATCGTTTGGTGTTTATTGATTATCCGGGTTTTAATCTTCGAATAGCGGCGTGGGCCCATAAAAATGGAATTAAAACGCATTATTACATTTCGCCTAAAGTGTGGGCATGGAACACAAAGAGGGCAATTAAGATTAAGCAAATAGTCGATTTTCTCTACGTTATTTTTCCCTTTGAAGTTCGGTTTTATGAGCAGTTTGATTACAAAGTGCATTACGTTGGAAATCCGTTGGTCGACGCCATAGAAAATTTCAAAATAGACCCTGATTTTAAAATAAAAAATAAATTTGATGATCGCCCCATTTTAGCCATTCTCCCTGGCAGTCGAAAGCAGGAAATTGATGCAATTTTACCGCTTGTATTGGAAGTGGCTCAGCATTATGTGAAGGACTATTCCATAGCCCTTGCGGTGGCACCAAATTTTGCAAGATCGTTTTATCAAAAATTTATAGGCATAGAGAATGTGAAATTGATAGAAGGGAATACCTATAATTTGCTGGCCGTTAGCGAGGCGGCCATGGTAACATCAGGCACTGCCACTTTAGAAACAGCTTTGTTTAATGTGCCTCAGGTGGTATGTTATAAAACAAGCAAACTTAACTATGTGATAGCCCGGTTGCTCGTCAAAGTAAAATTTATTTCATTGGTGAATCTGATCATGGGCAGAGAAATTATCGTGGAATTAATTCAAAACCAACTTACTAACACAAGGTTAAAGGCAGAATTGGATAAGATTATAACGGATCCGGGAAGGGCTAGGGTACTCAGCGATTACAAAACTTTAAAATTGGAAGTGGGTGATTCGGGTGCTTCGGCTAGGGTGGCCGAATTTATTGTAAAAGGATAAATTAAAGAGGGCCTACTGAAAATGTAAGTAACAATTCTCTTTGCTACTCAGATTTGAAATTTCAAATGAAATAGATTTTGCGACATTTGGCTTAATAGATTCCATCGTAAGGAAAAAAATTACTTCATAAGAAAATAAGTACAAGATTTTACATGTTTTTTATATGCTTAAAGAGTTAATCTTAATAAAGTTTGATTTCTAATTTCATCACGAAGCAGCCGTGAGTTGGGATGCCAAAAATGCGGGCCGCGTTCCGGAATTGTGCGTGGAAGCATATTTTTGGCTTGTCCGCCTCTGGCGAGATTGGTTCTTTTTCATCAAGGAAAAAGAACAATAGAATAAATCCAATAAGAATAGTTTGCAAGTTTTTAATTAGATCTTGATAGCACCTTGTAATTCCCATAACAATTCTTTACGTTAAGAAGTTTATAGTTAAATATTTACAAACTTTTCAAGACCTACTATATAATCATCACCCCTTGCTTTCCGGTGAAAGGAACAATGGTAAAAAAATCCGGTGAAATGCTGCCGGGCACAAATTCATACTTCTTTTCAAATATTTGTTTTTCGAGATAGTAACTCAGCCAGAAACGGTTGCTCAGATGAAAAATTTCCTCCACAATGGTTTCAAACGCGATGGCACATCTCGGTTTTACCGATTCGAAGTAATGTCGGAAAGTAGCAGTTTTTATGGTTTGGTCAAGCTGATCCTGTCCAAAACCTGTAGAATTGATAATTACATTTTCTAAGCGGCGGTCGCTTAAGTTGACCAGATATACTCTCCAGTCGTTGACTTCATTCGATTCTTTGACGACAGCAATGCCAATATCTTTTACAATTTCAGCTTTTATATCCTTTAACACAAGTGCAAAGTTATAACTAACTGTGACATTCGGACAAGAAAAGCAATGCCATGTTTCAGTAGCAAATAATGAGCGGTTCACAATGGTCTAGTTTTAATTCATTCTAAATTATATACTGTTTGAAAGGCCAATTAGAAATGCTAAATTCGCGGCACGATTTCTGGATTGAAATTGACGAAAGAATAAAGTGACAATGATTAAAACCATAGCAACACAAGTCCCCTTTAATTTGAAAGCCAAGTTACAGGATTACAAGCAGTTGCTTAAATTTCGCTTAACATTTACTGTCGTGCTGTCGGCGGTGTTGGGTTACCTGATAGCGGCCCCAAATGGCATCGATTGGATGGCTTTGGGAGCCTTATCACTCGGTGGTTTTTTGGTGGTGGGTTCGGCCAACGGAATTAATCAAATTATAGAAAAGGATTTTGACAGCAAAATGCTCCGAACCAATGACAGGCCTTTGGCCACTAATCGCATGGGAGTTTTGGAGGCCGGTATTTTTTGTACTCTTAGCGGTATAGCCGGTATAGCCATACTGGGAACCTATTTAAATCAGTTAAGTGCTCTCCTGGGCCTTGCTTCCTTAGTCTCGTACGCCTTTATTTACACCCCCTTAAAAAGATATTCATCGTTTGCAGTGCTTATTGGCGCTTTTCCCGGAGCCATTCCTCCCTTACTGGGATGGGTCGCTGCAAGAGGATCGGTTGATATGGGTGGCATAGCGCTTTTTGCCTTTCAATTTATTTGGCAGTTTCCGCATTTTTGGGCCATTGCCTGGGTGTTAAACGACGATTACAAACGCGCGGGATATTCTCTTCTACCTTCGAAAGAAGGGCGAAATAAAAAATCGGCTTTTTTAACCATGGTTTACACCATTGTACTGATTCCGATTTCGGCAGTTCCTTACTTTATTGGCATGGCAGGTGTAACCTCACTAGTCATAGCTGTGGTTTGTGGTATTATTTTGGCCATACAGGCCGTTAAACTTTACCGAAAGTGTGAAATAAAAGACGCCAAAAGATTGATGTTTTTATCCATCGTTTACAATCCGGTTGTACTTCTTTCATTGTTTATAGATAAAATATGAGAATGGCTATTGAGGAAAACGATTATGAGTTTGACGCCAGAAGGGTAAACCCAAAAAAGTTTGCCATGTGGCTTTTAATTATAGCCATTGTGATGCTTTTTGCCGGATTGACCAGCGCCTATATTGTAAGAATGGGGGAGGGCAATTGGTACAGGTTTGATTTACCGGTTCAATTCTTGTACAGTACCATTACCATACTCTTCAGCAGTTTGTCAATGTGGTGGGCCTACAGGTCGGCAAAAAGCGATGAACTGACCCAACTTAAACTCTCTATGGTGCTGACCCTGATTTTTGCTTTTGGGTTCGTTTACCTTCAAATCATGGGTTGGAAAGCGATGGTCGCCATGAATTTGTTTTTTTCGGATATAGTGAATGGTGACAGGGTGTCGGCATCCTTTGTTTATGCACTTTCCTGGCTTCATTTTGCGCACATTATTGGCGGAATTATTTTTCTTATGTCCATTACGGTCAGAGCCTTCCAATCAAATATTCACAGGAAAAAACTGCTCTCTATAACAATGTGTAATACTTATTGGCACTTTGTTGGAATCCTTTGGGTTTATTTATATTTATTTTTTTACTTTGCACGCTAAATTATATGTCAACACATTCCTCAGCTACAGTATCAACTGAAAAAACATGGTCGGGCGGACGATCTCCCTACAATGTAAGTTATGGTAAATTAATGATGTGGATTTTTCTGTTATCAGATGCTTTCACATTCTCCTCTCTACTCGTAGGATATGGCGCCGTTAGGTTCAGCTATCCCAAGCCTGAACCCCTCTCTGCAGAACACTACATCAAACCGATGTCGCATGTTTCGCATGAATTTGTAGAGGAAATGCAGGCCATAGGCGCTTTTAACGAAAGCCATTGGCCTTCACCCGAATTGGTATTTAACCATTTTCCGTTTTTGCATGGCATTCACTTGCCTTTAATGTTTGTAAGTTTAATGACTTTTATACTGATTTTTAGTTCTGTAACCATGGTACTGGCCGTAGAGGCAGGGCATCGAATGGACAAGAAAAAGGTCGGTATTTATATGTTTTATACCATTTTAGGGGGCTTGGCCTTCCTGGGTTGTCAGGCCTGGGAATGGACTCAATTTATTACCGAAGGAGCTACCCTGTTTAGCAATCCATTTGGTCCCTCTCATTTCGCAGCTTTATTTTTTATGGTAACCGGTTTTCACGGTTTCCACGTGTTTAGCGGAGTGGTGCTCAATGTGATTACGTATATCAATGCCAAACGCGGATTGTATGAGAGACGAGGGCATTATGAAATGATAGAAAAAGTAGGCTTGTATTGGCACTTTGTGGACTTGGTATGGGTATTTGTGTTCACCTTCTTTTATCTGATCTAATCTGGAATTTTAATTTTAAAAAAATAATAAATATTACATGAGTACTCATCAAACATCAACCGACGAATACATCCCAGAAACCTATATCCCCCATGTTGAAAGTAATGGAACAAAGGAAATTTGGAGAACTTTGATTATTTTAAGTATCCTGACGGTGGTCGATATCATACTTTACTTTATGATGCCCTTAACCGGTTTCAGGAACTTTATTTTCATCGTGCTGGGAATTGTCAAAGCCTATTATATTGTCGCCTCTTTTATGCACATGAAGCACGAAAAGATTGATTTGGCTGCCTGTATTCTCGTTCCCTTATTATTTGTTTTAGGACTTATAGCCGGCCTTTTATACGAGGGTAATTTTTGGCTTGTTTCCTAGATGAAGGGACCTTTAAAAGTTCTTATCATTTCGATTATTTTCCTTGGACCCCTTGCCTGGGGTCTGATTTGGAAGTTTAGCAAAACAGAGTATTCCAAGGTCCCGGTGATGTATGATATTGAAATGAGCGGGGACACCATTCCCTGGACAATTCCTCCCTTTTCTTTTGTGTGTCAAACCGGAGATTCCGTAACACATAGAACCTTCGAAGGAAAGATATATGTGGCTAATTTCTTTTTTGCCACTTGTCCCGATGTGTGTCCACGTATGAACAGAAACCTGCATTTGGTTTACGAAAAATTTAAAAGAGACAAGGATATCAAATTTCTGTCACATACCGTTCATCCCGAACACGACAGCGTACAGGTATTGGCCGAATATGCACGGGATCTGAATGTTGACAGCAGCATTTGGTACTTTGTGACCGGGCGAAAGAAGGTAATTTATGATTTGGCTGCTGAAAGTTATAAGGCGGTTACGGTGAATGGTGATAAACCTCAAAATTTTATTCATAGCGATAAGCTCGTTTTGGTCGATAAGCAAAAGCATATTCGCGGCATCTACGATTCACAAGACTATAAAGATGTATTGCGCTTGCAGGATGACATCATAGTTGTACTAAAGGAATACCGTGATAAACGCTAGTGAAAAGTTGATATTCAGGGTTATTTGTGCAGTTTCTGTGCTGGTTTTCATACTGGTACTGATTCTGAATAAAAAAGTTATACCAGTTCCGGATGTTATTCCATCGTGGGCTTATCAATTGCCCAGGATCAATGCCATCATAAATGGCACCTGTTTTGTTCTTCTCTTGACCAGCCTTTATTATGTTAAAAAAAAGAGATTTGACATTCACAAAAGATTAAACCTTATTACCTTTTCATTGTCCTCTTTGTTTTTAGTATGCTATGTTACCTACCATTGGTTGGTTCCTGAGACCAGTTTTGGTGGCACAGGATGGGTAAAGTATTATTATTATTTTATACTCATTTCGCACATTATTTTGGCAGCGCTTGTGCTTCCATTGGTTCTTTTGTCGTTTTACTATGGGCTCAAGGACAACCGTCCGAAACACAAAAAAATGGTTCGGTGGAGCTATCCCATTTGGGTTTATGTCACCTTTACAGGAGTGTTGGTCTATTTGCTTCTTTCACCTTATTATAACTTTCCTGGATAGAAACCATGGTTGTACATAACAAGTTTATTAACTTTGTGCACTCGGATGAATCCGCCTATTAGTATTGCTTTTTATAAAATCTCATGTTATGCGTAAAACCATTTTTATCCTCTTTCTTATTTTTCTTTTAGGCCCGGTCACTTCAAAAATAAATGCCCAATGCCCAATGTGTAAAACAGCAGTTGAGAGCTCGCTAAAAGATAAAAACAATACCAAAGGCAGAGGATTAAACAGCGGGATACTTTATTTGTTAAGTATGCCTTATCTGGCCATTGGAGTTGCCGGAGTTTTATGGTACCGCAACAGCAAAAAGAAACAAATCAAAGCTTAATGACATGAGCGCTATAGCCTCACTAATTGTTGGTAAATGTCCTAGGTGCAGAGTAGGAAAGGTGTTTTCTCATCCGTTTTATTCCCTGGCAAATTTCAGTGAAGTTCATGAAAAATGTCCTGCCTGTTCAACCAAGTTTGAAACTGAACCCGGATTTTTTTGGGGTGCCATGTACTTTTCCTATGCCCTCAACGTGGCGGTGGCCATTACTACCGGTGTAATTTTATATATTTTTTTTAACGATCCTGAATACTGGATTTATGTTTCAGTGATTGTGCCGGTCATCTTATTATTAACACCCCCAATGGTTCGCTTTTCGAGGTTGCTTATGATGTATATCGCTGCACCTTACAGGAAATTTAATCCGAATATTTTAAAACCACTGAAATAAATTGAGTTAAGCAAACGGTCACCTAATGAAACCACATCTTTGTTTATTAATTTCTCTCCTTAATCTTTCCTTTATTGCTGCTCAAACCAAATCTACCAAAAATGTGGATAGAATTGAACCTATGGTTTTGCTGGGCTATGTTGATTTTAGAGAGGCAAATATTTTGGTAATGCATCAAACCGCAATTGAGAATTTAACTTACTGGGATATAACCTCAAGCGATAAAAAGATGAGGGTGCAGGCATCGGCAAAAAAAATTAACGATCAGTATCTAACAAAATTTAAGTTAGGCCCCCTTGAGCCTGGAGCGACTTATGAGTATAAACTATCCGGATTTTTAGGCCTGACAGATAAGAGCGTACAAGTGTACAAAGTTAAAACACCGCCGCTTTGGAAATGGCGGAATTCACCTCCTGACTTTAGCATTGCCATCGGCAGCTGTGCCTATTTTAATCAGTCAGCCTATGACAGACCGGGGCCCCCATACGGAGACACATCTTTCCAGATATTTGAAAAAATTGCTGAGAAAAATCCGGACTTAATGCTTTGGTTAGGTGATAACCTTTACCTTAGAGAATCAGATTGGGGAAGCGAAATGGGTATTAATGAACGCTATATCCATACCCGCAAACAAGACGGATTAAGAAAATTGCTCAGCACTTGTCCAAATCTATCTATTTGGGATGATCACGAATTTGGCCCCAATGATGCCAATGGGAGTTTTTATAATAAGGAGTTGACGAGAGAAGCTTTCTGCAACTTTTGGGCAAATCCTGGATGTGGCATCCATCAAATGGGTGGAATTAATTACGCCTTCGACTACAACGATGTTCATTTTTTAATGCTCGACAATAGATACCACCGCACCCCTGATTTTTGTGATTCATGCCTGGATGAAAGCGTGCTTGGCAAAGATCAATTGCAGTGGCTAAAAATGAATTTACTCACTTTGCCTAAATCGGAATTTAAGATTATTGGATTAGGCGGGCAATTTTTAAATTCAGCGAAGGTGTTCGAAAATTACAGCAACTACGAGTGGGAGAAGAATGAAATCATCCAGTTCATCCATAAGCATCAAATATCCAATGTTATTTTTATCAGTGGCGATAGGCATTTCAGTGAATTGAGCCTTCTGAAAAAAGCAGGAAAACCGAGTATTTATGATTTTACAGTCTCCCCATTAACTTCCGGAGTGTACGCCAATGTGGATGAAAAAAACAAATTTAGGGTCGAATCCACTTTGTACAGAGAAGGTCGTAATTTTGGAATGATTCAATTTGTTGGAAAAGAAAAGAACAGAAGCCTTCGGTTCATTCTTTACGATAAGGAAGGCAATGAAGTGTATCAGAAACAATTTCAGATGGAATAGAACATGGTTGGCAACTAAAGTGCCATCGGGACTTCCATAAGCAACAATTCTGTATAAGGATTATTTGATTTAATGTTTAAAACCTCGGCCTCCTGAATGGCCAGGCCATCCCTCATATCTAGAATAACTCCGTTAATACTTACATTTCCAGTAATTAAAAAGGCATAAACCCCATTGCCCTTTTGCTTTACGTCATAATCCAGTGCGATACCTTCCTCCAATTTGCCGAGGTGAAACCAAGCGTTTTGATAAATCCAAACCCCATCATCTTCTGAATTTGGAGATAGAATTTGTTGCAATCGATTCACTCTTTGAACAGGATCAAGGGTAATTTGCTGATAGCGCGGTTCCACATTTTTTTTGTTCGGAAATATCCAGATTTGCAAGAGTGCAAGTGGTTGATCTTGGCGAGGGTTAATTTCACTGTGTTCGATTCCTGTTCCGGCGCTCATCACCTGTATATCGCCGGATTTAATAATAGAGGAATTTCCCATGCTATCGGCGTGCTGCAGCTCTCCGTAGAGCGGAAGGGTTATGATCTCCATGTTTTCATGGGGATGGGTTCCAAATCCCATTCCTGCTTCAATTTTGTCGTCATTCAAAACCCTTAATGCACCAAAATGGTGGCGCTCCGGGTTGAAATATCCTGCGAAACTAAAGGTGTGTCGGGCTTTCAACCATCCGTGATTGGCCTGCCCCCTGGTATCGGCTTTATGAGAAATGGTTTTATACATGATTATTAGAGTTTAAATCAATTATTGAGGGCATTTACAAAAAAACAAATTAACTGTAATTTTTCCTTTTTTTTAAAAACTCCAAGAAAGCAGCTTAGGATTCAATGTTCATCAGCTCTTCAAAAACATTTTCATAGACTTTTTCTTGTTCGGCCATTTCATGTTTTAAATTCGTGAGCTCCTGGGAGTATTTTTTGAGTTCAAAAGCGTTGGTATAAACAGCTTCTTTGCTCAATTCTGCATCAATGGTATCAATTTTTAATTGGATGTCTTTCATCTTAGCTTCAATTTCTTCCAATTGTCGCCTTAGTTTTGATGTGCTTACATTTTTTTCGGACTCTTGTTTTGACTTTGTGTTTTGGGTTGGCAACTCAGGCTCAGGTTTGGCTGTCACTTTAGTTTCGGAGTTAGGCTTAAGACGGTTTTTGTTCCAGGTTTCAAATTCAGAATACGTACCCGGGTATTCTTTGATTTGGAAATTTTCTATCCACCAAATTTTATTTGCAATCTGACTTACGAAATGACGATCGTGGCTCACGGCTATAAAACTGCCCTGGTATTTGTTTAATACATCAATCAAAATGTCAATACTCTGCATATCCAGGTGGTTGGTAGGTTCGTCAAGAACTAAGAAGTTAGCCCCGGTGGTTACCATTTTAGCCAATGAAACCCTTGCTTTTTCACCTCCGCTTAGTACTTTTATTTTTTTAAAAACATCATCACCCTGAAACAGGAAGCCACCCAGAAGCCCCCTCAATTCCATTTCGGTTTTGTCCGTGGCAAAGGCGCTCAGCTCTTCAAGTACTTCATGGTTGAGGTTTAAACTTTCGAGTTGATGTTGAGCATAAAAGCTTTGTATAACATTATAGCCCATCGTCCTGTTCCCTTCGTGCTTTTCAGTTCCTGCAATCATGCGCAGCAAAGTACTCTTCCCTTTCCCATTTGCTCCGATCAGGGCAATTCTGTCACCTCTTTCGAGTGCTGCTTCAGCATTTTTTAATATTTCAATAGGGCCGTAGGCCTTGCTCACTTTTTTCAATTCACAAATAACCTTTCCGGGCTCTTTTTTAATGTTAAAACGCACGCTTATTTTTGAATTGTCCTGCACAACAGCTTCAATCAGGTCGAGCTTATCGAGCATTTTTACACGGCTTTGCACCAATGTCGATTTGCTGGCTTTTGCCTTGAATCGGGTAATGAATCTTTCTTGTTGCCTGATGTAATCCTGTTGGTTTTCATATTGCCTGGTTTGCAAGTCGTCGCGTTCGCTTTTTTGTTCCAGGTACTGATCAAAATTGCCTACATACTGATAGATTTTTTGATTGGCAATTTCAACAATTTTAGTCACCATTTTGTTGAGGAAATACCTGTCGTGCGACACGATAATTACAGTCCCTTCATAGGAGGCGAGGTAGTTCTCGAGCCATTCAATACTTGGCAAATCCAAGTGGTTGGTTGGCTCATCGAGCATGAGCAGCTGAGGTTTGGTTAACAGCATTTTAGCCAACATTACCCTCATCCGCCATCCGCCTGAAAACTCGGAAAGTGGTCGGGTGAGGTCGGAGGTGCTGAATCCCAAACCTTCTAAAATTTCCTCTGTTTTATAGCGGATATCATACCCGTCGCTGTGCAAAAATTCTTCCTGCATTTCACCTAGTCGGTGAAGGTTTTCCTCCGAATAATCGGTTTCAACAATTTTTAGGAGTTTTTCGATTTCTCTTTCGAGAAACAGTTGCCTTTCGAAAGCTTGCATGGCTACATTCACAATGGGTTCATTGCTTTCAAACGACAATAAATCCTGATTTAAAAAGCCCAGAGTTAAACTTTTGAGTTTACTCATTTCGCCCTCGCGCAAGGGGTATTCGCCGGTAATTACCCTCAGTAGGGTACTTTTTCCGGTTCCGTTCTTTCCAACGAGGCCTATTCTCTCTTTGGGTTTAATGTGCCAATCGGCGTCTTTGTAAAGGTATCTCCCTCCAAACTCAAAGGAGAAATTGCTAAGTGATATCATTTAAAAGTGGCAGTCAGGGTATGATGAATGTTCTTATGAATTGCTATGTACAAGGGTGTGGGCCTAAAGGTCATGCCCCATTTTATCTCTTTTGGTGTCTAAATATTTTTTATTGTGCTTATTGGCTTTCACCTTGATGGCAACATTTTCAACGATCTCGAGGCCATAGGCTACGAGTCCGGTTCGTTTTTGCGGATTGTTGCTTAACAGGCGCATTTTATGCACCCCGAGGTCTCTTAAAATTTGAGCACCTATGCCATAGTCGCGCTGGTCCATTTGAAATCCCAATTCGAGGTTGGCCTCCACAGTATCGAGTCCCTGCTCCTGAAGTTTGTAGGCTTTTAATTTATTGATTAAGCCAATGCCTCTTCCTTCCTGATTCATATACACAATAACCCCTTTGCCCTCTTTTTGGATGATTTCCATGGCTGCGCTCAGCTGTGGACCACAATCGCAACGACAACTGCCAAATATGTCCCCTGTGATGCAAGAAGAGTGCACGCGTGTTAAAACGGCCTCACCTGGCTTCCACTTGCCTTTAACCAAAGCGATGTGTTCTTGTCCTGTATTGATTTGTTTATAAGCTACCAAGTCGAAATCGCCATGTATGGTGGGTAAGTCCACGCTGATAATGCGTTTGATTAAACTTTCTTTTTCGAGGCGGTACTTGATAAGGTCCTCAATGGAAATAATTTTAAGATTAAATTTTTGGGCTACCTTGAATAAATCCGGTAAACGAGCCATGCTGCCGTCTTCGTTCAATATTTCGACAATACAACCCACCGGAGGCAAGCCGGCGAGTTTTGCCAAGTCTATGGCTGCCTCAGTATGACCGGCCCTTCTGAGCACGCCTTCACTTCTGGCCATGAGCGGAAATATATGCCCCGGCCTCCCAAGCTCATCAGGGGTGGTTGCCTTATTGATGAGGGCGTGAACGGTTTTCGACCTGTCTTGAGCCGATATACCGGTGGTGCATCCATGGCCCAATAAGTCAACTGAAACGGTGAACGCTGTGCGGTGAAAATCGGTATTCTTGCTTACCATTAATTCCAGACCAAGTTCAGTGCAACGTTCTTCGGTGAGGGGTACGCAAATAAGTCCGCGACCTTCGCGGGCCATGAAGTTTATCAATTCCGGGGTAATGTTGCTCGCCGCAGTTAAAAAATCTCCTTCATTTTCGCGATTCTCGTCATCGACCACAATGACTAATTTGCCATTTTTAATATCTTCAATCGCTGATTCTATGGAGTTTAACTTACTTTTCATTCCCAACTTTTACGCTCTGTTAACAAGTTGCAAAAATACAATGCTTATGGCTAAATTTTGGGATGGAGAAACACTTTTTAAATATTATTCAATTGCATGTATTAATTTTGAAATATATGAATGAGAAACTGCCCCGTAGAAACTTTGTCAGCAAATTGTCGCTCGGAATTACGACGCTAATTACATTGCCTGTTTCAGGGTTGATCAAAAACCTGAAAAAGGATAGCGAACCTCTTAATTTGAAAAATGTGATAAAAAGTATTAAACCTTTGGGCTTTATATGGGAAACAGCCGACCCATTTCTGTTTTGTGTTCATCATGAAGATGCCTTTCCAAAGGGCAATGAACAGATGGGGCCGGAAAAATCAAATTTTTCCGGTCGGCATTTAGGCGACGATTTTATTATTAAGGATGGGTTCAGGATGTATCATGGCAAAGTGGTACCCGGTTTTCCCGGACATCCACATCGCGGATTTGAAACCATTACAGTGGTAAGAAAAGGATTGGTCGATCATGCCGATTCTATGGGCGCCTCGGGACGCTATGGCCATGGAGATGTGCAATGGATGACTGCCGGAAAAGGCGTGCAGCACTCTGAAATGTTTCCTTTAATCCACGCCGACAAAGACAATCCTATGGAGCTGTTTCAAATTTGGCTCAACTTACCCCGAAAAAATAAAATGGTGGACGCTCATTTTAAAATGCTTTGGAGCGAAGATATCCCTCGCTACAAAGAAGCCGATGACGCTGAAAATACTTTAGAGATTGAGGTCATAGCAGGCTCCTTAAACAGTAGGAAAGCCCTTGATCCTCCTCCTGATTCATGGGCCTCAGACCCAAAAAACGAAGTGGCCATTTGGAACATAAAAATGAAACCCGGAGCCAGCTGGACCATGCCTGGGGCAAGCGAAGGGGTGAACAGAACCTTATATTTTTACGATGGCACTTCCATGCAGGTAGGTTCCACGCTCATCGATAAATATTGCTCAGTGGAAGTGGAAGCCTCCGAATCCTTAACATTAACCAACGGCGACCATGAGGCGAGTATTCTGGTATTACAAGGCAAACCGATTGGAGAGCCCGTCATTCAATACGGGCCCTTTGTAATGAACACCAAGGATGAAATTAATCAGGCCTTTGAGGATTATCATCAAACCCAATTTGGAGGATGGCCTTGGCCTAAATACGACCAGGTGCATGCCAGAGAAAAAGGCCGCTTTGCGAAGCATGCCGACGGAAAGTTGGAAGAGAAAGGCTAATCCCAAACAAAACTGCTCAATCTTTTAACTACCTTCGTCGACCTAAATCATGAAAATTTTATTTGTCGCCAACAGGGTTCCTTACCCGCCTTTCAGAGGCGATAAATTGAAGATTTACAATCTGGCGAAAAGGCTGTCTGCAAAGCATCAACTCTACCTCATCACCTTTGCCGAGTCGAAAGACGACTTCAAATACAAAAAAGAATTAAGCGAGGTTTTTAGTGAAATTCTAATCATTAGCTTACCCAAGTGGCAATCCTATTTGCAATGCATTTTGGCTGTTTTTAGCAAAACACCATTCCAGGTTGCTTACTTTAAAAGCCGTAAAATGAGCCACTGCATTGTGGATTTCATTGCCAGATTTGAGGTGGACGTGATTCATACCCAACATTTGCGAATGGCCCAATTCACCGAAAATTTATCGCTTCCCAAAATATTAGATCTGCCGGATGCTTTTTCACTTTATTGGCAGCGCCGTATCCAAAATCAGAAAAATCAGGTGCTGCGTTTTTTCGAAAAATGGGAATTTAAAAGGCTGTTTGATTACGAAGGTCAAATCAACATAAAGTTCAATACCAGCTTGGTTTGCTCTGCAGAGGATTTAAAATATTTACAAGAAAAACATCACATTCAAAATTTAAAATTATTGCGAAATGGCGTCGACTTGAACACCTTTAAATCGGATGCCCAGTCTTATGAAATTGAGGCGGTCTTGTTGTTTACAGGCAATATGGATTATGCACCTAACATCGACGCGGTTTTGTACTTTGTAAATGATATTTTACCCCTCATCAAAAAGAGCGTTCCGGAGGCAAAGTTCATTATTGCAGGGCAGCGACCGGTGAGAGAAATCAGGGAACTTCAGTCAGAAACCATTGAGGTCACTGGATTTGTGCAGAACCTGATGGAAGTTTATGAAAATGCGAGTGTAGTAGTTTCTCCTTTGAGGTTTGGGGCAGGTACTCAAAATAAAGTATTGGAAGCATTGGCCATGGGCATACCTGTTGTGAGTGGTCCTATTGGCTTTTCAGGGCTGGAATTGCAAACCGGCGAAGGGGTGTTTATGGAAACAGAACCTCAATTATTTGCTCAGAAGGTTATTGAACTGCTTCATTCAAAAGAATTGCGAAAAAAGACCGGGGAAAGAGGCAAACTTGCGGCAACCCAAAAATTCAGCTGGGATATAATATCGCTGCAGCTTGAGCGTTATTTTCAGGAATGTCTAGAATAACTGCCATTTTTCAGTAAAGAGGTATAAATCGCAATTGGAATTATGCCGGATTATGATATTTTTGTTCTATAAAATTTCATGGGAAGAATAGAGAGAGAAAATATGTCAAAAAAAGTGAAATTAATTTCACAAATTTTTGCGGTATTGGCTTCGCTCGGAATACTCCTGATTGGACTCCAGTTTTTTTCTAAGACCACCGGATTCGACCTTTTTAACATCAATTATTCCCTTTCTAAATTATTTGCAAACGAGTCGCCTGAATCCAGAACTTCAGCAAGCAGGCCGGTATCTTCTGTGAGTTCAAATATAGGAAATGGTGAAATCTCGGATGATGAGAGCAAGAATTTGTTGATTCCAACCTATAACAACATCAGTATTGCCCCTATTAAGCCCAGTACCGGGGTTATAAACACCGGTAGCAACGAAGAAGTTCAAACCAATAAGTTTTCTGTAATTCAGATTGCACCCTTGCTTTATTCCACCTCACTCTATAATCCCGACATGGTGCTTGTGAACGCCAATAACCTGAGCCAAAACGGAATCTTGCCTAAGGTGAAATATGCAAAAATTAGCAAGTGGTCCCTTGGAATCAGTTTGTCTCCCGGAGTATGTTACAGAAGCATCACCTATGTCAACCAGGATAAAATATCCACCCCACAGAATGGAGGCGCGCCAATAGGATTAAATCAAACCAAAGCCGACCGCAATGCGCTTGACAAGTCATTGATGAAGTTTTCCATGAGTGTTGATTTGAACTACAGATTCAACGAAAAGTTGAGCCTTCAGTCGGGATTGGTTTATCTCAATTTCGGCGAATCGGTTTTACTCAAAGAAAATACAGCCGATGTTAATACTGCACCGGGGCAGGGGGCATCCTACAGCGATGATTTTTTTGAAGGAAATCCTGATTTTGAATCCCCGGACCCCAAAAACTCCGAAAACAATGTGCGCTATGCCAATAATGTATCCTACGCGGAAGTTCCGCTTGTGTTAAACTATAGAATCAAGTCGATCAACGACATCGCAAATCTTGAGGTGCAATTGGGTTTATCCCTCACCAAATTAAATTTTGCGAACACCATGGTCTATAATTTCAATAACCATGGGTACTATCTTGTTTCAGGGAGAAACCCTGAAGTTTATCAAAAATATGGAAGCAATGCCATACTGGGTGTTGCTTACAACAAGTACATAACCAATCGAATACAGCTGTTTGTCAACCCACAGATCAAATACAGTCTGAGCAATGCTTTTCACAAAAATTACATGATGAATCAGCATTACTACTTCATGGGTGTTCGACTAGGGATGAAAATAAATCTTTAAGCAGCATTCATCCTTTTTATTTAATATCTATTTTCGCAAAATATATATTAAATGAAAATGAAAAATCTTTTTGCACTTCTATTTATCGGGCTTTCAGCTACTGGTTTTGCTCAGGGGCCCTATAACGAGGAAATTAAAAAATCACCTGACGGAAAATACACCTATAAGGTTTACCAAAACGACCCTTTAAAAAGCAGATGGTATACCCTTAAAAATGGACTGACTGTCATTCTTTCTACCAACAAGACCACACCGCGCATTCAAACCCTTATTGCTACAAAAGCCGGGAGTAAAAGCGATCCTAAGGAAAACACAGGACTGGCTCACTATCTCGAACACATGTTGTTTAAAGGTACCGACAAATATGGCACCTTAGATTATGCCAAGGAAAAAGTTTATCTCGATGCCATTGACACCTTGTATGAAAAGTACAACCAAGAAACCGACGAAGAGAAGCGAAAAGAAATTTACCGCGAAATCGATTCGGTATCAGGAATTGCTGCAAAATATGCCATTGCCAATGAATACGACAAGTTGGTGCAGAGCATAGGCGCCTCAGGAACCAATGCGTTTACCAGTTTTGAACAAACAGTTTACGTTAACGATATACCCGGCAATGAAGTGAGCAAATGGTTAAGCATTGAGGCAGAGCGTTTCAGGAACCCTGTATTAAGGCTATTTCATACCGAACTCGAGGCTGTCTATGAGGAAAAGAACAGAACGCTTGACAACGATGGCCGTAAAATGTTTTATGCGCTCTATGAAAATTTATTCAGAGAACACAACTATGGTAAACAAACGACCATTGGAACTGTAGAACACTTGCGCAATCCCTCGCTTAAAAAAATTAGAGAGTACTTTAACACCTACTATGTGCCAAACAATATGGCAATCATTATGTCGGGCGACCTTGATCCGGATGCTTTGATTGCCGAAATTGATGCTAAGTTCAGCTATATGGCTCCTAAAGAAATACCCAAGTATAGCTTTTTGGCCGAAGTACCCCATCCTATGCCCCGTGAGGTTAATGTTAATGGTCCGGATGCAGAATATGTATATATTGGTTTTCGTTTGCCGGGAGCAGGCACAAAAGAAGCCAATCTTCTCGCTCTCACAGATTTGTTGTTAAGCAACAGCAATGCAGGTTTAATCGATCTCAATCTGGTTAAATCTCAGAAAGTACTGTCGGCCAACTCCAGTCCGAACATCATGCAGGATTACAGTGTGCATATGTTCACCGGTAAACCGAAAGAAGGCCAAACCTTAGCAGAGGTAAAGGATTTGCTTCTGGGCGAATTAAATAAAATAAAGGAAGGCGATTTTGATTATGAAATGGTAAAAGCCATTGTCGCCAACAACAAAGTATCGGAGATGCGTCAGTTTGAGGAAAACAGCGGGCGTGCATACACCTTGCTCGGTTACTTTACTTTAGGACTTGATTACAAAAAAGGCCTGGCGAGCAATGACGATATGTTGTTCTATTCAAAGGATGAGATCATGAATTTTGTTAAGACTTACTATACAGAGGATTATGTGATTTGTTACAAGCATAAAAACAAGGACAACAGCATCCAAAAAATAGAAAAGCCAAAAATTACAAAAGTAGAGGTGAACAGAGACGCCACTTCACCGTTTGTGGCTGGCATTTTAAAAACACCATCCAAGAAGCTAAGCCCTGTTTATGTCGACTACAATAAGGACATTGGCAAGTATTTACTAAAGAATGGTGATGCAGGTTACTATGTAAAAAACGAAACCAACCAATTGTTTACCCTTTATTACGTCTTAGATGCTGGTAAATACAATGACCTTAAACTTGCCTTTGCAGTCAACTATCTTCCATATTTGGGAACCTCCAAATACAGTGCCGATCAAATTGCAACAGAATTTTATAGACTGGCCTGCGATTTTGGAGTGTCAGTATCCAACAAACAATCCTATGTGTATTTGAGCGGCTTAACGGAAAATTTTGAAAAATCATTGGAACTTTTCGAAGAGTTGCTGGCTGATGCTAAACCTGATGAAGCCGCCCTCAAAAATTTAGTGGCCCGAACTTTAAAAGGAAGAAAGGACAGCAAGCTCAATAAGAGCACCATTCTCAATGCAGCCTTAAGAAATTATGTGATGTATGGTGCCGATAACCCCTTCAGATATAACATAAGCGAAGCTGACTTGATCAACCTCACCGCTGAGGAACTTTGCACCTATATACACAACCTCGTAAAATACAAACACAAGGTTTTTTATTATGGTCCGGAAGCCATGGTTAATGTTCAAAATATTTTGAACCTAAGGCACCAGTCTGTCATTGATAAAATAGTATTGCCACCAAGTAAAGTGTTTACCAAAAGGGAAATTACAAGTAATGAGGTGTTCTTTACCGATTATGATATGGTTCAGGCAGAAATTGCGTGGTACAGGCGTTTAGATAAAGTTGACCATAGCAAGGACGCAATGGTAACAGTATTTAACGAGTATTTTGGCGGCGGTATGAGCAGTTTGGTTTTTCAAACCATTCGCGAGAGCAAGGCCCTGGCCTACAGCACGTATTCCTATTACAACCAAGGCGTTGAACCGGGCGATTATGATGGTATCAGCGCTTATGTCGGGGCTCAGGTGGACAAATTGCCTGAGGCTATTCCGGCTATGAATGAGTTGCTCGACAAGCTTCCGGAGTCTGCTATATTGCTGACCAATTGCAAGGCTTCCATAAAAAGTCAGATAGAGAGCAATCGCACTACAGGTACCGATATATTATTTGCCTTTGACAATGCTCAAAAATGGGGATATAAAGAAGATCCTTCTAAAGCCATTTACTCTGGAATAGATAAGATTGCATATAAGGATCTGGAAGCTTTTCATAAAAACTGCTACAGCAACAAACCCTATGCCTATTATCTCATCGGCGACAGGGATAAGTTAAATATGGAGGCTTTAAAGAAAGTTGGAGATTTTAAAGAGCTTACCCTTGAAGAGATTTTCGGGTATTAGTGAGCATCCGAATTAACGTATTTCTCTAAGGGTATTTATCCTGCTTTTACAAGAGGCTGATTGGTTTCTGTTGATTCTGTTGGTTTGAGCAAAAACACAAGACCTGTGGTCACCGCTAAAGGTACCATGAACAAGTAGGGGTAAGGCACCTGTATGAAAACGTAAAAGAGGCATAGGTAAATTTTTAAACTCCCCAAAAGAAATAGCGTCATCTCCAGTTTTTTGATGCCTGAAAAATAGAACCAAACAGAAACTCCAAGCACAAAAACTGCACACACGATCAGTTGCAGGCTTTTTAAAATCTCAATTTTGTGAGGAAGGGTGCCCGGAGCCAATTTGTAAACCCAGTAGGCAAACCCATAGCCTCGCGAAAGTTGAAAAGCGTCATCATGGCTCTGTTGCCAGGCTTGATTGCCCCATTCTTTTAAAGCAGCCACAGAATAATAATTTTGAGCGTTTTTTAAGGCCGACCAATCTTTTGACAGAAAAGGCAAGACATAAATGGCCAGTATAGCCAGACAGGTCGCCGACACGATAATGATCATTTTGGATCTCCATGCTTTGTAAAAAATAAGGGGCAGCACCACTGGAATCCAGAGGATGAGTGAAAAGCGGGATAGGAGAATAAGTGTTAAGGATAACGCGATATACCAGGGATTGTTTTTAGCCAGAGCCCAAACAAATAAGAGATAATAGCCAGCCATAAGCCATTCAATACTGTATCCAATTTCCGAAGGAAAGGCGATTAACCAGAGAAGGTAAATAACAAAAGGGGTCAATACCAAGGCAGGAGTATACTTGCTCTGTGAGTCGGATTTAAGAATAAGTGGAAGCCAGGCCAAACTGCCGAGGACAAATGCCCAAACGCGCGGGTCGATATGCAACAGCTCCGACGGAACAAAAGGAAGCCAATGGCACGGGAGATAGGTGGGTGCAAGAGGATAGCCGAATTCAGTGATTAATGTATAAACCGCATCACCTCTAAATAAACGTTTAATAAACAGTTGTACTGTTGGTATAATGTCTGAGAATTGTGCGTCCAGCTTATATTCTTTGGACATTTTGTAGACAAGCCATGCGCCAAGCGCGATTCCTGCAACAAACAAAATGAATTTAAAGAAGGAAGGTTTGAGGGGCGCCACACGAAGAGCATAACGACCTTTTAAAATGAGTATGCCTGGAGTGATGGCCACAAGGCTATAAATCACAGGTTGAGCCCAGGATCCAAACCATTGATGCCCAATGGTTAACAAAACACACTCAATTGCTGCAAAAATGAGAAGAAGATTTTTCAACGGAATGCCAAAACTAAGAGTTTTAAAGAGCTTATACAAACGGGCCTAACTCCAATGCTTTGCTTTCAGTTGTTTTTTAAATAGTTTAATTTTGGCCGGCCATGCATTGGAAAACAAGAGTCGGGGAAACCATGACTTTAAAAATTAACCCCTTTCTTAAATCCATTAAATTTTGGATTTTATTCTTTTTAGTTCTTCGCCTCTACGGAATAAATAATGCTCCCTTAGAACGAGGTCATGATTGGAGGCAATGCCTCACCGCCATGATGACCAGAAACTTTTATGAAAATGGGCCGGATATGTTGTACCCAAAAGTGGATAATGGCGGGAGGCACGAAAGTGGAATCATCGCCTCAGAGTTTCCGATTTATAATCTCATATGCTATGGACTTTGTGTTCCTTTTGGATACCAGCATTGGATTATGCGACTCATTAATTTACTGCTTGCCAGTTTGGCAATTTGGCTCTTCTATCTCATCCTTAAATCTTATTATCCCCAAAGGGTTGCCTTTATAGCAGCTTTTATTCTCAATGTTTCCATTTGGTTTGGATTCAGCAGGAAAATCATGCCGGATACCTTCAGCATTTCTTTGATGATCACTGCTTTTTACTTTCTCATGCTTTATTTAAAAAGGTCAAAGGCTGTTTATTTGATTCTTTATGGAATATTTTGCGCATCTTCCATCTTGGCAAAGTTGCCTGCTGTTTATGCCCTTTCCTTACTGGCTTTGCCTTTAATACACAGGCCTTTCGGAATCACAAAAAAAATATCGCTCTTGATGGTCACCGGTATCGCATTGGCCATAGCCTACTGGTGGTATTTTTTATGGGGTCAATTCCTCCTTCGAACCTATGGTTATCAACTTTATTTCCCGCAGAGCTTTGCCGATGGCTACAAATTGTTGATTCCCCACAAAGAAAAGGCACTGGAACAATTTTACTTCTCAGCCTTTCAGAGTTTTGTTGCATTTTTGATGTTTGGCCTTGGGCTTTACTGCCTTATTAAGCAAAGAAAAGTACATACCCTAGTCTTGTTTTTACTAAGCTTCATGGTTTTTGCCTTATTCATTGTAAAAACTGGCGATGTATTTGCCCTCCACAGTTACTATATTATTCCCTTTGTACCGGTCATGGCGCTCATTGCAGGTATAGGGTTAGCATATTTGCCCTCTCTGTATCAGGGAATGGTTTTGGCCATCATTGCCTTGGAGTCCCTGGGTAATCAACACCATGATTTCTTTATTAAAGAGAGTGAAAAATTTAAAATGGAGCTGGAGGATGAGATAAATCAATGGATCCCT
Organism: uncultured Chitinophaga sp.; assembly: GCA_964617955.1. Lineage (GTDB taxonomy): Bacteria > Bacteroidota > Bacteroidia > NS11-12g > UBA9320 > JABWCE01. The sequence goes on from CAZTXB010000019.1 coordinate 35,695, forward strand.
CAAGATGAAAAAATAGCCATGGCAGGAAGCACCGGACCACAATACCTGTATTTTTCGCATCGAAAGGGTTGGGGAATCTCAACCGAGCAGTGCCTTGACACAGCTTATATGCGAGAATTAAAATTAAGGAATTATAAATATTTGGTTCTTGTAAAGCGTGAATTTAAGAAATGGCCTGATTATGAAATGATCGCAAACTCTAAAAATGTGGCCATATTTAAATTTTAAGAATGTATAAAGCGTAGGACCTCAACTGCAATGAAGGAGTGAAATGTACATAAGAATACTATTTTTTACAAAAGTCAGTTAATAGTTCATGAAGCGATTTTTAGCGGTTATGGCCACAGCCATTTTTTGTACAGGTAGCTATGCCAATCATGGATTGACCGGACTCGGTTCAAGTCCTTTGTTTTTAGGACTTGTGGTCACTGTATTGCTGTTAATGATACTCACGGCCATTAATTTATTGCTCTGCGCCCATAACATGACTAAAAAAAGTGCCAGAACAAGAAGGTGGAATCTGATGTTGTCGATTCCGCTTGTGGTTTTAACCGGAGTGGCTTTTTTCAGCTTTATCCAACTGGCCCTCTTTGGCTGCATTCTGCTGCTCATAAAGTTCATTTTTATTTATTTGAGTTATTCTAAAAGTCAAAATTGAAGACTGCACTTAAAATTGGAATAGCCGGGCTTGCAGTATCCATTCTCGGTCTGATTTTTTTTATCGGTTTTCAAAAGAAGAATGCAAGAGATGGGTTAGGTATAGGGCATAACGATTCCCTGAACCGGTTTTATGGCAAGATTAAGTCTCTTGCCGACTTTAATGATTTGAAAGGCTTGCCTCTGAGTCATAAATTTTCGGAGGTAGGGTCGGTTAAAGTCATTTACGAAGTGTCGACTGGTAGATTGTATTTTGTGAATTCGAATTTCTACAGGCTCCATTTTACTTTTTGCAAAGATGTACTCGACTGCGATCAATCCCTGCTTGAATTTAACGCACTAAATTATTCTGGGCTGAGCTATAAAAATTACTACCTGGCAACTCTCAATTACTATAGCGGAATCCGGAGATTTGCCCTGGAGTTTAGCAGCAGTACGAAGTATAAAGCCTCCGAATTTTCCAGCTTTATTAAAGCAGTAAAGCACTCTTTTTATAAAAATGATTCCTTGAGCCTACTGGTCAATAGTGACCACCTCATGGCTATGGAATCTGAATTAGAGCAAACCATACATAGGCTTTATCCTCAGGATATTTATTTACACCAAAGGTTTCAGGCCTTAAACACAGGCATTAGTTATGGCATACTCAAAAAGATAGAAGATAACGACGAGGCGTATTCAAACGTAAGTGCAAATGACATTATCATCATCAGGGGAACTCCCATTCAAATACCGAAATGCAAAGGGTTAATTACCAATACCTTTCAATCGCCTCTTTCCCATGTGAACCTGCTGTGCCACAGCCGAAACATACCTTCGGCGTGCCAAACGGACATCTGGGAACAAAGTGCTTTGAATGCCCTAATGGGTAAGCCGGTAAAACTCAGCATAGGGGTGAATGGTTTGAAGATAGAGAAAGCCGACCCTGAAGAAATTACAGAGCAACAGGTGACGAAAAAAAAAGCATTGACCTTTAACATTACTGAGAAGGGATTAATAAGCGGAGCAAAGTTGAATTTTCAACAATCGGCCTCTGTAGGACATAAGGCGGCAAATCTGGGCGAATTGGCTCTGGCTGCACAATTATCTGGAGCCGGTTTCGAATGTCCAAAGGGCATGTTCGCCATCCCTTTTTACCACTATTACATGCACCTACGCAGCCCGGAAATTAAAACCGTACTGGAGGCATTGTATGTGGCTAATACTCAAAACAGGGAAGAAATCGAATTAAAGCTTAAGCACTTGCGTAAGGCCATAAAAGATAAAACCATTGACCCGAAACTGTTAACTAAGGTTAACGACCAATTGGCTAAACATAAGAACGGCAATTCATACCGTTTCAGAAGCAGCAGCAATGCCGAAGATGCCGATCAATTTAACGGAGCTGGGTTATACAAAAGCAAAACAGGCATTGTTGGTGACGATAAGAAGTCGATAGAAAAAGCAATCAAAGCGGTATGGGCAAGCGCCTGGACCTCGATGGCATATTGGGAAAGGGAACTTGCAGGCATGGATCATTCCACTATGATGATGGGTGTGCTGGTTCACGTCAATTTTCCTGATGAACTTACCAATGGTGTAGCCATCACCAAAAATCTTTACCGCAGAAACTTTCCGGGGCATACCATCAGCATACAACTTGGCGAGATGAGCGTGGTAACTCCACCCGAGGGAGTGGTGAGTGAGCAGGTGCTGTGCACGCCATCCGATTTCCTGAATCCATTTTCGAACGACCTCAATATCGAATACATATCCCTCAGTTCCTTATCAGGACACAAACCGATTCTTACCAAGGCACAATGGGTTCAACTTTGCAAGAGTTTAGAGGCTGTTAAACAACACTTCTTTATCAAAAAGGTGGCGTGGACAGGCAATAAATCTTTCGATGAATATGCGCTCGACATCGAATTCAAATTCCTGAAGAATGGAAAGTTAATTTTTAAGCAAGTGAGGCCTTATTGAGCCTCGGGATGGTTGATGGTATTCAATTCCTTGTGAAAACCATCGCAAAAAGGCGGTGTTTTTGTTTGTTTGCAGGTGCAATACGAACGAAGCCTGGTTTCTTCCAGCACAAAGGCGAGCGGCTTGCAATCGGAATGGTTTTGGTCACAAATAACCAAATCTTGCCTGTCACGGCAAGAGCACCAAAAATATTGGCCCGGTTCGAGCTCTAGTTTTAAGGATTTATAAAATGGAATTTCTTCGCTCATGCCTGTGTTACTTTATTCTGTCAAGGCCAATTTTGGCCAGTTCAAAATTAGGGTTTAATTGCAGGCATCGGGTATAAAACTTTTTAGCTTCCTCTATTTTACCAAGGGCTTCATTACAAAGGCCCATCATATAAATGGGTTTTTCAAATTCGTCATTTGCTCTTGCCGACATTTCAAAATGACGGATGGCCATGGGAATGTTTTTTTGCGAAAAGTAAATATAACCGGCGTTATAGTAAGCTAACGTGTGATAAGGGTTGATGGTAATGGTTTTCTGATAATCGTTTAACGCTTTTTCAATTTGACCCTCCTGTTGATAGTAAAATCCTCTGGCGTAATAGGCCTCATCAATTCCATCGTTTGTGTTAATGGCAGCTTCAAGATATTTGAGGGCTTCTGAGCTGTGAAGTTTAGTGTAAAGTTGTGCCAATTGGATATAAGAATCGTAGTCGCCTGCGTCCACTTGTATGGCGCGTTTAAAAAACTCAATAGCCTTGGCAGTGTCTTGGGTTTCTTTAAAGGCCTGACCAATAAAAAAATAAACTTTTGGATAACTTTCATCAAGTTTCAGGGCCTCGTTTAAGTACCGCTTGGCCTCATCGTATTTCTTTACAAAGAGAAAGAACTGGCCAGTTTTAAACAATATCTCAGCATCGTTGGGGTTGGCTTGAATGGCTTTAAGATAGGTTTCTCTGGCCTTGTAAGTTTGATTATTGCCAAAATATGCATCTGCAAGTTTTATCTGGTAAATGCCCTTTTTAGGGTTCATGGCAATGGCTTTTTCAAGATCGGCAATGGCGAGTTTAAAATTTTTATCATTGCTAATAAGTACCATGGCCCTCTCGGCATAATAGTCTTCCCGTTTGGGTTCATCTAAAATTTTCTGAGACCAGGCCCTTACATCTGCACTAAAGGTTGTGTCGTGAGCCATCGTGTAGTTAGGATCCGAATGACTGCAAGAACCTAAATAGTTCATAACCATCGATCCAAGCATGATATAAATCACTAGAGACGCTCTCATTTTTTTATTTTAAATTTGAAAGCAAGTTAGAGTCATAATTTTACATCACCAAACAAAAACCTATGCCATTTTACCATCGTCTAGGGGAAATCCCTTCGAAGCGACATACACAATTCCGAAAAACAGACGGAACTTTATACTCAGAAGAATTGATCAGTACGCTGGGTTTTTCAAGCATTTATTCATTGGTTTATCACGCCCATCCCCCCACATTGGTTAAAGCCATAGGGGAGGAGTACAGTGTTGAACCACAATTTGTCTTGAAAAAAAACATGCGCAACCGCAGTTTTATGACCTTCAACACAAAGCCCGAAACAGATTATATCAAGAGCCGCGTCGTCCTTATGGGAAACAGCGATTTGAATGTCATATCGGCCGCTCCTCTCAAAGGTACTGAGGATTATTTTTTTAAAAACTCCGATGCCGATGAGGTGATATTTATACATGAGGGTTCCGGTAAATTATTGACGGTTTATGGTGAAATAGAATTCGAGTACGGCGATTATCTCGTCATTCCAAGGGGGACCATTTACAAATTGAGTTTCGACACCTCCCAAAACCGCTTTTTCATTACGGAATCATTCTCGCCAATTATTCCGCCGAAAAGGTACCGCAATGAGTTTGGACAGCTCTTAGAGCATTCTCCTTATTGCGAAAGGGATATAAAGCTGCCTCAGAATTTAAAAACACACGATGAGTTTGGCGATTTCAAAGTGATGATTAAAAAACAAAACATGATTTTCCCCTACACCTATGCCACGCATCCATTCGATGCTGTGGGTTGGGACGGTTATGTTTATCCATACGGTTTTTCAATCCACAATTACGAACCGATCACCGGACGGGTGCATATGCCGCCACCCATTCATCAAACCTTCGAAGGGCATAATTTTGTCATATGTTCTTTTGTGCCCCGCCTCTACGATTATCATCCTCAATCCATCCCCGCTCCCTATAACCACAGCAATGTCGACAGTGATGAGGTTTTGTATTATGTAGATGGCGATTTTATGAGCCGAAAGCATGTAGAAAGAGGCATGATTTCACTTCATCCCAAAGGTATCCCACATGGGCCGCACCCTGGCACGGTAGAAAAAAGCATTGGGGCCAAAGAAACCAAAGAATTGGCCGTGATGATCGACCCATTTTATCCTTTACAACTCACACAAGCTGCTTTAGACATGGAAGACAAAGGCTATTGGAAAAGTTGGGTAGAATAGAACTTATCGGATAAAAGTGTATCGGGTTTAAAGCTAAGAGTTGACAACCATCTAAGCAGGTCTTCGCTAAAATTAATTTCAGGCAACGTTAAGAGAATTTCAAATGAGCAGATTCATTGTAGTCTGCCTTATTTTTCACTTTCTTTTTTCTTATCAGCTTTACGTCTTTGACCTTTGGTTACACCGGTATACCGGCTGGGATATTTTTCAATATCTGCGGCAAGGCTTTTAAATTGTTCAAGTGTGGCGTTCAGTTTTTTGTAAAGGTCATCATTGGTGGCCATTTTACCTAAGGTTCCTTGACCCTGGTTAATGTTACTGATGGTAGCCGATAAATCGCCAAGCACCAATTTAAGTTGCTTAATGGTAGCGTCGAATTCCAGTTTTTTGAGCTCTGCAGAGGTCTCGTCGATGTTTGCCAAAATAGAATTCATCTTTGGAGTGGCCGATTTTAATCCCGTAGTAATTTCATTGGCATCGGCCAGGATACCTTCAATCTTGCCATTTTTGCTCACCAACATTTTTTCGAGATTCTGAACTGCAATGTCAACCGTGGAGAGCGTTTTTGTCAAACTTTGTAAGGTCTTTTTTAATTGATCATTTCCTATTTGATTGTTGAGTTCGCCTAGCAGAATATTTATTTTTTCAGAAAGAGGAGCCATCAGGTTGGCAACCGCTTTGGCCATGCCCTGATCTTTGTCGGATTTTAAGGTATCTCCTGATTTTGCTATCAAATGGGAGCTTCCCATGATAACCTGCACGCCCTTTGACCCAATAAGATCGGTATTTACAATTTTGATGGTGGCGTCTTTCGACACTTTAATGGTATTGGGAACTTTAATCTCAATGAGCAAATTTAATGATTTCGGATCCATCTGAACTTCGCTCACCTGGCCAACCTTGTAGCCGTTTATCATCACGGGGTTCGACTTAAATAAGCCCTCCACATCCTCATAAGCGGCATAATAGCGGTTGTAGGAGGTGAAAAGGTTTTCTCCCTTCATAAAATTATAACCTAATATTAAAATGGTGATGGATATTGCGGCGAGGGAGCCGACTTTAGTTTCGTTACTAATTTTCATGGGCGGTAATAAATCCTGAATTCAGAAGATTGCAAATTTACTGATTTGCGTACCAATTTCGGTAATTTCTAAAACCTACCATAAGGCTGTGCGATAATTTCTTTCTGCCTTCTTCAGAGTTGAGCAGTTTTAAATCGGTTTCGTTGCTCAAAAAACCGGTTTCAATCAGGATACTGGGCATGGCTGTTTTCCACAAAACTAGGAACCCTGCCTGTTTAACTTCTTTGGTATGAAGTACTTTACTCGATTTAACAGCCTCGTGAACATTGGAAGCCAAACGGGCGCTTTGATCCATAAAAGCATTTTGGTAGAGTGAGAAAATGATGTCAGATTCAGGTGAGTTGGGGTTAAAACCACCGTACTCTGAATTTTTGTTATAGTCCTTTTCAAGCAAAATGGACTCGTTTTCTCTTTTTGAAACTTCGAGATTGGCAGAAGTTTTATGGGTACCCATAATATAACTTTCAAAGCCATTGAATTTTGTTACCGGATTGTAATTGCAGTGAATGGAAATAAAAATATCAGCCGCACTCATATTGGCAATGGCGGCCCTTTGATACAGTTCAATAAACTTGTCCGTTTTTCGTGTGTAAACCACTTTAACCCCTTTTATACTGTCTTCTATGAACTTACCCAGCTTAAGGGCAATGTCAAGGGCAATATTTTTTTCATAAATGTCGCCATGTCCTATGCACCCCGGATCCTTTCCTCCATGCCCTGCATCTATAATCACCGTTTTAATCACTTTGTCGCCTGCCTGCAAAAAAGTAGAAATGCTGTTTGGCACCTCAGGCTTACTTTTTAATGTTATGTTATGAGACAGTGCAATAGAGGCATGGTTTTTGTTAAAACCCGATTGTATGCTAAAAATGGCGATGAGCACAAAGCTGAGAATGAAGCCCCGACGAGGAAAGGTAAATTTAAACCCTGAAAAGGTTTTTGACCTTCTCTCGATTTCATCCCATTCTCTCAGTTTTATTACTTTCATTCAGTCGATAACTAATTTTATTACTCCTCTTTCTTATTGTAATTTCGAGCCCTGTTAAGTAGTGCGTAGTAATCAGTACAATATTATAACGAAAAAAGCGGATAAAAAATTATTACCCACATGTTTTACACATGTTTGGTTGTGGATTGTCTTACTTGTTGGACAATTTGAGGCGAGGGCCCAGAGCGATTCAATCCGAACCGATACACTTAACCTAAAAACGAAATCCGGCCTTGAGTTGCCGGTGGATTATTCGGCTGATGATTCGATTAGACTCGATTTGCAAACCAAAAATGTGTACTTATTTGGCAACGCCAAAGTGCATTATGAGGACATAAATTTGGATGCAGGGTACATCATCGTAAATTTTAATACCAAAAATATCTTTGCCTCAGCCTATCCCGATTCGTCGGGCAAAATGGTTCATCGGCCTCATTTCGAAGACGGGAATGACCAGTTTACCAGCGATAGCATGAAGTACAATTTCGATTCAAAGAAAGCATTGGTATACAATGCGCGAACCACCCAGGGAGATGGTTTTGTTTTTGGAGAACGCTCGTATAAGGACCCTCAAAATAATACCTATGTGCGAAACGCGCGATACACGACTTGCAGCGACTCAACCCACCCGCATTTTTATATTATTGCTAAAAAGTTTAAAATCATTCCTAATAAGCAGGTAGTAACCGGACCGGCCAATTTAGTTCTGGCCAACATCAATACCCCTTTAGTTATTCCCTTTGGTTTTTTCCCATTGCAAAAGGGTCAAGCCAAAGGATTGATTTTTCCGACCTTCAACGAAACACAAAACCGGGGTTTCGCCATACGCAACCTGGGGTATTACATACCCTTGAATAAATATTTTGATCTCGCCACAACCGGCGATTATTATTTTAACGGCAGCTTTGGGGTGCATCTCAATTCGAATTATGCAAAGCGCTATCACTTTAGGGGAAATTTTGGCATCGATTTTAACCATAATAAGTTTGGAGAAGCCGAGACAGGTATTCGCATCAGTGATGATTACAACATTCGCTGGAACTATAATTTAGATGCCAAAGCCAAGCCGGGTCAATCGTTCTCTGCCAATGTCAATTATCAATCGCCATCCTTTAACCGAAATAATTCAATTCAGCAACAGAGCATCATTCAGTCTAATGTGAGGTCCGGGGTCAATTACAGTACTTCGTTTTTTAAGCGAAGTTTAAACTTGAGCAGCAGCGCCCTTATTAATCAAAACCTTACCACGGAAGTGGTGGATATTTCTTTTCCTGAACTGAGTTTAAATGTACCCCGAATTACCCCCTTTCAAAATGCAAACACCAAAAGCAAAGCACTCAAGAGCATAGGACTTTCTTATAATGGCAACATTAGGAATTCGGTTTTTATGAAACAAAAGAACCTCGCACCATCCTTGGGCATTGGAAGCAATCCGGATCGAATCAACATCATTGACAGTTTAAACAACGGCATGATTCACTCGATACCCCTGACCGCTTCCATGAAATTTTTAAAATATTTTCAGCTCAATCCAAATATTTCTTACACCGAATACTGGTACCTGAAAACCATTCATAAGACCTGGGATACCTTAACTAAAAAGATTCAGACCTCGCAGTCTATTGGATTTGAGCGTGCTTCGGCGGTGCAGGGCGGACTTTCGGTAAATACCATGATTTATGGCATGGCGCAATTTAAACGCGGGCGGCTTCAGGCCATACGACATGTCGTAACCCCGAGCATCAACCTGAGTTACCAGCCTAACATGCAAACCTTCAAAGGCGGGTTTAGAACGGTGCAAAGCGACAGCTTAGGCAACACCCAGCAATATTCGATATTTAGCGCTAACGGATTAGGTTACCCTTCGGGTTTAAAAAACGCAACCCTGGGCTTTAACATTAACAACAACCTTGAACTAAAGACCAGACGACAAAGCGATACAGGCACGGTAACCAAAAAAATAAAAATCATTGAAATGTTAAATGTGAGTGCCGGACGCAATTTTTTTGCAGACAGCTTCAAGTGGAGTCAGTTGAATTTTAGTGGCCGGTCAAGTTTGTTCAATGGCAAAGTGGGTTTAAATTACAACTGGTCGTTAGACCCCTACAAGTATCACGGAAGGCGACTGGATCAGTTAATGATAAATGATAAGAAAAGCATAGGAAGGCTCACCAATTTTGGAATGAGTTTGGGCACCAATTTGAACCCTAAAGCCAGGAAAGAGAAAACCTCAAAATTAGCCACAGAGCAGGAACTGACTATGATAAACAGCTACCCACAGTTTTATGTAGATTTCAGCATACCGTGGTCTCTGAATTTGAATTACAATTTTAGTTATTCGAAGCCTGATCCCACCTCAGAAAAAAACATAAATCAAAGCTTTACTTTCAATGGCGATATTTCCTTAACAAGCAATTGGAAAATTGGCTTTGGTTCCGGATACGATTTTAAAACCAAGGAGCTTTCTGTAACAAAAATCGATTTTTTCAGAGATTTACATTGCTGGGAGTTTAGTTTTGGGTGGATCCCCACAGGCTTTAGGAGAAGCTTCGACTTCACCATCAGAGTGAAATCTTCAACACTTCAGGATTTGAAACTCAACAGGAGAAATTTTTGGTATGACAACTTGAATTAATTTTCATAATATTCTGATTGAGCTATTGAAAATTTAGCCGTTTTCCCTTAACTTCGTTTCACTAATAACTCGATTATGGAATATAAATTTACAAAAATTCTGGTTGGTTTCGACAATTCGGTTGCTTCTGTCATGGCGTTGAGAAAAGCGCTGGAAACTTGCAAAATTTTTAAAACAGCTCTGCATGTAGTCAATGTTAAATCGCCGAAATCAGCAGAAAGCGGTTATAACATAAACATTCAGCAGGAGGCAGAAAAGTTTGGTGTTCCGATACAGTACATGGAGAAGCGGGGAAACGTGAGTCGGGAGTTGCATGCTACTGAAAAAGAGTTAAAAGCCGATTTGATTTTTATGGGAGCCCATGGTCTCAACGGATTTCAACCTTATTGGATAGGCAGCAATGCCATGAGGGTTGTGTCTGCCTCTAACTGTCCGGTCATCACGGTTCAAGCCGATGCCGCAGAAACCGATTTTTCGAATATCATTCTGCCACTTGATAATTCTACCGAGACCAGGCAAAAAGTGCCTTATGCCGCTGTTTTAGCCAAAGCATTTAATGCCACCATTCATATTCTGGCCGTGAGTAGGGACGATTCTCAAGAAACCCATAACCGATTGAATATTTATGGTAAGCAAACCATTAAATACTTTGAAGATATGGAGATTAAATACACCTTTGAACTGAAGCAGGGCAAAAGTGTTGCACAAAGTTGCATTGATCACGCCATACAGAAAAAGGCAGGTTTAATCATGATGATGACCGAAACGGAAAGCAACAGCTGGTTTATGGGTACTGCTGCGCAGCAACTCGTCAACCATTCCCCCATTCCGGTTATGTCCATTCACAGCAGAGACTTATATCTTACCGCACAAGCAGGTTATTAAGGCATGTGCCGAGGTGTCTTGCAAGCTTGAGATGAGTCAATGGTATTTGACGGCCTTCTTTCTGTCCGATATTGACACACCAAGGTGTTAAGTTATTTCGCGAAAATCGTGTAGATTTAGCTTTAAAAAAGTCAAGACTTTACCGTGTTTTTAAGTTACCCTTAAGGAGTATTGGTGTTTCTTCTATTTTTGAAATTGACTATCCTCAAAAATTTGTACAAATAATTAGAATTCATGACTCCTCTGTTCAGAATTAATAAGTTAAGGCGCACACTTAAGGGTTAAATTTGTCGTTTTAATTTTATGATTCAAATCATTAAGGATAGGATAAGATCGCGGTCCTACAGGTTTTTTAAATCGCTGCCAATAGGGGCAACGCTTTATTTTATACTGACCATAAATCTCAGTTTGGCACAAAAGACCCAAATTTATGCCAACCCCGATTACATTTTCAACTACGCCTTAGAGCTCTACCAGAAGGAACTATTTGGCCCGGCCATAGAGCAGTTTTCAAGTTATATGGCGGCGAGCCAGGATAAACTCAAACGCAATGATGCCGAGATTTATGCAGCCATCTGTCACCTGAAATCAGGCCATGAAAATGCAGAGCGTACACTTGAGAAATTGGTGGAAAGCCATCCGGAAAATGCCTTAAACAATGTCATTTACTTTGAACTGGGAAACCATTATTTCGATAATAATAAATTCAAAACTGCAGCTTCTTACTTTGCTCTGGCCGATGTTAAAGGAATGTCGGCTGAAAAAACCGATGAAATGAACTTTAAAATGGGCTATTCTTTTTTTAAGGCCAAAAAGTTTGACCTGGCCAAAAGCCATTTAGAGGACCTAAGAAACAAGCAAGGTCCTTACTATGCCCGTTCCAATTACACTTATGGTTACATGTGTTATGTAGAAAAAAAGTACGATTGTGCCTTAAAAAGTTTCGAAAGAGTGAAGGATGAGGGGCTCCAATCCATCCCGATATTCATAGCACAGATGCATTATGCCAAAGGTGATTACCAAAAGGCAATCGATTACAGCAATAAAATAAGCAACGATAAGTACACCAACGAGCTCAATTTAATAAAAGGAAAGAGCAATTTTCAATTGGGTAAATTCGAGGAAGCGTATAAGTATTTCAGCAAATGTGATATGCAAAATCTACGACCTACGGATGAGGAGAGGTATGAAATTGGATACACCGCTTTCACGCAAAAAAAATATGACGAGGCCAACGCCCAATTTCTGCAATTAACTTCGCTCGATGACCCGCTTGGACAAATCTCGAATTATTACCTGGGCCAATCTTACCTAAAACTCAATAAAAAGCAAAACGCCTATAACGCCTTTGGTGAAGCCAAACGCATGAATCAAAATAAGGAAGTTAAGGAGTCGGCGCATTTTAATTACGCTAAACTGGCTGTTGAATTAGGCTATTCGAATGTGGCGCTAAAAACCATACAGGATTTTATTGCCGACTTCCCTAAATCAGAAAGCAACGACGAAGCCAGGGGACTCTTGGCTGAATTGCTGCTTCAGACTAAGAACTACAAGCAGGCCTGTGAAATCTTATCAGACCTGAAAAATTATAACACCCAAAGCAAAACAGCCTATCAGCTGGTGCACTTTCACTATGCCGAAATCCTCTTTGAAAACAAGGAATATGCCGAGGCCGAAAGTTATTTCCGCAAATCGCTCAAGTATGTTTCCGACAAAAAAATGGAAGGGGAGGCATGGTATTGGCTTGGCGAGATTGCCTATAAAAACGAGAAGTACAAAGAAGCCCTCGGGAATTTTGAAAGATTTATCAATATTGGGTCGGCCCAATTAAGCGCTTTGTATCCTATTACCTATTACAATATTGGGTATACCTACTACATGGATAAGAATTATACCATGGCCTTAAATTATTTCAAAAAGTATAAAGATGAAAGCAGTTTTGTGCCATCGAATGCCGAAAGGTATATCGACAATATGTTGAGACTTGGCGACAGCTATTTTATAACAGGCCAACACGAAAGAGCCGCGGAGAGTTACCGCTTTGTGAGCAGTAAAAAAGTCAATTCAAGCGACTATGCCACCTTCCAGGAAGGCATCATTTATGGATTGTTAAACAAAAGAGACTTGAAGATTGCGACTTTGGGAATTATTCCTCAATCCTATCCAAAAAGCATCTATGTGGACGACGCTATTTTTGAGATGGGCTCAGAGTATTTGGAAGATGAAAAGTACGATAGGGCGGAAACCTTTTTCAAAAAACTTATTTCGGAACATCCCTTAAGTATTCATATCGCCGACGCCTATCTTAAACTCGGCTTTCTAAACTACAATCAGAAGCGTGAAAACATGGCCATTGACTATTACAAGGAAGTACTTAAGCGTTTCCCCAAAACAGCCCAATCGGAAGTGGCCCTGGATGCCCTGGAAATTATATACGTTCAGGGAGGCAAAGGCGAAGAGTATCTCGATATGCTCAACAAAATACCCGGAGCAAAAGTCCGTTTGTCTTATCAGGACTCCCTCCTTTATGAATCGGCGATTACGAGTTATCGGGAAGGAAATTGTGTTAAGGCCATTTCGGGCTTCAAAAATTACCTCAGCAAATTTGGGCAAAATGCCTTTTTCTACATTCCGGCCAATTTTATGAAAGCCGAATGCGAGTACAAGGACAAAAAGTACGATGAAGCCTTGCCTAATCTAAAAATCGTGGCCGAGGCCCCTCGCAACGAATACACAGAAAAAGCAGCCCTCAGGGTATCGAGAATATATTATCTGAAAAAGGATTACAAATCGGCCTTGCCCTATTACGAGATTTTGAATAAGAACGCAGGCAACAAAGAAACCCTTCTTGAATCGCTGGCCGGACTCATGCGCTGTCATTACAAACTGAATGACAATGACAAGGCCAAGAAATATGCCATAGATATACTTGCTCAGTCGGAAGTTCCGAAAACGCTGTTGGTTGAAACCAATATGAATTTAGGGAAAATATCCATGCTGGAAAAAAATTGGAGAACAGCTCAATTCCACTTCAATTATGTGCTAAAGGAAAACAAAACAGAGTTGGGTGCAGAGGCTTTATATAATAAGATTGAAATCGCTTATAACCTGAATAAAAAAGACTCCTGCAAAACCATGGTCGTAAAGCTGAACAATGATTTCACGAATTATGAATATTGGGTGGTTAAGGGCTATCTGGTATTGAGCGACGTGTATCGCGATGACAAAGATTACTACCAGGCCAGAGGTACCCTTCAAAGTATTATTGACGCCTATGAAGGAGAAGAACTATTGGCCATTGCAAAAAAGAAACTTGCTGAGATCAATGAACTCGACAAGGCCATAAAGAAGGAAGGAATTAAAGAAGAGGAAGAGTAAGCGGAGCTTAAACCGGGTAAATTTTTATATTCTGCTCCTGTTGTCGGATAAAACTGCGAATTAAGTCGTTGGCATCCGGGTACCAAGGACTTTTTTCAATAATGGATCTTAAATCCTCGGCCGATTCAAATTGATGGCTTTCGTCAATATATCCAAACCCTCTGTATTTACCATTCTCAACTAAAATAACAGAGCGTTCATCCGTCCTCCTTCCTTTATCGATAATCACGAAATTGGAATGTGGCAGCGTAAATTGCTTCAAAACCCTATTCGCTCTAATGTTATAGTCTTCTGCGGTTTCTTTGTGTGCGCATATGCCATAACATTTCTTCAATTGATGATGGGCGCAAATAGAGTCCTCGCCGGTGAGATGACAAAATTTTAGACAAAGGGCATGATCTTCAATCCATCGATCGAGTTTTTCGCGGGCCGACAAATAAGAGACAAAGGATTGAAGTGGGGATTTCGATTTGGCAGCCTCTACAATTTCAAAATGGATGATGCCTTCATTATCGCTATAACTGTCGATGCAAAATTTAAAATTATCCTCTTTACGCACCCGGTTAAACGGAGGTTTATGGCGTTTTAAATCTTCCGATTCTTTGAGCAGGGCTATCAACTCACTGCCGGTTTCTATATAGTCGACATTATAGAGTTCGTTTAACATTTTAAGCCCTTTTTTTTCCTTGGTATTAAAATGGCTTAAAGCACGGTTGTACATATTCACACTTTTGCCAATATATATGATTTCGTTTTGCCGGTTAAGGAAATAGTAGACCCCACAGAGCTCCGGAATTTTATTTAACACATATTGCTTTATTTTATCCACCCTGCGGGTCATGAGTTCTTCAACCCCTTTGTTTTTATAAACCGGGTCCAGACTTTTGGTCTTTAAAAGGATGTCGAATAACTTGGCTGTGGCTACCGCATCGCCTTCAGCCCTGTGGCGCGCTTCATTTACAATGCCCAGCGAATCACACAAATTTCCGAGGCTGTAAGAAAATTTACCGGGCAAAAGTTTTCTGCTTAGCCTAACGGTGCATAAGGTCTCGCGCTTGTATACGTATCCAAGCGATGCAAATTCATCTTTGATAAAACCGTAATCAAACCCAACATTGTGGGCAATAAACACCCGGTTCTCCGTCATTTCTAAAATGGTTTTCGCCACTTCATGAAACCTTGGGGCATCCTCAACCATTTCGTTGGTTATTCCGGAGAGTTTTGTAAAAAAGGGACTGATATAGCAGTCGGGGTTGATTAAGGTACTGAATTTATCAACTACGGTGAGCCCGTCATGAATAAGAATGCAGATATCGATGATACGCCCCTTTCGGAACTCAAATTTCCCCCCACAGGTTTCTATATCGATGATGGCAAACACAGGACAAATTTCGGCAATTGAGAGTGGATTTATTAAATCACTTATACATCGCCGACCAATTTTTGTCGGCTTTGGTCAACAAACGGGCCTCATCCTTGTTCCAGTCGGTGAGCGTGTTGTTGAAATAGGCATTGTAAAAAAGATAGAGCTTGCCGTTAATCAATTTAAAGGTTTTGGGATCAATTTCAACCTTTTCGTTCGAATTGCCCATGGCATAGGCGCACCAGCCACCGTATTGCGGCTCGTAAATGCTGTAATTTTTTTGAAAAAGGTCTTTATTGCTTTCCGAAGAAAAATGGTAGATCACTCCATCGGCTGAAAGTGCCAATTCTTTTCTGCCTTTCACTGCTTTTTTTTGTAAAAAATAAGCGACAGGGTCATATCCCGCAAGGGCTAATGTGTTATCGAGATTGAAGTGTTTTAGCCTTAACGATTTGGTTTGGAGACTAAAACCCAAACTGAGAAGAATGACCATAGAAAAAATTCCTAAGCGTTTCATAGTCTTGTGATTTGGATGGTGAACCTCTGAGGGGGGCTATTTTTTTTGTATAAAATTTTCCATGCTGGTCTTTTGTTCATCGGTGCCAAAACAAGCCATATAATTTCTTCTTTCAAAAATCAATCCGTCGTTCAGGCTCATTTCAGAAGATTTAAGAATACTTTCCTTAGCCATTTGAACGGCAATGCTTGATTTGGCTGCAATGAGCTCGGCCATTTTAAGCGCTTGGGCAATGAGTAATTCGTTAGGGTAAACTTTATTGACCAGTCCAATGCGTTTGGCTTCCTGAGCGTCTATGAACGATCCGGTGAGTACCATTTCCATGGCACGGTGCTTTCCGACTAAATGTGTGAGTCGTTGGGTACCTCCGGCTCCGGGCATGATGCCAAGATTAATTTCCGGCTGCCCGAATTGTGCGTTTTCCGCGGCCAAAATGATGTCACAAATCATGGCCAACTCGCACCCGCCTCCAAGCGCAAATCCAGCCACTGCTGCAATTATGGGCTTTTTAACGGCTTTTAAATTTTGCCAGAGCTTATGCATATCCAGTTTCCACACACCGATAGGATCCAGTTTGGCCAAAGCTTTAATATCGGCACCGGCAGCAAAGGCTTTATCACTGCCGGTGAGCACTATGCAATGCACCTTTTCATCTTGATCGAGGTCCTGTAATGCAACATTTATTTCATTGAGAAAGTCATAACTGAGCGCATTCAGCTCCTTGGGTTTATTAAGTTTCACCAAGGCTGTGTGTTTGGCCTCATTTATGCTTATCTCTATATTTGCAGTACTCATGGTTACAAAAGTAAGAATTACACAAGTTATATTTATTTTCTCCCTCCTTGTTTTTTCTAGAGAGGCCGAAGGGCAAGCGAAAGTGGTATTTGAATCAAAAACCGTTGATTTTGGCACCGTAGTGGAGGGCACGCTTTGCAAGCACCGGTTTTCCTATAAGAACATCGGATCTGAGCCTTTCACCATTTCAAACGTCTCCGTAACTTGTGGTTGCACGGTTCCACAGTGGTCGAAGGAACCCCTTAAACCGGGGGATACCGCCTCCCTGTATATTCAGTTCGATACCCGTAATAAAATGGGGGAGGTTGCGAAAGGGGTGAACCTGAGTACGAATTCAGAGGAGCCTATGATTGGCCTTATTATTTTGGCCAAAATCATTGCCGATTCAAACTTCAAAATACAAGTTGATTCGATCACCCAGCATCCCATGCGTATTGTAAATTACAAGAGCAGTTTTGAAATCAGCCTTCCCTTCGTTGAAATTCAGAAACTGGGATATACAGGAAACCTGGAAGGGGGAATGGCCATTCTCAAGAGAATGTTTTATGAAAAAAACCTGCTTCTGTACAACAGTGTGGGAGTGAGTCAGAAGGCCGGCCATTTAACCATAGGCGGAATTGACAAAAGCCTGATTCCAATGATAACAAGCCTCTTAAAGGCAGAGATACTCGATACCACCCAATTGAAATTGTGGGTTCAAAAAACAGAATAAGATCTGTAAAATCGTAGATTTCTTGCCATTGATGGTGTCGGTGGCTTCAAGGCTTCCTTTCGAATGGTGGAAAGAAATAAGAGTTTTTCGTTTCTTCTAAGGATACTGCATAAAAAAAAGGCAGGAATCCTCTGCCTTTTTTCAATGCAGTGGTTTGTCTGTCAGTATTCTTGTCGTTTTGCGCTGGCTTTTTGGCCCTTTTGCAGTTTTTGTTTGGTATTGAGCGTTCGGCTAAATGCTTTTTTTGTTTCTCTTTTCTTAATTCACACTTTTTAAGTGTAAACAAAATTCAGGATACGAAACGCTTGCGTTTTCCTTATTGTTGAATAAAAACTTTCTTTGTACTGCCATCACTATAAACAATATATTGCAAACCTCCAATGTTCATCTCAATTTTTTGTCCTAATACATTATACCGTGCTACTTCAACTTTAGAAAAATTGGATTTTCCTATTTGTAAAATCCCTGCTGTTCCTGTGTTAATTCTCATTTGATAAGGAAATAGTTGAAAAGTAGGATTAGCATCTTCAAATATTTTTGGCATAGAAGCTATAATGAAATAAGCTGCGGTGTCGTTTGGTGTTAAATTTAGAACAAGAGAACCTTGATTTTTTTTGTTCATAGTCAAGTTGTGGAAACTTGCTCCTGAAACGCTGTTTTGGACTAATACTTTTCCTTGAAAAAAAGAACTGTCTCCATAGGTTCCTAATGCATCAGCATTTATTTCAAAAGTGTAAGTTTGAGAATTTTTGTTCAATAATTTATAAGTATTAAAAGCCCAGGCATTTGTTGTTAGCGAATCAAGTGGTTTATACCATCCACCGCTACCTGTATTGGAAAAGGTTTTTATAAATAGATTGTTATCTAATGGGGCTGCGTATGTTTTCCACTCTTTTTGAGCTGCTTTATGTTGAGAAGGTAAAATGAAATCAAAATTATTGATCATATGCGCTGCACAATCAATAAAATGATTGCGAAAAGCAGAAGCTCCTATCAGATTGTACAAATATTCCTGCGGTGTAAGCTTAGTCCCACTGTAAAATATGGAAACAAGGTCCTTATTACTAATACCTGCCTTATTTGTGAGGTAGTATAAATAAGTGGATAAGGCATATTGATGAACCTGCCTTTGCCAGTTATTAGGATAATAAGCAGGTAAATTAGCCCATCCTAGCCATAATGGGACATGTGGGGTGCGAACTAAAATATCAGACTCAACAAATGAATAAACCGAGTTGGGATAACGGATGTAAGAAAACCAAGTTGCTGATGCTTCTACAAACCATCCCCCATCATCTGTATTATAAATACCGGGTGTAATATTCCACATTCCATTTGACTGAAAAATATGAAACGTTTCATGGGAAAGATTTCTCCACCGGCCACCTGCATAATTTGGGTCACAAACAAAATTTGGCAAGGTCATAAATGGATAACCATTTACATCTCCCCCCACACCATTGCCCCATTCAGGAAAATTAGTAGTAAAAAAGTCAGTTGTAGCTCCTGGTGTATGGATGTAAATATTGCAGTAAAATCCTTTTTGGACATTTAAAGGGTCCTGCATTCCTAAATTATTTAAACAAGCCTTTCTATATGCCATCATAGAATCCAACATCACATTTGCATTTGCTGAATAATTAAAATCTTTATCCCACCAGATGATAAATACACCTCTGGTCATGGTATCACAAGAGGTTAAATTTCCATGTACACTTTTTATGGTATACGCTTTTGATGTGGATGGTAAAAAAAACAAGCAAGAAAGGAGAACGGCAACACTTATTTTTTTCCTAATGGTTTGAAAAAGTAAATTCATATTGTTTTTAAAATTGTTAAATAATATTTCTCCAAAATTAGTTTATAAACAGGGATTTTAATCTCCTTATCCAACTATTCAACTAACTGTAATTGCCCAACATACAACCAATAGCAAAATTGCGCCGATGGGCTTTATGTAATACTCCCCAAAAATAGGACCAATGGGTTAGTTAAAAAAAGACTTAATT
>CAZTXB010000020.1:0-49543 GCA_964617955.1 uncultured Chitinophaga sp.
TACTGCTGCCTCCCGTAGGAGTCTGGTCCGTGTCTCAGTACCAGTGTGGGGGATCATCCTCTCAGACCCCCTATGCATCGTAGCCTTGGTGAGCCATTACCTCACCAACAAGCTAATGCACCGCATGTCCATCTTTAACCGCCGTAACTTTGATAAAGAAAAGATGCCTTTTCTAAATGTTATGGGGTATTAATTTCGATTTCTCGAAGCTATTCCCCAGTTAAAGGTAGGTTACATACGTGTTACGCACCCGTGCGCCACTCTCATGTCAATATTGCTATCAACAATCCCGTTCGACTTGCATGTATTAGGCCCGCCGCTAGCGTTCATCCTGAGCCAGGATCAAACTCTTCGTGTTAAAAAAGTTGTGTTGAAAATTCTCAAGAATTATTTCCCATCAAAATTGATGGAGACTCGCTATTTCTTCATTACTTCAAAGAACTTTACTTATTCGGTTTTAAGAATAAATTTCTGTTTTATTAAGGGAGTGCAAAGGTAACATTTTTGGAGACTCTGGCAAGTTTATTTTTAATTATTTTTATAAACTTTTCAATTATTCTCCGTTTACTTTTTAATCCATTTCCCTGAACGCGGGTGCAAAAGTACAATTTGATTTTATATTAACAAAACCTTATTCAGATATTTTTAGTTTATCTTTTAAATGCTTGAAAATGAAGCCTATTTTTTAAAATCTAACCGGATTAATAGCCGCCAAAATTTGAAACAACCAAAGTGGGTGGCATATTGCTCTCCTTCAAGTAATCCGGAAAATAGACGCTTAAGCCCAAAGCTGTGAAATTCTTTCCCAATAAGTTGGTCTTGTGAGCCTCTGAATGAATCCATTCCCACACAACCCTCGTGGCATATTCCTCCACGCTTAAAACTTTTAACGGTTGCTTACTCTTAGGATTCAAATAAATAACCTTCCCTTCTTTATGCTTTACAAGATAACTTATGGTCTTTCCTTCAAACTTAAATGGAAAATATTGAATGAGGTTCTCAGCAAGGTAATTGAAATGCCCACCCTGTTTTTTAACCCTTTCCTTCAGTTTGGGGTAAGTCGGCTTGCGTTTGTTCTCATGATCGAAATAGCGCTCATCTCTCATGCTCTTCAAATGAAATTGGCTTGACCTCACCAAGGTGTCGTCCCATCTTAAAGCGTTTAATTTGTTTTTTAATCGGAATTCATTGATTTTTCTGAAAATAGCCTTTTCAATACCTATAACATCTGGCTGAGCTAAATCAATAGGGGCGTCTTCCATACTACTCCGGCCACTATCATTTAATCCAGAGATACCTTTTGAATTGAGAAATGCTCCCGCCGCCATTAAAAATAAAAAAAGCCACCCCATTTTTGAGGCAGCTTTTTTAATGCTATTATATATATGTATAAAACCTGTTTTCCCTGACATTATTCAATTCTTACCGCAAATGCGTCCTTCGAACCATCAGGCATAATTCCATCGATTAACGTTGATCCTTTTTTAGCGCCTAAAATGGTCTGAACATCTTTAACGGTGTACACAGGTTTTTTATCAATGGCTGTAATGATGAATCCCTCAGGTATACCTTTCTCTTTTAACACGCTTTTGCCAAGCTTCGCAATTTTAACCCCATTGGTAATTTTATATTTGGTTTTCTCTTCTCGTGATAGATTTTGAAAGGTTGCCCCAAGTGCTGTTTTTATTTCGGGTTTTGAATTGGCATCGATTTCTGTTTTACCGTCTTTAGATCTCAATGTCACTTCCAATTCCTTATTTGAATTGGAACGATTTATCAATAGCCTAACTTTCTCGCCAGGGTAATAGCGACTCACCTGCTCTTGTAAATCAGATGAAGAATTCACTGCGACGTCATTAATTTTTAGGATAACGTCTCCTTTTTTTATCCCGGCCTTGTCGGCGGCACTTCCCTCTACCACTTCAGGAACAAATACCCCTTTAATATCTTTAATGCCTTCCTTCTCGGCCAACTCAGAAGTGATATCCTGTATTCGGACGCCTAAAATGGCGCGCTTCACCTCGCCATATTTTTTAATGTCATCCAATATTTTTTTAACAATATTTACCGGTACGGCAAATGAATACCCTGCATAACTGCCAGTTTGTGAGGCAATGGCCGTGTTGATACCCACCAATTCTCCATTCACATTGATAAGCGCTCCACCTGAATTTCCCGGATTCACAGCAGCATCGGTTTGTATAAAATTCTCAATGGCATATTCGGTGTTCTGTCTCAGTAAATTGATATTTCTGCCTTTGGCACTTACTATCCCTGCTGTAACAGTTGAAGTAAGATTGAAAGGATTGCCTACGGCAATAACCCATTCCCCAACTTGGATGTTGTCGGAATTTCCAAAACTTAAAAACTGTAAATCTGATTCTTCAATTTTTAAAAGGGCTAAATCGGTTTCGGGATCGTTGCCAACCAATTCTGCGATATATGTCCTTTTGTCATTTAATACTACCTCGATTTTTGATGCCTTGTCAATTACATGGTTGTTGGTTGCGATATAGCCATCCGGGGTCAAAATGACACCTGAACCTGAAGCCTGTTGAGGACCCTGGTGAAATCGCTTGTCGTTAAAGAAATCGAAAGGGTCGAAAAATTGCTCCTCACCTGAATTTTTTTCCTCTGTTCCCGTGCTGCTGCCATAAGTGGTTTTGATGTGAACTACTGTATTCACTGCTTTGGCCGAAACTTCAACAAAGTTGATATTAGGGATGGAACTCACCGCAACCCCACTTGTAGCATAAGCTTGCTGAATTTCAGAAATACTTGGATTGCCTTGTTTCGAAAAAATTTTGTTCAAACTCAGCGCCACCAAACCTCCAACTAACGCAATTGAAAAAACGATTAAAATTTTTTTGATATTCTTTTTCATAATTCTACTGATAATTTTATTTTGTTCATTTTGTCTTTTTTAAAGCTAAATTGTTTTGTGAAACTTTCACAAAATCCATGCCAAATGCAGATAACTTTATAAAAAAAACTACATATTTTGGTTATGTTCAAATCTTAAAAACGAAATTATTTAATAATTGATACATCTTCATTTACCTTTGTCGATTAATCAATATAAACAATCTATAAATGTTCGGAATAGGATTTAACTCCGACGGTGAATTAGTTAATGAGATAAAGCGCGGCAACGAAAAGGCCTTGCTTACCTTGTATAAACAAAATTTAGGTGCAATTAAAAAGTTTGTATTGAATAACAGTGGAACCATAGACGAGGCAGAAGACGTTTTGCAGGAAACACTCATAGCGGTGTGGCAAAATGTGGCAAAGCCTGATTTTTTGCTCAGCGTTAAGATGAGTACCTACGTTTTTTCAATAGCCAAGAATCAGTGGTACAAACAATTAAAGAAAAAAACCCGTTTTAAGGTTGTGGATGTTTCGGTGACTGAGAATATTAAGAGCGAAGAAAAACCACTGATGTATGATTCGAAAATTGTTTGCGATTACGTTAACGGGTTGGACGATACCTGCCGCCGATTGCTCATGTATTTCTACTTCGATGGCTTAGACATGAATACCATCGCAGAACTGATGGGATTTGCAAACTCGGATACGGTTAAATCAAAGAAGTACCAATGTTTTAAGAAATTGGAAACCTCGGTAAAGGAGCATTTCAGTAAGGAAGATTTTTTATAGTTCGGATGAAAAGCGAAATTGACAAAATTTATCTCATCGACCGGTTTCTGAAAGGAGAACTCTCCGGACCAAGTCTAGACCAGTTTAAAGCAAAACTGCGCAACGACAAGGATTTTGCAGAGGAAGTGGAATCACAGCGTGCCATTGTGGAAGGCATAAAGTTGGCTCGTATGGAACAACTTAGGGCCATTCTCAGAGGAGAAAAGGCCCCTTCGCCTAAAATTTTAAGCGATGGTATTCCGCCTACTGAAAAGGTGCAATCGGAAACTATGATTGGAATGAATCACAGTGCCCCTTTGGAGGATCAACATAAGCCATCCATAAAATGGCACCAATGGTATTTGCCTGCAGCAGCGGTTTTATTTACAGGATTTTGTCTGTACTTCATTTTTGGATATTATATCCCCCATCGCAAGCTTCAATTGGCCATTGAGCAGGGAACGCTTCAAGTGCCGGCAAATGTTGACGAAGGAAAAACAGATGAACCGGCGACCGACTTGCCTAAAAGTCAGCCAGCACCGGAGCAAATTGACAGTAATAAAATAGAGAATTCTGGGTCAGAACCTGAGGAGGGGATTGCCAAAGCCGGCGACTCTATTCGGGTGTCCAAAGACAAACGGCTCACCGAAACCACTTATGCGGTTGCGGCTTTCGAAACCGTTCGAAGGGGCATAGATACCAATAGTCAGATGGCCGGAAATGATCCCGGAGCTAATAATATAAAGGCCGGAGTAAGGCAGATTAAAGGCGCCAGCATGAAAGTGGAATACTGGGAATCGGTCGTTAATTTTAAAGGATACAAACTAAAGGGAAGTAATCTCAAACTTTTTGATGTTGATCCCGGTGAAACCATTCAACTGAAATATCTCGATAAGCGCCTTTACATGAAAAGAAATGGTCAGTACTACAGGATGAATGCCAGTGGTCAATTTGAGCCCTATCAGAAAGAGCTCAGCGAGGAAGTTCTAAAATCTCTGGATAACAATTGAAATACCCTTTCTGGAAATATCACGGTACAGGTAACGACTTTGTCATTTTTAACAACCTGGATTTAAAACTATCCCATAATCCTGAGCTAGCCAGGGAGATGTGTGACAGGCACTTTGGTATTGGAAGCGATGGACTTATAATCATAGAGAATGCAAAGGGTTTTGATTTCAAAATGGTGTTTTATAATCCTGATGGCAGCCAGAGCTTTTGTGGAAATGGGAGTCGGTGCGCAGTGAGATTTGCCAAAGATCAAGGCATGATCAATTCATCTCAGACCTACTTTCTTTCAACCGACGGGCCGCATCATGCCTCTATTGACCCAACGAATGTGAACATTGAAATGACTAAGGCTGAGATTCGTCAGGCTGAAATCAGCGAAGATGCATTGCTTGTGAACCGATGTATTTTCGTCAATACCGGCTCTCCGCACCTCATATTATTTATCGACCGGAGTTTGAATCTAGCTGATTTAGACGTCAAACATTTTGGTTCAAAAATTCGCTACAGCCCGGCCTATAAATCATCCGGTGTCAATGTAAATTTCGTGGGCATGGATGCTGAAAATGTGATATCCTTGCGCACTTATGAGCGGGGAGTAGAGGATGAAACTTTAAGTTGCGGCACAGGAATAACAGCCGCCGCCATAGCATACCATGCTTTGTTTTCTAAAAACCATGGAGATCATTTAATTAGAGTAAACGCCATGGGAGGGAAACTTGAGGTTAAATTTAGTCATTCACAAGAGCAGTATAGTAATATTCAACTGTGTGGTCCGGCCCGCTTCGTCTTTTCAGGGGAAATTGAAATTTAAGCGTTAAATTGCTTTGCCAAAAAAATAGGCAAGAGTCCATAGAGAGAACAGCAAAATTACACATCTTTCTGAAACGACCTTTTTAAACAATTCACTCTCTTACCCTTTTTCAATAGTTATTGGAATTAACCTTTAACCATTAACCTTTAACCTTTTCACTTTAACCTTTCCCCTTCCTTAACTCCAATTTTCAAATTCCTATGTTTTTTAAATTTATAAAAGCAACTTTGCCGTTATGAATATTTTTTCAGTAGATAGCCCTGTGTTATATAAAAAATTAACGATAAGGATAAAGTCCTACTCAGAGGTATTAAATTTTTTGATAGGGATTCAAATCATGCTTTTTGGCTCCATGAACACTGTGGCGCAGAATTTGAAAAAAGCCGACCAGATTATTTACAATGCAAAAATAATTTCAGGCCCCTATACACCTACATACAAGGTTATGGTTATTCATGAGCATAAAATAATAGCCCTCTTTAAAGACGATTCCTGGAAAAAACAATACAGCAGTGAAGTATTGGTGGATATGAAAAATAAAACCATACTGCCGGGTTTTATTGACGGGCACTGCCATTTTCTGGGATTGGGCAAGGCCATGAATGAGGTGAATTTATACGGCTGCAAATCGTGGGAAGAAACAGTAGAGAGGGTAGTGGATTACAGCAAAAAACACCCGAATAAGTTATGGATTCATGGGAGAGGATGGGACCAGAATGCCTGGCCGGTAAAAGAATTTCCAAACAACCGCTTGTTGGACAGTTTACTGCCGGGCAAATCGGTGGTTTTGAGCAGGGTAGATGGGCACGCTGTAATCGCTAATACCAAAGCTTTGAAATATGCAGGCATTACTGCAGCTACCCTGGTGAAAGGTGGAAAGGTAGGGTTAAACGACGGAAATCTGAGTGGAATTCTGGTAGATAATGCCATTCAATTTTTGGAATCTAAAATTCCGGAGGCTACCCAAGCTCAAAAAATAAAGTCACTTCTTACTGCACAAACCGAGTGCCTCAAATATGGCATTACACAAGTAAGTGAAGCCGGACTAAGTATGAGAGACATGCTCTTAATCGATAGCTTATCGGAAGCAGGTGCCCTCAAAATGAGATTTTATATGATGGGGCAACCGGGTGAGGAAACGTGGAACTACATTTCAAAGAACGGGCCAATCAACCACAAGGGCGCCAAATTTAAAAGCATAAAAATATATGCCGATGGCGCCTTGGGATCGAGAGGGGCCTTGCTCAAAAAACCTTACTGCGATGAAAAAAGCAGCTATGGTCTGCAATTGATCGATACGCTTACCCTGGACAGTATTCTTAAACACATATATGATATCGATTTTCAGGCTTGTACGCACGCCATAGGCGATTCGGCCAACGCCCTGGTGCTTAAAGCTTACAGTAAATTGCTCCAAACCACCACCAACGAGCGCCGCTGGCGAATTGAACATGCCCAGGTTGTGGATCCCAAAGACCTGCATTATTTTAGTACCTATTCCATTATCGCCTCCGTACAACCCACCCATGCCACCAGTGATATGTATTGGGCCGAAGAACGCCTATGTGAACACCGCATGAACGGGGCTTACAGCTATAAGTCATTGCTCGCCCACTCGGGAATCATGCCCTTGGGTACTGATTTTCCTGTCGAGGCCGTTTCCCCATTTTATACCATACGCGCATCGCGATTCAGACAAGACGGCATGGGATTTCCAAAGAAAGGGTTTATGAAAAATGAAGGACTGAGCAGCACCGAAACTTTTGCAGGCATGACCATTTGGGCTGCCAAAGGCAATTTTTGGGAAGAGGAAACGGGAACCTTGGAGGTGGGTAAATTTGCTGATTTTATTGTGTTGGATGTAAACCCGTATACAGCTTCTATAAAAAAGTTAAAAAAACTCAATGTCCTGCAAACTTATATAGCCGGTGTAAAGGTGTTCTGAAGGATAGATTAAAGTATTGTTTTGATATAAGTGTATCGTTTTAAAATTTACGTGCAACCTAAAGGTGTGTTTGCAGTCTATAGTGATACGGCACATGAAAAATCTCCTCTTTATTTTATTGGCTATAAGTTTGATGAACAAATCCAATGCTGAATCACTTCTAGGGGTTAACGTCAGCTACAGCCATTTAAAGGCTCTCGAATACAGACTGGTTTACAAAATTTATTCCGACAAGTATCCTTCGGGAAAACTAAATGACACAACCCTTAAAGTCTTCACTTACAAAGTTTATTCAGGCAAAAGTTCGGTGCAAATATTTCCGGCCTATCTTGGAACCGATTCGCTTAAATATAACTTTAAGTCGAAGCACCAATGTTTTGAATACACGTATATAGACACAGTAGATTTAAATGACTCAAAATTCGACGCCATCAAAAACTCGGGAGAATGCAAGGTATATTTTGGTGTTTCTAATCCTCAAAGGTTTCAAAATATGGCCAATATTTCAACCAATTCCTACTTTACTTACGCCTATGTAAACACCTGTCTGGCTCCAACGAACCATTCTCCACGCATGGACAATTTCAGAGCGTATTTTCCATGCTTTGCGAAAGCCCAGTTAAACTATAATTATTTTGACGATTCAGACCATGACTCTATAACCTATGCTTTCGCCCAACCAAATTATGATAAAGATTTAAGCATACCATTTGAGACCGGCTTTTCAACTTCAAATGCTTTTGGCGCAGAATTTATTTCACTCAACAACAATGGGGAGTTGACCATGGTATCGAATCATTGTGAAAAAATTTATGTGTACCCTCTTGAAATCAAGGAGTTTAGAAAAATTTCTGGTAAATATATAGAAATAAGCGGTTTAAGCCATGATTTTGTATTAAAAATTATACCATCTTTAAACAACCCGCCAATGCTTTATGGCCCCTATCAGTATAATGCTGAAACGGGCACACAACTATGTTTTACAATTAGTTCAGATGACAAAAACTTTATTCCTCCTCCCCCAAGTTTCCCTGATAAGCCCGATTCTGTTAAACTACAATGTAATCTCGGTTTTCAAGGAGCCACCTATGCTCTTGTCGATTCGTTGGCCAGATGCCCGAAGTTAAAATTTTGTTGGACGCCACAATCAGGACAGCAAAGTACTGTTCCCTATACTTTTACAATTACAGCAACCGACAACAATTGGTTATCAACTTACAGCACCAGTCGAACCTATTCTATACAGGTGCGGCAGAATGTAAATTCAATTTCAAGTCTAGGACACCCAAGATTTTCGATTGTACCAAATCCATCGGTTGACCAAGAACTTGCAATTGAAGGTGTAGCCATGGATCAAATTCAAATTTTGAACACCGAAGGACAATGCCTCATGGATAGAGTCGTGCCACCAACATCACTTTTCAAAACAAATGTTGACCACTTAAAGTCGGGTCTATATGTTGTGTTGGTAAGGGCTAATGGTATAGTCTATCACCTGAAATGGGTCAAGAAGTAAAAGAGAGGGGATGAGAGTTTCTTAAAAATGAGCGCAGTTAAATGGCTTTCTATTTTTAAATGAAAATTCGACTAAGTTTGAACCTCAGAAAAATCGCATGAAACTCGGGACTCTTCTAATGGTAACTTTTGGACTTTTGGTTTTTTCATGCAAGAAAAAGGATAAGGTTGCTCCAGCGGCAACGCTCTGTGATTCGGTGAATTATACCTATTTTGTGAAACCCGTTTTAACAAAATCGTGCAATATCGCAGGTTGCCATATTGGAGGTTCTGGCGGGGGAGGTATCGATTTGAGAACTTATGAAAAAGCTCAGCAGGCCTCT
This sequence comes from uncultured Chitinophaga sp., assembly GCA_964617955.1. Classification (GTDB taxonomy): domain Bacteria; phylum Bacteroidota; class Bacteroidia; order NS11-12g; family UBA9320; genus JABWCE01. The sequence goes on from CAZTXB010000020.1 coordinate 9,242, forward strand.
GTTAATTATGATATGAAAGGCGCAATCAATCATAGGCTTACTGCTGATAAAAATATGCCTGCCGGAGCTGCCAAATTGCCACAGCGACAAATTGATATCATAGAATGTTGGATAAATAAAGGCTTCCCGGAATAAAAATTTCAGTGAATACACAAGGGTCAATCTCCTATTGAGAGCGTATTGCCTCCACCGGATCTAATTTTGAGGCCCGAATAGCCGGAATAATACCCGCTAATATGCCGGTAAGCGTAGAGAGCATGATTCCTGTTAGGAAATCCCTTAGGGTAAAATAAACCGGGAAATCAAACCCTGAAGAAATGGCCATGCTGGTAATCCACACCAAAACAGTACCTGCCAGTCCTCCTACCAAACTCAAAACTATGGATTCGTACAAAAACTGATTCAGTATAAATGCATTTTTTGCTCCCAGCGCCTTCTGTACGCCTATGATGGATGTTCTTTCCTTCACCGAAACAAACATAATATTGGCTATCCCAAACATACCGACCAATAGGGAAAAAAGTCCCAAAATCCATGCAACAATGTCCAAAGTAACAAAAGTGCTGTCGAGTTGCTTGCTGAATAGGGTCATTTTGTTAAGGGCAAAGTTGTTTTTTTCTTTTGGTTTTAAGCAGCGTATGCCTCGCATTACTTTGACGATTTCCGATTCCAACTCATCCACCGATCGGCTTTCGAAGCCTTGAACAATAAGTCGGCTATTGCCCCTGTCATCATTGATGTCGGTAAAGTTCCGCATAAAGGTCACGGGTACATAGATGCCTTTATCGGCTTGCTTATTAATGAGACTGCCTTGCTTTTCAAAGACCCCTACCACTATGGTCTTGTAACCGTTGATCTTTATAGATTGACCTACGGGATTATCCTCATTAAAAAACTGAGATGCCAACTCATAACCAATCACAGCCACATTCTTCCCGCTGTTTTGTTCCTGCTCTGTAAACACCCTTCCGTACAATAAATTTAGGCCATTCATTTGGGTGTAATTGGCCGTAATGCCAAATATTTTTGATTTATTCGTTGATCTTTTTCCGAATTTAATTTGCTGACCCGAGGTACTGCACTCATACCCTACATCCTTTACAACGGTAGGCGAACATCGGTCCTTCATTAACTTGTAATCGCGCCAGCCGGCTTCAGGACGGCTCATGAAATCCCACCAACGGTATTCTCCGCCACCCCCGCCCCAAGGCCATTTCTCAACAAAAATCACATTTAGACCCAGGGATTCAAGGTCGTTTCTTACATTCCTTTTCATGCTGCCTGCAAAGGTGAGCACCGTGACGATGCAAAAAATACCGATGGTAATGCCAAGAACCGATAAGGCACTGCGCAATTTATTGCCTTTCAAAAAGGTATTGCTTAAGGAAAATGCACTCAGTAATTGGGTCAGGTATTTTTTCAATTTATGCAGTCTGAATCAAGTCAACAAAAAAAATGTATTTAAAAAAAAGCCATTTGCTACATTCGATGAACCGGGTAATTTATCCTCTCTATTTTTCTGTTTGTGTGTGTAATATTTTAGAATTACTTTTGCAGCCCTTAAAACAAAGCAACCCGGTCTCTGTTTTTATATGTTTAAGAAGGACGGACTCTATGCAAAAGTATCTGATTTGTAGCTATATAGCAAATATGAACACCACGAATCCTTCCTCATCCTTCTTATCAAAATACTTTTCTCTCATCCTTAACACAAAAACCATAACAAAATATTCATGAAGCTTTCAAAGTTTAAATACAATCTTCCCAACGAACTCATTGCTCAATACCCTTCTGAACATAGGGACGAAAGCAGAATGATGATTGTAAATCGCGCAGATAAAACCATCGAACATAAGAATTTTAAGGATTTTTTGAATTATTTTAACGAGGGGGATGTGATGGTATTTAATAATTCGAAGGTATTTCCGGCCCGTTTGTATGGGAATAAGGAAAAAACGGGTGCTCAAATCGAGGTGTTTTTATTGAGGGAACTCAATCACGAGCTGAGGTTGTGGGATGTGTTGGTGGATCCGGCCAGGAAGATCAGAGTGGGAAACAAATTGTTTTTTGGAGACGATGATTTGGTGGCCGAGGTGATTGACAATACTACTTCCAGAGGGCGAACCATACGCTTTTTATTTGATGGAAGCGACGAAGACTTTAAAAAATTGATATACCGACTGGGAGAAACGCCTTTACCTAAGTATATAGAGCGTGCGGTAGAAGAAGAGGATGCCATTCGGTATCAAACCATTCATGCCAAGGTTGAAGGAGCCATTGCGCCTCCTACAGCAGGTTTGCATTTTACACGTGAAACCATGATGCGTTTGGAAATAAAAGGGGTTGATTTGAGCGAAATCACCTTGTTTCAGGGAGCAAGTTACGGAAGATCGGTTGAGGTGGAAGATCTGACCAAACACAAGATGGATTCCGAAAATTTATTTATTCCTGAAGAAACAGCAGTGCGTGTGAATAAAGCCCTGGATGAAAAAAAACAAATTTGTGCAGTAGGAAGCGGTGCAATGAGGGCCCTTGAAACATCAGTTTCGGCTTATGGACGATTGAACCCAACGAAGCAATGGACCGATAAATTTATTTTTCCTCCTTATGACTTTAGAATCGGCAACGCCTTTCTTACCAATTTTCACGAATCGGAGAGTACCTTAACCATGATTACCGCTGCATTTGTTGGCGACATGGACTTTTTTAAGAAAATATACAAAACAGCCGTAGAGGAGAAATATCGTTTCTTGTGTTATGGTGACGCGCTGCTAATCATTTAGAATTTTACTATTTTGAAGGCAGGCTGTCCTTGGCTACAAATCCCAGTGAGACGGAATTAATGCAGTAACGCAGGCCTGTTTTATGTTGCGGTCCGTCGTCAAAAACATGGCCTAAATGTCCGCCGCAATTGGCACAAAGCACTTCTATTCGCGTCATGCCATGGCTGTAATCTCTTTTTTCAATCAGATTCGACTTATTTATCCCTTCATAGAAACTAGGCCAGCCACAATGTGCGTCGAACTTGGTGCTGGATCGGAAGAGCTCACTACCGCAGCCTTTGCAGACGTATATTCCCTCGGCATCGTGCTCATAATACTGCCCACTATAGGGTCTTTCTGTTCCTTTTTCCCGGAGTACATGGTATTCTTCTGCCGATAATGTTTTTTTCCATTCCTCCTCGGTCTGTGGTAAACTGTTTTTTTTCATGTCTGTATCAGGGGGCAAAATTGTATCTCTTTCATTTTGATTGGCATGAATAAGTGCCTTTTCGGTAAGTGGTGTTCCTGCCTTGTAAGAGCATGAGCTCCAAAGAGCAACCACAAAAATAATGCTGAAGATGGATTTTAACATTTCTTATTTAATGCGCTTTTATATCTATAAACGAAATTTATATTAAAAAAGATTTCGCGAAATCTCATTTTAATGACATTTGAACACATCCGGATTTGGCATATTGCCTAAAAATACCTTGCTTTGAGGTCTATATTAATTATGAAAAAGAAATATTACAAAATTTTGATTTTAAGTTTGTTCGCGAACTTAGGGATGACGGGTTATTCGCAAAACACAAAATTTCAACGCATTATTGGCGGTTCCGGTGATGACAGGAGCTACAGTGTGGGCCAAACCAAAGACGGAGGCTATATTTTAACAGGATACACCAAAAGCGCAGGTTCAGGTGGATCTGATGTGTATCTCACCAAAACCGATGGACTCGGAAAGCCTACCTGGAGTAAAGCTTATGGAACCAGCGGGGATGAAACAGGATGGAAAGTTAAACAAACCAGCGATTCAGGTTATATTGTGGCAGGAACTACCAGCTCAAAGAGAGGGGATGGTTTTATTTTCAAAACCGATGCCAATGGATCTATGAAATGGGGGAAAATAATGAACAGCGACAGCGTTGAGGATATTTATAACGTGATAGAGTCAAGATCAGGCGACATTTACGTTACCGGTTATGTAAAAACGGATTCAGCTGGAGAAGATGGTTTTTTGACGAAATACACGTCTTCGGGGTCCTTTGTATGGCATAGGACTTTTGGGGCTGGCGCCTCAGAAGAGGCCTATTCATTGGTAGAAGAGCAAAATGGGAATATTGCAGTTGTTGGGGTTGTTAAAGACGATACCATCACTGCAGGAGGGCGAAATGGCGCGAGTGGAGACGAGGATTTTTTCATCGCCAGATTTAAAGCGGACGGCAAAAATCTTTGGATTAAAAATTTTGGTACCTTATCGAGAGATCAGGCCTGGGATATCAAATATTCAAAAGGTGAATACGTAGTTACTGGGTGGACTTACTCCGGTTCCATCGATGGCGATGTTTTTCTAACCAATATCGATACCAGTGGCAATGTTAAATCGGGCTCAATATACACCTGTTTGGCAGGAAGTTCCCGTGCCTTCTCAGTCATCGTCGATCCCGATAACAGCTATTCACTTACCGGATATGTCAACACGGTTCCAAGTGGACGTGAATTGTTCTATTTGAATATAAACAGCAATGGCAGTGTTAACACCGGCAAGCTTATGGGCGGTAAAACAACCGATGGACATTGGCCAAGTGAAGTTCTGAAAACCATCGATGGGGGTTATACTCTTTTCAGTTCGAGCAATTCGTTTAAAACCAATGTTTCATACGAGCTCTACATGGTGAGAACGGATGATAAAGGCAACAACGACTGCAACCAAAGCACCGGGTTGTTCTCAATTAACAGTTTGAATCTCCAATCCTATTATTTTGGAGCTATTCGTCAAGGGCTCACCTATACAACCCTGAGCTTCAATTCGGCAAATATCAGTTCCTTTAAAGATTCTCTATTGTGTTGTAAACTTCAGGCTCAGGTAGTGGGTCCTACAGTGAGGATATGCAAAGGCGAAAGCGTGAGGATCGGCAAAGCTGCCATTCCAGGCTATACTTACAAATGGACATCCGTAGGAGGTTCTTTCAGTTCAAGCGAATCAAGCCCGCAAGTAAACCCAAGCTCAAACACCACCTATAAATTGGTGGTAAGCTCAGCGGATGGAAAATGTGCGAAAGATTCAGCTACCGTTGCTTTGAGTATCAGGGCTGATTTGAAAATTAAAGATTTTGTGAGAGATACATTTTTCTGTTCAGGTGACACGGTTACCGTCAAGGCCCGCTCGGGAGCAATTGACTACAAATGGCTTGGCTCTGTGACCAATATGAATGGTCAAACGGTTAAATTGACAAAGGCCGATGTGATCGTTGTAACCTATACCGACACAACAACCTGTAAGTATAATGATACATTTAAGGTGACCAAAAAGAATTTGCCGGTATTTAAATTGGGCAATGACACCACCATTTGTGACAATACAAAAATAACTTTGGTTGGCCCTGATAAAATGAAAACCTATTCCTGGAATTCAGGTCAGGCAACAACCAGAAGCTTTGCCACATCGGAGCAGCGCACGCACACGCTTGCGGTTGCCGACAGCTTTGGATGCAAATACTCAGCGACCAGGGTTATTTTTACAAACCCGGCATCCACCTTCACTCTTGGACCGGATACCGCCATTTGCACAGGCATCAATCATACCATCATTGGCCCGGCCCAGTTAACCAATTATTTTTGGAATGGGGTTTCGACCTTTAACCCTCATAAAACCATCAACACTCCTGGTGTTTATATCTGCCAGGCACAAAACAGTTATGGATGTATTCATATCGATACCATTGTCGTAAAAAAGAAGCCGGACCCAACTTTCAGTCTGGGACCTGATGGTGGCGTATGTGCCAGCGGAGGTCGCAAATTAAAAGGCCCTGACAATATGAAGGCATACCAATGGAGCGATAACAGTTCCAGTCAAAATTTAGATGTATTTTTTGCCGGCGTTTATTGGTTAAAGGTAACCGGTACCAATGGCTGCATTTATACCGATTCGGTTAAAATGACCATCGTGCAGAATCCAACTCCAAACCTCGGTAAGGATACCATTATTGAAGATTGTGATTCCATCTATCTGGATGCAGGGAATTACGTTTCCTTCTTATGGAGCACCAATGAAACGACAAGAATCATCAAAGTAAAGAAAGCGAATTTGTATACCGTTAAGGTGACCGATGTGAATACCTGCACAGGCGAATCGGACAAAAAGGTCACAACGAAGCCTTGTACCAGAGGAATTTCCTATATAAAAATCCCGGGACTCAAGGTGACGCCTAACCCGGCGAAACATCACATAAGTATTCAATGGCTCTCTACGGATAAAAATCCGGTTTTGCAATTGCTCGATTTGCAAGGTAAAATTGTAGTTGAGAAGAAGGCATCAAGTGGTTTAAACTCCTATACACTGGACGTATCCGAATTTTCACGGGGGGTATACTATTTGAAAGTATCTACCGAAACTACGTCTCAAACTGTGAAAATTATTCTGGATTAATTGTTTAAAGACGGGTTGCAAAACTAAGTTTAGAGCCGGATGTCGATTGAAGTAAATGAACTTAGCAAGCTATATGGTGAGCAAAAAGCGGTAGACTCCATATCCTTTTCTATTAGTTCTGGTGAAATCGTCGGATTTTTAGGACCAAATGGCGCCGGAAAATCAACGACGATGAAGATGCTCACCTGTTTTTTAACACCCAACTCAGGGATAGCAAAAGTGTGTGGTTTTGATACCCTCTCTAATCCCCTTGAGGTAAAAAGGAATATTGGTTATCTCCCGGAGCATAACCCTTTATATCTCGATATGTATGTGAAGGAATACCTTGGGTTTATTGCGGGCATTTACAAAATAAAAAATTCAAATTTGGCCATTGAGGATATCATTGGCAAAACGGGCCTCAGTCCGGAGAAAAGCAAAAAAATAGGGGCACTTTCAAAGGGATACCGACAGCGCGTTGGTTTGGCTCAGGCTATGCTGCACAACCCTAAGGTTTTGATATTAGACGAACCGACTTCAGGTTTGGACCCCAACCAAATTAATGATATAAGAAAACTCATTACTGAATTTGGGAAGGAGAGAACAGTGTTGCTCTCTACCCATATTATGCAGGAAGTAGAAGCCATGTGCGACCGGGTAATTATTATTAACCAAGGACAATTGGTCGCCGACGATTCGACTGAAAATTTACAAAAACGCTTTAAATCCAAACCGATTTTGAATGTAGAATTTAAAAATCCCGTTTCGAAAAAGCAGCTGATGGCCATTGAAGGGGTTGATTCGGCAAGCGAATTTGGTAACAATAAATGGAAACTCACCGCCTCGAGAGAACGCGATTTGAGGGAATTGGTTTTTAAATTTGCTGTAGATAATGGAAATATCGTGTTGGCACAGAATGAGGAAGAGCAGAGATTGGAAGATATATTTCAACAATTAACCAAACCGGCATGATCGCATTATTGATTAAAGAAATTAGAAATTTTTTGAGTTCGCTCATCGCCATTCTTGTGATTGTGGTTTTTTTGCTGGCCATAGGCTTGTTCATGTGGGTATTTCCCGATAGCAATGCCCTCGATTATGGTTATTCCAACCTGGATATCCTTTTCAATATGGCCCCCTGGATATTCATTTTTTTGATTTCGGCCATTACCATGCGGTCCTTTTCCGAGGAAAGAAGAATGGGAACTTTTGAATCGCTTGTTACAAAACCCATAACCCACCTAGAGATTGTCATAGCTAAATACCTGGCCGGTTTGATTCTTGTACTTTTTTCAATTCTTCCGACCTTTATTTATTTTTACTCCATTTACCAGCTGGGCTTACCGCTTGGAAACATCGATACCGGAGCCACATGGGGCTCTTATATGGGTTTGCTTTTTTTGGGGAGTTGCTATGTAAGTATAGGTTTATTTGCTTCCTCCATCACCGATAACCAAATCATTGCTTTTATCACCAGCATGTTTTTGTGTTTTTTCTGTTTCAGCGCTTTTGAGCAAATCAGTAAAATAGGTAACCTCAGCAGCATCGATTACATTTTGGAATGGCTGGGCATTAATTACCATTACCAAAGCATAAGCAGGGGAGTGCTGGATACCAGAGACCTTGTCTATTTCATAAGTTTTACTGCTCTTTTTTTATTTTTCACTTACAATATTTCTAAGAAGACCAAATGAAAAAGGGTATTGAAAAATTAAGGAATCTATTCTCAGGAAGAATTTCAGCGCCTTTTATCTTGTTTCTGGCTGCCCTGGTGGTTGTAAACCTATTGGCTGATGTGGTGTATTACCGGTTTGACCTAACCAAGGAAAAGCGATATACTTTGGCTCCTGCCACAAAAAAACTCCTATCAAAAATGGAGGAAGTGGCCTATGTGACCATTTATTTGGAGGGGGATATTCCTGCTAATTATAAGCGATTGAGAGAGGCTACAAGAGACATGCTCAATGAGTTCAGATTGCTAGCCGGATCTAATATTGAGTACGAATTTGAGGATGTATTAGGCGATAAAGAGATCAAAGAAAAGGACGATATTTTAAAACAACTGTTAGGCAAGGGGCTCGAAATTTCTAGGCCCGACACCAAAGCAGACGAAGCGCCCACTGATAAATACATTATTCCGGGCGGAATGGTGTTTTACAAAGGGCAGGAATTTCCCCTAAACTTACTCAAAAAGAAATTTGGAAACAGCACCGAAATGGATATTAACGAATCCATAGAGTTGCTTGAATTCGAAATCGGAAATGTAATCAGACAGTGCCTCGCGGGCAAGGAAATAAAAATTGCGCTCATCAATGGACATGGCGAACTCCCCGACATGGAGGTGGCAGATATAGCTACTACCCTGGGTGAATTTTATAAAGTGAGCCGCTTCAATCTCAATATTGATGACACCGCTTGCCTTAAACAGGTGGGCCGTTCGGTTATTGATTCAGGAGAAAGAGGGGGACAGGTTTTGATAAAAAACCTGATACAAAAACTCAATACCTATAAGGGAATTATCATTGCAAAACCGAGGTATCGATTTAAAGATATTGAAAAGTTCATTATCGATCAGTACGTCATGAATGGCGGCAAAATCTTGTGGTTGGTTGAAAGCTTAAACGCCGAAATGGACAGCGTTGCAAAGTTAGGTACCACCTATTCGTACGATTACGATTTGAACCTGAGCGACCTTTTGTTCCGATATGGCGTGAGAGTGAATCCCGACCTTATACAAGACATTCAATGCCATGGAATTCCGGTACTTGTAAAAGGGGGCGGGGGGAAGCCTGATTTTAAACCATGGATATTTTATCCTCTGGTGAACCCTGGCGACAGCATGCACCCCATTGTGAAAAATATGAGCAGTGTCTGGACTCAGTTTGCCAACAGCATAGACACCACCTCGAATCAGAATATTAAGAAAACCATTCTTCTGCAATCTTCCGCTTCATCAAGAACTGCCGGTAATCCGGTAAACATCTCGCTGGATATCTTAGGCATCAGGCCAAATCCCGCCGTTTTCAATAAACCCTATCAAGCGGTGGCCGTGTTGCTTGAGGGAACATTTTCATCTCAGTATGAAAATGTAAGAAGCGTACAGCAGGATATCCCATTTAAGAAGAGCATTGAAAAAAACAGCATGATCGTGGTATCGGATGGGGATATGATCCGCAACCAGGTTAAGCAGGGTACCGGCGAAATATACCCGCTTGGGTTCGACAGGTTTGCAAGCCAGGCCTTTGGAGAGGCTGTAAATTTTGCAAATAAGAAATTTATTCTTAACTGTGTGGATTATCTGTGCGACGAGAGCAATCTCATAGAAGTAAGAACCAAAGAAGTGGAATTGAGGCTGTTGGATACCAAAAAAATTGCCAATGAAAAACTTCATTGGCAACTCATGAATATGTTGGCGCCTATTGGAGCGGTATTGTTATTTGGATTTGTAAATGCCTGGTACCGAAGAAGGAAATACGGTAAATCCCAAGTGACCTTGAAGCCCTAACTTTAGAACCGAAACCGTCCTTGATTTTTACAGCGGGTCTTACAGCACCCCTTTTTCAGGAAATTTCCCTTTGAAATTTTTAAAAAAGTTTTTCATTTTAACCAAGTCTTCCGACAAGTTTCCACTGGGATAAAAGCACTCTGCCATATTCACAGTTCTTTTCGAATAATCTACAGCAACCATTTGTATCGGTACTTTCGCCTTTAGCGCGATAAAGTAGAAGCCGGTTTTCCAGTCGGGATTGTAACTTCTGGTTCCCTCCGGTGAAATGGTGATGTTAAATTCTTCGTTTCTCTCAAATATTTCTACAATTTGGTCAACCAAATGGGTATGTTTTTTTCTGTCGACAGGATATCCGCCCAAGCCCCTGAACAAATAGCCAAAAGGCCAAACAAAAAGCTCTTTCTTGCCAATGAACCACGCCTTCATCCGCAGTTTGCTCCTTGCCCATAAACCAATCATAAAATCCCAGTTGCTGGTATGAGGAGCCACCACCATCACAAATTTTTTATAATCGGGTTTCTTGCCGATGATTTTCCATTTTAATATTTTTTCAAAAATTAAAATGTAAATAGGTCTTAAAAAACGGCCGTACATACTTTCTAAATAAATTACTATAGATTTTCAAATACTTCCCTTAATTCACCTTCCAGGACCACCGCTTTTCTCAGCTTTAAATCCATGATCACAAAGGTCACATCTGCATCGCAAACGGCATGCCCTTTTGTTTTATCGAATATTTTTTGATGCACCACAATGCTCTTGTTAACAATGCTTTTCATTTCTGTTGTGATGTGTAACACATCGTTCACAAATGAGGCGGACCTATAATTAATATTGATGTTAACAATCACAAAGCCAAGGTTTCTTTTTTCAAAAAATCCGGATGCAATAACAGGCTGCAGAACATCCCACCGGGCAATTTCTAAAAATTCGAGATATCGGGCGTGGTTTGTATGGCCAAATACATCAATATGGAATCCGCGTACGGTAAGTTCGGTTGAATAGGTTTTCATTTTTTGTGATTAAGTTTCATACATACAGTCAATTAAAAATCGGGTGTATTCTGATTCGGGAGCAGACATCAGTTTTTCTGTTTTACCCGTTTCTTCTACACTGCCGTCCTTTAATACCATTATATTATCGGCCATATAACCTACTACGTTTAAATCGTGTGAAATAAACAAATAGGTTAATCCCAACTTTAGTTGAATATCCTTTAACAAATTTAAAATTTGAGATTGTACGGACACGTCTAGAGCAGCAACCGATTCGTCGAGTATAAGGATATTGGGTTGCAAGGAAAGCGCTCTGGCGATGCAAACCCTCTGGCGCTGGCCACCGCTCATCTGGTGAGGGTACTTGTCGAAAAAATCTCCGGTAAGTCCACACAAATTTAAGAGTTCAATAGCTTTGCTTTTAATAGCCGCTTTCGGGTGCAAGCGATGAACCGACATGGGTTCCATAATGGCTTCACCGGCCTTAAGGGAGGGGTTTAAGGAAGAAAATGGATCCTGAAAAACCATCTGAACCTGGCGTCCAATCATTCCATTGGTTGAATTAAAAAACTCAATTTCGCCTTGGTTCTTAGTTTCGAGGCCTGTTAATATTTTAGCCAAGGTGCTCTTCCCACAGCCCGATTCGCCTACAATGCCTAAGGTCTCTCCTTGTGTTATCGTAAAATTTATCGATTCGATAACAGGCTTTTGAGGCTTAACTTTTTTTAAAAAACTTTTTTTGGCATAGGTCTTCCCCAGGTTTCTTACTTCCAAAACTGCTTCACCCATCGTATTTTTTATTCGCATTTTCGATGTGAATTCGGCCGCATGGAATTCACCGCTCTCGGTTTCAAGAAGTAAATCGGGAATGGTAGGCAAAATTTTTCCAGCGAGTTTATATGATGCCCGAGTCTGCATTAAAGCGCGTGTATAAGGGTGCTTTGGATGCGTAAACAACATTGAAGCTGTTGCTTCTTCAACCACTTTGCCTTTGTACATTACCAAAACTTCATCGGCCACCGACTTTAAACAATTGAGGTCATGTGAAATAAAAATCATGGCCATCCCTCTTTTTTTTACCATGGACTCCAATAAATTTATGATGCTTTTTTGAACCGAGGCATCCAAAGCAGTCGTAGGTTCGTCGGCAATTAACAATCGGGGGTTGTTGGCAATAGCCATGGCTATCATGACCCTTTGCCTCTGGCCACCCGAAATTTGATGGGGGCATGAAGAAAAAATGCGTTCTACATCGGGTAGCTTCACTTCCCGGAATAATTCCAAAACTCTGTTTTTTAGGTCTGATTTAGACAATTTTTCATGAGCCAATATCGCTTCCGAAACCTGATAGCCGCAAGTTAAAACAGGGTTCAGCGCGGTCATGGGTTCCTGAAATACATAGGAAATTTCTTTGCCTCTTAATTTTCGCAAATCGTTTTCAGCGCAATGAAAAAGGTCAATAGCTTTAAGCACCTTCGACTGAAAAATCACTTTTCCAATGAGGTGTATGTTTGAAGGCAAAAGTTTGGTGATGCCCATGCAGGTCACACTTTTTCCGGAACCGGATTCGCCCACTATGCCCAGAATACTTCCTTCGGCAACTGAAAATGAAACGGAATCTACCAGAGTTGTGGATCCTACTCTCGCGCAAAAATCGGTAACTTGAATGAGCGGTACCGCCATACCGCTATCGGATTCTATCGTACGACTTTACGAGTTTTTCATCTGCTTTTATCAATGAAATGGCTTTAAAGTTGGCAAGCAACAGAATGATGGGAAAGGTGATGGAGATGATGATTTGACCGGAGGGCTCTTCATCGACATAGCGTACCATCCAGCCGTAGTAATACATTAAAAACGACATAACGAAGGTTATGACATAGTTAAGGTTGCACAAAAGCATTTGGCGCTTTCGGTTTTTGAATAAAAAGATGCTCCCTGTTGAAATTAATCCACTGATGAGGGTGGCGTATTTTAGAAAAATATTATCCGTTTTTTTTTCTCTGTCCTTTTCGATGGTGAGAACAGTATGCGAAAACCCAACGCTGGCAATGGCGTTTTCAACTACCTTTCCATTCAGCTTTCCATCCACTTCGTAAAAGGGTATATTTATATAAAGGGAAGAAAAACAGATAAAAGCCATGAGCGACAACCAGAGGGTTTGTTTACGTTGAATCATAAATACAAACCAACCTAAAAAAAATCACATCGGCAATACTGATTTGCGAAAGCCTTGGAATTAATTTTGTAATGTTGCCTGTTTTTATTTCTGAGCTGAATTAGAGCGAATATCCAGCCATCATTTAAACATAAGAACGGCTATGAAATTTTCATTAACTCTGCAATACAAGGGTTCAGCTTATCATGGCTGGCAAAAGCAGTTGAACGCACTTTCTGTTCAGCAAGTTATTGAAACGGCCATTTTCAAAGTATGGGATTTTCAGGTTGAACTGGTAGGTTGCGGAAGAACAGATACCGGGGTTCATGCGGCTAAATATGTGGCGCATTTTGAAATGGATGAGGCCATAGACCCTGAATTTGTTTACAAATTAAATGCGGTTTTGCCTCCGGATATCGCCATCAGATTGGTAGAGCCAACCCGCGATGATTTTCACGCCCGGTTTTCTGCCAAAAGTCGTGAGTACAGATATTTTATACACCAAAAAAAGAACCCCTTTTTATGGGGGCAAAGCTGGTTTTTCAGCAAGCATTTAAACCATGATTTAATGAATGAAGCTTGTAAAATTTTAAAACAACATCATGATTTTGCCAGCTTTTGCAAAAAATGGTCAGATAACAAAACTACGCTTTGCCATATTGAAGAAGCCGTATGGGAAAAAACCGATGAAGGTTTTGTTTTTAAAATTGTAGCCGACCGATTTTTGAGGAATATGGTGAGGGCCATAGTCGGTTGTATGATAGATGTGGGAATAGAAAGGTTGTCACCGAAGGACTTTCATCAGATAATTCTGAATAAGGACAGAAACTTCACAGGCACCTCAGTGGACGCCTGCGGCTTGTTTTTGTGGGATATTAAATATTGAAAGTATTGACTCTTGTCAATGATCACCCAACGGCCTCTTCTTAACCACACCCCCTCTGGTGTCTTTAACGCTGCTCGTTGTTACAAAAGCGTTGGGGTCAATTCTCTCTAACTCCGAATTCAATTTGTTTAACTCCAGGCGCGTAATGATGGTATAAATGATATCGACATCAATATGCTCCTTGCCAAATCCACGTTTTCCTACATACACCGTCACCCCTTTACCCATGTCATTGATGATCATGTGACGAATGTCTTCGCTATACGCCGAAACAATGGTTACCCCTGTATATTCTTCAATTCCTTCAATTACAAAGTCAAGGGTTTTATAAGCCGAAAGATAAGTTATCATAGAATATAGAGCAGCATCCACGCTCAACAGGATGGCTGCGATAGAGAAAATAAAAATATTGAGGACAATAATCACATCGCTTATTTTAACGTGAATTTTTCGACTGACGTAAATGGCCAAAACCTCAGTCCCATCTAAAACAGAGCCACCCCTCACCGACAATCCGATACCTGCGCCGAGAAAAAATCCACCAAATAGGGCCACCAGTACTTTTTCATGGGTAACTTCAGGAAAGTGAATAAAGGCAACACTTAATGAAAGCCCAATAATGGCCATTGAAGTTTTAATGGCAAAAGCTTTGCCCACTATTTTCGATCCCATAATCATAAAGGGGATGTTGATGACCGTTAATATGATGTATAAGGGAATGGAGGTTTCGGCGGCTATCAAAAGTGAAATTCCTGTGGCGCCCCCATCTACAAAGTTATTGGGAATAAGAAAGCTCTCCAGACCAAAAGCAGCACATAAGATTCCCGCGATAATAAATGCAATGTCCCTTGCCCTTTGTTTGGCCAAAACCTTAAAGTTGTAATATCCTTTTGCTAAGGCGTAGTTAGAGAGAGGCTTTGATTTGTCAATGGCGAGGGTCTTATTTTTAAGAACCTGTTTCAGTATTATTTTAGTAAGCGGGTTATGGGTTTTATGGGGCCTCATTGTAATTAATTATATGGTTTGAAAAATTTTACAGAAGTGTCTGCCAAAAATAATCTAAATCCGTTAATGACAAATATGCAATTAAGTTTTTAACATTGTTTTAATTTATGAGAGAGGCCGTTAATTTTGCCTGAATCAAGTCATGACGAATGGAAACGGTTGTTAGTGGGATCCGGCCAACCGGAAAATTGCATATTGGTAATTATTTTGGTGCAGTCGCCAATTTTTTGAAAATGCAATTTGAATACAATTGCTACTTTTTTATTGCCGACATTCATTCACTTACCACCCATCCGACTCCTATTGATCTTCATCAAAATGTGAAGCGGGTCCTGGCCGAGTATTTGGCGGTAGGCCTTGACATTGAAAAATGCACCCTTTTTATTCAGAGCGATGTTCCCGAAGTTTCGGAACTTTATACCTACCTAAACATGAATGCCTACAAAGGCGAATTGGAACGCTCGGCTTCCTTTAAGGAAAAAATAAGAGAAAATCCCAATAATGTTAATGCAGGACTGCTCACTTACCCTGTGTTAATGGCCACTGATATTTTAATTCATAAAGCGACGAAAGTGCCTGTTGGTAAAGACCAGGAGCAGCATCTTGAAATGACACGGCAGTTTGGCAATCGGTTTAACAGGCTGTACAATGTGGATTTTTTTCCCGAACCTATGGCTTTTTCGTATTCCGATAAGCTTATTAAAGTTCCCGGACTCACGGCCATGGGCAAGATGAGCAAGAGCGGTGGAGAGGCGGATGCCATTTTTTTGGGGGATGATGATGAGGTGAATACCAAAAAAATTATGCGCGCTGTTACCGACAGCGGTCCGCAGAAACCCAATGAAAAAAAGCCCGAGTCGGTACAAAATCTTTTTGATTTGATGGCTCTAGTGAGCGCTTCAGATACCGTGGTTCATTTTGAGTCGGCTTACAATAATTGTAACATTCGATATGGCGATATGAAAAAGCAACTCGCCCTTGACATGAACATTTTTTTAAAGCCCATAAGGGAAAAAATAAACGATGCTTTGAAAAATGAAACTTTGCTCGCTAGAGCAGCAGCCTTGGGTGCTGAGAAAGCAAGACAAAGCGCTGGAAAAACCTTAAAGGAAGTAAGAGAAATAATAGGGTTTAAAAAATTTTATTGATGTTAAGTAATGCACAAATCGCAACGGAATGACAAAAAAATATAAATTCGCCAATCCAACCTTCAATCGGATATTTGAGATGACCAAATTCTATAAATTAAATAACCTATAGGCTGCCCCATGAGTGATGCCTTTAAACACGTAGCAATAGCCGGAAATATCGGCGCGGGTAAAACCACCTTGGCTCGCATGCTCGCCAAACATTATAACTGGACTCCGCATTTCGAGGCCCTGGATGACAATCCCTATATCAGCGATTTTTATGACGACATGCACCGCTGGTCGTTTAATATGCAGATGTATTTTCTCAATACGAGATTTAGCAGCATTATGGAAATTGCCAAAGGCAACGCATCGGTTATTCAGGATCGAACCATTTATGAAGATGCCAATATTTTTGCACCCAATTTACATGGCATGGGCCTTATGAGCACGCGGGATTACAACACTTATAAGGCTTTATTTGAGAGCATAAAAAGCATGATAAAGCCGCCTGATTTATTAATTTACCTCAGGGCTTCCATTCCAACGCTGGTAAATCTTATCCAAAAACGAGGACGCCAATATGAAGATTCTATTCGCCTAGATTATTTAAGACGCCTTAATGAGCGCTACGAAGCCTGGATTTCGGGCTATAAGGATGGGCCGCTCCTGGTGATTGATGTTGACGACCTTGATTTTGAAAACAAACCCGAAGACTTTGGTTTGATCATCAATAAGGTTGAAGCCGATTTGAACGGTTTGTTTTAGAAAAGAAATCCAGATAGCGATTTTTTGATTTTCTTTACGGCATCATCAGATGTTCCTATATATACTTTCAGGAAATAGCTTTCTTAACTTAATGCAATTGATGGCTTTTTTTCTCTGATAATCCCTCTGGAACTTCCTATTGTTTTAAGTATAACTATTGCATCTATTGCTGCGGCCATCAGACCGGACAAAGGCAAATTCATGGCATCCGACGAGGGCTAAATTAATACTTGCCATAAAATTATCGGCACTTGAAAATAAATGGGAAACACCTCTAAATAGAACAAGGTCTGAAAAATTAGGCTCCTCTGCTTCAAAACCAAAAGAAACTTCGATTTGGTAATTCTAATTGAAAAATTATATTTGTATCAAACGAACTATAAAACTTTTTTTTAATGCCAATGAAATCAGCAAAAAAAGTTTATCTCTCTCTGTCTATTTTTTTGCTGATGTGCCATTGTGCATATGGGCAAAAAAACAACAAAGGGCCCTTGCTTAAAGGCGATTTTGGTTTATACGGAGATTTCTACCAAATGAATTCTGATACCATTGGGGCGGTTGCCCCAAGGAGGCCTGATTTTCTTGGACGATTGGTAATTAACCTCTCTTTGGATATCAAGGATTTTTCACTTCCCATTTCAATGGCTTTGCCTACTGGGCAATACGGCGTTGTGCTTCCTTCTGTTCCTAAAATACCCAATGCCCCTTTTCTAAACTTTAAGGAAATGGTCAAAAATCCGTTGAATAGAATAGGTCTGGCGCCAAAATATAAATGGTTTCAGGTTTTACTTGGATCTCAAATTCCGCAATACTCCGACTTGAGTGTTGGCGATTTGGCTGTATTTGGAGCCGGATTAAATCTCACCCCGGGCAAATTCAGGTTTTCCTGTTTCGCCGGTACCTCACAATTGGCAGTTCAATCGGATAGCACCAAAAAATTTCAAGGCATTTATGCTCGCAAAATTATTTCGACAAAAATTGGATTCGGCCACGAGGATTCTTCCCATATCTACCTCATTGGGAGTATGATGAAAGATGATACGACATCTATTCGGCAAGATGTGTTGAATCCGATGCCCCAGACCGGAATACTTTCCTCGCTTGATTTCAGGCTTAACTTTACCAGGAAATTTTATATGCGGGCTGAAATTGCTGCCTCGGCCTTTACCCGAGATGTCCGCTCAAACGATCTGCCGTCTTTTTCTCCATCCTTACCAGAAAAAATATTTAAGCCTAAAGAATCGAGTAGGGCCGATTTCGCCTCTCAAATGAGTATTGGACGGGAAGGTAAAAACTTCGGCATAAAGATCACCGGACGTTATTATGGCGACGGATTCGTTGCTCTGGGTTATCCTTTCATGCAAACCGACCGCCTGGAGGTAACGGTGGATCCAAGGCTTATTTTATTTAAAAATAAAGTACAGTTTTCGGGCTCCGTTGGTAGAAGGGTGAACAATTTATCGGAAATTAGAGCCACCACTACTACACAAACCTTAGGTTCGGCCAATTTAAATCTTCAATTTTCGGATCATTTTTCTTTGGCAGGATCCTACTCGAATTTTGGTTTTCGCAACTCAATTTTGAACGACACTTTCAGAGTAGAAATGGTCAGTGCGTCGTGGAGTGTGAGTCCTTCCATCAATTTTTCTTCAAAATCAAGCCTGCACAACTTTACGATCCTCTACTCTCAAAATGCCTTTAAGGATTACAATACGGTGAGTGGCGCTGTGAATGATAACGATGCTTCCAATGCAGCATTGTCGTATATGATTTCGCTCTTAAAGTCACCATTTTCAATAAGCACCATTGTGAGCTATTTTGAGAACACTATTTCCTTTGGGACCCTCACCACAAAATCAGTCAACCTTGGCGTTGGCTACAAATTTTTTAAGAAGAAATTAGGCACAACAGCCGGCTTTACCCTGGCAGATAATACCTTAAATGGAAATTCTGCAGGCTCTCAAGTCATGGCTTTGCTCGGAATTAAATATACGGTTAAAAAGAAAATTGCCTTTGGAGTTAATGGCTCAATGAATCTCTTCGAATTCGGCGAGAGCAGGCCTGGAATCTCTTATACGGAAAACCTTCTTCGAACCTCTGTAACCTATAAATTATAAAATTATGCAAGTCAATCGCAACCTCATTTTACTTTTATTCTTTTTGCCGATAATCGGTTTAAGGGCCCAAAACATTCAACTCATCATGAGCCCGACCCCGTCGCCATATATTGCCGATTGGCGTGACCGAAAGGAAGTGGCGACCTTGGTAATTAGCAATACCGGGCGTGAAGATGTTCAGGTAAAAGTGAAAACAGAATTATTCGACGGAAAAGGCTCCCTGGTTGCGAATACGGTAGCGGGCAAAATGCCTGTCATTATTGTCCCACCCGGTGTAAACACCTATAATCCTGAGGATATTTTTCCTGTAAATGCTGTTTCTTACAACGGTAATTCCGAAAAAGAGGTAGCCCGCACAGGGCGCATCCCGGACGATAACTATAAGATATGTGTTACCCTTACCGATCCTAAAACCGGCGACCCTGTTGGAACTTCCGGAACCGTTTGCAAAATGTTCCGGATAATGGCTTATCAGGCACCGACACTGGTAAATCCAAGAGATAAAGAAATTATTAATGAATCGGCTATAAAGTCCATCGTTTTTCGGTGGACTCCTGTTAGTCCGAGTCCGGGAACCACGGTAAATTATCGTTTTCAGGTCTGGGAAGTCATGCCTGGGGAAGATAACTTGACGGTACTGAGAACCCAGGCGCCTATTGTGGAAAAGAACCTCCAGGGACTTCTACAGACCAATTGGCCTGCAGAATTTGCACTGCCTGAATTGGGTAAAAAATATGTTTGGACCGTCACTCCGCTAGACGACCAGGACAGAAAAATGATTGAAGGGAATGGATTCGCCCAGCCCTTCTCCTTCAGTATGCAAACCCAATACATCATTCAGCTCGATTCCTTAAAGGTTAAATGCACCTCGACCCCTGGTCAGTATACCTTTTCATACCTGATTACCAATCTTAATAATACCATTGCCGAATTCAATAATATTACGGTCAATAGCAGTGTGCCGGCAGGGGCAACCATTTCAAGTTACGCTCCGGCTCTCGGTACCCCAATTCCCGCGTCGGGCGGTACACTTCTGGTTACGGGTGTTATCAACGGAAGCACCTCGTTGAGCAACATTTGTATTAAAACAAAAATTCAAAAACAAGGGGATCCCGGAAAAAACGCAGAGGACTATCTGTGTGATAGTGTTAAGGCATGCAGGTGTGTCGATTGTGACGAAAAGCATTTTACTCTGAATGCCCCTCCACCAACTTCAATTAATTATACAAACAATACCCTTTCTTATTCCCAATCTCTTTCAGTCATTACCAATCCATTAAAAACTATAAAGAACATCAAAGCGGAACTGGTGTACTTTGAAATGACTCCTGAAAATACGATGTGTCTTCCCTGCAATAAAGATGCAGCAACCTATGGTCACTTTATTAATGGAACGAACAGCATGACATGGACTTCTGGCAATACGCCGCCTCCATTGGCTATTAATATCACTACGCCCCAGATTACACCCTGTTGCAGTGCTGTTTTTAGATGGTGTATTCGCTATAAAATTGAATTCAAAGATTGCACAACATGCCATAAATTGGTTTGCTACGAAAAGAAAAAAGAAGGTTGCTCACCTTCCATTATTAAAGATCCCACAGATAAAAACCCTAAATAATTGTTATGGAAACGAAATTGAATTCATCCGAAAACTATAAAACTATAAAAAGACATTTAAAAGGTATTGCTTTTGTCAGCCTTTTTTTGTCATCGATTTTCTGCGGGGCTCAGAATCAACCCGTAGGTTGCTGTCCTCAATTTCAGCTGGTGTCATCAAGTATAAGACCCTGCGATGATTTGGCATGTAAACAGATGCATTCCGATCCGAATGGAGGTGCCGCTCCCGGACAGATGTTAATCGCATGCAAGAATCAAAGTCAACAATACCTTGTAGTTCCAAATCTAACAGGATATACCTACAGTTGGACTATCACAGGAGGTTCTATCTTATCAACCCCGGCCAATCCTGGTATCATCACTTGGGGAAATACTTCCCAGGGATTTATACAGGTTATAATTTCCGGACCCAATGGTGCATGCAAAGATACCATTCGCAGAACGGTCTGCTTAATTGATGGTCCAACTGCCGGTATAACCTTTAATCCAAATCCTGTATGTGCGCTTTCACCGGTGATTTTCAGCGGAGCAACTTCAGTTGGCGGAACAAGTTATTACTGGGATTTTGGCGATGGAACCTTTTCAAATGTTCAGAACCCTCCACCTCATATTTATTTAACCGGCGGTAACTATACCGTCGTTCTGACTGTATCGAATGCCGTATCCAATAGCACTGGGGGGGGTAAGGAATGTGGGTGCAAAGATACAGCGATGGTTCTGGTAAATGTAAGTTCCAAAAAAGGAATCGATATTCATACCGACGATTGCCGAAAAATGTTGTGTACTGGAGATACAATTAAATACTGTACCAGCACAACAGGCTGTACTGGTATTAACTGGGTAGTTAATGGAGGAACAATCGTGAGTGGTCAGGGAACGACCTGCATTAAGGTGGTTTGGAATCAACCAAGTACCTATCCTACTACGGTAACCTTAAATGCAAGCTGTCCTGGAACCTGTGGCAACAGCGCAACCTTGAATGTCCCAGTTCTCTATCCTTCGTTGCCAATTCAAGGGCCTTCACCGGTATGTCCCGGGTCGAGTACATCTTACTCTCTGCCCGCCTTACCCGGTACTTTCTATTCCTGGACCTTAAGTGGAGGCGGTTCAATTGCCGGAGTCGACAGCAATCATAATGTGATCAATATCACCTGGAACTCTTCGGCCGGCGGACCCTATACGCTTACCTGTAAATACAGAAATCCCTACAGCGGATGCTTTGGTTTAAGTACAAAAACAATCTATATAAAACCGAAGTTTCAAATTTCGGGACCTTCACCAGCCTGTACCAATACCTCGTCAACCTATTTTGTAGCAGGCAGCGGACTTGCCAACTGGAATATCACTCCCACATCGGGTTATACACCTCCCGGGGCGCCTGCAGGAACGTTTAACAGTCTCGCAAGTTTGACCTTAACCTGGAACGTGGCAGGGAATTACAGTATCTATGCTGTACCAGTCAATCCTCTGAATTACTGCACAAGCTCTGATCTGCTTCAGGTTCTCGTCAATCCAACGCCTGTTTTGAACCCGATTCTTGGCAGTAACGTCATTTGCCCGAATCAACTCTATAATTATTCGGTAAGCAGCAACATAAGCGGAGGTAATTTCACCTGGAGTTTTACTGCCGGGACCGGAAATATTGCGCCCTATGGAACTAATAACTCTCAGGCCTCCGTGTTATTTACTGGTGCAGGCCCTTGGACTTTGCAGGCTTCACAAACGGTAGGGGGATGTACAGGAATCAGGATTCTGCTCATTAATAAGGTGCCTCCTCCACCGGCCATTACTCTTTCACCGGGTGCAAGTATCTGCAGTGGAGGGACCATCACGGCCTCAGTTAGCGGAACAGTTCCCCCCGGTGGCTATGTATGGAGTGCAAGTCCTGGAGCCGTGTTAACCGGTGGGCAGGGAACGACTTCGGCAACTTTTACCATCAACAGCAATGCCACCTTGACCCTCACAAGTTGCGGTGGTAGCAGCACGGTCAATGTTACAGCAACAGCGGCCAGCGTAACCATAACTAAAGTGAACGGGACCTGTTCAGCAACGCTTACGGCTTCACCCGGCGGAGGAACTTACAACTGGTTTCTAAACGGAAGCCCCTATGGCAGTGGGAATCCAATCACAGTTACCCAGAATGGCACTTACGTTGTACAGGCTACTTATACAGGACCTTGCATAGCTACCAATCAGATTACTGTTTCCGGAATTACGCCGGTGGTAGCCACCATTTCGGCTATAGGAACTATATGCAATGGAGGTTCAGTAACTATGCAGGCCCCAATCCCTGCCAATTGTCCGGGAGCAACATTCCTTTGGAGCAACGGGGCTACCGGCCCAACCATGACCACCAGTTTGCCTGGAAGTTACTCTGTTACGGTTACCTGTAGCAACGGTTGCACTGATGTTTCCAACGTTATCGTCGTTAACCCTTGCGTACCGGCCCCGGGTTGTATTAATGACCTCATTATCAATAACAGCAACTGCCCAAACCCTGTTAACCTTACAACCAACGTGCCCTCAGGATGCATTCCTGTTTCAACGGCCTGGTATTATGGCGACGGGTTTAACGGCTCAACGGGCAATCACCTTTATGCCAACGCTGGCGCATATCAGGTATACGCGGTTATGACTTGCAGCAATGGGACGAAACATTGCGACACGGCGATTGTCACCGTACCAATGGTCGATTCGTTTACCACGGTAATCAGTTGTGGTACCAATTCGTGGAATATACAATTGCAGGATGCTTCTTTATACCTTCTTGCCTATGCAGGGTATAGCAGGACGTGGACAACCACCTGCGGAACTTTGTCTTCCACTACTTCTGCGAATCCTGTCCTCACTGTTCCGTTTGGATGTAACCCCACCATAACCCTTATCATATCTAAGAACGGATGCACACTCAGCAAATCGCTGACTTTAAATTTTCCTTCTACGGCCTTTACCATCAATGGCGGACCGACGGTATGCAAGGATGTTCCCACCGTTTTTAGCAGTAGCTATACCACCGGTGTACTTACCTATGCCTGGAACTTTGGCGATGCTACAACCGGAGTTACCAATCCGATTGCGCATGCCTATAACGGAACACCAACCAACCCAACCCTTTCTTTAAGTATCACCGACCAGTATGGATGTATTTTTACAACAACAAAACCGATAACGGTAAAAATACCCACACCTTTAACCATTACGCCTTCTCCGCTCATCAAAATTTGTCCGGATTGTCTTCCTCCGGTCACCTTAACAACGAATCCTCCGGCAAGTTTTACTGGATTTCAGTGGTATCAAAACGGAACAGCCATTACAGGTGCCAACAGTGCAACCTATCAACTGTGTAATTTTAATGCATCAGGCAACTATACGGTTTCGGCCATTAGCAGCAACAATAATTGTCCTGTGAAATCGGATACCGTTCAGGTGGTCTACTTACCAAAACCTATAGCTGATATAACAGGCTCTTCAATACAGTGTGGCAGCGGAAGCTCACCATGGAGCTTATTTGTTCAGAATTCGGTTTCCGATCCAAATTATATTTATAATTGGACAGCAACGGGACCGGGAACTGTGACCTTTAGCCCCGACAATTTACAATCTTATGCCAGTGTTTCCGTTTCTCAATTAGGGACTTATCAGTTTATTTTAACGGTAACAGATACCTCAACCGGATGTGTGGCAAGGGATACTTTCTGTGTTTTTCTTTATCTGAGTCCTTCGGTAACTATCGCACCAACAGGTTATTTATGTGAAGGAATCAATCATACCTATACGGCTACAGCAACTCCGGCAAATCCAAACTATATTTACACCTGGAGCAACGGGGCAAGCGGATCTACCATGACCACAGCTCAGGCAGGAAACTATTCGGTAACCGTGACCAATCCGGTAAGCGGTTGTTCAGGGATGAGTAATATGGTCACGATTAATAAAAGGCCGTACCTGGCATTGTTTCCTTTGGGCTGCGATACCCTTTGCGATACCGCTAAAATAATTCCGCCTTTGCCTTTGGGGCCAGGACAAACCTATAATGGGGTTTATAGTATACAGTGGTTTGTAGATGGTAATTATCATTCTACGGGTCCGGTTTTAAGTTTGACAGGCCTGTCTCTCGGGCCTCATACCATCACCATCCAGGTCACCTATCTTACCGACAGTTGCATAGCAAAATCAGGGAAATATGATGTGTTTATTAAAAACTGCAATTGCACTTGTAAAGAGAGCAAATGGGAAACCATAAGTTTAACTAAAAGCAGCGATAACGGCCCTAAGGCCAATATTCCTGTATCGGATATCATCAAAATGGAATGTAAAAAACAGTATACTTTGATTTGTAATCAGCCCTACACTGTCAATGCTTCATACCTGTGTAAAGACAGCAGTTGTAATGAAAAAGTTACTTATAAATTAAAACCCCCTACCGGTCCGGTTACCACAGGAAACCTTGCCCTCACCATCATCCCAAATACCAGCGGTGTATATACCCTCACGCTTTACGGTTGGTGCGGAACCCAAATTTGCGACAGCTGTAAAATCACCTTTAAAACCGTTTGCGATTCCTCGGTATGCTGCCCATATGAAATAAAAGTGACGCCTAAAAATCCGACCTATGCGGCAGGGATTAACTCCACCCTGGTTAGTAACAATTATACAATTACACTGCCGGCAAGTTTGAATGTAACCGAAGTTAGGGCCAATGTGGTAAGTTATACCATCGACGACAATTTTAAGAAGGAATGTATGCAATGCATCAATCTGCCTTATACCTGGGCTAGTGTTTCTACGGCAACTTCTATCAATGCTTGTCCTCCTAAAATTACGATGTTTGGGGGATCTTCAGTGCCTTCTTTCAATGGAAGTGGGAGCGGGGCTTATCAAAATCCAAGGGAAGTTATCTGGAACAATGGAAGCAATTTAAATGCCCCTCCGTTAACCAATATCGGGATGACCTTTATACTGCCTCCGAAACCTGGAATCGACTGTTGTGAACTTAAAGGCAAAATATGCGTGAAGTTTACCTTCAGAGACCAAAACTGCAAAGAATGTGAGATCATCAGCTGCTTTGACTTTTTGATTAAGAAATAATTCGGCTAAGGATGCCTACCGGTATTTTTCTTTGTTAGCTTGACAACGGAATGCCCACAGTGAGTAAATCACTGATCATTCACTATTTTTGGCTTTAACACCTGATTAGAGAGAGACCTAAGTATTGAATAGGGGTGGGAGGAGGCACCTTTGGTAGTAAATTACCAATGACAGAGCTATTGTTAAATAAAACAACTTAAGAATGCTCTTGGTGAGTCATATGTGAATCAATCCTCTCTAAATGATTTCACCAAGCTGCCTTATAGTCAATGGAATGGGTTGCCAGAAGTAGTTTATAAGTAACCTTTAAGGACAGATAAAGAGCCAATTGTATTTTGGTCACACGCTTCTATTTACTCCTAAAATTTCTTTGAATGAATTACCTTTTTTTTTGTAAAACCGAAGCATAGGTTAATTCAGATTAGGCGTTGACCAGATGCATGACCCTTAGGTTTTCGTCTTAGGTTCCAATTATGAAAATTTACAGCTTGCTGACTTCTATTGCATATACGCTTTACATTTTCAGTACACTTCAAATTACAGAGAATTTAACAAACCAAAATAAAATGTCTAAAATCAGTAAAAAGTAAAATCAGAAATGTATTTTAGCTATGAAGGGCCAAATTGCGTAATGATTTTACGTTTTAGATAGATGATAGAGAACGAATTTAAAATTTTTTATGATGAGGTCGATTAAAGAAATTAAATTTTATAGAGGCCGTTCTGAATGGCATAAAGAACTAAACCTGTTCTCGATTTCACATTCAGTTTATCAAATAAACTATCGCGGTATCCGTCTATTGTTTTTGGGCTAAGGTTCATCTGATCGGCGATTTCTTTATAAGTAAGTTCGGAACAAACCGATTTAAGAAAAATAATTTCATTGTCCGAAAGTTTGTCTGGATTGATTCCTTTATATGGTTTGTTAAGGTTTTTTATCAAGAGTTTTGAGATAGTCGGCGGAAAATAAAATTCTTCTTTTTCAATAGATTCAATGGCATTGCTCAGTTCATCATGGCTGGCCGATTTTAAAACATAGCCATTTACCCCTTCTTTTATCATTTCCAGTATTTGCTCATCCTCATCATTCATGCTAAGGATTAATACCTTTATTTTTGGATAGTTAGCCTTTAAATATTTATAAGTTTCCCGGCCATTCATCAATGGCATATTTAAATCAAGCAGAATAAGATCGGGGATAACGCCATTATTTTCAAAATGTTTTTTTAATTCCAATCCATTCACAAAATGGTGCAATACCTTAAATCCCGAATTGTGTTCTAACAAATCCTGAAGGGCTTGGGCTATTAATACGTGGTCGTCAACAATAAAAATTTTCATATTATTAAGGTTTGCAAGTTAAAATTAATTGAGTCCCATGCTCAGGTTTTGATATAATCTCAATTTCTGCATCTAATAATTCAGCTCTGTGTTTTATGCTTTTTAATCCTTCACCTGGTATTATTTGCGCAGGATCAAAGCCTATACCATTATCACTAAGATTTATTTTTAAAAGTTTATTATTATCTTTAAAGGCGTTTAAATTTATTTGAGAACAACGGCTGTATTTAAGGGAGTTGTTTAAGAATTCTTGAATAATACGGATGAGAAGTAATTGTTTATCTCCGCTAAAACTTTTTAAAAAATCAAAATTAAAAGAAGTATTCAATTCTAAATTTTTAATTTTTCTAGATCGTTGTATCTGATTCAGCAGGTTTTTCCAAATTTCAGAATGACTGTCTAATCCAGCATTCAGGTTTATTTGGAGTTGCTTTACTTCATTAATGGTATCATCCAAATTGGAGAGTATGTCATGTTGCCTTTCCTTCAAATTATTATTATTAATTGATGCAGTTTGAAGTTTGAGCAGGGTAAGCATCTGCCCAATATTATCGTGCAGCTCGGCCGATACGGATTTTAGGGTTTCATTTTTCATTTCCATTTTTGATTTTACTAATTCGTGCATAAACTGTATTTCGGCATTTTTCTGCTTTTCGATAAACAGTTGCTTATTTCGGTTATTAAAATAAAACAGCACAAAAACCCCTGCAGATAGTGCCAAGATGATAGCTGTAATGGATATGATGGCAAATATCAGGTCGGGTGGCTGCATGTAATTGCTTTGCAAAAGGAAATATACATCATGTAGGAAAATGCGGTGGTAAACCAACCGAAGATAGTTAATGAACCGGGATAATCGGTTCGTATAGTATTTAAAAAAATCATATATGGAAATTCAAGCGAATTATACACCGTAATACCAAAGGCAAGCCAAAAATCGGTGCGTTTAAAAAAATCGAAGGTTTGTTTTTTAACGACCAATTTATACATAAAGTATAAGCCGTTAAAAAATAAGATGAAGGCCCCATAGCCAATGGATTTATCAGGAAAGGAGGTTGTTTCTAGGGCCGACAGTAACTCCAAAAACCAAAAAACTATGATTGAAATACCCAAAATAACGTTTATTTTTAACTCATTCCAATTGGCTAAAAGTTTTAAAAAATAAAGTTGCTGGAAAAGAATCAGTGCAGCGTAATAAACGCCAACAAATTCAAACTTCATAGTGTTTAATAAATGCCCAGAAACATCCAATATAAATACAAAGCCTAAGAAAAAACAAAGATGGCCGAGACCACCTTTGTTTAAATTTTTATAATACACCAATGAAAAAACAAACGTTGTTAGTTCGATGATATGTATTAAGATACTTAGCATTTTTAAGTATACTTAATGAGAATCCATTACTGAAAGAAAAGATGGAATTGGAGGGCATGTTGGCGGACACATACTTCCGTGATTCATGGTATTTGTTCCATTATTACATGGATGAAGCGGGTCGTAAACTGAAACTTCTTCTTTGGTTGTAAGGCTTTCGAAATTATCGGGGACATTACTCCCCGATTCCACATGATAATGAAGGGGGTCATAATCAATATAATCATTACCGTTAAAATAAGTTGGAACTAAAAGCAAAGAATGTTTAGATCTGTAATTTTGGTCAATGTCATTCATATATTGTGTTTCATCAGGCCTATCTTCCGGGTAAACCGTATAAATAAATCTCAACCCTGCTAATTGGTAATTGTTCTCTCCAAAATTCTTTTTTGAAAGCCTTTCCATCTTACAAATAAATTTTTTTAAAGATTCTAAATCAAAAAGGATAGCTCTTCCATCCTCAAAATTCGTTCCGGCACGTTATGGCTGTCCATTAATAACATTATACCTATTCAGTTTGTAATTTTTAACCATCTCAATAACATTATACAATGGGATTTTACAATGAGCAGTAGTATCGCAATCGTAACAATTCTGAAATGTATCATTTACAACCAAAATGGGCTGCGGAGGAATAATTTGTCCATTATTACTCATCATTTTAGAAACATAAAAACCTACACCAAAACAAAGGATAAAGCCAATAACAATAAATAAATTTTTTCTTTTCATAATTATATAATTTTTAGGAGTCAAATGTAGATTTAAAATTGTCAAGTACAATTTTTCTATTTGGTTACTAATAATACCCAAAAGTATTTCTTGCCTTATTTGCCAATGCTTTCAGCCACTATTTAAAAATTAAAATTGGGTGTAATTCTTCAAAGGCAGGGTGAAAACACCCTTTTATCTTCCTTTAAAATACCCTTCAAAAATCGTGTTTGTCTTCTGTTTCAGCCCTAAGGGTAGCTAGAACTTTGCATTATCAAAAATCTATAAAAACAAATGAAAAGCAATTTAAATATAAATGTATTCAAATGGATGAGTCCTTTTTTAATAATTCTAATCGGGCAGGTATGTTTTTCACAAGGTCAAAAAAAGAAAACCAGCCCTGTAAAAATTAAAGGAGATTTTGGCCTTTACGGCGATTTTTATCACATGGAATCCGATACCATTGGGGCAGTGGCTCCCCGCCGCCCTGATCTTTTGGGCCGGGCGGTAATTAACGCATCCTTAGATATTAAAAAGTTTTCATTGCCCATTTCCATGTCCTATTCTTCAGGGCAGTTTGGAGTTATACTCCCAAATGTTCCTACTATTCCAGGCAATCCTTTTAAAAATTTTAAATCGCAATTTAAAAATCCCCTCAATAGGTTTGGAATCGCTCCCAAATACAAATGGTGTCAGGTGTTATTGGGTTCTCAAATTCCGCAATACTCTGAACTAAGCGTTGGTGATTTGGCTGTATTTGGAGCAGGAATAAATCTTACTCCGGGAAAATTCAGATTTTCAATTTTTGGTGGGACTTCCCAATTAGCTGTAGAGTCAGATTCTATAAAAAAAATACAAGGCATCTATTCCCGAAAAATATACTCAGCCAAAATAGGACTGGGCCATGAAGACTCATCTCACCTTTATATAATAGGCAGCATGATGAAAGATGATACCGCTTCCATAAAAGTAAATTCATTAAATCCTATGGCCCAAACCGGAATTTTAAGCTCCCTGGATTTCAGATTAAACCTGAGTAAAAAATTATATGTAAAAGGGGAAGTGGCGGGTTCCGTCTTTACCCGGGATGTAAGCTCTGATGAATTGCCTGCCTTTACCCCCACAGTACCTAAAGAAATTTTTAATCCTAAAATATCCAGCCGGGCTGATTATGCCTCCATAGTGAGCATTGGTGGTGATTGGAAATATTTTGGAATAAAAACTACCGGCCGTTATTATGGCGATGGGTTTGTGCCATTGGGCTATCCTTTTATGCAAACCGACCGGCTGGAAGTAACCATCGATCCAAGGTTTATGCTATTCAAAAACAAGGTTCAATTTTCAGGTTCCATTGGCCGGAGGGTTAATAATCTTTCAGGAATCAGAGCCGCCACCACCACCCAAACCATTGGTTCGGCTAATCTCAATTTACAGATAACCGAAAGCCTTTCCTTATCGGGTTCCTACTCCAACTTTGGGTTTCGAAACTCCATAGCCAACGACACGTTTAAAATGGAAATGGTTACCCAATCGTGGAGTGTTAGCCCTTCTTATACCCTAACCACCATAGCCAGCATGCACAATTTTACCGTGATGTATGCTCAAAATACATTCAAAGATTTTAATACCATAAGCGGTGCATTAAATAATAATGATGCTGTGAACGGGGCTTTTTCCTATATGGTTTCCATGCTCACAACTCCTTTTTCAATAAGTACCATGTTCAGCTTTTTTGAAAACACACTCTCCGTAGGTAAACTCCAAACCCAATCGGCCAATGTAAGCCTTGGATACAAATTTTTTAAGAGGAAACTATCTGCCACCGCAGGCCTCACCTTGGCTGATAATAAAATGGATTCACGTTCATCTGGTTTTCAAACGATGACGAATGCCAGCCTAAAATATACGTTGAAAAAGAAAATACAATTTGCCTTAAATGGCTCCATAAACCTGTTTGATTATAAAGAATCAAGACCGGGAATATCCTACTGCGAAAATCTTTTAAGAACATCCATAACCTATAAATTTTAAAAAAATAAATTATGTACACCAAAATCAAATTACTCGTCATTCTACTCTGCCTCTCATCAGGCAGTGTTTTGGCTCAAAGTATTCAGGTACTTATGAACCAACATCCGTCGCCATACATTTCGGATTGGCAACAGCAAACTGAAACCGTTAGACTTGTTATCACTAACGGTAGTACTAAAGAAATTGAAGTAAAAATTAAAACCGAACTTTTTGATGGCAAAGGGGCTCTAATCGCCAACACTGATGACGCCAAAATGCCGGTGCTAACAATTTCTGCTACCTCCACCACAACGTATAATCCTGAAGACATTATACCAAGTAACGCAGTACAATATCATGGGAATTTAGAAAAAACGGCCATTACCACAGGCCGCATTCCTGATGATAATTACAGGCTATGCGTTACTCTTATTGACCCACAAAGCGGTAAACCAATAGGTACATCCGGTACTGTATGTAAAGTATTTTCAATTGTGGCTTATCAGGCACCTACCTTAATTGCCCCGGCTAATAAGGAAATAATAAAAGGAGCTGCCATCAAAGGCATCTTTTTTCGTTGGAGTCCTGTAATCCCTTCCCCCAAAACGATTGTAACCTATCGTTTACAAGTATGGGAAGTATTGCAAGGGCAAAATAGTATGACCGCCTTGCGAAGCAACCAACCCATTGTTGAAAAAGATTTTAAAGGGATTTTACAAACCCAATGGCCGGTTGATTTTCCCTTGCCAGATACAGGTGTAAATTATGTTTGGACTATTACTCCAATTGATGATGAAGGTAGGAATTGGGTAGATGGACTTGGATTTTCTGAACCGTTTGAGTTTAGGGGATGTTGTTGGCCACCACCTCTACCACCAGCACCGGACGATGACGATGACATTTTCACAGGTGTAGCTCAAAACCCAACAGATAGCCTTGAGATTGGGATTAAAATTACTTGCACTATTGCAAGGGATGGTTGCACCGATCGGGGGGGATTATGCGATTGTAGATTAAGTTTAACTCGTTCCATTAACTCAAACGAAAACAATAGGGTGCGAGATATGGAAGTAAAAATAAAAGGCAATAAAATGTTTATTTATTTTAACGATAAATTGCCCTTAGATGCGTCCATTTTTGAATTTGCTAAACCTGTTACACTTGATGAAAAAATTTCAAATAAGTTAGGATTTAAAGAGGTTATAATCCAATCTGGGAACTACAAAGTTAAGGAACTTAAATCTGGAGGTAGGGTGATTTTACATGTGGTTACGAAATAAATCCAATACTTGGGTCATACTATATCATAAGCAAACTAATATATTTTAAAATTAAATTAATAAAAACCTAAACTCACAAAATTAAAAACTATGTATACTAAACTGAAATTCCTTGCACTTATATTTTGCATTTCATCGGGCAATATTCTGGCTCAAAGCATCCAGGTTATTATGAGCCCCAACCCATCGCCTTACATTTCGGATTGGCAAAATCGAAATGAGACTGTTAAACTGGCTATTGCGAATCCTAATAAAAAGGATATTGCTGTAAAAATTAAAACGGAACTTTTTGATGGCAAGGGAGCTTTGGTAGCCAATACCGATGTTTCTAAAATGCATGTATTAATAGTACCGCCAGGTGTATCAAACTATAATCCTGAAGACATTGTTCCAACAAATGCAATTATATATAAAGGTAATTTGGAAAAATCGGCTATTAAAACAGGCCGCATACCTGATGATAATTATAAACTGTGTGTAACACTTATTGATCCAAAAAATGGGAAACCGATCGGTACATCAGGTACGGTTTGCAAAATGTTTACCATTACAGCTTATCAGGCCCCAACATTAATAAATCCAACCAATAAAGAGGTAATAAAAGGAGCAGCCATCAAAGGTATCGTGTTTCGCTGGAGTCCTGTAATCCCATCTCCTAAAGCCATTGTAACATACCGCTTGCAGGTATGGGAAGTATTGCAAGGTCAAAATAGTATGACCGCCATGAGGAACAATCAACACATTATAGAAAAAGACCTCAATGGTATACTTCAAACCCAATGGCCTATTGATTTCCCGCTGCCTGATACAGGAATAACTTATATTTGGACGATTACTCCATTAGACGATTTGGGAAGACCATTAGTAGATGGACTTGGGTTTTCTGAACCCTTTGAGTTTAGGGCTTGTTGTTGGCCTCCACCATTACCCCCAGCGCCAGATGAAGATGAAATTAGTCTTATTTCTCCTGCAAATGGGGAAGAGATTTCTAAGGATGTAACATTTAGTTGGACCGATATACGAGAAGCTCCTAAAGAAGGCTATACCTTAAGGATTGTAGAACTCAAAGGGGATCAATCACCGGAAGATGCTATAGTTAAAAATCCGGCAGTTTTTGAACAAAAAGGGATAATGAGTAAATCGTTTAAGTATCCTGATACTGCTCCAAAATTGGAGGAAGGAGAAACCTATGCATGGGCTTTGAAAGGAAGTGGTGGATGGAGTAAGAGTTGGGTATTTATATGGAGGCCTAATAATAACTTGGTTGATGCAACTTCAAATTTTATTTTAATTATTCCAAATCCATATTGCCCAACTGTTGACAATAGACCAATGTTTAAGTGGACCTATAAACAGAAAGGTCAAAAGAAAGGCAAGTTTAATTATGAATTGAAAATTGTAGAAATGGAATTAGGCGATACAACTTTGGAAATGTTTGAAAAGAGAAGGGTTGTTTGTACTATCAGTGATATTAAAAAAGATAGCATTAAATATCCGGAAAATAAACCAGAACTTGAATCAGGAAAAGTATATGCCTGGCAAGTAAAGAAAATAGAAAATAATAAGATTACAGGGGTAAGTGAAGTAATTCCTTTTTTCATTACAATTCAAAAACTCCCATTCGATGTAAGAGAAATCCTTTGTTGTAAAAATAGTATTGTAACTAACGGTTCTTTCGAAATAAAGAATGTAGCAGGTTCGATGGGATTAGGAGGCTCCGCCTTAAGCTGGCAAAAAGGGTATGGTGATCCAATAGTTGTATCAGATAAGGACGGATGTAATAATCCGGGATACATTCGTTTAGGAGGCAATAAAAATTCAGGCAGCTGTATTAAACAACAATTACAATCACCAAAAATACAGCAAGGCAAACATTATAGATTTAGTGCTTGTGCAAGACTTAGTAAGGTTAAAAAAAACACTGATTATTTTTATATAAAGGTTATTGCTTTCAATAATAGTTTGCCGACTACAGGTACACACCCGGCTGTTTCATCTGATATTTCAAACATCGGATGGTCTGGTAAAATATTACAAAATGAGTGGGTTACATTTTCTTTGAATGTTTGGACGGCAAATAAAAATTTTGATAATATAGCCATTTATTGCCTTTCAGCTTCAGGGGATACAATGGCATATTGTGACATTGATAATATATGTTTTCAGGAAACAAAAGACCCAAGGTCATGTGATGATTATGAGTATTCAGAAACTGGCCAACCAATAATTGACGCATCATTAACTACATCCATGCAAAATGTTGTTGTGACCCACTTTACTGAGAATAATGGTCTTATTTCAGATTTGTATGGAGCAACTGGAAACACGTCTCTCGATACATGGTATCCTCTTGATGACGACTGTGCATCTATAGGGGGTACAATTCCCAGTTCTGTTTTAAATATTAATTATGAAGATTCATTAATTAAATGGGGTATACCTGGTGGAAGGGCAAAACTTGATAGAATTCTTTCTATTACATTTCAAGACACTTCTGCCCCTCAAATACTAACACCGGTTGAGCCTATAAATTTAAATTGTGAAAGTTCGTTCACTCCTGATAACAACCTGCCCTTTGGAGGTAGGGATATAATTTTTGTGCATGGACTTCAACTCCGCCACTTATGCGAAAAATATAGTGGTGTAGCAGGAGCGCAAAAAAATTGGCCTGCTGATAAAAGCGAATTTTATCGTGGAGGATATTACAAAGCAATTGCAGATGGAGGATGGGCTGACCACATAAACACATGGCTTCGGTCAAAAGGTTATAAAAACAGAGTGTTGGTGGTATCATATAATTGCTCTCAGCCTGCAATTGTAGCTGCTCATGCAGTATTAACACAAATAAGAGATGCAATGGATAATGGCCAAGATGTAGAATTCGATAGCACTGACTCACGAAAACGTAATTGCTTTGGTAGAAATGCAGTGATTATTTCTCACTCAACCGGAGGATTGGTTATTGATATAGCTATGTCGTTAGCAGAGAAATCAAAGTATGACCCGATTCTACAATCCCAGTTTGGCAATGTTGGTTTTATTCCAGATAATATGAAAGCACATGTTGCACTCCACGGAGCATTATCAGGAAGTAATATGGCTACCGTTTACTTAGCCGTTCAGCATAATTATCTTTCGACTTTTCTGAATAACCAAATTTGTGAGTCCTTTACGGAAGCATCCCCATTAATGTACATCATTACACATCAGAGTATTTTAATAGATTTACAGCCACAGGTTGCACAACCTATTTGGGGTCCTATCATCAATACAACCCCAGTGCCAACTATTACTGTGGCAGGTGGGCATCCCTATGGTGTTGACGGAGCAGGTGTTCTTAATTGGGCTCTTCATCCTGGTTTGGACGATGGTGTTGTTACCATGAGTAGCGCGATTGGGAATCCTAATATTGAAATTGGCGCAATGCCCTCAGGTTATTTGCATTCTCCCCTAAAATCTTATAAAATTTATGATATGGGGATAACCTACCCCAGGGCTAATTTTTATTATCCCAGCCAAAAACTTTTTACACCATCAGGTTATGCAGGATCGTCAGGAACGCCTTTCTTGTCAGCTACTGGTATGGTTCAACCTGTTGTAGCAATTAATCCTTCAACTAACCCCTTTCATAGATATTTAAATCATTATTCCTTTTTACAATGTGCATCTGACCACTACATAGGACCAAGAGGAAAAAGTTATACTGAAGGTTACATTCCCGGAAATCTGGCAACATCCGGATTTGTTCCACAATGCTATAATTATGACCAAAGCTTTAATCAAATTAATAGTGAGGAAAGCAGATGCATTACGAATCCCTTGATTTATTCATTGGGACTGGTAAGCAGTCAGGTGCAAAATATGCAATATGAAAGAACAGAAGGAGATTATATTGATTTTGATGTTTATGGACCTCAATTTAGTTTTAAATGTTGTCCACCAAAAATAAAGGTGTGGTGGGGAGTTATGTATCATGTGCATATAATTCTTTGGGAAAGAAGATATCATAACATGGTAGGGTATGAATGTGAGTCTGAATGTAGCTATGTTTATAAATATCTTTTACGAAACTAAGTAAACTTAATGATAACACACTTAAGATGCCAATTACGACTATAAGTATTTATTTAAACAACTATCAGTTTTATTATGAAAACTATTAAAAATAATATGTAACCACATATCAATCATAAATTTTAAAAACTATGTATAAAAAACTCAAATTACTCGTCATTCTATTCTGCCTTTCATCAGGTAGTATTCTGGCTCAAAATATCCAGGTATTAATGAGCTCAAAACCGTCACCCTACATTTCTGACTGGCAAAATCGAAGTGAGACAGTAAAAATGATTATCACTAATCCGGGTAAAAAGGATATTATGGTAAAAATTAAAACTGAACTATTTGATGGCAAAGGTTCATTGGTAGCCAATACCGATGTTTCTAAAATGCCTGAATTAACAGTACCTCCAGGCATCACTACTTATAATCCGGAGGATATTTTTCCGACAAATGCTATTACTTATAAAGGCAATTTGGAAAAAACAGCCATCACCACAGGCCGTATCCCTGATGATAATTATAAACTATGTGTAACACTTGTTGATCCTCAGAGTAGCAAGCCCGTGGGTACCTCAGGTACGGTATGTAAAATGTTTACCATTGTTGCTTTTCAGGCTCCGGTATTACTTGCTCCAGCCAATAAAGCTGAAATTTCTGAAGCAGGAACCAAGAGTATTGTTTTCAAATGGAGTCCTTTAACCCCCTCTTCCAATTCGATAGTTACTTATCGATTACAGGTATGGGAGGTAATCTCAGGACAAGATAATATGACTACACTAAAAACTAATCCACCGATAGTTGAAAAGGACCTGAAAGGAGTGTTTCAAACAATATGGCCAATAGAATTCCCAAGTCCTGAAGCGGGGAAGAAATATGTTTGGACCATAACTCCTCTGGATGAAGAGAACCGAAAATTGGTAGATGGAAGTGGATTTTCGGAACCGTTTGGGTTTACTATTGGTCTTTCCAAAATAGAATGCAATATAAATAATTCGGAATTAAGCGTAAGCCTCGGCAGCAACGGTAAACTTACAATCTGTGGCACGTCAGGTGTCGATGATGTGCTTATTCGCCTTGATCCAACTGGTAAGAAGATTAAAGTCGATAACCTCAGTAACGGGGCAGGTACAGACTATAGTTTCGATTTAGTTCAGGTTCGCAGCATACATATATTTCTTTTCGCTGGCAACGACAGGGTTATATTCGATGACACAAACGGCAGCCTTGGCACAATGCTTCCACTTGAAATTAATGTTGGAGATGGCGATAATACTGTGATTGGTTCTACAGGCAGCCTAACTGCCGGAGAGATTGCGGATTTGGGAAATACTATTACAAAGCTCAAGAAGGTTCTTGAAGCATCCAATGATATTAGGGAACATACGGAACAATTGAATCGTCGTGGTGCCGAGATTACAGCTTACTATGAAATGAAGTTCTTGAAAGAAGCTGAACGCTTTAGTGTAGATGCACCGAATCAGTTGGATAGCATAACCAACAAACTGAAGGAGCTTTTGGGAGTAAGAAAAGGTGAAAAGGTTGAAGATGAACAAGAATGGTACACTAAGCAAATTGAGCAGTTTGAAAAAAGTTTCCGGCTGGCACAAGAAAAAAATGAAAAACATATCAATAATGTCCTTTTCCAAGACGCAGCCGCTTTAGCGCAGCGTCTTGAAAAATATGCTAACAGCTTAGATACAAGTGAAGCAGGCCAACAAAGGAATAAAGAATTGATTGAGCGAATAGAAATGGAAATAGATAGTTTCGAGCAGGTTTATAATAAGCTAAATCTCCCCGGGCAGGAAGACATATCTAAAATTGATTCAGATCTTAAGCGTTTGCTGGCGAAACTCACGAATATAGGAGACTCTCTCCTTGGATGGTCAGAAACAAAGTTTATGAGTGACAATGATAAAGATTGGAATGATACTATCAGTATCGGCAGTTCCCGGTTTGTAATGTCTGATAAGAAGCTATTGGATGGAATCAATAGTATGAAGGCAGATGCCGAGGCGATTGAACGTGAAACAAATTTGCTCTTAGAAAAAATAAATGAATTGATAGGTAAAATGGGTGCTGAAAATAAAAACAAACGTGGCGGACCCCGTGGTGGTGGTTGTAGTTTCACAACTACCAACTCAATTACAGGCAGCGGCTTTATTATAGGTACAAGTGCGAACGATGATATGACTGGTAGCTCCGGGTTCGACCTCATGATTGGGCTTGGCGGCAGTAACCGCATGCACGGAGGCGGAGGAATAGATATTATGATTGGTGGTAGCAGTTCAGATGATATGTTTGGTGATGGCGGGTGGGATTTAATGTTTGGAATGGGTGGAGATGACTGCATGTCTGGTGGCGACAGCTCAGACTTTATGTTGGGTATGTCTGGAAAGGATATTATGCATGGCAACGGAGGCCAACCATTTTCATTCTATATATACGCTGTTTTAGTCGAAATTGAGGTAGGTGACTTTATGTGGGGTAACGGAGAAGACGACGAGATGCATGGAGATGAGGGATGGGACTGGATGTTTGGAAACTCTGGTAAGGACGTTATGCATGGTGATGATTGCCAAGATATTATGTTTGGTGGTAGCGATGACGATGATATGTGGGGAGAAGATGGGGGATGTGTTAAAATTGATGGCATTCAGGTTTATCCAGGAAACTTTATGATGGGGGAATCAGGGTTGGACAAAATGTGGGGAGGCGATCATAGAGACTTCATGCTTGGAAATCAAGACAAAGATATAATGAGCGGCGGCAAAGCTATGGATTTTATGGATGGGGGTGATGAGGATGATAAAATGAATGGTGATGATGGTTTTGATGTAATGTTTGGCGGAAGCGGTAAAGATTTGATGCATGGAAATGACGGTTTTGACGTGATGACTGGCAATAGTGGCGATGACGAAATGTACGGTGATGATGGTTTTGACGTCATGTGGGGCAGAGCTGGTGATGATAAAATGGATGGTAATGATGGTTTTGACCTCATGTTCGGCGGTAATGATAAAGATGCGATGCATGGTGATAACGGTTTGGACGTGATGTTTGGTAATGATGGCGAAGACGAAATGTGGGGTGATGACGGTTGGGACTGGATGTGTGGTGGAGACAAAAATG
Organism: uncultured Chitinophaga sp.; assembly: GCA_964617955.1. Taxonomy (GTDB): domain Bacteria; phylum Bacteroidota; class Bacteroidia; order NS11-12g; family UBA9320; genus JABWCE01. The sequence continues at coordinate 48,814 of CAZTXB010000020.1, forward strand.
ACAAGATGCACGGCGGCAATTTCACGGACTTTATGTTTGGTAATCAGTGCAACGATATGATGTGGGGAGATGATGGTTTGGATTTTATGGAAGGTGGGAAAGAAGACGATATAATGTACGGAGGAGACGGGGTTGATTTAATGTTGGGTAATAATAATAATGACTGCATGAACGGAGGCAATGATCCTGATTTTATGTTTGGCGGTGCTGGCAATGACGTCATGTTTGGTAACGACAACATGGACTGGATGGCAGGAAATAGTGGCAACGACGAGATGGATGGAGGAAATGGCGTGGAGGCAATGTGGGGCGGCCAGGATAATGACCGCATGTTTGGTAGTAATGATTTTGACGTCATGTTAGGAAATGAGGGTAGCGATATAATGGATGGGGGAAATGGTGTGAGTTTCATTGAGGGTAACGATGACAACGATGTGATACATGGCGGAAACAGCCTGGATATCTTATTGGGGGGATCCGGAGATGATTGCATAGAAGGTAACGACCTTATGGACATAATGTCTGGCGGCGATGGTAATGACAATTTGCTTGGAGGTGACGGTTCTGACTGGATGTTTGGAAGAGATAATAACGATTTAATGTATGGCGGCAATGGCTTTGATTTAATGACAGGCGGTCGCGGCGATGACCAAATGATGGGAGGAGATAACAGCGGTAGCTGTTGCACAACCTTTCAAAACATTGCTTAAATCATCGTTTAATTTATAAA
>CAZTXB010000021.1:0-45158 GCA_964617955.1 uncultured Chitinophaga sp.
GGTCATTTCTTTAAGTATCCCGGCTGCAGTTTTGGCTTGCCGTACCGCCCATTGAACGCCTCTTTGGGAGTAGCGGCTATCAAAATCTCCACCAGCTATACCTTCCGGTTTGCCATTAAAGAGCCATCCAACCGGATTTTCCGCTTCGATATACGTGCGAAGCCCACGGATCATAATGGAACTCAAGGGAACATACCGGTCTTTTTTTCCTTTGCCCTTGCGCACATGGAGCATCCTTCGGTCAAAATCCAAATCACCCAGCATGACATTACGAACTTCAAAACACCGCAATCCACAGCCGTAAAGTAAACCAAGTAATATCCGGTGCTTTAATAATTTAGGAGCCTTTAATAGTTGCCGCACTTCCTCCTTACTCAATACCACCGGAAGCTTTTTCTCGTGCTTTATCGTAGGTAAATGAATGTGTTTATCCTCGAGCCCCTCCATTCTAAATACATACCTAAGTCCATAAACCGTGAATTTGAAATACGAATCAGATGGCGTTTTGTGTTGTTGCTGTAATAAATACAGGTAATCATCAATCTGATCGCTATCCAGTTCAGTAGGAAGACACCCAAAATGAAGCGCCAATTGGGCTAAATAGGTCCCATTGCTTTTAAGGGTACTCAGGCTTTTGCCCGATAAAGAAATTTTCCTCTCCAACCTTGCATACAGTTCGGTAAAACCTGATACATTTGCACAGGCGGAGGCAATTAAAGTAGTGACTTGTTCTTTTTTTTCATGATATTTTTATGTTTCCTGTAAAGAAAGAACTTCTACTTTAATTCTTGCCGCCGTATGGAAAAAACTACCAAAGGTTTAGTGCAACAGCGGTTTGGCAAAAGTGGCGGTTCAGTGCTTCGTAAGACAGTTTTGTGGGTATATATACTTTAGTGCTTCGTATGAAAGTGAGTGCTGAAAATCGCCACCTTCGCCAAGCCGCATTCCAAGATTAAAAGCAAGTTTTTCATGCAATAAATTGATTCAATTCGACAAAAGGTGTCCCTCTATTCACCGTTGCAAATATTCTAGAAACCAATTTATTTCTAATAATGTTCAATACCAACATTTTAGGTTTTCCTTCTGAAACCCTTTTGGTGTAGTATATTTTCAATTCTTTATCATGCTGAATAGCGCTTATGGCTGACATACTAAGCAGACTTTTCATCTTACGATCGGCTATTGGGTGTATTTTCGACCGTCCTTTAATACTAGTTCCAGATTGATAAGGATACGGCACTAAACCGCAATAAGATGAGAACTGCCGCCAACTTTCGAATCGTGTGTAGTTATGAGTGTGCAGCAGCATTTGAATTGCCAGCACTTGTCCAACCCCTTTTACAGTTTTCGAAAGTTTGTAGTTGACCAGCATTTCTTCATCCCCCTTTATCAGGCTGTTCATGGCCTTCTCTACTTTCCTTATTTGGGATTCCAGGTGTTCTAGGTTTTCCCTGATGATATTTACTGAAAAGTCCGGAGCGTATTTACCGGTGAGGTTTTCCATACCGGCACAAAGATTTTTTTGTGCCGTTGCATGCTTTACCAATTGCTCACGTAAACTCATCATACGCTGTAGTTCGATGAGCTTGGTCGCTGGGGGTGTAGACGGCTCCAAATCATCTTTTCTAAGCCAGGCATAATAGGCAATCTCTTTTGCATCTGCCTTGTCGCTTTTGCCTCTTTTTAAACCCATAGAACGCTTTATCTCGATTGGATTAACACAACAATAACTCATGCCATTATCATGCAGAAAATAACCCAATAAAAGGCAGTACCAGCCTGTGTGCTCAAAACAGAATAGTAACTCTTGTGGTTCTAACTCCTTGGATTTAACCCATGACAGAATTTTCTTAAACCCTACCTGATCATTGCTAAACTGCTTGTAAAGGGCAGCTTTGTTTAAATACACATCTAATGTCAATTTCGAGACATCAATACCAATAGTTTCTTTGATTTTTTCCATATTTTTGTTTTTGAATAAAATAAAAATACTTGCTGTACCATCGCCTTTATCAGGCCTAAAAGCCTATCATTCCAATGGGTACTTACAAGACCGAAAAAGTGAAACGGGACTTATGCAGCTAAAAGGACTCACTCCTACAAAACGTTTTAGGTCACCCGTTTCCTTTTCGGATAGTTATTACTTTTTATCCTAATGCGAACTAAAGGCATTCCAAGATCTTAATCTTGTCCCCGGTGATAGAATTATACTTAAAAATTTTGGCACCATAGGTGGAATTGGATTATCACCAAAATACAAAATCAACACAGACTTTTCCGTAATAGGTTTTTTGGGATTTAATTTCAGTTTTCATAATTATTATGAATTCGAATTTCCAGATCATACTGAAAGTTGCTTCGTAAGCCCTGATTGCCATGAGTATCCCAAAACATTGAGCAGTGAGGAAATACAGAAACATTCCGTAAAAACAGATGGCTCCAAAACCCCATCAGGATTGAATCCAACTATAGTGCCCTTTGGAATAAATTTTAATATTGGCATTTCATATCGCATTGGTAGAACAAGACAAAGACCAAATCATACTTGATGTTATCTTTTGACTTTCCTCCTTATTTTTCTATTATTAACCTGCCTTGGCGAGCTAAGACAACTTAACAGCAGCGAAAGCAAAGAAGTGATTGATATGTACTATGTGGAAGGAAGGATTTGAGAAGTGCATATCCAATAACGGCAGAAACAACGTCAGGTTCTTGGGATTGGAAAATATCCGCATCAAGCTATCTTTGCGAGGATTTGTAAGTTTGTTGGCGCCAAAATTCTGCCCTCCTAAACATCATGCGATAGTGCACCCTTCTAATTGGCTATACAAAAGAAATACTAATTTTTGGATAGAAAATCTAACCAGATAAAAAAACATAACCATGAACGCTCTCATACCAACCATTGCTTTTGCGTGCTCATTCAGTTTGTTATTAGGACAGTCTAAAGGTACTCATTCACAGCTTTTTGACAATAATGAATACCACCCCTGCCTGAGCCAGGAAGAATACGAGTCCATTGAACTGGAAATAAACAAAAACAAAACTTTTTTAGGTTTAAACAATTTGAATAAGAGCCAAGGGGCAGCATCATCAACTTCTCTGAGTTGGCCTCTTAAACCAGTTAACACATCAACAGATTGTGATTATTACTACGTTTCTGCTTTTGTCGACCTTGACCCTTCTTCAGGAATTAAAGATTGGAATTGCGGGACAAGAACATATAACGGACACAGAGGTATTGACATAGTACCTTGGCCATTTATATGGCACAAAATGGACAACAACTTAGCCGAGGTGATTGCCGCAGCAGCCGGAAAAATTATTACTAAAGTTGACGGGAATCCTGACCGAGTTTGTAATGGAGTTGGTGGTGGAGGCAATTCAAATAATTATATAACCATACAACATGCAGATGGTTCAACTGCCCTTTATGTTCATATGAAAACCGGTTCTTTAACCAGCAAGACCATTGGGCAGACTGTTAACACGGGCGAGTTTTTGGGTATAGTTGGCAGTGCGGGGCAATCGACAGGTGTTCATTTGCATTTTGAAATAAGAAGCGATGGAACATTTGCAAACTATATTGACCCATTTTATGGTCCATGCAATTCTACAATTGACACTTCGTGGTGGACTTCACAAAAGCCTTATGCCGAACCAAAACTCATGAAACTTTCTTTACATAGTAGTTGGCCTTACATGGCAGTTTGCCCAAATACAATGGATACCACTTACGAACAAGATGTTTTCTCGTCATCGCCTGGTTCAGAAGCCACTTTTCATGCTTGTACAAAACATGTATTAAAAAATGATGTATGGAATTTCAGAATATTAAATCCAGACCAGTCTGTGTTCGATTCATGGAATTACAGCAGTTTGTCAAACAGAACGGTAAGCACATTAGGATGGCTGAAAACTTTGCCTACCAATCCCGGAGTTTATACTTTTGAGGGAACGTTTAATTCAATAACATGTACAAAACATTTTACGATTCGAGCTCCACTAGGTATAGAAAATCCCATTAATAACTCCCCGACTATATATGTTTATCCCAACCCTACAAAGAGCCATATTAATTTTTCAGCCCAAACCAATGTGAAACTCACCAGCATATCCGGACAAACTATTGCGAATAAAAAGAATGTCAATATGCTCGACCTATCAGCCCAAGCAGCAGGTATTTTTATCCTTACACTTACCGACCTAAATGGCACTGTGGTGAAGCGACTTAAAGTTGTGAAAGAATAACAGTAAATATCATCATTGTCGCAGCTGTATCTGCAGACCAAACAATAAAGACAAGCTTTACTGAATAGCGATCGGCATGAAAAATCTAACAAAAAAAAACTCCGATAGAATGGGAATCGTGGGTAAGCCTAGATGAAAAATCGGAAAGCTGTGTTTTTCATGCGTGAAATAACCTTTGATTTTAGTACATTAATGAGATACCCTGAAAATAATTCCGAAAAAGCCTTACTTTGCAATGGCTGAAATGTTCAGGCAACTGTTCAAAATAAAATTAAATATGAAATCGCTCAACTATACCTAATAACTAAAATACAGTCTATACCGGAGTATGGCACATTCACCTTTGGATACACAACATAAACTGACCGTTTACGGCCATGCGATGAGGACTGTGAGACCTTGAAAAATGACTGATATGAAACATAAATATAATTAAGAGTAATGACCGTAACCTTTATTATTATAACATTTTGCACGCTTTTGCTCATTGGGTATGTTTTTGACTTGACCTCATCCAAAACAAAAGTTCCTTCAGTCATCCTCTTATTACTTTTAGGATGGCTGGTCAGACAAATGACCAGATGGTTTGATATTCAGCTTCCAGACTTTTCTCCCATTCTCCCTGTATTAGGAACCATTGGGTTAATTCTCATTGTTCTTGAAGGCTCCTTAGAACTTGAGCTCAATAAATCCAAGTTAGGACTCATCAGAAAATCTTTTTTCGGAGCGTTAATTCCAATGTTCGCTCTGGCATTTCTTTTGGCTTTTGCATTTCAACAGTTTGGAAATTTCAGCATCAAAGACTGCTTGACAAATGCCATCCCCTTTTGCGTTATCAGTAGTGCCATTGCTATTCCAAGCATCAGAAATCTTTCATCAAACAACAAAGAGTTTGTGATATACGAAAGCAGTTTGTCTGACATTTTAGGAGTTCTCGCTTTCAATTTCCTGACACTTAACGAAACAATTAACCGATTCTCATTTGGAAACTTTGCTATTCAACTTCTTATCATCACAGTGATTTCGTTTGTTGCAACAATTGGACTTTCATTCTTGTTAAGCAAAATTGAACACCATATAAAATTTGTTCCAATCATTTTACTTGTGGTATTAATTTACACAGTTTCAAAAATCTATCATCTTCCGGGATTGATTTTTATTTTGCTCTTTGGATTGTCAATTGGCAACCTTGACGAACTGAAGCGATTTAAGTGGGTTGAAAAATTCAAGCCTGACGAGTTAAACAAGGAAGTTATAAAATTTAAAGAGTTGACCATAGAAGGTGCATTTTTGGTTAGAGCACTATTCTTTCTGCTCTTTGGATACCTAATCGAATCAAGTGAAGTATTAAATACCGACACTTTTCTTTGGTCATTAGCAATTGTGTTTTTCATCTTCGTTTTTCGTACGATTCAACTCAAACTTTCAAAACTACCCCTACGACCATTATTGTTTGTGGCACCGCGAGGACTAATTACAATTTTACTTTTTCTGTCTATTGAACCGGAAAACACTATTTCTCTGGTAAATAAATCTCTCATTATTCAGGTAATCATTCTGACAGCTTTAATAATGATGGTGGGTTTGATGACAAGCAAACCAGAAAGACAATCACAAATAATGTGACATTTGAGACGAGAGGACGAAAAGCAGAAAGAACTTATACAAGCTGGACAAAAAAATCATCGGCCCAGTTGTTTTAAGAACATATACTTCATTTCGAATATATGGCTTAAAGATAATTTTGCGCTCCAAAATCGCCTAATCATACACGCTCAAAACTTCATGGGCTATTTTTGGGGAGTATTACACAGGTATAAGCTGGAGGCTTATTAATCTCGGAAAAATAAATAATTAGAAAGAATGAAAAATGCAATAAAACACCTTACAAGTTTGGCGTTCATTTTAATCCTTACTTTAACAGTGAATGGACAAGCAGATTCCCTTAAACAATCTGATTCGTTAAATGCCAATTTACTCAAGGAATATGACCTTAAGTTAAAGTTAATTGAACAAGAGAGATTAAAGGATTCTATTAAGAAAGAGGAATTGATGTTTCAGCTTTCACAGTTAAAAACAACCGACAACTTAAAAAAGGAAGCTTTACAAAAGCAGTTGCAGGTTATTAATAATGCTGAGGCGAAACGAATTGCAGATAAGAAAGCTAGAATTGATTCTCTGAGAATTAATGCTAAATCATTTGCGGTTCTCGGCTTTTTTAATGACACGCTATTTTTGATTTTCAGCAAGTTTGGAAGTTTTTCAGCTCACGATAGAGCTTTGGCAATCACAGAAAGAATAAACAATCTAAAAAATGACTATTCATTTTCCGAGAAAACATTGACCATTGCAGAGTCAGAATCTTCAATTGATATTGTGAATGGAGAACGCATTTTAATGAGTATTTCCGAAAACGATGCGCTGTGGAATAGCACAACGGCAAGAGAATTAGCAGAAAAATACCGTAATACAATTACAAATGAAGTCCTTAAATTCAAAAGAGAGACAAGTTTTGCTACTCTTTTGAAGGAGGTAGGATTAGTGGTCCTGGTTTTGGCTGTTCTCATTACATTTCTATACTTTGTGAACATGCTTTTTAAATGGACTGAAAGCAATATTATAAAACAGGAAGGCAAAAAAATTAATGGTTTAAAAATAAGAAACTACACCTTGCTCGATGCTTCAAAGCAAGTTGGATTTTTAAAAGGACTGAATACTTTTGTGAAGTGGCTTGTTTTCGTGCTAATGGTTTACATTGCCTTGCCTATCATTTTTGGATTGTTCCCCTGGACGCAAAATTTTGCACAAACCCTCTTCAGCTACATTTTTGATCCCCTCAAAAAAATTGGAAAGAGTTTGTGGAATTACCTTCCTAACCTTTTTACCATTGTTGTTATTTTCTTAGTATTCCGCTATGCCTTAAAAGGAATTCACTTTTTAAAAAATGAAATAGAGTTGAAAAAACTTCAATTACCAGGGTTTTACCCTGATTGGGCAAATCCAACTTTTCAGATTATTAAGGTTGTATTATATGCCTTTATGTTCGTTCTGATATTCCCCTATTTACCTGGCAGTGATTCACCAATTTTTCAGGGTGTTTCCGTTTTTCTTGGGTTTTTATTTACATTCGGTTCGGCAGGTTCGCTCTCAAACATTGTTGCAGGAATAGTGCTGACTTATATGCGATTGTTTAAGCTAGGGGACCGTGTAAAGATTGGTGAGGTAGTTGGTGATGTAATTGAAAAATCCTTACTTGTAACAAGAATTAAAACCATCAAAAACGAGATAATCAGTATTCCTAACTCAACTGTAATGAGCAGTCATACAACCAATTATAGCAATGAAGCTGAAATCGGAAATGGCTTAATCATGCACACTACCGTAACCATTGGCTACGATGTCCCATGGAAAGATATGCATCAGGCTTTACTGAATGCAGCAGACAGAACCGACCTTTTGCTCAAAGACCCAAAACCATTTGTATTGCAAACCAGCTTGGACGATTTTTATGTGTCGTATCAAATAAACGCATGCACAAAAGAACCTAACAAGCAAGCGGGTATTTACTCCCAATTACACCAAAATATTCAGGACTGTTGTAATGAAGCGGGTATTGAGATTCTATCCCCTCACTACAGAGCAGCACGAGATGGAAATAGGATTACCATACCTTCAAATTATTTGGGAAAGGATTACATAGCGCCTTCGTTTAATGTAAACATTGAAAAAGATGAAAAATAATTTGAAGAACCACTCACAGATAATGAACAAGTTAATTACTAACGCTCATCATTTCGAAATGGAGCCGGACGATGTTCAAAATCTACTTCCTCTGGTATCGCAAATTGACAATAAATTCCGCATTGATGGCCATGGCGATCCGAGAGATAATCCTCTGATTTATGCCATAAAAATAATGAAACCAAAAACTCTTTCCTTGTTAATGCCATTCCTGTTAACTGGAATTCATTTGTTTAAACTTCTATGACCAATATAAATTAAAAACGAAAAAATATGCAAATTACAATTCAGTCCGTTGGATTTACGGCAAGCCAATCACTGGCAATTTTTACAGAGAAAAAAGTGGATAAAATTTTCAGACAATATCCGGATGCCATTAGGGTAGATGTGAGTTTTAAAATTGGGGCCATTAAAAACCATGAGAATAAGCGGTGCTCTGTGTATCTTTCACACAAGGGAGAGAACATGTTTGTGAAACGCAAATCCGATTCTTTTGAAAGTTCACTAATGTTATGTGTAGAAGCTATGGAAAAAAAAATAAAACGGCTCACAACGAAGAAGATTAATCAAAGAAATGATCCTCCTAGAAATTTAAAGAAAAGCTAGGATAGCTTGAATGAATTTTAAAGAAAAACTATATCAAATAATTTTCGAATCAAATACCAAATCCGGTAAGTGGTTTGATATTGTTTTGCTTTACCTGATATTTTTCAGCGTAGCGTTGGTATTGGTTGAAAGTGTGCCTGAAATTGGCCACCAATACCCTAACCTGTTTTGGTCAGTAGAGGCGGTTTTAACCATTATTTTCAGTATTGAATATCTGGTGAGAATTTTTGTTTCTCCCAAACCTCTAAAATACATTTTAAGTTTTTGGGGAATCATTGATTTTCTTTCCATTTTACCAACTTATCTCAGTATTCTTCTTTCAGGATATCACTACCTGATTGTGGTAAGAATATTTCGCTTGTTACGTATTTTTAGAATATTGCGCTTGGCGAGATTTAACAGAGAAGCATCTACCATTTTAGAAGCATTGAAGACTAGCTATTATAAAATAATTGTTTTTTTAATGGCAGTTTCCTTTCTTACTGTAATTTTAGGTACCCTCATGTATGTGGTGGAGGGAGGAGAAAAAGGATTTACGAGCATCCCGCAAAGCATTTATTGGGCTATAGTTACGATTACAACGGTGGGTTATGGTGACTTGGTGCCGGTAACCTCATTTGGTAAATTTTTGTCCTCATTCATTATGCTGTTGGGATATGCAATTATTGCAGTTCCTACCGGGATTGTAACGGTAGAACTTAACAAAGCAGCTCATAACAGAATATGTCCATCGTGCAATCAAAACAATCCATCTAATGCAACATTTTGCAATCAATGTGGCAGTATGATTAATAATTTATTATGAAAGATACATCAAAGTATAGGCTTTTCACTTTTAATGATGTGAGTTTCACATTAACCTCACTTATTTCGCTACTGGTCTTTTGGATCGGGCTACTCACTTTTCTTTATATCGTAAAAAAATTGATTAAACGTTACAAAAAGATTGATAAGAGCAAACAATATTCAATTATAGCACTACTACGTTATTTTGTTCTTTTTATAGGTTTTGTAGTTTCTCTTCAGTTTATAGGCCTGGATACAACCATACTGGTTGCAGGTTCAACGGCACTATTAGTTGGTTTAGGATTAGGAATACAAAATCTTTTTAGCGACTATATTTCAGGGATTATCATATTATTTGATTCCAGTATCAAAGTTAACGATGTCTTAGATGTAGACGGCTTGGTGTGTAAAGTTTTGGAAATTAATCTTAGAACCACCAAAGTTGTAACCCGCGATGATAAATACATCTTGTTGCCAAATACTGATTTAACACGTAAACATATCATCAACTGGACTCATCAAACCGTTGATTCTCGTTTTGAAATCAATGTAGGAGTTGACTATTCTTCAAATCCGGAACAAGTAATGCATATCATGATTCAATGTGCTGCTGAAAACCCTAAAATTAATAAAGAACCTAAACCCTTTGTCAGATTTAATGACTATGGCGAATCGTCCATTGCCTTTACCCTATATTTCTGGACAGCTGATGTATTTAGGGTTGGTAATATTCAAAGCGAACTGCGAACCGCCATTTTCAAAGCTTTTAAAACCAATGGAATTCAGATTCCATTTCCACAACGCGTGGTACACACCCCTAATCATCTTTAATTTACAATGGAAACTCTACAAAAAATCCTTTTCAACCCGACGGCTGGAAAAATCACAACCCTATTCATAGGAGTTGCAGTTATATGGATGATCATTAAGATGATCCAACGCAATCTATTTTCTAAAATAGATGATAAGGACAATCGCTATCGGGCAAAAAAATTCAGCAGCTTCATTGGCTACTTTCTAACCATTGTGTTACTCACTGTTGTATTTAGTGACAAATTAGGTGGGTTAACTGTTGCTTTTGGCGTTGCAGGAGCAGGTATTGCCTTTGCCTTGCAAGAAGTTATAGCTTCTTTTGCAGGTTGGCTGGCTATTATGTTTGGAGAATTTTACAAAACCGGTGATAGAGTTCAGTTAGGCGGGATTAAAGGCGATGTCATGGATATTGGCGTTTTGAGGACAACCAGTATGGAAACTGGTCAGTGGGTAGATGGTGACCTCTATAATGGTAGAATTTTACTGATAGCTAATAGTTTTGTTTTTAAAGAACCTGTTTTTAATTATTCAGGCGACTTTCCTTTTTTATGGGATGAAATAAAAATACCCATTCAGTATGGAAGTAATTATGATAAAACAAAGGAACTCTTGGAAAAGGTAGGGCTTGAAATTGCCGGAGATTTAACCGAGCAATCAAAAGATAAATGGACATCCATGCAAAACAAATATAGACTTGAAGATGCTCAAACTGAGCCGATGGTTTCATTAATCGCCAACGACAACTGGGTGGAATTTACATTAAGATATGTGGTGAGTTATAAAAAAAGAAGAGCAACAAAAACTGTTCTCTTCACAAATATTCTGAAACAAATTGAGGCTACTAACGGTGAAATAAAATTTGCATCGGCCACTTTCCATTTGGTGGAAGCTCCTAAATTTTCCATTAATCTGAAAAAATAACATGGAACTCTTTCACCTGTTATCTTTACTTATTGTCGTTTCTGCAACATTTGCATACCTCAACTTTAAGCATTTAAAACTACCTAACGCCATAGGCTTAATGCTTATCTCTTTGATATTTTCTTTTATGGTTATAATAATAGGATACTTTTTTCCTTCAATTAAGTTAGCCATATCGGAACAGCTGAGCCATATTAATTTTAGTAAATTGCTCTTAGAAGGAATGCTCAGTTTTATGCTTTATGCGGGTGCTATCCACATAAAATATGAGGACTTGAAGTCAGAAAAGTTAAGCATCATGCTCTTCTCAACATTAAGCGTAATTATTAGCACTTTTGTCGTCGGGTTTTCAGCCTTTTATTTATTAAATTTTTTTGGATTGGAAGTGAGCCTAATCAACTCATTATTATTCGGGGCATTAATTTCACCTACTGACCCGATTGCCGTTATCAGTATTTTGAAGAGCGCAGGGGTATCTAAGTCATTAGAAACAAAAATTGCAGGAGAATCACTCTTTAACGATGGGGTTGCCGTGGTTGTTTTTATGACCATTTTACAGCTTACTAAACCCAATATAGAAATTTCCTTCGGGAGTGTTACTTTATTATTTGCCCAAGAAGCTATCGGTGGATTTTTATTAGGGGGAGCAATTGGTTGGATTGGGTACAAACTTATCGCGAGTATTGACAATTATCAGGTTGAGGTTCTGATAACATTGGCTGTTGTTATGGGTGGATATACACTTGCTCACGATATTCATGTTTCTGGACCTTTAGCTATGGTCGTTGCTGGCTTAATTACCGGCAATCATGGTAAAAGCTATGGAATGTCGCACACAACAACAGAATATATTGATAAGTTTTGGGAGTTAATTGACGAAATTTTAAATGCTTTACTTTTTGTTCTCATTGGTCTTGAACTCCTGGTAATTCAAACCAATATGACCGTGCTTTTAGCGTCATTATTACTCGTAGGAATCGTACTCTTCACAAGATATGTATCCTTACTCATCCCATCGACATTCATTAGACTTAAAGAGAGGATAACAAACAAAACCTTACTAATCTTAACTTGGGGCGGCTTACGTGGCGGAATATCAATTGCATTGGCACTGTCAATTCCAAACAGTTTTAACAAGGATATTTGGGTGACAATAACTTACGTAATTGTTTGCTTTTCAATATTAGTTCAGGGAATGACCATTGGCAAACTAGCGATGAAAAGCGAACGTTAAAGGCCACCCTTCCTAATTCAGGTCTTCAGCGCACGCAATCCGAGAAATGTTTAAGGTTAAACTAAAAATAAGGACTTTGCTGCATCGCACCATATTCCGAATTTAAAGAAAATCGGCGTACCTTTCCCATCATGATTCTATCAAAGGTTAGAAGCATAATAATCCTGCTTGACTGCTTTTTCAATGGCCGATCGAAGGCGCTATTCTTGGCGTCTTTTCTCCTGCTGGCTAGCCAATGTTCCCTCGCCCAGAATTCTCAAATAAAGGAAACCGTTCATATTCGTGCCCAAAACCTTAGCCGATTAATTTCAGATTTATCAAAGAACCACCCCGAACTACAAATACATTTTGGCAATGTATTTAATGTGATAGAATTAAAAAATTCAAGGAAATTCTTAAACAAGAATCTGGCCATCATCAACTATATTCTCTTGGAAAAGCAGCTCTATATTTTTTGTGGCACCAAAGATTCTGTATTTGCCAAAATAATTGAAATTGACGGAAAGGGCTTAAGGTTAGAGTTGTTAAAGATGTATGAATTGGTGCGTTATCCCGGATTTATCCCATCAGTAGGTCGGGGAAGCGTGTTTGCCAATAGAAATACCATTCCTAATGAAGAGAACGCATTAAATTCCATTAGCCATAACCTGTACAATATCCTGATTGGCAATATTTTGGCTGAAATATCTTCAAAACGGGTTTTGAATATTATACCGAGCATCGACCTAAGAATTGTGCCCTTTGGTGCGCTTGTTTGCAAGTATTCTGAAGAGAACATTCGATACCTACGCGATGATTTCATTATCCTTAACAGCAGTAAATTCAGCCTTGGCAATTCAAGTGATTCATTGGATTTTAATAATTTAAAAATTCTTGGAATAGGCAACCCTGATGGCTCATTGCCTTTTGCGGAAGCGGAAGTGAATTGGATTAAAAATCGATTTCCAAAATCAAAAGTTCTTATTGGGCAAAGCGCCACAAAAAGCAATATTTTACAATCGATGGATAGCATTCATATCTTGCATTTAGCAAGCCATGGGTATTTTAATTACAAAAATTACGATAGTTCCTATATACTTATCGCCGAGGATAAGGAATCTCCTCAGAGTAAATATTTTAATTTATTAAAGGAACTCTTTTATGTTAATGGCTCCGATGACATTTCACTGCTCATTCTCTCTGCTTGTGAATCAGGCATTACGTTTGATGAGCAGGGCACCAAATCATTTATTCAAAATACTTTCAAACAAAACACAAATTTTGGGTCAGCCGGCGCTTTTCTTCAACATGGCATTGGAGCAGTGATAGCCACTTTGTGGCAAATCGATGATCAATCAACCAGCATATTTTTTGAAGATTTTTACAATAACCTTGAGCATTTTACTATGGCAGAATCCTTGAATAGGGCTCAACTGTCCTTAAAATCAAAGCCTAAATATAAGCATCCCTACTACTGGGCTCCCTTTACATATTACGGAAATTAATTAACCGTCCCAAAGGTCCTACTTTCCTGACTTCCCCTTTCCTGAGAATTGGCTTAGCGAGCCCTTAATTCGCCTATTCTCTTAAAAAACGCAAGGCATGCTTTTTAGATTTAAGTAGGGCCTGCTGAAAAACACTTAAAGGCTTGATATGATGAGGTTCATTAAAAATTTTATTGCTTTTAATGCACGATAAAATTAGTGAACCATGAAAATATCGTGCATCGAATGCCTTCAGAAAGACGTTAGTTCATTGCACGTCCCTTACTTCGTCGGCTTCGGCTCGAGGTACGGCAAAGTACATCTTCGCCTTGCCTCCTTGTAATGAACGCACACTGAACTTTTTCAGCAAGCCCTAAGTATTTTTTAAGTTTTAAAAAAGATTTTCTTCACGTTTTCTTTAAAGGAGCGCTTAGCTTTCAAGGCATTGCAAATGACCGCACTCTTTATGGTAAAGAAACTAAAGCAATATTTTATACTTTTGTGTCGAACATCAATCCTGTAATTCCATTCAACTTATCTCAAAATAACCAAACAGCATGGAGGCAAATTTTGTAACAACCGTTTTCTTACCCCTGGCATTGGCCATTATCATGTTGGGATTAGGACTCACCTTAAGCATTGACGATTTTAAACGGGTTATTACATATCCCAAAGCCATATTTATCGGGCTTTTCTGTCAAATTATTGTGTTGCCCTTGTTGTGTTTTTATTTGGCCATTGCGTTTGGATTAAGCCCTGCTCTGGCTGTAGGTTTAATGCTATTGGCTGCTTCTCCCGGAGGACCGACAGCCAACTTATACAGCCATCTGGCCAAAGGAGACGTGGCGCTTAATATTTCACTTACGGCCTTGAACAGCGTTTTATCTCTGGTAACGCTTCCCTTGATTGTGAATTTTTCCATTCACTACTTTATGGAATCCGACCAGTCCATTGCCATGCAATTCAAAAAAGTGCTCGAGGTATTTGCCATTGTTTTGATTCCGGTGGCCATTGGCATGGTTCTCAAATCGAAAAAACCCGAGTTATCGGAAAAATTTGAGAAACCCCTCCGAATCGTATCTTCACTTTTCCTGGTACTCATTATTGTGGCTGCCATTTTAAAAGAAAAGGCCAATGTAATCTCATTTTTCCAACAGGTAGGTGTGGCGGCTTTGCTCTTCAACGTGGGCAGCATGCTTATAGGTTATTTTGTTCCCCGCTTATTTAAAATCAGTAATAAACAAGCCATTGCTATCGGAATGGAAATTGGTATTCACAACGGCACCTTCGCCATTTACATTGCACTCTCGGTATTAGGCAACAGCGCCATGAGCATACCTCCGGCTATCTACAGTTTAATCATGTTCTTTACAGCGGCTATTTTTGGATATTTAGTAAATCTGAAAAAAGAAAAATAAATACTTAATAAACAGCGGGTACCTGTTTTGTTATTACCGAATATTATTGAACTAAACTCGGTTGCTCTGTGAAAAAGCTCAACTTTTTATAAGCTAACATTCTAACTTAGCATTGGGGTATTTGAAAATAAACGTATGACTAATGTACAAAGTAGGCAAACGAGCCAATTACTTGTTCGCAGCTCCTATTATAAAAATTCTGTTGGCTTAGCAACTCCTCACTTTAAAGATATTTAAAGAATCCTTGTTAGACCAATTATCACATTGAAACTTTTATTTTTATTGCCTTGTCAGCTTAGTTAGTGTTAAGAGAAGCACTTGCCCTAACTTGGTCCTGAAAAGGATTGATATAAGGCCACCATTAAATTGAAAAGAGCCTTATTGTGCTCTTGTCTTAAATTTCCAGCATGCCTTAACACGCTTAACCTTCAAACTATTCCTATATTTGTTTCTCCATGTCGTCCGGTTCAAAAAATAAAGCGTATGCCAAGTATGCCTTTCTCATGTTGTTTGCGCTTCTGTTTTTTCAATCAGATGGCCAGATTCATTTCGAGAGAATTCCCAAAGATTTTGCGATTGTACCCAGAAATGTAAGCTCAAATACCGGAACGTTCAGAATCTCGGGAACGGTTAACAATTCAAGCTATTCAACTGTCGAAATCCGTTGCTACCTCAAGGGAAACCTGAAAGGAAAATCGATGGCCAATCTTAATTTTAACGGATCAACCGCCTACTTCGATCTTCAATTGAACCAGAGTGCAGGTTTATTGAATTATGATTTTCAGATTTATTTAAACTCAAGCCTCATAAAAGAAGTTAAATCGGTGGCCTTTGGCGACATTATTCTCATTACCGGGCAAAGCAATGCCGTGGCCAATGCTTATAATGGATTGGCCAATACCAAGTACAGGGATTCTTTTATACGCTCTTTTGGGACGGCCTCCACAGCCGCCGGGGTTGTAGCGGCTGATACGAATTGGTATGTGGCCAACGGTGATGGCTATTATGCACAAGGTACCGTTGGACAATGGGCCCTAATCATGGCCAAACACATGGTGGACTCAATGAAGGTACCTGTAGGTATCATTAACAATGCCGTTGGCGGCACTCCCATTAGTTACCACAAAAAAAACACGAGCAATCCCTTAGATTTAAATACCAGCTACGGCCGGCATTTATACAGGTCTACCAAGGCGGAAGTAAAAAATAAAGCGCGATTCATGTTTTATTATCAGGGCGAAAGTGATGGCGCAGCGGCCAAATTGCACGACTCGCTTTTTAAAATAATGCACCGCGACTGGCGACTGGACTATCCGGCTCTGGAAAAAATTTATGTGGTTCAGGTAAGAGGAGGTTGTGGTTCCCCAAGTTTAGCTTTGCGTGAGGCACAACGGCAATTTGAATTTGTACTGCCTATCACACGAACCCTTACTGTGAATGGATTTAATGGGCATGACGGTTGTCATTTTGCTTTAAAAAACGGTTACGAAGCATTGGGTTTTGAGGCCTCCAATTGCTTATTGGCCGATTTTTATGCCAAGAAAAACAAGAGCGATGTGTATCCCCTAAACCCGCTATATGCCTATTTTTCAAAACCGGACTACTCCCAAATTACCCTTGAGTTGGCTCAAACTATACAGAATTTAAAAGCCGACCCCAATTTTTATCAGCTCTTTCAATTGGAAGGCAATCCGGGAGTCACTATAAACGGTGGAAGCATCGTCAACAATAAAATCGTGCTCAATTTATCAGGCAAAGTTTGCAAAATAGGCGGCCTTACATATGATGGACGGGCAGGCACCCAGCCTTGGGTAACCAACAGCAGTGGCATCGGAATGTTGAGCTTTTATAAATTGCCCATTTATGCTGCCAAAAGAGTGGGGGGTACCATCAATCTTTGTAACGGGGAGAAATTTATGCCCAGAATTGACACCGTGGCCGGATACAACTACTTATGGAGAGGAAGATCCACTAAAATTTCCAGCAGCAAGGCCTGGCCCGATATAAAACCTACCCAAAGCGAAATTTTCGAGCTGATCATTCAGGATAAATCAAACTTTTGCAAAGCCGATACGCAGTGGTTTCATATTAATGTCGACTCGGTTAAAAATCCAAACCTCGCCCCCTATGTACATTTGTGTCCAGGCGATTCGTTCAAAACCGTATTGAACTACCCTTCCCATTCATTCGTTTGGAAGCGCCATCAATCGGTAATCTCCAAGGCAAATCAAATTGTCATTAAAAAAGAAGGACTTTACACTGTAGATATCGTCTCCACATTCGGGTGTTCTGTTTCCGACACCGTTTTCATTACCCAATCTTTTCAAGCCGATATTTTAGAATCCGTTTACCGCATCTGCCCTGAAACTTCCATCACGCTAAAGGCCAAAAAAGCGTTTTCCCATTACCAATGGAACATGGATTCTACGTTAAACTCGGATTCCTTGGTGGTGAAAAATGGGTGGGTCAGAATCACGGCAAGGGATTCGGCTGCTTGCATTTACAAGGATTCAGCCGTAGTTGAAAATTACAGCACAAAAAAATTTATGCTTGAAACCCGTCCCGAATTTTGTGATTATGCCTTTCACCGGTATACCAAACCCTTACATTGCCAATTATGGTTTTTAAATGAAAAGGAGATCGCATTGCCCTTTTATTATTTAACTAAAAATGAGTCGGGATATTTCGGTTTTGTGGATTCCAATGGTTGTAGGCAACAATTAAAAATTGAACCTAAGGTAATTACCAAACCTGTTCAAGGGCAGGATGTTTTTGTCATTTGTGATGGAAAACCAGGAGTGGTTCAATTAGATCCCACCTACAGCTACCAGTGGGGCGATGGTTTTATGGGAGCAAAAAAAACAATCACTAAACCCGGTATGTATCCCTTTATTGTTTTAAACAATTCTTGCGAATACAGAGACTCTGTGACGGTGTGGTCGCCTCAAAAACCTGTGTGGAACCTCCCTGAAGATACGGTGATATGCAAAGACAGCAAAGTGTATTATACCATTCCCGAAAAAATACAGGAAGTTAGGGTAAACGGTCA
Organism: uncultured Chitinophaga sp.; assembly: GCA_964617955.1. Lineage (GTDB taxonomy): Bacteria > Bacteroidota > Bacteroidia > NS11-12g > UBA9320 > JABWCE01. The sequence continues at coordinate 18,283 of CAZTXB010000021.1, forward strand.
TCTGTTTAAAGATTCGGTCGCCATAACCGGTGCGGGATCCTATGATATAGAAGGTTTTGATTCGCTAAAGTGTTCATATACCTGGCGCCTGAAGGTGACTGAAAAAAACTGTGTAAACAAGGTCGTAAAACCATCGAACAAGGATTACCTTCTCCACCCAAATCCTGTATCTGACTACCTCTACATACGTTCGGAGCAGGCAGTGCATGGAGGTGAATTCACCCTCCTGGATTGTACAGGAAAAGCAGTCCCTTTCCATTTTAAATCCCTTGGTACTCATGAGCTAGAGCTAGACCTGGGCATGTTAACGCCAGGGGTCTATTTACTTAAAATCAGGACAATGGACAGCATAGTTTTTTTCAGATTGGTTAAAAAATAAGCGGTCTAAGAGCGTTAACAGTTGCTGATTGTGTTATATGACATTAGCGCAAGGCATTGCTGAAAACAGCGTCCTTGCCAGGTGACGTTTTTTTGATTTGGAAAGCAGCCGTTTCCCTTTACCTTTGTTCGGGGGTAACGGTTATGTAGCTTACGTTTCAGGCCGTGCAAACGCAACTGCTGAAGCATTCTTAAAAACACATCCAGGGCAAAACCCTCATCGATTGTAGAGAAAAAATGAAAAAAGCTTTATTCCTATTCGCAATTCTGATCATCCTGCTGGGTTATCACAAACCGGTTCACTCTCAGGGGCTTTCAGCCAAAAGACTTCCTGCTGATTCTGCCTATGCTCCTTCCACCGGCGTGAGACTGGCTTTGCTGGGTTCACTGATTTATCCCGGTTTTAAGGTTGGGGTGGAAAGGCCTTATACATTCACGCAATTGAACAAGCAGAAGTCACAGAAAATTAAAACCGTGTACAAGGAGCGGTATTTATCCTACAGCCTGGGTCTGTACCATCAATACCATTACCACACCAACCTTTTTTCTCAAGTCGAATGGATAGCCAGAAGGCAGAGAAGCAAAGGATTTTACTTTGAGACTTCATTGGGTTTAGGTTTGTGCCGAACGTTTGTCAGCGGAGCTACTTACACGGTTTCAGAGGATGGCGAAGTTGAAAAAGTACCTCTTTCAGGCATTGGGTATGCCTTGGCTTCATTGGGAGGGGCCGTTGGATATAACGCCAAGCTCACAAAACAAAAACCCTACTCTATTTATCTAAAACACAGTTGGTTATTAATCTTTCCTTATAATGCTTTTATCACCCCAAGACCTACGCTTGAACTTGGATTGAATTACAACCTTTCTGGCTTTTGGGGAGCTCACCCCAGCTTTAAAACTAAAGAAAAACAGAGCAGGAAATTCAGAAAATCCCAAAAAAAAATAGGTTTATGAAAAAATCTCATTTGGTCTCCATCGCAGTGATTACCCTTCTGTTTTTGGGGTGTGGGAAGGATCCCTTTACAACAAAAGGTATGGCTGAAGACTTTTTCTTTTTAAAAAGTGGCAATCAGCACATGCCTGTTACAGTAGCGGGAAATGTCGACTCCAGAAAATTTGTAGTGATTATTCACGGCGGACCGGGGGGAAATGGTCTGGATTACAGGGATAAACAGGCCAAGGCATTGGCAGAAAAAGAATTTGCCGTTGTATATTGGGACCAGCGTTTTGCAGGAAACTCTCAAGGCAATGGGGGAAATACCGACATTTTAGAATTCCGCGCAGATATAAAAAAGTTACTCCTGATTCTGCGCTCAAAATATGGTTCTGATATTGAATTGTATTTGCTTGGACACAGTTGGGGAGGCTTTTTGGCCCCTTATTTTCTGGTGGATGGTGCCAATCACGCCATGGTAAATGGTTGGATACAGGTTGGCGGGGCTCATAACTACCGCCTCAACGATTCCTTAACCCGTGAAATGTTGTTGCGTTATGGTCACATGGAATTGGCCGCAGGTCACAATACTTCAACCTGGACCGAAATGGTAAATTGGTGCAATCAAAACGGCTTTGAAGGAGATGAAAATGCTGCCAAACTCAATGGATTTGCTCAGCGCGCCGAATCGCTTTTTGGCAATGTGTTGGAGCCTGAGGGATCGGATGAACAGCAGGCTAAGGCTACTTTTTCGCATTGGTCAAACGAAATGGCCACTACAAGAAGAAAAATTGACCAACCCGGATACACCACCCCCAATTCCGACCAGCTTTTTAACATAAAAATTCCGACGCTTTTGTTGTGGGGAAAATACGATTTTGTTTGTCCTTCGGAATTGGCAAATGACATTCAAAAAAACATCGGCAGCGCTGACGTATCTAAAATTATCTATTTAAATTCAGGACACTCTCCCATGGTAAATGAACCTGAAAAGTTTTGGGCTGACGCCATTAACTGGGTAAAGGCGCATTAGCATAAACTGCGAAGACAACACGCCTCATCCTAACCTACTCCCATGTTTAATGGCTTTAAAAGGAGATCGCATAAATTGGTGATTTCTGTAAAAATTGATGCCTGCCTCTAACAAAATGGAAGGATCCCTTAATGAGTTAATTCTCACATCCGTAAGTTTATCATTTTTATTGCTTCCCTGCATTAGTCTTTAATACTTACCTTGATTGTAATTTATTTTACAAACAAAAAGAACCCACGAATTGTGCCCGCAGGTTCTTAAAAGTGTAATTACCCTTTAGTCTTTTTATCTCACGTAATTATAGTTTTGTTTTTTGCCACTGGCCATAAATTCAATGTTGTAATTTTTTTTGTCCAACTTTTTTATATCCCAGAAATAAGTAAAGTTTTGCCCTCCGTAACTAAAGGTCATGGTAATATTATTTGAATCCTTGTTTGTAAATTGATAAGATCCAAGGTTTTGCCACATCCCCTTTTCGTAAAAATAAAACCCTCCGTCGGTTTGAAATTTGTACTTGCCGGTTCCATTTGAGGTTTTTTGTACATCATCCACATACGTTTCTTTCAAGGTCCACTCATTGCAGAGCATCCCTTTTTTAGAATTTTCATACAAGAGAACTGGCTTAGGCTTAACAGGCTCGGCAGGCTCAACCGTCGCTTCCTTTTTACAGGCACTGCCAAGAATACATAGAAAGGAAATAAAGATAAATTTTTTTGTGTTCATATTATTTTGATTTATTTACTCTTAAGAGCCCCATGGCATGCAACCGGTTGCATGTATTTGGAGTCTGATGACCTTAAGAATGACCAGCTGCGTTATTGAATTTACGTACGGTTGAATTTCATTGACGAACCGTCGCACTTTTTTTAATCTGTGGCGTCTTACATAAAACACCATGAATCTAAGAAAAATAGTACATATCAACGTCTGGCTGTTTTTGGTTCTGTTTCTTGTATTCTTTTCCTATCGCCTGTACTTTTGGGGCGAACCTTCAAAACATTTGGCTCAGGTACTCTTAAATGCTTTGGGCGACACCATACTTTCATACGCAGCCGGGCTTTTTGTATTTAAACTCAAAGTACTGTTCTATGCCAGGAAGTGGCCATTGTACCTTTTGTCCTTTCTCGTGCTTATCTCAGGAATTGGATTGGTTTATTTATACCATGTATTCATTTACCGGGCCTTTCATATGTTCAGCGCAGGCTTTATCCCCTTTTTCAATTCCGTATGTTTTCAGCTTCTTGATTCAGTCGCCATTATTGTATCAGGCGCCTTTGCGGTGGTGATTGATAAAATGCAGCAAGAGAAGAAAAAGATAAGTGTCAGGCTGGCCGATTTAAACCAGGAAAAACTCATGATTGAACTCAAGTATTTAAAAGCCCAAATGGATCCCCATTTTGTTTTTAATTCGTTAAATACCATTTTTTACCAAATAAAGGATGAAGACCGGGAAGCCAGAGAAAGTATTACCCAGTTTTCAGATATTTTAAGATACCATTTACAGTGCAGCAGCCAGGATAAAGTTTCTCTTGACGAAGAGATGAATTACATCCAATCGTATATTGAATTTCAATCCAAACGCAGCAAAGATTTTCTTCAAGTGAGAAGCCAATTCGAGCTGGAAGAAAACGACTTCCAGATAGAGCCTTTGCTGTTAATGCCGCTCATAGAAAATGCCTTTAAGTATGTTTTCCCCGAAGGGATGCAACAGGGTTGGGTTGAAATTTATGCCGGGTTTAAATCAAACCGTTTTGAATTCAGCATTAAAAATTCCTATCCGCTTACCGGAGTTAGTAAAAGCGAAGGCATAGGATTTGGGTTGAAAAATGTTCTGAAGCGCTTGGAAATTCTGTATCAAAACCGGCACCGGTTTAAAATTCATAATTTGGATAAACAGGGAATTTACGCTTGCAATTTAACGCTATGGAAATAAAAAGAATGCGATGCCTCGTAGTGGATGATGAATTGGTGGCCCGCCGAGGCATGATTAAACAGTTAGAAAAAATAAACACTTTGGAAGTGGTCGGCGAAGCCAATTGTATGGATGCCTTTATTGCAGCCAATGACAAGTACAAACCCGACCTCATTTTTTTAGACATCATGCTTCGCAATCATAACATCATGGATTACTTGTCCAAAGGAATTGAATTGCCAATGGTAGTTTTTGTTTCAGCCTACAGCCATTATGCTCTTACAGGATTTGATCTGAAAGCGGTGGATTATTTGTTAAAACCCGTTTCCGACGACAGGCTCCATCAATGCATAGAAAGAGCTCAACACTTGTTCTATACCAAAAATTTTAACTCCCCTACTTATTCTGAAAGTATCTATGTAAAAAGCAATGGCAAATATTATCGGGTTTATCCCTCTGATATTCTTTTTGTTAAAAGCATGGAGAACTATGTTTTAATTTTTATGGATAACAAAAAACTGGTATGTAAGCTTACCATGGAACAGATGTCAAGGCTTTTGCCGTCCTATGTGTTTTTACAGGTTCACCGCTCCTATTTGGTCAATATTAAAAAGATTGATTTTATTGAAAAACTGAACATCACCATTCATAATGAAACCATTCCCATAAGCCGTGATAAGCGCAAAGAAATTTATCACAAACTCATGGGAATGACTATCAAAATCGAGAACGATTATTTTTAAAACTAAGTAATTGATCCCTCCTTTTAGGTTTAGAATTTATAACGCTGCATTTTCCAAATCACCCTGCCTCCTGTAAACGGACTTATAAACGTCACGTCAAAATTCTTATTGGTCAATCGATCGATCGTCCAGGTTGTTTTAAATTCAGGAACATTTTTGTCTATCAAAATTTTAGTTTTGTTTTCCACGAATTCCCAGGTTCCTTTATAGGAGGTTTGAACCAGCAGATAGGTTCCATCGGCATCAAATACCATCCTCAGTCCCTTAGTGCCATTGTCGACGGCGCCATTATGGGTAGCTTCGGTTACTTCCCATTTCCCCTTAAGGGTATCGGCCAATACAGTGGGTTTTGGCTTGATGGTATCGTTTGGGGTGTTTTGAATTGGATCCGGTCCCTCTGTTTTTTTGCACGACGTTATCGCGGCCATTGAACATAGCATTGCTGCCATAAAAGTGTGTCTTAATAATTGATTTTTCATACTTCTTTTTGTTTTGAAATTGAGATGTCACATTGAAGGCCAGGGTTTTAGAGTTTTTATAAACTATTGACCAATGGAACAAATCAGGGTACGAGTTGTATAAAAATATTGGCGAAAAGAGAACACATTTAAAGCAAAAATCTTTTAGTTCAGGTTGGATTCTTTATGAGTCGATACTCAGTGAATAACAGCTGCTTTCTTCCCGAGTTCTCTCATCGCGCGCCTAGAATTGGCTAAGAAGCAATCAGAGTTATGGTCGGTTTTAGGTTTTGGGAAAGTCTTTCTATCCAACTATGTTTGTGGAGGACTGAACTTCGTTTCTACCTCCCAAACAGACCCATCCTGGATAAAGGTAATTAACGGGTTTCACCGGCATGGAAAAACTCTTACTTCAAATAAGAAACTGCAAAACGTGTGAACAACACCTTGATAATGGGGTTAATCCAATTGTTGCGGCCAGTGCTAAAAGTAAAGTTATTATTATTGGTCAGGCGCCGGGGCGAATCGTGCATCAAACCGGTATCCCTTGGAATGATAAGAGTGGTGACAATTTGAGAAATTGGTTAGCCCTTGACAAACCTACATTTTATAATACCGACCTCTTTGCACTCATGCCCATGGGATTTTGTTTTCCGGGCCAAGGCAAAAGCGGGGACCTGCCGCCGCGACCAGAATGTGCCCCCTTATGGCATAAGCAGCTACTGGACCTCATGGATGAGGCCAAACTCATTTTGCTGATTGGGCAATATGCTCAAAACTACTATTTGGGCCACAGGGCAAAAAGCACTTTGACGGAAACGGTTCAACATTTCAAATCCTATTTACCAACCTATTTCCCCTTACCCCATCCATCTCCCAGAAACAACATTTGGCAAGCTAAAAATCAATGGTTTGGCCAAACCGTTTTACCGGAGTTAAAAAAACAAGTTCATAAAATTTTAAATTAAATGCCACGATATTATTAAGCGGATATGGACAGACTAAATCCGATCAAACGGTTTGCAGTCAACTGTGGTGTGGACTTCGGAGCCACTGCACTCTGCCATAAAACAAAAGTACGAGGGAGGCAGATACCTTCCAAACCTAAAAACCCGCATCACCATTGCCTTAGCTGTTAGGCATAGCTGCTCGTGCTTTTCTCTCACTTTCATTCTTTTAATCTATTTTCAATATCCATTCTCTGATGTAAAATTCGAATTACTTCAGTTATTTCATCCTCAGCTTTCCTGTAAAAGGCGATATGTAATTTTACTCTTGAAGCTCTATAACCCTTCCTTAATTGATTCATGTCTTTTCCACTATCGAAATGAGTTGATATATATTCAATTTCGTCTGTTAAAAGATTAAAATTTCTGTCAGCTTGTTTTAATGACCAAGTTTTCAAAGTGTAAAGCCATATTTTTTCAAGGTCTTCATTTGCCTTCTCACTTATTCTAAAAGTCTTTCTCATAAGTGTTTGCTATGCAAATCCTTGAGATATTTCGCGGCGTCAAAATTTTCAATCATAGGACTGTTTTCTCCTATCTCCAATTCTTCAATGAGTTGTTTAGTTTTCTTCTCTTCTAATTCTAGTAATCGCAAAGCAGTTCTTATTACTTCACTAGCTGAGTTAAATCTACCAGAGGAAACCTCATCCTTTATGAACTTCTCAAAATAATCACCTAATAAAATTGACGTATTTTTTGACATGGTTAAATCTTTTTACGAATATACCAATAGTTGGTATAAATTCAAACTGTATTTTTACAAATCTCATAAAATTAAACACAATCTTTATAAAGCAAAACAGCTAAAAAAACAAACTTCTTTAACTTGGTAGATTTTTTTTACAGTAATGCGTAACACCTCACTTATCAACTTATTGAGCAAGGAAATTTAGCAGTGGTTGACACTGCTTTTTCGACAGGTTACATAGCCCATGTGGGTAAAAAGACCTAAAAAGGGCCACTCTTTATTAAGCAATTCACAAAACAGAGATTCTATCCTAGACCGAAAATGTAATAACCTGGCAAAGAATGTTCAAAGGAACTTATAAGGCCGGCATTAATGGAATACATGCCTCATACAGAAAAGTTAAATGATACGAAATGGTGGTATCGCGTTACGAGAATGGCAATATAATAGAGGAATGGGTAGCTTCTGATTTGGCTTTTCAATTGATGTTAAAACAAAAATGAACCATAAGGGTCTGCCTTGTGACAAAGATGTTCATGACGGAATTTTATTTTAATTTATGTTTGCGTCAATGAACCAATACGAGGAGTTTTTAAAGTTTGTGTATGAAAACGGCACCGAAAAATCAGATCGTACAGGCACCGGTACCAAGAGCTGGTTTGGTGGACAAATGCGCTTTGATTTAAAAAACTCCTTTCCGCTCATTACCACCAAAAAAGTTCATCTCAAATCCATCATTTACGAATTGCTTTGGTTTATCAAAGGGGATACCAATATTCAATATTTAAAGGACCATAACGTGAGTATATGGGATGAATGGGCCGATGAAAATGGCAACCTCGGTCCGGTTTACGGAAAGCAGTGGCGAAGCTGGCAAGGTGCCGATGGCAAAACCTATGACCAGTTGAAGGACGTCATCCATTTGTTAAAAACCAACCCCGACAGCCGCCGAATGATTATCAGTGCCTGGAATGTGGCCGATATCCCAAAAATGGCACTGGCGCCATGCCATTGCCTTTTCCAGTTTTACGTAACGCCCCCGACAGCGTCTCAAAAAGCCAATGGAATCAATGGCTCGCTTTCGTGCCAGTTGTATCAACGCAGTGCCGATCTGTTTTTGGGAGTTCCTTTTAATATAGCCAGTTATGCCCTCTTTACCCTGATGATGGCGAGAGAATGCAACATGGTAGCTCATGAGTTTGTGCACACCTTCGGCGATGCACATATTTACAGCAACCACTACGAACAGGTTGAATTGCAGCTCAGCCGAGATCCCAAACCCTACCCTGAGATGGAACTCAACCCCGCTAAAACATCCATCTTTGATTTCGAATGGGAAGACTTTACCCTCAAAAACTACGACCCTTATCCTGGAATAAAAGCGCCGATTGCGGTGTAAGGTTACTCTAATTTTTTACTTCTGTTCCGGTCAGCCAATTTTTGAGAAATCCATTTGCTTTGAAAACCTTTAGTGCAAATAATTTTTGAAGGCACTTTGAACGCTTTTTGTAGAACTCATTTTTAGTAAAAAGATGAAATTTCCTGAAGCTCAAATCTTTACTTTCCCCACATGGCATTGGCCACAGCAGGAAAATCTACAGTAGTTTCAGGAACGCCAAGCGCAAGACGGTTAATCAATTCCACCCCCTGCATCAAACTGTGATCCTGGTTGCTCACCTCATATTTCCAGGCTCCAAATCGTCCGCGACTGTAAATATTTTTACTTTCTAACCAAGGATGTAGCGGTTTCAACAGGACATCCCTGTTAACGGATGGCGTAGGATACCCGTATTCGTAACTCACCATAAATTCAGAAACCACATCCCCTTCGTTTTCAATCAATCCATCTTCCACCATGGCCTTGATGGTGTTTTTTATTAAACTTTCCCTATCCACAGGCTTTTCTGCCGATTCGCTTGTTTCGGCCATCAGGCTCCAATGGGTGTTAATATCCGGCACGTTGTTGGGACTGTAGTTCGAAAAGACGGTGATTCGATAATAAGGGCTATTTGCCTCCGGAAAGTACATCCAACACTTGGTAGCCAGTTCAGGTTTTGGTTTTCCCTTTAGCCCGATTCCAACGATATTGGTTCGTGAATGCTTGAGTTGACCCGACGATTCAATTAAACTTTGAGGAGCCTTGTCAATGGTTTTAAACAAAATATCAAGCGGCATGGTATTGATTAAGTACTGATACTGCAAGGTTTCTCCGCTTTTTAAAAACACTGATTTTGAGTCTGCATCAATTTTAACCACTTCGGTATTCAGCGCAAAATATTCCGAACCAATCAATTTTTCGCCAACGGTTTTCCAAATTGCGCCCGTACCTCCGTGTTTAGGGAATTGAAATGTATTGTTTGGTCCCCAACTCAAATCGTCCTTTTCAAATATTATATTTTCGGTTACCCTCTGCAAATCGGTGACTGCCACACGCTCACCTATCCAGTTGTAAGCCATATCTTTTGGTGGATAGGCCCAAACTTTAAAATTATAAGGCAACATAAATTCTTCCGCAATGCCTTCGCCAAAGGTGGCGTGAATCCACTCTTCAAAATTTTCCGGTTTTTTGTGTATCGGGTTTTGGTAATTATGAATGATGCCTTTCAGGCATTTCCACATGCTTTCCTTTGGTAAAAAACGGATGTTGTTCTGGAAAGGATAAGGTACAAAACGGTTTTTCATCCAAACCCAACTTTCGCGTTGATGGGTAAGCCAGCCATCCTCGCCCAAAGCCTCTTGCATCAATTTATCGAAATAACTGTAATGCGAAAACTGAACGTGGCCGCCGACATCCCAGGTAAACCCTTTTGAATCCACAAAACTGGTGGCCAGCCCTCCTATGTAATCCTCCTTTTCAACAATATGAAAATCGGTAATTCCCAATTCCAACAGTCGGTATGCAGCCCCAAGCCCTGTTGGCCCGGAGCCAATAATTAAATATTTTAAGTGTTTTGGCATTTTTATTTTAGAATCTGCAAACCAACAGCATTAGTTTGAATTATAGGATATAAAAACATCATTATTTTTGAAATTACTTAAAAAAAATGACTGGAAAGTGCTTTCTGAAAATATATTCAGCGCCCTACTCCCCCGTTCCATTTTCGCTTTCGAATAATTTCAACGCTTACACAAATGGCATTCCCTTAATTTTTAAAGTGTAGTCAAGTTACCGGCTATGGATGACATTTTTAAATTTTATCGTTTTTTAAAAACAAAACCTATAAATAATCTTAAAAGTTCTTACCATTGTTGCTGCTTTTACACCTTACACCTCCCATTTGCCAAATGACTCTTTTTATCAATAAAAAACCGCTCAGTTTCTCAATTCTGCATTCCAAAGTAATGTTATCAGGCTTGCTCGTTTTGCTAAGCAAGGTGCTCTGTGCACAATACCCCATGGTAACCATCGACAACAAAACCTATGCTCCTAATGAACCCTCGATCTATATTAATCCAGTTAACCCATCCCAAATTGTAGCCGGAAGCAATATTCATAACCTTTACGTTTCGTCCGATACAGGCAAAACATGGAGCTTGAAAAAGCTTCGTTCCAGCCTTGGCGTTTATGGCGACCCTGTGATTTATGCTGACGAATATGGCAATTTTTATTTTTGTCATCTCTCAGGAACCAAAACAAAAAAATACCCCGATTGGATCGACCGCATTGTGGTGCAAAAAAGCGGTGACGGGGGCTTGACTTTTAACGATGGCAGCTTTGCAGGTTTTAACGGGGATAGAGAACAGGATAAGCACTGGATTGTGAAGGACCAACACAGCCGACTGCACAAGGATAATATCTATTTAACCTGGACAGAATTCGACGATTATGAGAGCAAAAAGCCTAGCGATCATTCCCGCATTCGCTTTGCACGTTCGGTAAACGGGACAGAGAGTTTTGAGGAGGCTATCACCATCAGCGACACGGTCGGCGACTGTCTTGACGGCGACAATACCCTTGAAGGGGCCACCCCGGCCATTGGGCCAAATGGAGAAGTATATGTGGCTTGGTCGGGCTATGGAAAAATTTATTTTGACAAATCGCTTGATGGAGGCCTAACCTGGGGTAAAGATAAGGTGATAGCGCAACAGGAAGAGGGATGGGCCCTCGAATACGAGCAACTTTATCGCTGCAACGGTTTGCCCTTTTTGGTGACCGACCATTCCAGGGGAAAATACAAAAACCGACTTTACCTCATATGGGGTGAAACTACCAAAACCAATGGAGGCGAAATAAGACTTAAATATTCCGACGATGGTGGCGAATCCTGGAGCAATACCATTTCAGTAAATAATGAACATGAAGGCGATCAGTTTTTACCTCATATCGCCATCGACGAAACGGATGGCATGGTTTACGTGGTTTATTACGACCGCAGTGAGTCACCCTCTAACTTATTGATGAATGTAAATGTAGCCTACAGCGACAATGGAGGAGAGTCGTTTGTAAACAAGCGCATCACCCCCCAGCCTTTCTTTCCGCCGGGAAAGGATGTTTTTTTTGGCGATTACAATGGCATTTCAGCCAGCCACGGAATTGTAAGACCCATATGGACAGGCTCAGATGAAAGTATTCCAGGCAACTTGAATATACAAACTGCCTTGCTCACCAAAGAACTGCTCACTTTACATAAGCAAATAACAAAGGATACCCTGATGTATAAATTGTATCAAAACAGTGAGGGAAACTTGTTTTTGCTCTACTCCTCCGTGAAGGCAGACTGTAAAATAAAGATGAAAGTAAAAAAGAGAGGAACCTCCCTGTTTTCAAAATCCTATAAAAAGACCATTGTGCTTGGCAAGGAAAACGGGAAAACCGAAATCGCAGTGCAAGGGAAAAAGGGGCGTTTTGTTGAAGTTACCTTGGAGGTGAATGGGGCGGTTACCAAGCTCAGATATAAAAACCACATGTTGCCATTATGATTTATAACCTTTTTCCTTCCTCATCGATACAAAAAACGTGTTTGGCCTTGCTCCTAAGCTGGCCGGTAATGCTCATGGCGGTTAATCCCCTGGACAAGCTCGGAAAAAAACTGAAGGCCAACTCCTTCGATTTTTCTCTTTATACCAATCAGACCTATTTTCCATTTAAGGGCATTGGCAATGTTTTTCAAGCCAGGTATCACCCAGGATTTGATGTCGGGTTTACCCGTAATATTAAAGAAAAAAAACGCAGTACAACCTACTATGATGTAAGGTTTGGCGTTTTTAATCACCGTTATGTGCAAACAGGCATCCCCCTTTATGGCAATATCGGCATAAGGTTGAATTTGCCTGCAAAGTTTTTTCTAGCCGGAGAATTTGGGCTGGGCTACCTGCATTCCATCAAACATCAAACTACCTTTAAACCGGATGGTGATGGAGGGTATAAAAAAGTATTAAATCTTGGGAGAGCCCAACTCATGATTGGACTTGGGCTTAAAGCAGGACGAGAATGGAGCTTAAAAAACTATTCGGGTCGGCTCTTTCTTTCCTATCAACCCTGGTTTCAAATGCCTTTTATCAAGTCATATGTGCCAATGTTGCCCAATAATGCAGTACACCTCGGGATAAACCTTAATTTAAAAAAATGATGAAGCGTTCTCTTTTCCTCTCGTGTTTCCTGGTACTCGGATGGATTGGCTGCAAAAAGGCCGAAGTAGGCAAAACAGCCGATTGTAATGACCCCGGAAATCCAAATCCACTGCATCCAAAAGCTGCGGTTATGCAGGGCATCATCGATAAATATGTTAAAAAAGGATTGCCGGGCATCTCGCTTATGATTACCAATGGTGATGGCTCCTGGCTTGGAACCGGTGGATACAGCTCGCTGGAAGATAAGGTGAAATACAAGCCCTGTCACGTGGCTAAAGTAGCAAGTATTACTAAATTTATGGTAGGGACTTTGGTGTTTAAACTGATAGAGGACTCCACAGTGTCAGGCCTCTCCTATCGTGATTTGGATCAGCCGATTAGCCATTGGCTAGACCATGAGGTTTTGAAAAAAATAGAAAATGGTATGCAGGCCACCTTGAGGCAATGCCTCAACCACTCCACTGGAATTTATGATTTAATTCTCGATAGTGACTTTTACCTCGGCGTATTAAATGACCCCAATAAACACTGGACGCAGGATGAGCTGTTAAAATATATTTACGGCAAACCATCCAATTTCAAACCCGGCGACACGGCCATTTACTCCAACACCAATACCCTGTTGGTGAGCATGGTTATAGAAAAAGCCAGCGGCCAAACCCATGAAAAACTGTTGCGCGAAAAAATATGGACGCCCCTGGGAATGTTCGACACTTACTACCAGGGCCGTGAAAATTTACCGGATTACGTGGCTCAAGGATACTATGATTTATACAACAAAAAACAACTCACCAACGTGAGCAATATTATACCGGGAAGTGGCAATGGCTTTGGGGGCGTTTTTTCAACAGTTTACGATTTGCAAAAATTTATAGAAGGTGTACTGATTAAGAAAACCGTGCTATCCGAGAAGTCGTTAGCCTATATGATGCAGTTTGGGCCGGCCGACGGCATCAACAATTATGGCCTTGGCATCATGAAAAAATTTAACGATCGCGGACTCCATTTCGGACTTGGTCACTCAGGTCGCGACTTAGGGTATAGCGCCGACTTATTCTATTTTCCCGAGAAAAAATTTATAACCAATTTTTTCGTGAATTATGGCACCGACTCCGAAAGTTTTTTAAAGCAAGTTTTCATAGATTTTGAAAACGAGGTGATGGCCGAAATGCTGCTATAAGAGAGCAATAAATAAATGAATAACCTGGAGCCTCTATACCCCCTGACTACTTCGTCAACATCCACTTTAGCAATTGCCTGTAGGTAGGTTTTTTGCCCACCATCAAAATGCCTATTTTGTAAATTCTTCCGGCCAACCATGTAAATAAAATAAAAGTTAATACCAAACAAACCATGGAAGCGATAAGCTCCCCAACAGGAGGATTAAAAGGCAGCCTTACCATCATGATGATAGGTGACGTTAACGGAAAAATGGACATGAAGGTAGCTACCGAACCATTGGGGTCGGAGGCCAATATTGAAAAACTTGTGGCAAAGCTGATGATGAGAGGAAGGGTTACCGGCATCATAAATTGTTGAGTGTCGGATTCGCTGTCTACAGCTGAGCCAATGGCTGCAAACATTGAACTGTACAACAGGTATCCAAACAAAAAATAAAAAAGAAAAACTATAAAATAGTATCCCAAATCCAAATTGAGAAAAGCATCGACAATGCGGCTGACACCGGAACTTTGATCTGCGCTCATTTGCGACATTTCTCCTGAAATGTCACCCATGTTCCCTGCAAAAAGTAAGGACACGATGCCAACCAAAGAAGCGCTGAGCACGATCCATATCAAAAATTGTGTTAAGCCTACCATGGCTATGCCTAAAATTTTACCCATCATGAGTTGAAAGGGTTTAACCGACGATACGATGATTTCGACAATCCTATTCATTTTCTCCTCCATCACCCCTCTCATGACCTGCACCCCATAAAGAAAAATGAAAATATAAATGATAACTGCAAAGGCAGCCCCTAAGCCAAAGTTTAACTCCGCACTGGAATCTATGCTTTGACCTGTCACACTAATTTCCTGACTTTTTATGCTTACATCAACCTTTAGACTGTCTAAAAACGATTGGCGCAAACCCTGTTGCATAAGCTTCTGATTTTTTCCGGTTTGCTCAACTGCCGATGCCAGCCTGCTTTTCATTTCAAGGGTCGGCGTACTTTCCGATTTAAACAACAACTCGTTCTTTTGGTTAAGTGAAAAGTTTGCAGGTATAATTAAATAGCCATCGGGGTGAGCTTGTCGTGCAGTTTGCTCGCTGTAGAAGTAAACAAATTCAACTTTCGACGGCTTTTCGAGCTTGTTGAGAAACAATCCACTTAGGTCAATCACCGCAATGGTTTTTGTTTTTTCACCCATTTTTTGATTCACTGCCAAACCAATAATGATTCCATAAAAAACCGCGATGAGCAGTGGACCGAGAATGGTCATCACAATAAACGATTTCTTTTTAACGCGACTTAAGTATTCGCGGCGTGTAATGAGCCAAATTTTATGCATGGTTTACCTCCTTTACTTTTTGTACGAATATTTGATGTATGCTTGGCACAATCTCTTTAAACGACCAGATATCAACCTCTCCAGCCAGGCGTTTGATAATTTGAGGCCTATCCATATTCTCCACCTTAAACACTATTTTTTCTCGGCCGTGCTCCTGGCTCTCCTCGCTTATCAATTCCACCCATGCAGGTCTGGCCCCTTCATAAATGAGTTCAAAGTGATTGAGGCTGTTTTGCGCTTTAATATCCCTTACACTGCCGTCGAGAATCTTTTTTGATTTGTTGATTAAGCAAATGGAATCACAAATTTCTTCAACGCTTTCCATGCGATGGGTGCTGTATAAAATGGTGGTTCCCATTTTTTTTAAGTCTTTGATTTCTTCTTTAATTAAATCGGCATTGAGGGGGTCGAAGCCCGAAAAGGGTTCGTCCAAAATTAATAGCTTCGGTTGATGCAGCACGGTGATAATAAATTGAACTTTTTGCTGCATGCCCTTCGACAACTCCTCTACTTTTTTATTTTTCCAGGACTCCAAGTCAAATTTTACAAGCCATTTTTCAGACCTGATTTTAGCCTCTGAAAGGCTCAATCCTTTCAATTGACCAAAATATACCATTTGTTCCCATACCTTCTGTTTTTTGTATAGGCCTCTTTCTTCCGGCAAATATCCTATCTCATGTATGTGGTCAGGGTTTAACAACTCTCCCTTAAACAAGATTCTTCCTGAATCGGCTTCAGTAATTTGATTCAAGATGCGAATGAGCGAGGTTTTTCCGGCCCCATTAGGGCCCAATAAACCATAGATACTTGCCTCCGGTATATTCACACTCACCCCATCGAGCGCCTGGTGATTGGTGTAATATTTGGAAACATTTTCAATTTGAATAATATCCATAAACATTGATTTGAAAGGCGAAATTAAAAGAAAGTCTGACCTTGTATTTTCATTCCTACCAACTGCTTTCTTATATCGTTAAAATTGAGAGGCGTTATTTTTTTTTCTACTTTTGATCAGACTGTTTTATCAGATCAACGCCCTAAAAAAAGCTTATAGTGATATCCCTGCTCTCAGAGAATTCGTATTATATGTATAATTGTTTAATAAGTTTTGCTTCTGAAGATTTCTGCATAACATTTCATTTCATCCTTTTACAAAATTTTTATTTCTAAAACTTTTTGCCCTTCCAGGTAGCCTTGGAGTGTGTCGCCTATCTGTATGCTTCCTACTCCTTCTGGCGTTCCTGTAAAAAACAGGTCTCCAATTTTTAGGGTAAAAAACTGACTGCTGTATTCAATAATTTTTTCAATAGGGAATATCATATTGGCCGTATTGCCCCTTTGCACGATGTGGCCGTTTTGAACGAGGTGAAAATTAAGGTTGTGCAAGTCAAGCCCTTGAATGGGTAAAAAATCGCCCACCACTGCGCTCTGGTCAAAGGCTTTGGATATTTCCCAAGGCAAGCCCTTACTTTTTTGATAATCCTGCAGGTCTCTGGCTGTAAAATCAATACCTACCGTAACTTCCGATAGGTATTTAGGCGCGAATTTACCTTCGATATGGCGGCCAATTTTTTTAACTTTAAAAACAATCTCCGTTTCGTAGTGAATATTTTTAGTAAAATTCGGATAAAAAAAGGGTTCTCCCTTGCGGCACAATGCAGTATCAGGTTTTAAAAACAACACAGGTGCCGCAGGCAAGGCATTGTTCAGCTCTTTAGCATGTTCGGCGTAATTACGGCCAACACAAATAATCTTCATTTTCTTATTTTTCGAGGTTATGATTTTCGGGATGCTCGGCTTCCTATTCCGGCTATCCATGTGTGGCAACGAAATTAAATTTTAGAATTCGAATTCGCGCTTTTTTTTGATGGATTTAAAAATACATAGGAAGCCATGCTTCACATAAACCGTTTTTTATTCCTGGAATTATGAATTGAAAAGCTAAACCCCCTCCCACGCCGAATTTTGTAAATTTGCAAGGTGTTCGACCCCCAAATTGTCATACAAGCCTACACCCAAGGGTATTTCCCCATGGCACACCCCGACGAACACAATGAAATTTTCTGGCATCTGCCCGAAATGAGGGGTATTGTCCCGCTGGATCACCGTTTTAAAATTTCTAAAAATTTGCAACGCCTCTATAAAAAAGGAAAATTTGAACTCAAACAAAATTCGGCTTTTGAAAAGGTGATACGACACTGTGCCCAAAGAGAAGAAACCTGGATTTCGGAAGAAATCATCAGTACCTATTTAGAATTGCACGAAATGGGTGTTGCCCACAGCTTCGAAACTTACCTCGATGGCAAACTGGTAGGTGGACTCTACGGCTTGGCCATTGGCAAGGCTTTTTTTGGCGAAAGCAAATTTCATTTGGTTACTGATGCCTCGAAAATAGCCCTCATTTTTTTGGTTGAAACCTTGAGGGAAAAGAATTTTAGACTGCTCGACAGCCAATACCTCAACGACCATATTATGCAATTTGGCGCCTTTGAAATTCCACATGAGGAGTATCTTGAATTGCTTGGTGAGGCTCTGGCCTCGCATCCAACATAGTCAAATCAGCGCTTACTGCCTGTTTTTAAAAAATTTACTGCCTTTTCATTCAAGAACGGTACAGCTTATGGAAGCGCTAAAAGAGTATTTCGCGCGCACTATGCCATTAATTATTATTTTTGAAGTCCAATGTCGAAAAAGAAAAATCAACCATTGCCTTCCACTCCAAAGCCGAAGGTTGCCAGTAGACCAAAAGGCCCTAAACTGCCTCTGAAAACGCGTATTCAAAACTTTCTTCAGGCCAAGCGCGCCTTTTTTATTTCTGAACCCTTGGCCTCTCTTAAAAATATTGAAAACAAAAACCTTTGGTGGAATGGCCAACATCCCATGTACAGGTTCATATTTGCCTTACTTGTGGCGCTCTCCTTCATTTTTATACCCTTTTTAAGTTTCGATTATGGCATCACTTGGGACGAATTTGAAGACATCGCCTATTTTAATGAAGTGCTGGCCTATTTTACCTCATTTGGAGAGGATAAACGCTGCCTGGATGTAGCAGGATCCCTTCCGGGACATGAGGTTAAAACCAGTCTCATTCCTCATTTGGTTAATTATGGTCCGTTTGTAAAT
Source organism: uncultured Chitinophaga sp. (assembly GCA_964617955.1). Taxonomy (GTDB): domain Bacteria; phylum Bacteroidota; class Bacteroidia; order NS11-12g; family UBA9320; genus JABWCE01. The sequence goes on from CAZTXB010000021.1 coordinate 36,643, forward strand.
CTCGCCTCGGCTTTTGCCTATAAATTTTTATCGCCTTTTGGCCTGTATGAAACACGTCACCTGGTGGTTTCTTTATTTGCATGCATAGGATTGCTGTTTACCGGCCTACTGGCTAAAAGGGTAGGCAATTGGCAAACCGCAGTGCTGGCCTTTGTTTTTATCCTGCTTACGCCTACAATCTTTGGCCATGGTATGAACAATCAGAAAGATATTCCTTTTTTGACATTTTATGTGGCTTCCCTCTATTTTATGCTTAAATTTTTGGAAGAAATGCCCGACCCAAGGCGTGGAACCTGGATTAAGCTCGGCATTTCAATGGGGGTGCTCATGAGCATCCGCGTGGGAGGTTTGTTGGTTTTTGCTTACTTATTGCTTTTTGCCGGACTTCTTTTTATCTGGAATGTGAGCAAAAAAAATCACGGTTTTGATGGCAAAAGCATTTGGTTGTACATAAAAAAATTGTTTAAACCTCTGGCTTTAGGGTACGGAGTTGGGGTAATTTTTTGGCCTGCAGCCATTCAGGAGCCCTTTAAACACCCTTTCGAAGCACTCAAAAATTTTGAAAAATTCAGTTTGGTTCATATCTACGAAATTTTTGAAGGCAAAAAGTATTACATGAAAGACTTTCCTTGGTATTATGAGCCAAAATCAATGCTTATTACCATTCCATTGTTTGTATTGGCTGGTTTAGGTACGGTGTTGCTGCTGAGCGCCATTCAACACAAAAAAATTAACATCTGGCATATCGCCCTCTTGGTATTTGCTACTGCTTTTCCCATTACCTATGTGATTTATAAAAAATCGGCACTCTACAGCAGTTGGAGGCATTTGTTGTTCATTTACCCCACTGTGGTGGTCATGGCAGCTTTGGGTTGGCAGCGCTTGCTCCACCTCATTAAAATTAAAAACCTGAGATGGATTCCTCTTGCCATACTGGTGTTATTGGTCGGGAAAGTAGGGGCATGGATGGTAAAAAACCACCCCTACCAATACCTTTACTATAACGAAACCGTGGGTGGTGTTAAAGGCGCTTATGGCTATTATGAAACCGACTATTGGTGTCAGAGTCCCAGGGCTGCCATTGAATGGCTGCTTGAACATGAAAATTTAAAGAATACCAATAAACGCATATTTGTAGGAAGCAATAACGAAAGCCACAGCATGAGTTACTACGCCGAAAAACAAACCGACAGCATAACCATAGCCTGGTGTAGGGATTTTGAGTGGGACGAAAAGTATTGGGATTATGCTATTTTCACTACCCGGACCTTGAGTAGTAAACAAATGCTCAATGGCTATTACCCACCAAAGGGTACCATTCATGAAATAAAAGTAGATGGAGTAACGATTGCAGCCATCTTAAAACGCAGCAACTTCGACTTTTATAAAGCCCATCAACTCAAAAATAAAAATCAATTCGACTCTGCCATCGCCTTGTATAAAAGTGCTTCAAAATACGCCCCCCTTAATGAAGGCCCTTACCGTGAAATGGGTTATATACGCATGTTGCAAGGCCTGCAGAATATTGGCAGCCCGGAATCGGAGCTCATGTTAAATCAGGCCAAAAAACATCTCAAAAAGTCCATCGAACTTTGTCCCGAAAATTATAATTCCTTTACCTATCTGGGCGAAATCTTTATGAGAACCAATAAACAAGATTCGGCCGAGTATTTCTTCTCAAAAGCGCTTGAATTCAAAACCAATATGTCGTATGCATGGGAAGGTTTGGGAAACATTGCCGTTTATAAAAAAGATTACGGCCTTGCTAAATCCAATTTTATCAAATCCATTGAATTTGGCAATCAAAGTGTGAACGTATTTTACAGTCTCGGCAATTCCTATGAAATGCTCAACTACCCCGATTCGGCACTCATGTATTACAACTATTGCACCCAAATAAATCCTAATTTTCCTTACGCCTACAAGCAAATGGGGTTGATTTTGCAACGACAGGGTAAACCTGAAGCCAACGATTATCTTTCCAAAGCCAGAGCGCTCGGAATCCCATAATTTTTTGCTCTGCAAAAAAGTATTTTAATTGTCACCAATTTACCGTTGGAGAATTGGCCCTTGGTTATGTGAATATTTTTTTCTTGTTTTACATAACTTTTTGTGAACCAAAGGAGTCTTACTCAAAATGAGGTTAAAATTTGCCATAGTTCTTATTCTCCTTACCGTGATAAAAACAAACGCTACCCATATCGTTGGTGGCGACTTTTATTACAAGTTTAAAGGCGGAAATATCTATGAAATTACCCTCAAACTCTATATCGATTGCTATAATGGAAACAAAGAGGCCATCGCCTCTGACGAAACCGGAATTATCAGCATCTATGATGGCAGCACCTACAAATCTTTACAGCAGTTGGAAATCACCCGAACAGGGCCCATACATTTGTTTGGCACAGCCTACAAATGTGTGAACATGCCGGGCGATGTTTGCGTAGACCAGTACAACTATACTTTTGATGTTGAACTCCCCAAACGAAAAGGCGGCTACATCATTGCCTATGAGCGTTGCTGTCGAAACAACTCCATCAATAACCTGTATGATCCGGGTGGAACCGGAGCTACCTATTGGGTACAGATACCCGATAGAAGCTTGGTGGATGTTGACAACAGTCCTATTTTTAAAAAATTTCCCCCCATTTTTATCTGCAAGGATTTTCCCTTCGTTTTCGATCATTCAGCAACCGATGCCGATGGGGATTCTCTCAGTTACATGCTCTATCACCCCTTTTTGGGAGCCGATAAAGCCAGCCCTGCTCCGGGAAAACAAGGCCAGGTAGACCCACATCCACCCCCATTCAAAAATGTTTACTGGCAATCGGGGTACAGCACTGCCGACATGATGCACGGCAATCCCATTCTTCAAATCGATGAATTGAGCGGCGAGCTTTCTGTCACCCCCAGTGAAAAAGGCCAATTTGTGTGCGGAGTGAAAGTACAGGAGTGGCGAAAAATAAACAACCAATGGATACTCATTGGCGAAACACTGCGCGACTACCAGTTCAATGTCATCGATTGCGATGCAGTGGCGGTAGCAAATTTTAAACCCACGATTTGGTGTTCCGATACCGTGTTTTTTACCGACAAAAGCATAGGCGCTACCCGGGTGAGTTGGGAGTTTGGCGACCCTGCCTCCGGCTTCGACAACAATGCAAGCCAGTTGCGCAATCCCGTTCATGTATTCAGTAAGGGGGGCGATTACTATGTAAAACAAACAGCCTGGAACACAGCCTGTAACGATGAATACACCTTAAAAGTAAAAGTGCGTGTAAAAAAAGGATTTGACATTGGCAAGGATCGCATGTACTGTTCATCCTTTAAACAAACCTTGTATGTACCCTGGAATGACTTCAATTCAATTGAATGGTCAACCGGTGACAAGACAGCCACGATTCTCGTTCAAAAGGCTGGCACTTATTGGGTTAAAGCTGTATATGGCGATTGTGTCATCCGAGATACCATAAAAATTGGCTCTGAACCTGTTAATTTTATCGGACCCCGAGATTCACTGTTCTGCGAAAAGGTCGATGCCATTGTCGAGTTTAAAAACCTTTCGCCGGGTACCAAAATTTTATGGCTGAATTTGGCCGATACCGGAACAAGAGTTCGCATCACGAAAGAAGGCAGATTTATTGCCCATCTTTATAATAAATACTGCTCAAAATCCGACTCGGTGAATTTGGTGTTAGCTAAAATTACACCAAATCTGGGGCCTGACTTATTCATCTGTAACAATTTTTTAAGAACCCTTGACGCAGGGGCTCAGCCTGCCGGAACCACCTATAAGTGGCAAGACAGCAGTACCAGCCGAACTTACACCACCGATCGACCCGGAAAGTACTGGGTAAAAACGCAACTCAAGCACTGTTCTAAATTTGATGAAATGGGCATTGAGAATTCAAAAGTTATTGTGGATTTGGGTGCCGACCTGCATTTCTGTGATTCGGTGCATTTTCTGGCCGATGCCGGTCCGGCCAATAATAACCAACCTACCCAATACCAATGGAACAATGGAGACCAATCGCAAACCTGCTTGATCAGAACTCCTGGAAAACATTGGGTTACCAAATCCGACTCCTTTGGTTGCCTCAATTCCGATACGGTGGTAATGTCCATGACCTACTCCCCAATGATTGATATAGGAAAAGACACCACCATTTGTCTGCGCTCTCCCATACGACTTACGACCGGAGGCAATTTTAACTCTTACCTTTGGCAGGATGGACTGAATCAAAGAGAGCGATTTGTTGAACACGCCGGAGTCTATTCCGTGGTAGTGGTTGACGAGGCCGGATGCAAGGGTTACGATACCATCACTGTGAAAACCGACCCCAACAAATTACCGAATATCTTATACATCCCAAATGCCTTCACGCCCAATGGCGACGGCCTGAACGACGTATTTCCATTTGAAATGCCGGTGGTTTATAACCAATACAATCTGAAGGTATTTACCCGCTGGGGCGAAAAAATATACGACTCCGACACCACCCATAAACCCTGGGATGGAACAAACCTCTCCAATCCCGACCAATTGGATGCTTATATCTGGATGGTGAGCTATATGGCTTGTGACGGAAAGCGAAAAACCGATAAAGGGACCATTACCATTATACGTTAGAGCCAGCGGAAAAGTTCGCCATGCTTAATTTAAAAATTAGCCTTAAAGGTTGTCGAAACTAAAACTATGCTTATTTCTGCATCAAATTAAATTGCCATTCAAGTTGTATAAAAAGCTATTTTTCATTTTCTATTTTTGGGGGTGGGCATTAATTTGCATTGCCCAAAAATTTGAATGGGTTAAAAGCTTTGGTGGAACTGGGGCTGAAAATAACCCTTTATGCTTACAAACAAGAAAAGCTGGTTATCTTACATGGATCGGGGTCTCAAACACTTCACTTGGTGTTTTTACGATAAAGCAGAAGTATCCTACTATAGCCTGTGTAGGTAAGTTGGATAAAGATGGCAAACCTTTATGGCTTTGGGCTTCAGATAGTATTTTCGGGCCAATTCAATTTAATTCAATTATTAATGATACTATTTCTGAGAATATTTATATAACAGGCTATTTGGAAGGGATAGTTTATTATGGTAATGAAAGCTATCATTCCTATTATAGTCAATCTAAAAAAAAATACTCCAGAAACGGTTTTGTTATGAAAATGAATAAGAATGGTACTCCTATGAAATTTTTTGTAATAGAAGATACCAATTATAATCGAATAAACGATATAAAAATTTATGAGAATAAGTTATTTATACCTATTGGGTTTGGCGCTTCTTTAAGTCAAAAATTTTGCGCTTTAAAACCTATGTGTTATACCAATGGTGGATTTGTGCTTTGTGTTTTGGATACCAGTTTGAATATTAATGCCAAATCCAAACTTATTAATATACCTGATTATAATTTTCTAAATGAACAATTAAATATCAATAATGACAAAATTATACTGACTACTTACGCTGCTAATATTTCTTATCAAGATTCATTAATAGCATTTAAAGATACTTCTAATGGTGGATATTTTTCAATTAGTTTGGATAAAAGTTTAAGAGTAAAAAGAATTGATAAGTTATTTTCAGGTACAGTACTTAAGGCCTCTTCTGCAATGACAGAAAAGGGTGAAATTATTGTTGGTACAGCATTTTTAGATTCAATAGTTTTTAAGAATAAAACTATAATATCAAAACAATATACAAAGCCAATAGTCCTGATTTTTAATACAAATTATGAAATAGAATATGCTACATATCCGAGCAGTATTGTTACTGGCTCCAGTTCTCAGATTTTAACTTTAGAATACCATAATGGTTATATTTATACTGGTGGTAGAGTTCAGGGTGATTTTCATTTTGGGGATATATATACCTATGAAAATGAAGGAAGGGTTTTTATTGCCAAATTAGATTTGTTTGGAAGTTTTCTTTGGACTAAACGTTTTTCGACAAGCAAGAAACTAAATTCTTTGAATCATATTTCTGCTTTTAATAAAAAGGTTTTAGCAGTAAGTGATTTTAATGATACCGCTCATTTAAACTCTCAACAATTTATTTCTAATGGAAGTCTTGACTTGCTAGTAGCTAAAATCCACGATATAGAAATAACCCGCGGCTATGTAAAAAGAGGCCCCTACTGTGCCGGAGATACCATCCCTATCCCCTACACCAAAAACGGCTCCTTCAACCCATCCAACCAATTCATAGCCCAACTCAGCGACGAAAACGGAAACTTCGAAGGAAAAGAAAGGGAACTGGGAAGAATAAACAGCGACACGGATGGGGTGATCAAAGGGGTGCTTCCCTTGTTTGATGTGGAAAGCAGTCCCAATTACAGAATACGCATACTCAGCACCAGCCCTGTGGTACAAAGCTATTACAAGTACGATACCCTGCGTTTGCTCATTTATAGCAAAGATACCGCTAATGCGGGAAGCGATACTTTAATTTGTAAAGGACAAACCCTTAAACTTAGCACCTCCGGCGGCAGCCGCTGGCATTGGAGTCCGGGTAATCTGGTAGCAGACAGTACAGCCAAAACCACCACGGCTTTTCCTCTTAAAACCACAAAGTACAGAATCATCATCAGCGACAGCAGTGGCTGCGGTAAAACAGATACGGCCTATAAAACCGTTATTATTCGACCACCCCTCGAGATTAAAGGTTTGCCTGCCGATACCGCTGTTTGCAAAAACAGCCGCGTACTTTTAAAAATAAACCCATCGGGCGGTTTGGCATCCGGCTATACCTATCAATGGCTGTCCTCATCCAACTTAGTTTTAGGCCTTACCGATACTTTTAGCCTGCAACTTGCCAAGGCCCTGAGCATAAAAGCCGTGCTCAGCGATGGGTGCAGTATATCCAACGATACACAGTTGGTTACTCTCCATTTTCCGCCTTTTAGTTTTACTCAATTATTAAAAGACACCCTTGTTTGCGCCGGAAGCAAGCCCGTTTTAAAACTCCTGCCATCGGCTGGAAAAAGTTATGACTTCGATTTTAAATGGTACAATAGTTTTGGACAGCTCTTGGCTACAACCGATACCCTGCACTACGCTGTGTCTCAGTCCGAAACCCTCAAAGCCATCATAACCCATCATTGCTCCGATATCAACGATACCTCATTTATTAAACTATTACTTCCCCCTGCTATCATCGCCAAAATAGAAAAACCGCCTTGTTTCGACAGCAGTTTAATTTTAAAAATTAAGGCCACCGGCGGCTATAAAAACACTTTGAGCCACCTGTGGTTTAAAAACGGTAAGGCCATAGATCTTGGCAACAGCCTCAATCTCACAGGCGTTTATAACAAGCAATGGATAGTTTCGCTCAGCACCGACTATTGTCAAGCTGTCGTTAAAGACTCCGTGAGGCTTATTCCGCGTCCCAAGGCAATATTAATTTCAAGCACAGATTCCATTTGCCAATACCAACCCCTTGGGTTGAGCAACCAATCGGTTTATTCTAGCCCAATACAGTCTGCCCTCAACAAGAGGCCATGGCAGAGCAAAGACACCACCCTTGGATTTAACCAAACAGGTGCACAAATCCTCACCCTGCATATAACCGATAGCATGGCTTGTGTGGATGAGTCGAGCCACAATATCACCGTCATTGAAAAACCCGATGCCGGATTTACCACCATTCCTCAAATCCCCACCTCCGACCATGCTCAGATAGAGTTTATCCCTTTGCAAACAGGCTATAAAAAATACCTCTGGAATATTGGTGCACTGCTGCTGAATCAAAGTAGCCCCTCAGCAGTGAGGTTGCCCATTGAGGACACCATAAGTTATCTCACAAAATTAACCGTCACCAATGCCTTTGGCTGCACTGATACAGTGAGTAAAACCATCAAAGTTAGTCCATCCCTTGCCTTTTACATACCCAATGCTGTAAGCCGAAACGATGACGGCCTCAACGATGAATTTGCTCCCTTTGGGTGGAAAGTGCTGAGCTACCACATGCTTATTGTTGCCCGAACCAACCAGGTGGTTTACAAGGGAAGTACCCCATGGAAACCCGAATTTGAAGACGGGGTTTACAGTTATGTAATCAAAGTGAAATTTAAAGACGGATCCGAAAATACCTTTCAAGGGCATGTGCATGTGCTGCATTGAGCCATGCTTTTAAAAATGAAAATAAAATCAAATGCCTCCGGGGTTTATTTATTCTTCAAGTTTACACGTCCCTTTTTTTTAGCTCACTAAAAAAAACTCTGAGTAATCCCTCTGTTTATACTCCGCTTAACTGTGTTAAAAAAAAAGAGCCGAGGTAATCTCCGAAACAAGCTTCATATCACAATTCAATTCAAACCTCCAAGGTTTCAGAAACCTTGGAGGTTTTTTGATTTTCATCCCAAAGTCATTTAAAAAATTGAGCCAAAATAAACTTGAAATTTTAATAGGATTAATCTATATATTTGTTATCCTAATAAACTTTTTATGACAACTCGCAACTCGCAACTCGCAACTCGCAACTCGCAACTCGCAACTCGCAACTCGCAACTC
>CAZTXB010000021.1:45258-49467 GCA_964617955.1 uncultured Chitinophaga sp.
GCAACATCCGGCTTTGCCCTATTGATGCTTCTCACTTTGGGTTCTAGTCCGTTCTCTTATGCTCAAAATTACCCATTTATGGTTTCGGGCATTCCAAATGATAATTCCTTTTTTAAAATTGACCCGCTTCCCACTATTCCATTTTTAACATCAGCAACAACCTATCACAAACTAAAATTTGGGGAAAATTATACTAAATCAAGTGGATTATGTGGGGGTTGTAATCCTTCGACAAGAGGAATATTTTATGGTGGAAATTTAGGTGTATGTCAAGATAAAAATAATTATGAAGGGCAATATGGTAAATGGAGTTTTAAAGGCTCGTGGCAAAAACCAACTATTTATCCCTCTGGTAACACATTTTCAATTTCGCCAGGAATTAATTATTTGGTAGACTATCATCGATGGGGGAATTATGCTGCTCATTTTGGGTTAAGAGAAGTTGCTACTTCATTAATTGAGCCATTTGTAGAAGAGGGACAACCAATTCCACTGGATTTAACAAGAAAAGATGCAGTGATTTCATGGGCATATGAATTTACGCAAGCCCCAAATCGGTTAATATTTCAATCGATAGAAGGAGTTCATAATTTTGGTTCTGGTTTTAATCAATATGCTTCAGAATGGGCTACTATATTAGGCAATGGTAATTTTGGATTAGGATTACCTAACCCTACTGCTCAATTTCATCTTAAAGAAACTTTTGATGGGTCACTTCATAATAGAACCCTTATGGAATTTACTGATTACAATAGCAATCCGCTTTTAAAATTAACACGTACAGGAGATTTATTTTTAGGACAATTAGCATCCACCAGCATTCAACAACTACTAATAGACCCAAATGGAAAGGTTTATACCGGTACGGTAAATGCAAATGATGTTGACCAAGTTTGGCTATTGGGCGGAAATAATATTACTACGTTTCCTAATTATTTTAAAAATTTTGGAACCACTAGCTCAACAAATTTAAGATTTATTGCAGGAGGTAGACCTTCATTTGAGATCAATGGTCAACCAAATTCTACTTTGGGATTTACAAGATTTTATCTTCCCGTATCAATAGGTGGTCGATTCGTTGATGACATAGTAGACCCAAGTGAAGATTGGTCATTAACCTTAAAGCCAATTAAAAGTAAAACGGGCAGTTTATTGTGTTTAAATAAACATCATCAAAATGTATTAGAAGTTTCCGATGATGTGAAGATAAATGCAAAAACTGATATTATAGGAAATACAAATATTACCGGAATAATTACTTTGAAAGGAAATGTGAGTTTTCTTGACAATGGTACTTTTTCACCAACATTTGCCTATTTTAATTCCGAAGCTATATTTAATGATGATGCAACATTTGTAAAAGCTATTACAAACCAATTATTGCCTTTTGCTCATCAAGTAAGTGATATTGGAATTGCTTCAACTAATGTCTTTAATAACATATATGGAACAACTCTTTGGGCCGGTTCCACACAATACAGTTCAGATAGGAAGCTAAAAGAAAATATTGAGCCTATAGAAAACACTTTAGCAATTATTAAAAAGCTAAATCCAGTGAAATATAACTTTATTAAAACCCCGCATTTAACGGACTATGGTTTTATTGCTCAAGAAATAGAACCACTTCTGCCTAATGTAGTAATAAAACCAAAAAATTCAGAAGATAATTATTGGGTAACTTATATTGAATTAATTCCGGTACTGACCAAAGGAATACAAGAGCAACAAATAATTATTGATTCATTAAAACAAAAACTTGATATGGTCTTTGCTTCCGGTCAGATCAAGGAATCGAAAAATATAAATACCCAAAAAGAAGTATTAAACCAATTTCCTATCTTGTTTCAGAATCATCCAAATCCTTTTAAAGGAGTCACATTTATAGATTATTTTTTACCCTCTAATTCCAATAACGCTTTTTTAAGAGTTGTTGATAATAATGGGAAATTAATAAAAGCTTTCTCCTTAAATAAAACTGGCTATGGCCAAGTTGAATTGGATTGCACCAATTTAGCTCCGGGTCAATATTACTATAGCTTAATGGTATATTCTAAACTGATAGATACCAAAAGTATGGTTATTGCTGTTATGGATTAGTTAGGTTGTATAATAATGCAAAAAAGCCTATGTATTTTTTCTATCTTAATTTTGGGAATGGTAAATATGTGCCATTCTCAAAATTTTCAGTGGATAAAACAAATTGGTGACGCACCTGGCGAAAGTTGGCCCAAATGCAAACTTTTATCTGATGGACGCTCTATTGTGAGTTGGAACTTTGGTGATTCAACTAAAATAGATGGGTTTAACCGCGGTTTAAAAAATTCGTTAGCCCCGTGTATCGTTTCTTTTTTAAGTAAAGAGGGCAAAGCCAGGTGGGTTTGGACTCCGGATTCTGCATTTAGTATGATTGTGTCAAAAATTTGTTATTCCGAATCGTTAAATAAAATATTTATTTCTGGTAATTTTAGTAAAATGGCTACTATAAATAATGTTACTTATACAGGAAATAAAAATGGATTCATTCTTCGCTTGGATACCAATGGAAATTTTGAAAAGATTTACACCTTGTCCAGCTCCAACCAGTTTTCTTTTGAAACGATGGAGATTACTGAAAAAAATGAAATTTTATTGGGTGTAAGTTTATCTAATTCTAAATTATCTATTCCTGACATTGGTTTTGTTTCGATGAAGGAAGGTTATTTTATGCTAAAATTAAATAAGGAATTGATACCTCAGAAGGCCTCGGAACCTGTCTATGGAAGGCGATGGGGGAGATTAGCTATGTGTCTATCTTTCAATAGTATTTTGAACACATATTCGTTTGTTGATACAGTAATCATTGGCGGCAAAACCTATTTTAACGGCAAAGGTCTCACCTCTGTTTACCTAACATATTTAGACAGTAATCTTAAAATTAAAAAAAATACTTTGCTGTTTACAGCCATGGATAATTATGCAAGCATTTATTCAATAAAATCTTTAAATGATGGAAGTATTCTTATTGGAGGCCGGTATCAAGATTCCATAAGCCTTATCGCTAAAAAATATTACGATAACCACGTTCCTCTTTTTGCCTGCCTTGATTCCAACCTCAAACTAAAATGGTACATAAGCCCTGAAATTAAAAAAGGAGAAAAGGTAAGTGCCGAAATATTAGAGATGGATGTTTCAGGAGATTACATTTATGTTGGGGGAGCATTTGGAGGAAATACAGTCTATAGGGAATTCAACTTACCTATAAATGATGGTTTTTTTTGGTTTTTCAAAACCGATATGAGGGGAAACATTTTATGGATGAATAAAATTGGTAAAGCCAATTATTATCAACCACTTTATAGCATTAGCACGAATAAGCAAAGAGAAATATTGCTCGGCGGTACAATCATAGATACAGCCTATTTAAATAACAAGGTATATCTTACAGAAAAAGGTCGTGCTGATGTATTGCTAATGAAAATCAACGATATAGACATCCTTCGCGGTTACGTAAACTCTGGACCTTACTGTGCCGGAGATACCATCCCTATCCCCTACACCAAAAACGGAACCTTCAACCCATCCAACCAATTCATAGCCCAACTCAGCGACGAAAACGGAAACTTCGAAGGAAAAGAAAGGGAACTGGGAAGAATAAACAGCGACACGGATGGGGTGATCAAAGGGGTGCTTCCCTTGTTTGATGTGGAAAGCAGTCCCAATTACAGAATACGCATACTCAGCACCAGCCCTGTGGTACAAAGCTATTACAAGTACGATACCCTGCGTTTGCTCATTTATAGCAAAGATACCGCTAATGCGGGAAGCGATACTTTAATTTGTAAAGGACAAACCCTTAAACTTAGCACCTCCGGCGGCAGCCGCTGGCATTGGAGTCCGGGTAATCTGGTAGCAGACAGTACAGCCAAAACCACCACAGCTTTTCCTCTTAAAACCACAAAGTTCCGCATCATCATCAGCGACAGCAGTGGCTGCGGCAAAACAGATACAGCCTATAAAACCGTTTTTATTCGACCAACCCTCGAGATTAAAGGTTTGCCTGCCGATACCGCCGTCTGTAAAAACAGCCGTGTGTTTTTAAAAATAAAACCATCGGGCGGTTTGGCATCAGGCTATACCTACCAATGGCTATCCTCTTCCAACTTAGTTTTAGGCAATACCGATACTTTTAGCCTGCAACTTGCCAAGGCCCTGAGCATAAAAGCCGTGCTC
>CAZTXB010000022.1:0-46454 GCA_964617955.1 uncultured Chitinophaga sp.
ACTTTTATCGTGCATTAAAAGCAATAAAAGTTTTAATGAACCTCATCATATCAAGTCTTTAAGTGTTTTTCAGCAGGCCCTATTTACATTATAGAGTTCTCAGTGAACCAAAAACTTTAAAAAACCTCCTTTTGACGACCTCACAAAGTACATCCCATTTGGCCATTCCGTGATGGATAAAACGGTTTTACCTGAGGGACTGAGTTCTATGGCTTCAATTTGCTGTCCGAGCATATTAAACACGGTAATGCTTTGTGTGGTGTTGAGCTTATTTTGAATATTTACCAATGCATTAGCCGGATTAGGAAAAACTTTGAAATTTAAATCCGAATCATCAATTATCGGTAAATCCTCAATGCGTTGAATACGGGCTAAATTGGTGATAATGGGCTCATTAAAATCGAAATAAATAAAGGCCTTATTGCGTATGCTGTCACCTACATTTAAGTTTGCTATAACATGGGCGTCGAAAACCACATAGCCCTGGCTGGCACTTTCATTCAGCTTTTTGGGTGGGAGGTTAATATTGTCGAAAACCCAGGTCACCGCATTATTTTTTAATGAAACTGAATAGGGGTGACTGGCGGCCACCATTTGAAATTCATAAACCGGCAAACGGCTGTCGAGTGTATCCATGATGGTTACCCTGCGGGCTTCATCGTTGCCTTCATTTTGAAATTGTATAAAGTACCTTATGTTTTTCAAATCTGTTTTAATGGTGCCCTCCGGAATGCTGTACTTAGCATTAGGATCATAGCTGTATACCATCCTTTGTACAATGCTATCCAAGTTGCCCAGGGTGTCTTCCTTATTTGGAGGGTTTAATTGGATGTAATGCGAAACCAATTGTTCTGTTTTATACGCGGGATACGTGTACTTTACAAATAAGGTGAGCAGGCTGTCGCGATTTGGTTTTAAATTGCTGAGGTTAAAAAACAGCGTGTTGGCCAACTTGTAGCTAAAAGGAGGAGTTGAATTGATGAACACCGTGCCCGTGTCCAAATCAACCCTTACGGTTACATTGGAAGATCCCAAATCACAATCGCGGTTATTGACCTTGATGTAAATAGGAATGGTATCAAACAATCTGGCAGTGGCCTTTCCCCAACTTTTCACATTGATATCTTTTGCGAAGTGTGTTTTTTGCAGAGGGAAGTAGAGAGGATCGTTGTTGCCTTGGTTACTGTTGCTTTGTAAAGCCGCAGAAAATGGAAGTTTAAGACACTCTGTTGAATTGTAGTCCAGGAGTTCATACTCCGCATCCATATAATCTGGCAATTTATCGACGAATTTTCCTGCCGAACTCGTAAGGGTATTGCCTAGAGTTCGGTTATATAACTTGCCCTCTATGGCTACATCTCCTGCATCCTTTTTAAAATTATTGTTCTTGTCGTAGAACAAATAGGCCACAATTTCTTTCAATTTAACGACTCTGTTCATGTCGAAAAGCTCTACGATGTTATCGTATATGGTGTCGCGATAAATGAGGGGGATATTGAAAGTATAGTAAATACCCGAAGGCGTTTTTATTAACTCGCTTTTTGGCGTAATCACTATGGTTTGCCTTGATTTATAAATGGTAGAAATAGTGTAATTGGAGGAGTCCAGAAGCAGCAGGCTACTATAAGTTTTTGAATCTTCGGCTATGAGCAAACCTCTAGGTACGCTGATGCTACTTAAATTAGGCGCAAGCGCTCTTCCCAACACTTTTATCGTCAGCGATTTTCCATCGTAAATCAAAGCCGAGTCTTGATACGGCCTTGTAATTAACCATTTATCGCCCATGGAGTGTACCCCTGAATACAAGCTTTTTGTGGAGGACGCTGCTCTTAGAATTTCCAATTGGTCGGGGAAGGTGTACTTATAGATGGCGGCATTGTTATTGGCTACAAAAACCGTTGTAAGCCCGATGGTGGCTGCAGCCGTGATAATAGGGACTTCTTTTATTAATTTTTGAACTTTTGTATCAATTCCCCAATTGCCAGCCAGATTCTCATACTCAAAGATGGAGAGATTGTAATTCGGCACCACTTGTTTTAGTGCCGTGTAGGTGGAATCGAAACGACCGAAAACAACCAACTTATGATCGATTATTTTTAAATTGGAAATAAACACCTCTGTAGAGTTTTTGGCCCGGAAATCGGCAATAAATTTTGATTCTCCGGTCCCATCGGGGAGGTAGAACAGGCCTGTTTTAGTTCGGCCCTTGTCGACGTAATCCGTGACCACATACAGAAAGGAATCGGCCGTATAAATACATTTTGTCGAGAGATTCTTGGCACTTCGTTTCCCGAGTAAGGTGTTCACTCTGTTCCACCTGGCGCCGTCCCATTTTTTAAAAATGAGGGTGTCGGAGCTGCTCGATTTAAAATGCCCTACCGTTAGCTTGCCCTTCGGGTCTATACAAGAGCATTCTATATTTTGGCCAATTTTATCTTTTGGCAATTTTCCCACGTCTTTAACAAAAGCTGGTGTTTGTGAGAAGGATTTAAGGCAAGATATGAGAGCAAGGGTTAAGTAAAATTTTCTCATGTCTCTATATTTTATATTTTAGTAAGAAGTTTAAATTATATCCCTGGAGTTTGTTTCTTAAAGCGCCGTCGCCGGTATTATACTTTGAAGCATTCGATTGCCACATGCTTTCAATTCCGGCCCACCACGCATTTTTAACTTGATGGCTGTACTGTAAGCCTGCGTTAAAGCCTGCGTCAAATTTCCGGTACATCTTGCGATTGAGGTCTACAATGCCGGGATCAGAATTGTCACCTCCATTAAGAATAAGGGTTTTACCCTTGGCCGACGCCAGCCCGCAAATATTAACGCCTGCGCTCAGACCAATTTCATTTTTGCTGTTCAATGGCATCGAATAATTGAGGCGTAGGGGCAAAATAATATAGGTTTTATAGTGGGTTGAGTTGGCGTAAAAATAAAGGGCATCCTGTGGCGATTTGGTTACGTAACCCTGTATAGAGGTGTGGCGTGAATCCCATAATGGCACTTCGGTAAGCCTGTAATCAATTTGCACCGGATTGGCCACTCTCAAAAATTGAAGCCCTGTGCTGAACCCTAAACGCATTTTTGGAAAAGCATTTATATCAAACCCCAGACTCACAAATTCAGACTTCAGTTTTTGGTTCGACTGCTCAAAAAGGTTTCTTGTATCCTTATGCAATTTCTCAGGACTTTCGATGCCGGTAACTTTTACATTCATTTTAGATAAACCACCTGATAGTGAAAAAGAAAATTTCGAAACCTTTTGGGTCTTGGTTTCAATTTCCTTCTCAACTTTTTTATTTTCCTCAGCTGCAATCACTTCTGTTGTTTTGGCTTCTTCAAATATATTCTCTTTTGCAGTCGAATTTGCAGGATTTTCTTCTACCGATTCGAAGGTTTCTTCAGTTGGGGTTTGGGTAGGTTCTAATAATTCAGGCGTAGGTGTGGCAATTCCCGGCTCAGTTGATGGGACCATCATGGGCGTAAATATTTGACCGCTAAGCCCTGCAAACGTGGGCTCTTGTTTTAAGTAATTCTTTTGAGAAGATTTATCAGAACTTGGGGTATTTTGCTCAGGCACGAATGGGATTGCCTGTGCAGCATCTTTTTTTGATGAAGCTATTAAAGGTGCTTCGGGTGTATTTTTCAGGCCGAATTTTACAGTGAGAAAGTAAGTGACTCCTGCTGTAAAGCATATCACCGAGAAGAGGATGAAAAATGGAAAAAATCGCCTTTTTTTCTTCTTGACCATAGCTCCCTCGAGCCGCTCCCATTGAGCCTCTCTTAGAATTTCGGTGTGGTTTTCAAAGGCCTCTTGCAGGACCCTTTGAAGATTATCTTTGTTGCTCATTGTTAATTGATCTTGAGTGGATTAAATTACACAAAACGCGTTTGGCCCTGCTCAATTGTACACGCGATGCTTCTTCACTTATGCCAAGCTGGGCCGCTATTTCTTTATGACTCATTTCCTCTATAATAAATAAATTGATAATGACTTGTTGATTAACCGGCATTTGCTTGAGCAGTCGCATGGCCACTTCCGCCTCTAAACTCACCTCTGCAGGTATATCGCTGTCTGCCATTTCATGGCTGTAATCAGAGATATGGCTAATAAACAATGTTTTTTTTCTTTTTCTTAAAAAATCGAGAGCAGTATTGATGCTGATTCTGGAAATCCATGTTTTTAAGCTGCTCTCGAATTTAAATTTTTCTATATTTTTTAAAACTTTAATTAAACTGTCGTGAAAAATTTCCTCTGCGTCTTCCCTGTTTCCTGCGTAGCGCATACAAAGCCCCATGATTTGTGGCCCGTATTTCTCATACAGCAGACGGTGAGCTTTGGCATCACCTTTAGCACAAGACTTTATGAGTTCTTTTTCCTCCAAACTAAATTATAATTCAATAGACGCGAACTGTAATAAAAGCGTTACATTCAGTCGATTGATACTGAATGGTGATACTTTTTATTACAAAGTAAGCTAAATAATTTTTCATAAGGATTTATTTCCAAAAACCATTTTGATGTCCGATGGGTTTATACATAACATGATTGACTATTTTCTCGATACATTAGAGCAAACCATTCCTTTATCGGATGTCGATAAATTGGTGTTCAGGGAATATTGTAAAGTGAAAACATACAAAAAACATCAGTTCTTTTTACAGGAAGGCGATGTGTGCAAGCATGTAGGATTCATTTTGAAGGGCTGTTTTAAAACGTATTCGATCAATAAAAATGGAGATGAAAATGTTTTTCAGATTGGGGTTGAGGGATGGTGGATCAGCGAGATGTACAGCCATTTGACAGGAGAACCCTCGAGTTCAAATATTGTAGCACTCGAAGATGCTGAGGTCTTAATCCTCGACCAGAAAAGCCGGGAAGAAATATTGCGCAGAGTTCCGCAATATGATCGCTTTATGCGCATTTTATTAGAGCGCAATTATGTAGCGACCCACCGCAGGGTTAATGCCATGTTAGGGTCTTCGGCCGAAGATCGCTATCTCAATTACATCAAAGCTTATCCTCAAATGGTGCAAAGGGTGCCTCAGCATGTAATTGCATCCTATCTTGGCATCACGCCGGAGACCCTGAGCCGAATCAGGAAGAAAATTTAATTTCTAAAAATCACGCCATCCTTTTTTTAAAATTTCCATTGTTAAAAATGGAGTAGTACGGCTGTGATGCGTATAGTTTGTTGACCTAAGTCAATGAAATTTCTTAGCCTATCTCAAGGCATGGTAGCGTTTAACCGAGCTAGTTTTGCATTACAAAAATTTATTAAAATGACAATAACAGCAAGCGCAACAGAAAACAAAACCATGTGGTCATTGGACCCATCACACAGTGAACTTGGTTTTAAAGTAAAGCATCTGATGATTACCAATGTTTCGGGATCATTCGAAAAATTCAATGTAGACGTCCTAACCGATGGGGACGATTTCAGTACTGCATCTATCCATCTTACAGCCGATACACGTTCTATCACCACAAACAATGAGCAGAGAGACGGGCACATTAAAGCGGCCGACTTCTTTGATGTGGAAGCTTATCCTGAAATGAATTTTGTATCGACAAAAATCATAAAAGCAAGCGATGAGCAATACAAAGTTATCGGCGATTTGACGATTAAGAACCTGAGCAAAGAAGTGAGTCTTGACGTGGAATTCGGAGGGGTATCAACCGACCCATGGGGCAATGCCAAAGCAGGATTCAGTGTGAATGGAAAAATTAACCGCAGCGAATGGGAAATGCATTTTAACGCCGCTTTAGATAATGGAGGGGTATTGCTATCCGATGAAGTAAAAATTCATGCCGAAGTTCAATTTTCAAAAAAAGTTAATTAAGCAAATGAGAAACATGAAAAATTTATTTATAGCATTTAGCATTATTGGTCTTGCGGCCTGTAGCTCAGGACCCAATGGAGACAAAGCATTGGTTGAGGAGGCTCAGACCGTGGATTCGTCCACAGGGAGCAGCGTATTAATCGATTTGGCTACTTCAAAGGTTGGCTTTGTTGGAAATGGCGTAGGCAAAAACCACCCCGGGTATTTTCGCCTAAGCGAAGGAAGTGTTACGGTGAAAGACGGAAAGCTAGCGGGTGGGAAATTTGTAATCGACACAAAATCATTAGAGTTGGAGCAAAAAGATGAAATGTTTCAAACAAAACTCAGAGGCCACCTGTTAGGGGCCGACTTTTTAGACGCTGAAAAATACAGTTCGGCCTTATTCGAAGTCACGTCAGTAGAGGCTTTTACACCTGCTGCAGGTGACACTTCCATCATTGAAGGAGCCAACTTTAAGGTAAGCGGAAATCTCACCTTGAAAGAGGTGACCAAGAATGTGACCTTTCCGGCAAAAATTGAAGCAGGTGCAGCCAATTTTTCAGCCTTGGCGAGCTTCAATGTCGACCGCAAACTTTGGGGAATCAATTATGGAAACGACAAGTCACTCAAGGACAAGTTTATTTCAGAAATTGTGAACATTTCCTTAGATATAAAAAGCAAATAGTTTTCTTTGCCTTTTGCAATGCAACGCAAAGATTTTTTAAAAATATTAAGTGCAGCCACCGCTATGACCACTCTGGGTTCATTTAAAAAATTTGCCGATGAATTGGAGGAGCAAGATGAAAAACTTCCTGTTTTGTTTGTAGGGCATGGCTCGCCCATGAACGGCATTGAAGACAACAATTTTTCACAGAGGTGGAAAGCCATGGGTAAGGAAATCACCCGGCCCAAAGCCATTCTCTGCATTTCGGCGCACTGGCTCACCAAAGGAACCCATGTCACCGCCATGGAAAATCCGCCGACCATACACGACTTCGGCGGATTTCCCAAGGCATTATTCGATGTGCAATACCCGGCACCGGGCGACCCCGTGCTTGCCAAAAACATTTCTAAATTATTTACAGAAACCAATGTGGGCTTAAACCATGATTGGGGTCTCGATCATGGCACCTGGAGCATTACCCGTAACATGTATCCCGAAGCCAAAATACCTGTTTTGCAACTGAGCATCGATTACCACCAACCGGCCCAATACCATTACAATTTAGCCAAGACCTTGGCGAGCTTAAGAAAAAAAGGCGTACTTATTATGGGCAGCGGGAACATGGTTCACAATTTGTCGATGGTAGCCTGGGACAAAATGAATGAACCCAATTATGGATATGACTGGGCTATTGAAATGAACGAAAATTTTAAAAGCGCGATTCAAAAAGGAGATCACCAGGCTCTGATTAATTATGAAAAATACGGCACGGCCGGAAAATATGCCATACCCACTCCCGACCATTATTATCCTCTGCTTTACATTTTAGGTCTTTTGGAGGAAAAGGATAAAGTTTCATTTTTCAATGACAAGCTGGTGGCGGGTTCACTCACCATGACCTCTATTAAGGCAGATGCAACGTAGCTTAAGCTAAACGGACTGGTATCCGGGAGTTTTAAAATGCATTCCCTTCAAAAATATTAAAAACATCTCCTAAAGCCTCAATCAAATCGCTGGCCAGCATGCCGGTTTGTGATTTCTTTTTAGCAGCGAAATCACCGGCCTTTCCGTGTATATAGCAGCCCATCATTGCGGAATGTTGTTCAGAATAACCCTGAGCCAACAAGGAGGTTATAATGCCGGTTAAGGCATCTCCACTTCCTGCCTTTGCCATCCCTGGGTTGCCTGAACTGTTGAATATTTTGCGGCCATCCGGTAAACATATGGCCGTGTAAGCACCTTTTAGCACCACTGTAATTTTTAATTTTTTAGCAAGTAATCCTGCCTTGAGCAAGCGCTCAAAAGGAGAAATCGAATGGCCGGCAAGTCGGTCGAATTCGGTAGGATGAGGCGTGATTATGGTATTTTTAGGAATGTGATCAATCCAAGCATGGTTCGCAATGAGGTTGAGTGCATCGGCGTCCAGCACTAGGGGAGGTCCATCTTGGCTGAGCAAGTTTTTAATAATATGCGCCGAATGCTCACCCGTTCCGATACCGGGCCCCACTCCAATAGCACTAAAATGCCCTATGCTCAACTCAGAAAAGTCAGTAGCGGTGATGAGCTCGGGCAGGTTGGTGGAAACAGAAGCAATGCATAAGGATGTACTCATCAGGGTAAGCTTTCCTACCCCACTTCTCAATGCAGCCCTTGAACACAGTCCGGCAGCCCCGGGCATGGTATCGTTACCTGCCATAATCAGGGCATGGCCATGGCTTCCTTTGTGAGAAAACACTTTTCTTTTTTTAAATAGGGAAGCAATGTCCTCGATTTGCAAAAACTCATAATCACTGGTGTGCTCGAGTGGAAAGTTCTTATGCAACCCGATATCCAAAATGTTGATTTTGCCACAAAATTCTCCGAAAGGTGCGAGAAGCATATTGAGCTTTGGCGATTGAAAGGTGAGGGTAGACTCAGCGTTTACAATACAGGATGTTTCCAAAGCAGGCGTATGGTCAGGGTCAGCCATCATACCTGAAGGCACATCGATGCTCACGATGGCGTTGGGCAGGGCGTTTAGGGTCCTTATTATTTCTTCCCAAAATCCTTCAACCGCCTTATTGAGCCCTGTTCCGAAAATACAATCGACAATTAGGGTCTTGGGGTGTAGCTTCAAAAGAAGTGCTTTCTCCAGGCGACTGATTTTTATGTTTTGTTGCGATTCCAACCTTTCGAGGTTGAGCAGATGGTCGTGTGACTTGGTGTTGTCAGAGGTAACAAATACTTCAACGGTGTAATGGTGATGAAAAAGCATTCTTGCAATGGCTAAACCATCGCCGCCGTTGTTGCCATTGCCACAAACCAAAGCAATGGAAACATGAGGATCCACATGCTTCACCAACCAATCCACACATTGGTTGGCTGCCCTCTCCATAAGGTCTATGGAGGCAATCGGTTCATGGAGGATGGTATATTCATCCCATTGCTTCATCACGTGCGCTGAGTAAACCGGTAGCATGCCTGTTTAAAATCTTTGTTCAAAGTTAATTAATCCTGATTCATTCTACCCATGCATTAAAATTCAACCTTATTTTTGCAACCTTGAAAAATCGCCTCGAACATAGAATTTTTAAAGTGGTTGCCGAAGTTGCTCTGGAGTCGCAAATAAAAACCTATATCGTTGGAGGCTATGTGCGCGACCTCATTCTCAACCGCCCTTCAAAGGATGTCGATTTCACCGTGATAGGCGATGGCATTGACTTTGCTAGAAAAGTAGCTTCAAAACTAGGGGAGGATGTGCACGTCACCGTTTTTAAAAATTTTGGCACGGCCATGCTCAAGGCCGACGATTGGGACATAGAGTTTGTGGGAGCGCGAAAGGAATCTTACACCACTGAAAGCCGAAACCCAATGGTTCTAGCAGGGAGTTTCGACGACGACCTCAGCCGCCGCGATTTTACCATCAACAGCCTCGCCATTTCCATGAATGAGGAAGACTTTGGCGCATTAATCGATAAGTTTGATGGGGTTGCCGACCTTAACCATAAAATTCTGCGAACCCCGCTCGAGCCGGGAATAACCTTTAGCGACGATCCTTTGCGCATGATGAGAGCTGTTCGTTTTGCAACCCAATTAAACTTTGCCCTTCATCCTGATACGCTCGAAGGAATCAAAACCAATGCCTCAAGAATTGAAATCGTGTCCATGGAGCGAATTTCTGAAGAAATCAATAAAATGATTTTGTCGGAAAAGCCCTCTACAGGTTTTGTTTTAATGAAAGAGACCGGTTTGTTGGCCCTGATATTTCCCGAACTTTTGGCCATGCATGGCGTCGACACCGTAAATGGCTTATCGCATAAGGACAATTTTTACCATACCCTTAAAGTACTCGACAACATTTGTGAGGAAACCGATGATTTGTGGCTGCGATGGTCGGCTCTGTTGCACGACATCGCCAAACCTCAAACAAAAAAGTTTATACCGGGCGAAGGCTGGACATTTCACGGGCATGAAGACAGAGGCTCACGCATGGTTAAAGGCATTTTCCGCCGCTTGAAACTTCCACTCAATGAGAAAATGAAGTTTGTCGAAAAAATGGTTCAATTGCATTTGAGACCCATCGTATTGTCGCAGGAGGTGGTTACCGACTCAGCCATACGCCGTTTAATATTTGATGCGGGCGACGATGTGGGCAGTTTGCTCACCTTGTGCAGAGCCGATATCACTACCAAAAATGAATTAAAGTTAAAAAAATTTCGCAGTAACCTGAAAATTGTCGAAGACAAAATAAAGGATGTGGAGGAGAGAGACCGGATAAGAAACTGGCAGCCACCCATAGACGGTTTGGAGATTATGACGCTATTTGGTATTGGCGCCGGCAGGGAAATTGGTGTTTTAAAAAATGCCTTGAGAGAGGCTATTTTGGATGGAGATATAAAAAACAACCACGAGGAAGCCCTTGTTTATATTCTAAAGAAGGGTGCCGAATTAGGCCTACAGCCAAAGGCATAAAAAATAATAACGTATAACATCTTAAGCGCTTAATCTTTTATTCCATATCTAAAACTTCAGTCTGCTTAAATTAGAACAGCCTTGCTTTGAGCACCACATCGACGGTTGGGTTTTTGGGGTCGTTGGTGTAGATGGTTACGGGTTTTTGAAAGTTTCCCGCATGCCCCATTAAATCAAATTTTATGGTGAGTACAGCCGACTCTCCGCTTTTGAGTTCAGTTTTGGTAATGCTTGGCTCCGTGCAATGGCATTGGGCCCTTAAACTCAATATTTTTAAATCTTGCTTGCCTTTATTGGTAATTTTAAAATCAGCGGTAACAAACGAACCCACCGGTTGGTCGCCAAAATCCTTAAATTTTGAATCAATGATAAATTTAGGGGCAGATTTTAATTCCCTTTTCGATAGGGTTTCAAAATTATATTTGATATGTCCCAACATGAAAAGAGGCTTTTCGGGGTATTCGGGATCGTCAGTCAAAAGACGAAAAGTTTTGTTGAAGGGGCCGAAGTCTGTGAAAATAGATCCGTCCACAGTAGCGAAGAGTCGGATTTCCTCGCTGGGTTGAATGATATATTTTTCAGGGCGAATGTGATACCCTTTCGGCAGAGGTGAAATGGTGTTGATTTTAATGGGGTATTGTCCATCGTTGTATATCACCACATAGGCCGAATCCTTTTTGTTGTTATAAACGTCGCCAAGTTCAACCACTTCTTTGTCGAACATGAGGTTGCCCACCCTGTATGAAAATATATCGGACAAGGTCCTGTCTCTCGGCACCACTTCGCCGCGCAATTCCAGAACAATGACTTTGGCATATTGGGCATTGGTATACACGCCTATGGTTTTGTCAATAATGCCCACCATGTTTTTAGGGTCGAAAATGGCGGTTACAGTTCCGGTTTTTCCGGGCGGTATCGGTTCTTTGGTCCACTCCCCTAAGGTGCAACCACATGAAGGCTCGGCATTTTGGATGATTAAATCGTTGGCGCCTGTATTTTTTAAGGTAAAAACAGCCGTTACTTTCCCCCCATCTTCTTTTATTTTTCCAAAATCGTGATAGCGCTTATCCACCTGAACAGTTGTTTTTGGCGTTTGGGCTTCACTATAAAAAAAACTGAAAAGTACCGCGCTTGCTAGAATTAAATATTTCATTGAATACAAAAAAGATGTGGATTATAGAATGTAGGTTGCCTGTTAATATTAATTAATTTTGTGAGGTGCAAAATAAGGTACTTGACCCCAATAAAGAAAATCTTTCGGACCAGGAGCAGGAATTAGAAAAAGTGCTGCGCCCCTCGAGTTTCAGTGATTTTTCTGGTCAGGATAAGATACTGGAGAATCTCAGGGTTTTTGTACAAGCTGCCGTAATGAGAGGCGAGGCCTTAGACCACGTCTTGCTGCATGGGCCTCCGGGTTTGGGTAAAACCACCTTATCCAACATCATTGCCAACGAGCTCAACACCAATATCAGGGTTACCTCAGGTCCGGTCATTGAAAAGCCGGGCGACCTGGCCGGTTTGCTCACCAACCTCGAAAAAGGCGATGTGCTGTTTATTGATGAGATCCACCGCTTGAGTAACGTGGTGGAGGAGTATTTGTACAGTGCCATGGAGGATTACAAAATCGACATCATGATCGATACCGGTCCGAATGCGCGCTCGGTTCAAATATCACTCAACCCCTTTACCCTCATAGGTGCCACCACCCGCTCGGGCTTGCTCACCTCTCCGCTCAGGGCGCGTTTCGGCATCACCTGTAGGTTGGAATATTACGGCTCAAAGCTTTTGCAGACCATATTAAAACGCTCAGCCAAAATCATTAACACGCCCATAGAAGATGAGGCCGCCTTTGAAATCGCACGGAGGAGCAGAGGCACGCCGAGGGTAGCCAATGCCTTATTGCGCCGAACCCGCGATTTTGCGCAAATCAAAGGCAATGGCGTGATTACTTATGACATAGCCTCCTATTCATTGGATGCTTTGAATGTAGATAAACTTGGTTTGGACGAAATGGACAATAAGATTTTAGTGACCATCATCGATAAGTTTAAGGGAGGGCCTGTTGGCCTCAATACCATTGCCACGGCTGTTGGCGAAGAAGGTGGCACCATCGAAGAGGTGTATGAGCCCTTTTTAATTCAACAGGGTTTATTGATGCGTACCGCACGGGGAAGGGAAGCTACAGCACTGGCTTACGAGCATTTGGGCCGCATCCGAACACAGGGGAACAATCCCACTTTGTTTTAGGGGAGTAAAAACGCAATATCTCTTTTCCGAAAATTTGTCATTAGAGTACATTCAAAAAAAAATAAATTTGTAAAATGATTACGGCTCATCAGGAAAGAGTGATAAAAGCGATAACTGAAAAATTCAATCCTTCAATGGTTGGTATTTTCGGATCGTATGCCCGTAATGAGCATACCGATAAAAGTGATTTGGATGTTTTGATAGATTTTAAAACAAATCTTGATTTATTTGAATTAATTGGATTGGAGCAAGAATTGTCAGAAGCACTTGGTATCGCTGTGGATTTGGTAACGGTTAAATCAGTTAACAACCAATTGAGACCATATATAAATAAGGATCTGGTAAGGATTGTATGATGAAAAAAGAGCCAATTATTTATTTACAACATATACACGATTGCATTACTAAAATCTGCGATTATACTAGGGGAATGGGAGAAGAAAAATTTTTGGGAAATACCTTAATTCAGGATGCAGTAATACGGAATTTTGAAATAATAGGAGAAGCTACAAAGCATCTGGATTCTGATTTTAGGGAGAAGTATCCATCTGTGGAATGGAAAAAAATGGCAGGACTTAGAGATAAGCTAATTCATGATTACATCGGCGTAGATATTTGGGCCGTATGGGGAGTAGTAGAAAAGATCATTCCAAAACTGCAAATTCAAATTAGCGGCATCATAAATGCTGAAAAAGATATTTTGTGAGCTCCTCCATGAATAGGATAATACAACTAAATCTGCTATCTCGTCGAATTCAAAAAGCGAAAAAAATAAAATCTTCTATCCAACCATCGTTTATTTCGACTGTGACCTGCATATAGAAAGTCAGATAAGAAGGAAATTTCAACCCATAAACTTTACCGGAAAAGTAGACCGGATAAGTTAACAAGATTGTTAGATCTATAAAGGTAACGTTTCAGTATTACTCAATGGACAGTAACTCCACTTCAAAGATAAGCAAACTGCCTCCCGGTATGCCTTGCGTACCCTGTGGGCCATATCCCAAATCAGAAGGGATATAAATTTCCCATTTAGAGCCAACAGGCATCAATTGCAGGGCCTCTACCCATCCGGGTATCACCTGGGTAACCCCAAACACTGCCGGTTCACCGCGGTCCACCGAACTGTCGAACACTTTGCCATCGAGCAATTTTCCGGTATAGTGCACCTTCACTTTTTGTTCGGCCGTAGGGCGCGAACCGGTGCCTGCTCTTAAAATCTTATATTGAAGTCCGGTTTTGGTCGTCACCACACCATCGGTGGCTTTATTTTTTTCGAGGAAGGCTGCATTGAGTTTTTCGTTTTCAGCCGCTTTTTTCTTCATCTCAGCCATGGCTGCAGCTTGCAATACCATATTGCATTTTTCCTTGCTAAGGATCAAAGAATCACCTGACATGGCCCTTTGCATAGCCGCATTCATTATTTTGTAATTGATATCCTTAAATCCGCCGGCTTTAAGATCAGCACCTATCAAAGCTCCCAGAGCATAGCTTACCGAATCGACGGTGGTTTTAATTTTGGTATTATCTGGTTGGCCCTTCTGAGCCATGGTGGCTCCGCTCATTGCAACACAGAGACCAAGCACACTTATTTTTTTAATTAATTTCATGATTTTCTATTGGGGGGGTAAATCCTTTATTTTTCGATTCCCAGCAATTCTACTTCAAAAACCAGGGTGCTTCCCCCGGGGATACTTTGATTGCCCTGGGCACCATAGGCCAGATTAGCAGGGATATAAACTTCCCATTTAGAGCCAACAGGCATAAGCTGTAGGGCTTCTGTCCATCCGGGTATCACCTGGTTTACCTCAAATACGGCGGGTTCTTTGCGCTCAACAGAGCTGTCGAAAACCTTACCATCGAGCAGGCGACCGGTGTAATGTACCTTTACCTTGTCGGTAGCAAGTGGTTTGGGACCATTGCCGGCTTTTAATATTTTGTACTGCAATCCGGTGGAAGTGGTAACCACCCCGGCGGCAGATTTATTCTTGCTTAAGAACTCAGATCCGAGTTTTTCATTTTCAGCAATCATGGGTGCATTTTTTTTACGGTCTTCTGCTTCTTGTTTGGCCATCTGCTCTTTTTGGAAATTTTGCAAAATCATTTGTACTTGCATTTCTTTCAAGGAAATGGAATCGCCCATGATGGTGCGCTGCATGGCAGTTCTTAAAATTTCATAATTAAGTCCTGAAGAATCATTGATTCCTGCATTTTTTAAATTCAGGCCTAAAACATTGCCCAGTGCATAACTTACACTGTCGGATTTAGTTTTTAGGGTTGGATTCTCAGGAGATTTTGAGCTTGACGAAGAACCGTCTTTTTTACAGGATACAGCGCCTAAAAGTGCCATAACCATCACAATGCTAACTAATTTTAATTTCATTATTTCGTTTTTAAAGATGTGTTTTTGTGTTAGGTATTAAACAGCCACCGGGCTGTTGTATAGTTCTATTTTTCTCTGTGCCACTTCGGCATTCTCTAAATAATCATCGTACTCGCATACCTTATCAATCATACCATTGGGCGTTATTTCAATAACGCGGGTGGCTATGGTTTGAACAATGGTATGGTCGCGACTGGTAAACATCAAGGTGCCTTCGTAATTGATCAGCCCATTGTTGAGTGCCGTGATGGATTCAAGGTCAAGGTGGTTGGTGGGTTCGTCCAATATCATGAGGTTTGGATTTTGAAGCATGAGTTTCGACAACATACAGCGCACCTTTTCTCCGCCCGAAAGCACTTTGCACGACTTCAGCGACTCCTCACCTGAAAAGAGCATACGGCCTAAGAAACCACGGATAAAGGTTTCGTCTTTTTCAACCGAATATTGGCGCAACCAGTCAATCAAATTGAGGTTGGTTTCAAAGTAATGGTCTTTGTCGTTGGGCAAATAGCCCGGGTTAATGGTAATCCCGAAATCAAAACTTCCTTTATCCGGTTTGATTTCTCCCATAATCACTTTAAAAAAGTTGGTAAGCGCAAGGCTTTCTCTGGAGAGGAAAACCACTTTTTCGTTTTTGTACAGACTAAAGTTTAAATCTTTGAAATAGGGATTTAGAGTCAAGCCTTTAACGTTTAAAATCTGATCGCCGGCTTCGCGGTCCTGCTTAAAAAATATACCGGGATACTTTCGGCTCGAAGGTTCGATTTCATCCACATTGAGTTTTTCAAGCATTTTTTTACGGCTGGTGGCTTGCTTCGATTTCTTTACGTTGGCGCTAAAACGGTCGATAAATTCCTGAAGTTCCTTTCGCTTTTCTTCGTTTTTCTTGTTGAGGTCCGATTTTTGTCTCGAGGCCAACTGACTTGCTTCGTACCAGAAGGTGTAACTGCCTCCGTAAATTTTTATTTTTCTAAAATCAATATCGCAAATATGGGTGCAAACCGAGTCTAAAAAGTGCCTGTCGTGAGAAACCACAATCACCACGTTTTTGTATTCCCCTAAAAAATTCTCCAACCAGCTAACGGTTTCGATGTCAAGGTCGTTGGTAGGCTCATCCAGAATAAGAATATCGGGATTTCCAAAAATAGCCTGGGCCAAAAGCACCCTCACTTTTTGGTTGTTGCTCAAATGGCCCATTAAGGTATCGTGCAATTCTTCACTCACACCCAGGGAACTCAACAATTCGCCTGCTTCACTCTCGGCATTCCATCCGTTCATGTCGGCGAATTTTTCTTCGAGGTGACTGGCCTTAATGCCATCTTCGTCATTAAAATCTTCCTTGGCATAAATGGCATCCTTTTCTTTCATGATGCCATACAATTCCTTATGGCCCATGATCACCGTTTCCAATACGGTAAACCCGTCGAATTCAAAGTGATCTTGTTTTAAAACGGCCATTCGCTTTCCGGCCGTCATGGACACGTTGCCTGAGGTGGCTTCAATTTCGCCGGAGAGGATTTTTAAAAAAGTGGATTTACCGGCGCCATTGGCCCCAATAACTCCATAGCAATTGCCCTCCGTAAATTTTAGGTTTACTTCGTCGAACAATACCCTCTTTCCAAACCTTAAAGATAAATCAGAAACAATTAACATGGATTTTTAAAAAATAGGTGCAAAGGTAAGTTTTTAATTTTTGATTTGGTAGAAAAAAATAAGGAGAAATGGAAGCTTGAAAAGGCTTTCCAATCGGTTGATTTAGGCCAATAAATTCAGGGCATCGGGCAAATGGGTAATCCTGAATTTAAAACCGGCCCGAATTAATTTTTCGGATCCGATACGCGTTCCGTGGGTGAAAATTTCGGACTTCATGCCAAACAGTATTTTGAGTAAAAAGCCGGGGATAAATGGCCATTTTATGTTTTGCCCGTTGAGTTGGGCTATGCCTTGGGTTATTTCAAGGTTTGAATTCCAGTTGGCAGAGGCATTGTACACATCCGGACTTATTTTATTTTCAAGCAAATATTTAAAAATGTTGAGAAGGTCGTCTATAAAAATCCAGCTAATCGGCTGGCTGCCTGGGGAAATAGGAGCGGCTATTTTATAGGCGCTCAATTTTTTAATTTTCGAATAAAATCCTCCACTCTTAGCCAATACAATGCCTATTCTTAAAATGGCCACCTGGGTTTGCTCCGATTGTAGGGAGAGTGCCGATTGCTCCCAAGCCTCACACACTTTGGCCGCAAAGTCATTACCGGGGGGAGAGGATTCGGTTTTTACCGCGTCGTCATCCAGTCCGTAATAGCCTATGGCTGAAGCCGAGATGAAAAGGGCAGGGGGCAGGCTCAATTGCTCGCTTATTTTTTTTAGCAGTAGGGTTGAATGCACTCTGCTGAGGCGAATTTTTTGTTGGCCGGTTTTGTTCCAGGGCGTATCGGCAATGCTGGCGCCGGATAAATTGATGAAAGCATGGTAGGCAATATCCGGTATGGGGTCATAAGTTTGCAGATCCGGTTGCCAGCGGTAAATGTGTTTGGCAGGATCACTTTTGGAATGGGAGAGGCTGTAGCAAGTATATCCCGAGGCTTCCAGCTCATTTTTTAAATGCGTACCAATAAGTCCTCCGGCACCGGCTAAAAGTATATTTTTGTAAGTCATGAAATTTTATAAAACTATTTTAAATACCTGTTGTTATTAGAAAGTAACTTTATGGCCACCTATTATATCAAGGATATAGAAAGCATTACCGGAATTAAGGCGCATACCATTCGCATATGGGAGCAGCGCTATAATTTGGTGATACCTAAACGCAGTGGTACAAATATCAGATATTACGACGATGACGATGTCAAGTTGTTGTTAAATATTTCACTGCTCAACAAGGGAGGGCTTAAAATTTCAAAAATTGCGGGACTTTCCCCGGCCGAAATACATCATCAGGCCTTACATAACTGCCATCAGGCCAATGTGAATGAAAACTTGATTCACAATTTAATTTTGGCCACCTACAATTTGGACGAGGCGAGAATTGAGAAGATATTCTCTGAGTTTATTCAAGAGCATGGATTCGAAAAATTTATGCTTGAACTCTCTTTTCCATTTTTACAACGCCTGGGCGACTTATGGGTGTCAAACACCCTGCATCCGGCCATGGAACATTTTGCGAGTTTTCTCATACTTAGGAAAATTCAAACCGCCTCCGATAAAAAATTTGAAAAAAGAAAGGATGCTAAAAGTTTCTTGTTGCTGCTCCCTGCGGGTGAGATGCATGAATTGGGACTGATGTTTGCAAATTTTGTAATCAAAAGCATGGGGCATGACGTACTTTATTTGGGACAAAATACGCCCATTGAAGATTTGTTTGGGATGATCAAAAACTACAGGGTCGACAGTGTTATGTCGGTTTTTACCACCTGCAATTCAGATGTGGAGCCCCGAAAATTTGTAGACGAAATCGTAAAAGTCTGGCCTCATGTAAAAATTGTATTGGCAGGATCACGACTCAAATCGAAGTCGTGTCAGTGCCTGGGATCCTTAGATTACGCGTCCAACGTCACGGTGCTGCATGAACCCTGCCAGTTAAAAGGGCATGTGGAAGGCATGTTTGCATAACATTGAGCTTTTCCGGAATGAAATTAATGGAATGGTCCTGTGGAGGGCGGTGCAAGCCCTGAGCGCCTATCGCCATCCTAACCCCTCATCTTCTGGCGCTTGACCAAAAAGGGCAAAAGAATTTGGCTAATGGGCAAGGCTACATCGGCAGCGCTAAAATCTATGCGATATTGGCGGCAGCGGTTGGTAAGCTCGCTGATAAAGGCCGCTGTTTCCCTTTCGTAATTGGCCTTGACTTCGGCAGGGAACAGTTTTAATTTTTCTCCCGATTCAATGTCTTCGAAAATGTAAGGGCGGTTGTCGAAACTGAAATCGATTTCGAGGGATTTGTCGAGGGTGTGAAAGAGCACCACCTCATGTTTGTTGAATTTGAGGTGTTGCAAAGCCGAGAACAACTCATCATTTGAACCATAGGATTCAATCATATCGCTAAAAATAACAACGAGACTTCTTTTGTGAAGTTTTTCTGCCATTTCGTGTAGAACCGGAATAATTCGGCTACCGGTTTTAACGGTGGGAGACTCGATTTGCCGTTCAAGTTGAGAAATGAGCATGCGGTGGTGGCTTTCAGCCGATTTCATTTCCGAGCTGAAGTCTATTCCCGACGAAAACAAGGTGAGTCCAACCGCATCCCTTTGTTTTTTGAGCAGGTGCATGATGGAGGCAGCGGCGAGAATCGAAAATTTGATCTTGTTCCATCCCTTCTCAGGATAATACATGGAAGAGGACGTATCGATGAGCAGCTGGCACCTCAGGTTGGTTTCTTCCTCGTAGCGCTTGGTAAAAAGCTTTTCGCTGCGGGCAAAGAGTTTCCAGTCAATGTTTTTTGAAGATTCTCCTGAATTGTAGATCCGATGTTCGGCAAATTCAACAGAAAACCCGTGGAATGGGCTTTTGTGCAAACCGGTGATAAATCCTTCCACCACCTGGCGTGCAAGGAGCTCCAGGTTCCCCGGTTTTAATAAATCTTCGTTGTGGATCAACTTTTAAATTTTAAAATAAAAAAACAGCGACGAGGGATCACAGCCGCTGTTTTTTGGAATTTTTATGCCATTTGGGCCTCAAGCTTTTTAACCAGGGTTGATTTAGGCACTACGCCTACCTGTTTGTCGACCAATTCTCCATTTTTAAAAATAAGGAGGGTAGGGATGCTGCGCACACCATACTTTGCAGCTACTTCAGGATTCTCATCTACATTGAGCTTTCCTATAATGGCCTTACCGGAGTATTCGGTATACAGTTCATCTACAATTGGGGTAAGCATGCGGCAGGGTCCGCACCACTCCGCCCAAAAATCTACCAATACCGGAATGTCCGATTTTAACGCGTCGTCATTAAAATTGCTGTCTGTGAATTCTTTTGCCATTCTATCTGTTTATTTATTATGTTTCAAAAATATACCCTTTTGGGGCAGGTATTTCAAAGGTTATTCCAAATTTATTAACCTGTCATAACGGCATTGAAAAGATTAAACACTTAAACGCAGAAAAAGTTTACAGGGGTATGCTCAAAGTTTTTTTATGAGGGGAATCTTACACATTTCTGTGGTATGTGGCATTTTATGAATCACAAAAAGCCTTGTGTGGGTTTGAACATTTAGCAAAAAAAGATACATTTGTGAAGGATGCACAAAAGCATCGCTATAAACCCAAAATAAGGGGGATATGGGTTGAAAAAATATAGCTGTAATAATGTTCGTGGCAATCCTCACTATAGCCCGGCATTGACTTTTTAAGCTAATGTTTTTTAGAATTGTATATATTTGAAAATTAATAATTTACATAATCGTTAGTCAGAATTATAGAATGGAACAAAACAATCTGACAAATAAAATAGAGACGAATGGATAAAATAAATATTATACACATTTCAGACATTCATTATGAATTTAATGAACCGGAAAATCAAGGACTCATAATTGATTCCTTCTTTAAAGACTTAGACTCTCAACTTGATCCTGAAAACAAGGAACACACATATTGTATTATATCAGGGGACTTGGTTAATAAAGGTAATTCGGAAAAAACATTTAATGATTTCTATGATAATTTTATTCTGAAATTAGTAAAAAGAATCCCAATTCAAAATATTTTTTGTACGCCAGGAAATCATGACCTAAACAGAAATGAAATTGAAAAAAACCTAAAAGAACATGATGATATATTAAATAACGATTATACTGAAACGGACTTTAATAATTTTCTTAAAGAAGAAGATAATATAATACATGAGAAGTTTAAATACTATAAAAAGTTCTACATTGAAAAACTTCTATCTTCAAATTTTAATCTGAATGGATTTTCTGAAGTGATAGCACCTGAGATTACTCTTTATTTTTTGAATTGTTCTTTATTAAGTTATGGTGGCTTTAACGGTATTGATGATAGGGGTAGACTTAGGATAGAAACATCAGGTTTAAATGAATGGATAAATAAGAACCAGGGAAGAACTAAAATATTGGTTATGCACCATCCAATTGATTATCTTACCTCTTATGCAAAAAGAGAACTTAATTCTATGCTAAAAAATGGAATTGATATTCTTATTTCAGGTCATATTCATGACCAAGATATAACATATTCTTATATTTCAGATAATGGAGGAATAATAAAACTAGGTTCCCCCCAATTGTTTTCGAATAAACCTGACCTTAACGGCTATTCTGTATTAACTTTTATTGATAAAAAATTTGAATCTGTAACTTACAGAGAATGGATTCCTAGACAAAGAAAGTTCATGAAAGGACAAAATTTCTCTGGAACAGAAGATGGAAAATGGAATTTTAAAAGAAATGAAATTACATCTGATGATTTTGTTTCCATGAAACTGAAATCGAATTTTGACAAGGCGATGAGGTCATATTCACAAACACCTAATTGGGTAGAGAGATATTTTACGACCAATTCACCAAACAACCTTAGCAAAACGGATACACATAAAATCGATTACATAAATATTATTAACAATCCTAAAAACTACCATGTAATTGCTGCACCGCAATTCGGATTGACCTGCTATGCCCATTACCTAGCTCTTAAAGCTTGGGAAATTAAAAGAGAGTGCTGGGTTTATTTGGATACGCATAATTGGACTTTTGGAAAATATCATACAGATTTAGAAGAAGCATTATCCGATTTAAATATCCAGCAAAATTCGGTTCGTGCTATACTTCTTGATCATTGGAGAAACAATGCTAAGGATTCTAGCAAAATAATTGAAAACATGCGTAAAAAATTCCCACTAGTTGCAATATTAATCTTTTCAAACTACCATGACAATATCATTCTAGAAGGGTTAGACTCGGAAGAAAGCCATGAAGGGTTTAATCAAATATACTTATGCGAACTAAATCGAAAAGGGTTAAGGAATATCGTACAAAATTTTAATAATATTCATCAAATTGCTGAAGAGAATCTTGTTCTTCAACGTCTTGATGTTGACCTAGTAGATTTGAACATTCATCGTACTCCTATTAATTGTATTCAGTTACTTATCGCATTTATAAATGATTTTGAGGATAGACCAATAAATCGTTCTAAAGTGTTTAAATATGTATTAAAAGTTATTTTTGATAATCCCGGAAGTTTGTTTTATGGCGACACAATCGACGAAGAAAATTGTGGATTTGTTGTTGGATTTTATTGCGAACAACTTCTTCGTAAAAATCAAGAATCATTCACAGAATTAGACTTTTTGGGTAAGACAAAGACTTTCTGTGACCAACATCATAATACTACCAATGTAAATGACCTTCTACAAATTTTGAAAAACAACCAAATTATTGTAAACTTCAATGGGTCATTGCGTTTTAGATTTTCCTATTGGATTTACTATTTCGCAGCATTAAGAATGAAAGATTCCGAAGATTTTAAATCTTATATGCTAAATGCCAAACACTCATTATACTACCCTGAAATTATCGAATTTTATACCGGCATAGATGGAAGAGCTGAAGACATTTTAAAAATGTTAATTACTGATATTGATGCATTATCTAGCAAAGTGTATTTAAAACTGAATTTATCTGGCGAAATAAATCCATACAATGATATTAAATGGGCATTAAACGAAACAGCTAAAGGAATGACTCAGGAACAATTAGAACAAAATATTAAAGAGTCAGGAGTTCCTGTTGAAATTAAAGACATTGTTGCCGACAAAAATTATGACAGCGTAAAGCCTTATACACAGACTATTTACAATTATTTTGAAGAGTACGATGTGAAAAATTTAATGGATTTAATTAAGTCATCTTCAAGAGCCTTGAGAAACAGCGAATTTGTCAATCCTGATATAAGAGAAGAATTATTAAAAAACATAACTACTGCATGGAAAGCCTTAATGAGAGCATTATACCTAATCTCCCCTGTGCTTGCAAAAAATGGTTTTGGAGGTGTAGGAGGTGCAAGGTTTAAATTAGCAGAAGACTTCCCGAAGGAGTTTGATGAATGTTTGAAAAGTATAATAATAGCTATGCCTTATAATTTACATATTTGGTTTAAGGATGATCTATTCTCTGACAAACTAAGAATATTATTCCGCGATTACAGGACTAAAGAAGCAGACTTAACAGTTAAACATATTTTAGCATTAATGGAATGTTATGCCAGACCAAAAGGATGGAAAGTATCAATTTTGAATTATATAGAAAATATTGGTAAGAATTCATTTTATCTTGGTAATTTGTACACTAATCTTAGAGTTAATTATTCAACGTACTTTTTATCTGCTTCAGAGTTAAAAGACACAGAATATCTAATAAAGGCTTGTTGGATTAAACATAAAGAAGGTAGTCCAAGACCTGGAATTAACACAGTTTCTAAAGTACCCGACAATATACTGCCACCTAGAGACATTAAAAGTATTGATGAAGAAAAAAAATAACTACCACCAACATATAAAGATTAAACGCAGCTTCGCCCCTTCGCGGAGGTTCGATTTAATCTTGTGTTGAAAGCTGCAGAAGGTAGGCGACCGAGATGCATTTTGTGACCTCATGGGGATTTAATCCGCCTAAGGCGGATGGCCTTATTACAGGATATTATTTTGCGCTGGTTGTTCAATCATTATCTCAAAAGGTTTCGCCTTTGAGAGAAGATTAAAAACATAAATTGCGAATTTTGAGAAGCAATATTTAGGACAGAAAATACAGAATGAGATTTATAGATTTATTCGCAGGACTTGGAGGCTTTCATAAAGCATTGCACGAACTTGGACACGAGTGTGTATTTGCAAGTGAACTCGACCCTGTATTAAGAAATACCTACAAAAAGAATTGGGGTAAAGACATTAACATTCACGGAGATATTAGGAAAATTGTCAAAGACAATATTGACTTAATTCCTGACCACAACATATTATGTGCAGGTTTCCCTTGTCAGCCATTTTCAAAAGCGGGTAAACAGCTTGGACGAGAGGACGACAGAGGAACGCTTTTTGACGAAATTGTGAAAATTCTTGAAGCTCGAAAACCTAAATATTTCATCTTAGAGAATGTTCGATTCATTGCCAAGCACAATAACGAAGAAACTTGGAAAGCAATGAAAGTTGAGTTTGAGAGACTAGGGTATCAAGTTGACTATAAAGACTATTCCCCTCACGACTTTGGTATTCCACAGCATAGACAAAGAATATTTATTGTTGGCTCATTAGGAATAAATGCACTCGACCATTTTGGTTTTGACAAGGTAGATAAATACAAAAAAAATGTTGTTGAACTTGAAAATTTCATTGAGCAGAATCCAGTTAGTGCAAAACAACTACCTAAATCAAATCAAGATTGCATACGACTTTGGCAAGCCTTAATTGATGCTTTACCAAAAGAGGTAAAAATCCCAGGTTTTCCAATTTGGGGAATGGAATTCGGAGCAGACTATCCATTTGAAGAACAATATCCTCATTTACTTTCTGCAACAGAATTAGGCGAATACAAAGGAAATTTTGGGATTTCATTAAAAGGAATGAACAAGGAAGAACAATTAGCAAATCTACCAAGCTACGCAAGAGTTGAAGATGAGTTTCCCGATTGGAAACAAAGATATATTAGGCAGAATCGACAATTTTACAGAGACAATAAGAAGTTCATAAAAGAAGAAGTTAAACAAATATCAAAGTTGCCTTCTCAAAGTTGGCAAAAGTTAGAATGGAATGTTGGAGACAGCGAACGAAAAATCAATAATTATCTCTTGCAATTCAGAGCATCAGGTATTAGAATTAAAAAACCTAACTTTTTCCCTTCTCTAGTTTGTACAAATACGCAAATTCCAATTATAGGTTGGGAAAACAGATACATTACAAAAAATGAAGGATTAAAACTTCAATCCTTAACAGGTTTAAAACTACCTGAAAACGATAATGCGGCTTTCAAAGCTTTAGGAAATGCTGTAAATGCCAAAATTGTAAAGCTAATTGCTACTCAGCTTTTGGTTGAAGAAAAGAAACTAAATGGAGTTGCTAAGCAACTCCAATCGTCTAATTCATATTCCAAATCCTATGAGCCAGCAAAGTAAAGTTAGTATTCGTCCCCAAGTTACCATGCTCTCTATTCTTAAGCATATAGAATATGAAACTTGGTTTGCATTGGCTGAATTCATTGATAACGCAATTGATAGCTACTTAAAAAATATAGAACTGTTAAAAGAAGTTGAAGGAGATGATTTTGTTCTTGAAGTAAAAGTTGAAATAAACGAACCTGAAAATAAAATCACCATTAGAGATAATGCAGGGGGAATTGGAGAGGTTGATTATTCAAGAGCATTTCGAGCTGCGGAAGTTCCACCTGATAATTCAGGACTTTCAGAGTTTGGAATGGGTATGAAATCAGCAGCTTGTTGGTTTGCAGACAATTGGTGTGTTACATCCACCGCATTAGGTGAAACTGAAATTAAGAAAGTTTCTTTCGATATGAAAATGATTTTTGAGGACAAGTTAGAGGAGTTGGATGTCGAAATAAAGTCTTGTGATAAAAACCATCATTTCACAATCGTAGAATTGTTTGATGTAAATAGAATGCCGAGAAGAAAAGGTGTAGGGAAAGTTAAAGACCATTTACGAAGTATTTACAGAGAATTTATCCGTAAAGGCGTTTTAAAGCTAACCTTGAACAATGAAGAATTAAAATTTGAAGACCCTAAAATCCTGAATGTTCCTCAATATGACAAACCAGACGATGACCCTATTCTGTGGCGAAAGGAAATTGACTTTGAATTGGAAGAAGGTCTAAATGTCCACGGTTTTGTAGCAATTCGAGAGAAAGCTTCTACATCAGAAGCAGGTTTTGCACTATTTCGCAGAGGAAGGGTTATTGAAGGAAGTTTCGACAGTGGTTTTAGACCTGATTTCATTTTCGGAGCTCCAAACAGCTATCGCTATCAAAGAGTTTTTGGAGAACTTCACTTAGACGGATTCAGTGTAAATTTCACCAAAAAAGGAATTCAGTGGGATGAAAACCTAGAGATTTTCTTGAGACTACTTAAAGATGATATTAGCTCTAAAGACTTCCCATTACTACAACAAGCAGAACAGTATCGAGTAAGAGCGACTGAAAAAGAATATAAAGCAGCTGTAAAAGCTCTTGATGAAACCGTAAATGACTTTCAGAAGAAAGCACCGCTAGCAGTTACCGAGGTAGTTAATTCAATATCTGAAGCAGAAACCGAAGAAAAGGTAGAACTAACCAAAACTGAAAAAACACTTCATAGAGAATTTGACATACGATTTAATAAAGTTGATTGGAAAGTGTCAATTGAACTTTCTTATGACCCTTCGCTTGAAGAGTTAATTGAAGTTGGCGATAGTTTTATTAAAGAAAAAGTAAACAATTCATCTATTAGGCAAATTGGAATAAGACTTTCTTTAACACATCCTTTTATGGTTGAGTTTGCAGGAGCCGATACTAACAAAATTGAGCCTGTTCTCAGAATTGCGGCAGCTTTAGGACTTTCTGAAATCATTGCAAAGGACAGTTACAAAAATCAAGGAGAAGTTCGGAGAAATTTTAATGAGTTAATATCCAATCTTTCAAAATAATACAGATATGACAGAAATAATCGAAATACAGAATCAAAACCAATATGGAGATTGGCAACCATTTGTAGGTGATGAAACTACTGAACTTTTGCGAAGTAAGGGTTTTACTAATTCTGACAGAAGTTTAAACCAAAGTGGTGAAAGAATATTGGATGAAACATACCGAATTATGCAGGTTTGTGGTAATCCAAATGAACAAACCAATAATGAAACAGGTATTGTAATTGGCTATGTCCAAAGTGGAAAAACCCTTTCTTTTACTACTTTGACTGCATTGGCTAGAGATAACAACTATCAGATTGTAATTGTAATTGCTGGTGTTTCAACTAATCTTGTTAATCAGTCAACACAGCGGTTAGCGGTCGATTTAAGATTAAACACTCGCTTTGATAGAAAATGGACATTACTCCAGAACCCAAACAGCAACCAAGAAACTGAAACAATTGAAACAACACTTGCCCAATGGGCTGACCCAACTTTTCCAAAAGAAAGATGTAGAACATTGCTTATTACAGTAATGAAAAATACATCTCACTTGAACAATTTGGTAAATATAATTGCGGGTCAAGACCTTACAGGAGTACCAACTTTGATAATTGATGATGAGGGAGACCAAGCAAGTCTAAACACTAGAGCAAGATGGGCAGCTCGACAAAATCTCGATATAGAAAGTTTAACTGAAAATCAAGTTTCAACTATTTACAGAAGAATTAACGCACTTCGCAATGTTTTCCCACATCACACATTTTTACAATACACCGCTACACCACAGGCAAATCTATTCATAAATATAATGGATAGACTTTCGCCTAATTTCATAAAACTTTTAACTCCCGGACCTGATTACACGGGCGGAATTGATTTTTTTAGAAATAATCCAAATCTTATTTCTGAGATACCACCAAATGAAATTCCTACTTCAACCAATCCGCTTTTTGAAATCCCTGAGAGTTTAAAAAGTGCATTGCGGGTTTTCTTTTTAGGTGTGGTCGCAGGAGAAATGCAAAACAATCACAGGAACAGAACAATGCTTGTACATCCTTCAAGATTACAAGGAGACCACAATGAATTTATAAATTGGATAAGAAATACTTGTAATAGTTGGCAAAGGTTACTTTCAGGTAGTGATGACGAAGACAGAAGAGAACTAATTGACGAGTTCAGAACTTCATATAATCAATTACAAATGACCGTATCTGATTTGCCTAGTTTTAAAACGCTAACAGGACATGATTTAATTCACGCATTACGCTACACCCAAATTGTTGAAGTCAATTCTCGAAATGGAGCAACTCCGCAAATTCCTTGGAATGATTTTTACTCTTGGATATTAGTAGGCGGTCAATCAATGGATAGAGGAT
The DNA here is from genome assembly GCA_964617955.1 of uncultured Chitinophaga sp. Lineage (GTDB taxonomy): Bacteria > Bacteroidota > Bacteroidia > NS11-12g > UBA9320 > JABWCE01. The sequence goes on from CAZTXB010000022.1 coordinate 28,061, forward strand.
TTACAGTTGAAGGTTTGACCGTAACTTATATGCCGAGAAATATTGGTACAGGAAACGTTGATACAATTCAGCAGAGAGCAAGATTTTTTGGCTATAAAAGAGGGTATTTAGGCTATTGTCGAGTTTTCTTAGACCAAGTAACTATTGATGCTTACAATTTTATTGTAGAACACGAAGAAGATGTTAGAAATAGGCTTTTAGAATTCCATTTGAATGATAAACACCTAAACGATTTAGACAGAGTGGCAGTGCTTAATCAAATGTTAAACCTAACTAGACGAAACATCATCTATGACGATTTAGATAGAGATACTTTTGGCAATGATTGGTTTAGAATTAACGCACCACACGACACAGATGAATTGATAGAAGCCAATAGATATGCCCTTTTGGCTTTCCTACATTCAAGAGCAGGTTTGTTTAACCAAGATGAGGGACATCCTAATAGAACTGAAGAACAAAAACATTTAGTTGCGAGAATTACGAATCAAGAATGTTTAGATCATTTGCTTAACAATCTTCGTTATACAAGAGAAAGCGATTCTGCAACATACTCAAGCCTCAGAGGGATTTTAAAAGGATATATTGAGGAACATTCAGACGAAGAATGTTTGGTTTACTTGATGAGTACAAATTCCTATGATAATTGGACACCAAGAACTCGTAGATTAAATCGAAATGATGAAATACAACAGCTATTTCAAGGTCGTAACCCGAGAACAGGAGAAGTAATTTACCCAGGTGATTCAGAAATTAAGGATGAAAATATTTTGACAATTCAAATTCACCTTTTGAATTTGAGAGATACCGATTTTCAAAACGTGCCAACCCTAGCAATTTGGATTCCTGAACATATGGGGGCTGATTTAATAAGGCAAGTATGAATTTAATTGACCTATACGACTCTTTAAGTTTGCCTGAAAATGATGGCAAGGTTTTCAATGCAATTCCAATCCCCGAATACCCAAATTTTCGCGTTGCAATTGACTTTGAAGGAAATGCAGTTTTATTACTTTCTGTATCAAAGAGAATTAAGGACTTAAGTCTCAAGAATTTTCGCCTTAAATATTTGCAACTTGAACAAAATCTTGAATGTAAAATTTATGAGAATGACTCCTTTAAACTTCAAACATTTACTGTAATTACATTCCGTTGCAGCGACAGAAATTTACAAGAATACTTTCTGAGAATATCTGAATCTCTTGTAAAAAAAGTTGGCCAGAACCCAACTCAACAACAAGTAATTAACTCACTCAAAAAGTTTGTTGAAGTATTTAAAACTTTGACTGATTCTCCAACAAATACAGTAAATGGACTTTGGGCAGAGTTATTTTTTATTGAAAACTCAAGCAAACCAAAGGAACTCATAAATTATTGGCATAATCTACCAGAGGAGAAATTTGATTTTAACGCAGGAACAGAAAGAATTGAAGTTAAAAGCAGTTCAAACTTTGAGAGAAGACATATTTTCTCAGCCGAACAGTTAAACCCACCGTCTGACACACAAGTTTTAATTGCTTCGGTTTTTTTAAAACAACACAATTCAGGGAATAGCATTGAGTACTTAATTGATAGAATTTCTGAGAAGATTGATTACGATTTTGAGACAGTTGAAAAGCTAAACACAATAGTTTTTAGAACGCTTGGAATTTCTTTGGAACATTCCATTGGTGTAAAATTTGATTATGACATTGCTCAACAGTCATTACGTTTTTACAGACATCAGGACATTGACAAAATAGAGGAAGTTCATATTCCAAACAATGTGTCTGAAGTGAAATATAAATCAGACTTGACAAGCATCAAACCAATAGAATTAAATAAACTAAAAGAAAGAAAAGGGCTATTCAATTCTATATAACAAAATATGACTTGTACTACTCCCCAAAAAAACACACCAAAGCTACAGCCAAAGCTTTGTCAAAGAGCTTGTAAAGCCGACCTACAAAAAAAGAAATTTTAAAAAAGGCCCTTCCGCACGACAAAAAGACAAATGAGGGTAAGTAAAACAGGTCATACAAACCACGACAGACAAAGTAGTCGTGGTGGTATTACGTGTTTGGCAAAAGTTGCGGTTCAGTGCTCTGCAGACACTCCCGATAGTTATCGGGATGGTGAAAATCGCCACCTTTGCCTAGACCGAAAACGTTAGCAGAAATGCAACGAAAATTCTCGGTCACAGATCACATTAATAAAATAAACTTTAAATTTGACGGAATATTAAAATTAATGAACAGGCTTGAATTACATAAAGCAGATATCGTAAAGCTCTGTGAAACACACAAGGTTAAAAGCTTGTATGCCTTTGGTTCGGTATTGACAAAAAATTTTAACTCCAAAAGTGATATTGATCTTGTTGTAGATTTTGCAAATGTTGAGATTGAAGATTATGCCGACATTTACTTTGATTTTAAATTTTCTTTACAAGACATCCTTAAAAGACCAATTGACCTTTTAGAAGAAAAAGCAATAAAAAATCCATATTTTAGGGAATCCCTTAACCGACAGCGACAACTTGTTTATGGATAATGAGATCAAATCTTGGCTTTTTGACATTTTGAACGCTATTTTAGAAATTGAGAGCTTCTTTGTTGACAGACCAAAGGAATTCCTTCAATATCAAGTGGACATTAGAACAAAACGAGCAGTCGAAAGAAATATTGAAATAATTGGAGAGGCCATCGCCTTTATCAGGCCTACAAGCCTATCATTCCAATGGGTACCTACAAGACCGAATAAGAGAAACGGGACTTATGCAGCTAATAGGACTCACTCCTGCAAAACGTTTTAGGTCACCCGTTTCCTTTTCGGAAAGTGATTACTTTTTATCCTATTGCGAACTAAAGGTAAAACGTTATAGCCAAACCCCCTCAGCGGACAAATTTTTCCAAACTAAAGGATCAATGGATTGGTATTTTTATAAACCAAAAACTTTTTCATATCTTTGACCGAAGATATGAGTTACGCTGACAAACATATAGTAGAAACTTATTCAGGACTTTTTGAAGGACTAAGCTCAGACAATAAATTGGAGCTTATCGAAACCCTTTCAAAGTCATTAAAGTCTAAGGACAAGTCTAAAGAGGAAAGTTTTTATAAGTCTTTTGGTGCTTGGATCTCGGACAAATCTGCAGAGGAAATAATCGCTGATATTAGGTCAAGTAGAAGATTTCGTAAGAAGGATATAAAATTCTGATGAAGTATTTGCTCGATACCAGTACTTGTGTATTCTATCTTCGAGGCAAATTAAAGCTTAATGAATACATCAAAGAAAAGGGCCGAGAAAATTGTTACATTTCTGAAATCACAATCATCGAACTACGCTACGGTGCTGAAAATAGTGACAATCCCACAGAATCGCATAAAGCAGTAGACGACTTTCTAAATGGACTCTCAATCATTCCAATCTTTGGTTCTATTAGAAGGTATGCAACGGAGAAAGTCAGACTTCGGAAATTAGGAAAACTAATTCATGACGAATTTGACTTACTAATTGGAGCTACCGCAATTGAGAATGAATTGATATTAGTTACTGATAATATTAAAGACTTTCAAAGATTAGAAGGAATTAAACTTGAGAATTGGTTTAGAAGGAAAAAGCAACGAGAGGAATAAAGGGCTACTGCTAACATATAAGGATTAAACGCAGCTCCGCCCCTTCGCGGAGGTTCGATTTAATCTTGTGTTGAAAGCTGCAGAAGGTAGGCTACCGGGATGCATTTTGTGGCCATATAGGGATTTAATCCGCCGAAGGCGGATGGCCTTACTTCAGGATATTATTTTGCGCTGGTTAACATAAGCACGCCCCATCCCTCCTAAAAATCCGACAAGCAAAAACGCGGATTGAAGGTCCCCGCACCTAGGGGATTGTGTTTCTCAACACTGATCTCCCATTTAATGACCTGAGGAAATTGAGTACTCAACGCTGCATAGATGTTGAGTGCGACGCTTTCAATTAAAGGTTCGCGCCGGCTGAACGCTTCTTTTACGGAGGCATGCAGCTTCTCATAATCCACGGTATTGCTCAGGCTGGGGCGTTCTAAGCGATAGTCGGTATTCAATTGGGCTTTAACCGACACGGTAAAGAGGTTGCCAACCAAAGCTTCCTCCTCATGGATACCATGATAGCCGTAAAACGATAGGTTTTCAAAATTGAGGGTTGCCAGCATGTGAATAAGGTGCAAAGTAAGCCATAATCCACGATAATTGAAATTCGGACCCTGCGCGAATCCATTTTTTTGTCGTGAGATTTTGGCCTTAAAGTTTTATTTTTGCAATCCAAGTATGACACAGGCTGATTTACTGAAACTCAAAGAAAAACAAGCCGGGCGCGACCCTTATCAACAACCCGATTTTTACTTAATTGACGAATTGCTTACCGAGGAGCACAAGCTCATCAGGGATACCGTTCGGGACTGGGTAAAACGCGAAATTTCGCCGGTGATAGACGAATGCTGCCAGCATGCCATTTTTCCTGAATACATCAAACGCGGACTGGGGGAAATAGGATGTTATGGTCCCCAACTTCCCGCCGAATACGGCTGTGGCGGACTGGATTACATCTCCTATGGTTTGGCCATGCAGGAATTGGAGCGCGGCGACAGCGGGGTGCGTTCCACCGCATCGGTACAAGGCTCATTGGTGATGTACCCCATTTATAAATTTGGCAGCGAAGCGCAAAGAAGAAAATATTTACCCAAACTGGCCACCGGAGAGTGGATGGGATGTTTTGGGCTCACCGAACCCAATCACGGTTCCGATCCAAGAGGAATGGAATCAAAATTTGAAGACAAAGGGGACCACTACCTGCTCAATGGCGCAAAAATGTGGATTTCGAACTCTCCTTTTGCAGATGTGGCTGTGGTTTGGGCAAAAAATGAACAAGGCATCGTGAATGGCATGATATTGGAGCGTGGAATGCCCGGGTTTACGACACCTGAAACCCATAAAAAATGGAGTTTAAGGGCCTCGGCTACCGGCGAATTGGTATTTGACAATGTGAAGGTGCCAAAAGAAAATTTACTTCCCGGAGTGAAGGGACTCAAAGGTCCGCTCACCTGTTTGAACTCCGCACGCTATGGCATCAGTTGGGGAGCGGTTGGGGCTGCAATGGATTGCTACGACACCGCAGTGCGCTATTGCAAAGAGCGCAAGCAGTTTGGCAAACCCATAGGAGGTTTTCAACTCCAACAAAAAAAATTGGCCGAAATGCTGACCGAAATCACCAAATCTCAATTGCTGTGCTGGCGACTGGGAAAATTGATGAATGAGGGAAGAGCCACTCCGGCTCAAATTAGCATGGCCAAGCGAAACAACGTAGACATGGCCTTAAACGTGGCCCGCACTGCCCGTCAAATGTTGGGAGGCATGGGCATTACAGGCGATTATCCCATCATGCGCCATAGCATGAATTTAGAGTCGGTGGTAACGTATGAAGGCACGCATGATATTCACCTGCTGATTTTGGGTATGGAAATTACCGGAGAAAATGCTTTCAGTTAATTGAGTTTTTCAAGATTCACATATTTAATTTTTGGGGTTTTTGGAATTTTTTCAAATTCTCAGGCATCCTTTGGTCCTACCAACGTCACCCTAAATTTGAGCAGGGCCTTACAGCCTGATTCCATCGGGTATAATATCCCTGCCGAACTTCCCCGTTTTTTATACTCTAAAATTATGGAGGGTTCTGCCACTCTGTGGGACAGCCCTTTGAAGGAAGTGAAAATAAGCGCAGAGGCCTTGAAAGGCATCGAAAGTTCGAGCAACACCTCCTTTTCAAGCCTTGAAAATTTATTTGTTCATGAAATTTGGGAATTGTCGAGAAAATACCTCGATACAAAGATCATTGGGTTCAGCTTTATTAACAAAGGAAGCAAAGGTCAGGTTTCTTATGGTTTTATCGATTATAAGGACGTGGTAGAAATTCTGGACAAGAGCAACATCCCTTGCAATGCGAATGGCGCGGTGAATACCACTTTCAGAGAGGCCATTCAATCTAAAGTGTTCAATTTTTCGATCGTACAATTTGGCAACGATGATTTTAAAAATAACCCTGCCAATGCCTTTAAGATTCAAAAGCAGCTCTTTGGCAATCCTGAAGTGGAACTTTACAAGGACCAGGGTGAACGCACCAAATACAAGACCCTGAGTTACGAAATCCATGCACATGGAGGCGAGCAAAACGCCTTGCTTTTTTCTGCGTTGTCGTATTATTTTACCAACAACCTGGAGACATTTTACAATATGGCTGGAGAAGAAAGCACGCGCTATTTGAAAAAAAACCCAAGCCTATCCTTTTCAAAAATGCAGGTGACCGAACTGTATAAAAGCGAAAAGGGTAAAATTAGTTCAGAGCTAACCTCCATCCAATTGTATACCGAGGGAAAGCCTCTGCAAGCCACCTCTGTAGAAACCTACAGAAAAATGGGGATCACAGTCATGTTTAAGCCTATAGATCTCTATTTAACGGAGAAGAATTACGGACTGTCGATTGTGTCGATCAATGCCGAAGAATTAAACAAACCGCTTGAGGAAAGTGCCAACATCATAAAAAAATTAAATGCCGGTCAGTGGTCTGATTTGGTAAAGCACTAAAACACAGTGCAGAGAGATAAACAATCACATAACTACATCACACAGCAAAAAAATCAGATGACGCTTATAAAGTTTGGAACAGATGGATGGAGGGCAATCATTGCCAGAGAATACACCGAAAGCAATGTGATGCGCGTGGCGGAGGCCACTGCACAATGGATATTGCAAAAAAAGGATGCTTCAAAAAAGGCAGTGATTGGATACGATTGTCGTTTTGGGGGTGAAATGTTTATGCAGGCCACGGCAAGGGTTTTCGCGTCTTATGGAATCACAAGTTATGTCGACGACCATTTTATAAGTACGCCCATGGTATCCTTGGCCACGGTAGAATTGAAAGCGGCAGCCGGAATTGTAATCACGGCAAGCCACAATCCTCCTTCCTATAATGGCTTCAAAATAAAAGACCACTTCGGGGGGCCTGCGGTACCGGCTGAAATAGCCAAAGTAGAGTCGCTCATTCCCGATCATTTCAACCGCGATTTAAGACCGTTTGAGCAATACGTAAAGGAAGGACTGATTGTATTTAGCGACCTGGAAGGCTTGTATATCAATGCCATAAAAAAGGGCATAGATTTTTCAAAAATTATCAAATCGGGCAATGAATTGGCCTATGATGCCATGTACGGGGCCGGCCAAAAGGCCATGCGCACTTTGTTGCCGGATACCACCTTTCTGCACTGCGAATACAATCCTTCGTTCGATGGGCAGGCACCGGAGCCCATTCACAAAAATCTTGAGGAACTGTCGCAACTCATAGAACTGTCGGAGGACATAGATCTTGGAATTGCCACCGATGGAGACGCCGATAGAATTGGGCTCTACAATGCGAAAGGAAAATTTATCGATTCGCACCATATCATACTCCTGCTTATTCAATATTTACACCTGCATAAAGGTTTAGGAGGTAAGGTGGTTAACAGCTTTAGCTGCACGGGAAAAATTAAAAAATTATGCGATTACTATGGCTTGCCAAACGAAACTACAAAAATCGGTTTTAAGTACATTTGCGATATCATCATATCGGAGGATGTGCTCATAGGAGGAGAAGAGTCGGGGGGCATTGCCATCAAAGGCCATATTCCGGAAAGAGACGGATTATGGATAGGTTTAACCATTCTTGAATTTATGGCCGCTAGCGGCAAGAGCCTGGATGAATTAATCGATGAGGTGTATGCCATTACCGGATCCTTTGCCGTAGAGCGCTATGATCTGCACCTTGAGGAGGCTCAGAAACTGCGCGTCATTGAAGCCTGCGAGCAAGGTGTTTACAAAAATTTTGGTCCTTTTAACATAGAAAAGACCGAGGATTTAGATGGCTATAAATACCATTTGGGTAACGACCAATGGGTGATGATTCGTCCATCGGGAACCGAACCGGTACTTCGCATTTATGCGGAATCCTCGAACTCTGATAAGGCTTTTGAAATTTTAGAGGCTACTAAAAATGCGGTTTTGACTTAATGAAGTGAAAGAAGAGCTGCTTAAAAATTAAAATCATTTTATAACTAAAAAATGAAAAAGTTGATTCTGAGCAGCATCCTTTTTTGCTTCTGTTCGCTAAGCTTCGGACTGCAGCCGGCCGATACCCTGGCAGGATCGCCTTTTAAAAAAAAACTGATTGTGGGGTCACTGGCCGGTGCTTATGGCGGCAGTATGTTGGGCCTGTACCATTTGTGGTACGACACGTATCAAAAATCAAGTTTTCATTTGTATAACGACAACAAGGAGTGGCTGGGAATGGACAAGGCCGGACATGTGTACAGCGCCTATGTTGCAGGCAAATACAGTTATGAAATGTTGAAATGGGCAGGATTCGACACTAAACAGGCCGCCATCTATGGCCCACTCTATGGTTACCTCTACCAAAGCACCATTGAAGTGTTCGATGGTTTTTCATCAGAATGGGGCTTTTCCTTAGGGGATGTGGCTGCCAACAGCCTTGGCACCGGTTTGGTGATGACGCAGGCCATCTGTTGGGGCGAACAAAAAATAAGCATGAAGTATTCTTTTCATGAAACGCCATACGCAAACGCCCGACCGGAGGTTATGGGCAATAACTTGGCGCAACATGTATTTAAAGACTATAATGGGCAAACGTATTGGGTTTGTGCCAATCCGAAATCGTTTCTTGCGTTAAAAAGGTGGCCTGTTTGGTTAAACATTTCCTTAGGCTATGGCGCTACGGGCATGTATGGGGGAGTGAGCAATCAAGGTCCCGGGTACGATTATTCAAGCACCCTACGCCGTAGACAGTGGTACATAGCACCCGATATTAACCTCGAAAAACTCAACGTAAAGCGAAGATGGATAAAAGTTGGATTAAAGGTTCTGAACGCCTTTAAAATGCCTTTGCCGACCCTACAAATAACCCAGGGCAAAGGTTTAGCTTTCAAACCCTTTTACTTTTAAAGTTTTCCGTTTGGCAGGGACGGTCATTTTTTCAAGGACGGGTTGAATATATTTGTAATCTTGTAAAATTAGCCTTCGCTAAAAAAATACGGTTTTAATAAACAATTGGAAACGACGCGACACACCATCTTTGCCCAGGTCATACTGCCATTGGCTTTGCCTGTGAATCTCACCTACAGGGTTTCGGAGGAATTAAAAGAGTGGGTATCGGAAGGGAAGAGGGTGGTGGTGCAAGTTGGGAAGCGAAAACTTTATACAGCCATTGTTCTGAATGTAAGTGAAGAAGTTCCCAGCGGATATGAGGTAAAGTATATTTTGTCGGTACTTGACGACATGCCGATTGTGAGCGAGCAGCAGGTCGTGTTTTGGAAATGGATAGCCAATTATTACATGTGTACCTTGGGAGAGGTGATGAAGGCAGCTTTGCCGGCTGCCTTGAAATTGGAGGGGGAATCGGTACTTACCCTGGCCGCCGGATACGAGCATGCCGGTGATTTGGATTCGGATGAAGAGATGATTGTTCAATATCTGGAAAAAGTGCAGGAGGTCAGCATCGGTTCCGCATCTGTGCTGGTTAAAAAAAACAACATTTACAAAGTCATCAAATCGCTGTATCAAAAAGGCGCCATACTCATCAAAGAGGATATCTTCGACCATTACAAACCCAGGCGGGTAAAATGCCTTAAAATCAATGAAGACTTAGACGACGCAGAACTCAAAAGCATATTTGATGCGCTTGAAAAAAAGGCCATAAAGCAGCTTAATGTGTTAATGCATCTGTTCTCAGCGCAGGCGGCTACAGGCTTTGTGGAAAGAACCCACTTTGTAAAAAATACAGGGAATTCGGTTTCCTCGCTAAAAACCTTAATTGAAAAAGGGATTGTACATGAATTTGAATTGGATAAGCAGAGTTTAAAAGCGAGCGATGTAGAAAAATTACCCTCGTTAAGCAAAGCACAGCTCAAGGCTGTAGAATCCATTAAAAAGGAATGGGAGTCGAAGGAAATCTGCCTTTTATATGGCGCCACCTCTTCGGGCAAGACCCATATCTATTTTCATCTGATAGAGGAAATGTTGAGCATAGGGAAGCAGGTGCTGTATCTCGTGCCTGAGCTCGCGCTTACCGCCCAATTGGTGGAGAGGTTCAGAAAGTATTTTGGAACCTTGGTCGAGGTCACGCATTCGGGCTTCAGCCAAAATGAAAGGCTCGAAACCTGGAACCATGTGGCCAACGGTAAAACCAAAATTATTTTGGGCGTAAGGTCTTCTATTTTTATGCCCTTCCGCAACTTGGGTTTGGTAATTATAGATGAGGAGCACGAAAGCACCTTGAAACAGCAAGACCCTGCACCCAGGTACCACGCCAGGGAGTGTGCGGCTGTTTTGGCCAAAGAATTTAATGCAAAAATGATTTTGGGAAGCGCCACGCCTTCCATTGAAAGCTGGCATAATGCCCATACCGGAAAATATGGATTCATCCCAATCAGCGAGCGATTTGGAGGCGTTGCGCCACCCGTGGTTGAGCTCGTTAACATCGCAGAGGCGATGCGCGGAAATAGAATGAAGGGCCCTTTCTCCACAGATATGTTAGAGGCCCTGGAAGTGGTTTTAGAACAGAAAAAGCAAGCCGTCATTTTTCAAAACCGAAGGGGCTATGTTCCGGTAACCGAGTGTGCGGTTTGCGGTTGGACCCCAAAATGTCAGAATTGCGATGTTTCCCTCACTTATTACACTTCATCACAAAACTACCGATGCAATTTTTGTGGCTTTAAAATTGATTTAATTCAGCGTTGCGGGCAATGCTCCAGCACCCGGCTAAAGCTTATGGGGTATGGCACCGAGCGCCTGGAGGAAGAGCTGAAACTTCATTTTCCCGAAGCGACAATAGCCCGTTTTGATTCCGAGTCGACCCGAAACAGAAAAAAAATGGAATCCATCATCAAGGATTTTGAAAATGGAGACATCGATATCATGGTTGGAACGCAAATGCTGAGCAAAGGTCTTGATTTCGACAAGCTGGAATTTGTGGGTGTGGTAAACGCCGATCATCTCATCAACTTTCCTGATTTCAGATCGGTTGAACGAAGTTATCAAATGCTTGTACAGGTGGCGGGCAGGGCTGGTCGACGCGACAAGCCCGGAACCGTGATGGTACAAACCTATCAACCCTGGCATAAGGTTATTGAGGCTTTAAAAAACAATGAAATACAAACGCTTTACGATTGGGAGATACAGGAAAGGTTAAAGTTTAACTACCCTCCCTATACGAGAATCATAAAACTCATTATCCGGCATCCCAAAGAGGCCACTGCCGCAGCTGCGGCAACCAAATTAGGGGAGTGGCTTAAATCAGAATTGGGCGACAGCGTGTTAGGTCCGGAAAGCCCGAACGTGGCCAGAATCAGAAACCAGTTTATTCAGCAAATCATTATTAAGTACAATCCATCGCTTACCTCCACCACAAAACTCAAAAAACTTATAGGCGATTACATACTGGCCATAAAAGTGGCAAAAGAGTATAAACCCATTTATATCATCGCCGACGTCGATGCTTACTTTTAAAGAGTTTGTGCCTTGGTGGTGCTGTAACATTCAGGTAGGACAATCACATAGCGAAACGGAGTGGTTTTGTTCTTATAGGTTTTGGCATTTAAAAACTTTGTATGCGTTTGCTTTATCGGTTTTTTACGTTGCGGAAAATGACCTTTCTCAGTTTCAATACTGACTTAGGACAGAATTTGAGACGCGACGAAATTCTAATTTTGGAGTATTAATGAGAAAGATATGAAATCAAAAATTTTAATCAGAGATGTGATGACCACCGAAGTGATTTGTGCCAATCTGGAAAACAAATTGTCACAGGTATTGGAGTTTTTTACGCGTTTCAAAATAAAACACCTGCCGGTACTCGACAATAATAAGTTGGTGGGCATAATCAGTATAAGCGATATGGTGTGGTTTCTACAAAAGGAATTGGAAATACATCCTTTAAACAAACCGGATTTGGATGCGCAATTTAATTTGGGGAATATTATGACCAAAAATCCATTTACATTGCGACCTGAGGATTATTTTGAAGTGGCCCTTAAAGTGCTTTCAGAAAATGACTTTCAAGCCATTCCCATTGCCGAAGACGGTGAAATTAAAGGAATCATCACGAGCAAGGATATCGTTAAGAAATTTAAAATGGAGAGCATGCCTTTTGAGAAGGCGTATTCCATCGATACTCCCGGTTTTGGACTGTAAGCCTTTCGCTGCATAAAAGGCTTTATATTACCGAAATGTCTTAGTTTTGTCCTGTATGACTATAGGCAGGGCCACCCTCTTTAATCTGGTTTATTTTTTTTACCTCCATGCATTACCGGCACAAAATCAACCTTTTTCTTCTTATGTCAATCCGTTTGTGGGAACCGATGCCCATGGGCACACATTCCCGGGGGCAACGCTGCCTTTTGCCATGGTGCAACTCAGTCCCGATACACGTACGGATGGCAGTTGGGATGGCTGCAGTGGATACCATTTCAGCGACAGCTTGATTCGTGGTTTTAGCCATACCCATTTAAGTGGTACAGGGTGCAGCGATTATGGAGATATCGCCTTTTTACCGATAGCCCAAAGCAACCCGGCGGAGGCAAATCAATGGTTTAATTCCGACATAGCACTCGCCTTCAGTCACCAAAATGAGTTAGCCACGGCAGGATATTATCAGGTGTTGCTCAATAACCGCATCAAAGTTGAACTTACAAGCAGCCTGAGGGTCGGGTTCCAAAAATACAGTTATCCTTCGCAGGACATGGTGGTGATGCTCAATTTAAACCACAGGGATAAACTACTGGAGGGTAAAATAAAAAGGGTTACAAAAAAGGGGTTTAACGGTTTCCGACGCAGTGAGGCTTGGGCAAAAGATCAATGGGTTTATTACCATTTTGAATTAAGCAGGGAACCCGATTCTGCCATTTGGAATTACGACAGTACCAAGCTTTTCTTGTATTTTTTTAGCTCCGATAAGCCATCGGAGGTCTTCATTAAAACCGCCTTGAGTTCGGTGAGCGAAGCGGGGGCTAAGCAGAATATGGACAGGGAGATTCCCCATTGGGATTTTGAAAAAGTGCGTGGGGAAGCACAAAATATTTGGAATGAAGAATTAAAGAAAATTAAAGTGTATGGGGGAAGTGAAGAAACCCGTGTTAATTTTTATACAGCGCTTTACCATTGTATGATTCATCCAAACCTGATGAGCGATGCCGATGGATCTTACCGAGGCAGAGACGGAGAGGTTCATCAGGCAACCGATTTTAATTATTATACCGTTTTTTCGCTCTGGGACACATACCGAGCCTTGCATCCCTTACTCAATATCATTGATAAAAAAAGAAGTGCCGATTTTATTAAAACTTTTCAGATGCAATACGAGCAAGGCGGGCGCTTGCCAATGTGGGAATTATGGGGCAACGAAACCGACTGCATGATTGGTTTTCACAGCGTGAGTGTGATCTTGGATGCCTTCAACAAACATGTGATGGATGCGACACAGCTACGAGCAATTTATCCGGCCATTAAAGCAGAGGGCATGAGTGGGAGGTTTGGCCTCGATAAGTTCAGAAGCAAGGGGTATTTATCGGTGGAGGATGAGAGCGAAAGTGTGAGTAAAACTTTGGAGTACAGCTATGATTTTTACTGCATCTCAAAAATAGCATCCTTATTAAACGAAAGTGAAGATGAGACTTATTTTAAGAACTTAAGTGAAGGATGGCGCAATGTTTACAACACAAAAACCGGATTCATGACGCCGCGAAAAAACGGGAATTGGCTCACGCCCTTCGACCCCAAAAGAGTAGATAACAATTATACGGAAGCCAATGCATGGCAGTATAGCTTTGCGGTGCCTCAGAATTATTGGGAAATAAACACTACACAAAAATTAGCGACTTTGTTTAACGAGGGATCACAAACCACGGGCCGACAACAAAGCGATATTAGCGGTATGATTGGTCAGTATGCCCACGGCAACGAACCGAGCCATCACATACCCTATTTATTTTGGTCGCAAGATTCAACAGAGAAATACGTAAAAAAGATCATGCTCGAACTTTACAAACCTGTTCCCGAGGGTTTGTGCGGAAACGAGGATTGTGGACAGATGAGCGCTTGGTATGTGTTGAGTTCAATGGGAATGTATCCTCCCAATCCGGCCGCAAACCACTTCAAATTTGGCCATTTGTTATACGACAGTGTAGTGGTACAATCCGATCATTATGCTTTTCGGATTTTTAAAGATTTAAAGCAGGCCTTGCCCTATGTATCTCAAAGTGAAAATTCGGGCGAGCAACCGCTTACATTTGAAAAGAGCCTTCAAATTACCCTTCACAAAGACACGAGGGTCATTGCCCATGGATTTGATTTTGTGAATAGGGAGGAGTTAAGAGAAGCGCCATTGGATTTAAATGTGGTGTCCCCAATCATAAAGCCCGGTGCTAAATATTTAATCGACAGCCTGAAGATTGAAATGTATTCAAATTCAAAGGTAGAGCAGAAGCTGAAACAGATTTATTATCAGCTTAACGGTCAATCCTTTCAGCGCTATGAAGGTCCTTTTTTTGTTAAAAAGAACACAACTATAAAAGCTTTTGAAAAGCTAGATACCTCCGAACTAAAAAGGCGCATCATGTACAACCATTTGCAAGCCAGGGCAAGCTCTGACACGAGCTTTGCAAAAATTATTAAGAAACCCAACAGCTACGCCATTAAAATATTGAATGCTTATAATCCGGAGTATACCGCCAATGGGGACGAAGGCATAATTGATGGTGAAAAGGGCGACATCGATTGGCGCAAAGGAGGGTGGCAAGGATACCAGGGCATGGATTTTGAAGCCATTGTCGACTTGAAGAGGAAAACCCTGGTAAGCAGCCTGGGCGCAAACTTTTTGCAGGATACCCGTTCATGGATTTTGATGCCAAGGGAAATGATTGTAGAATCTTCGCTAAATGGAAAAGATTTTAAATTTTTAGGCAAGGTAAGCCATGATATTGAGGATAGCGATTACCTGACCCAAACCCGGGAATTAATCCTAAAAATTAAACCAACTTCGGCCAGGTATATAAAATTTAAGGCCGTCAATTATGGAAAATTGCCTGATTGGCATGCCGGAGCAGGGGGCGAGGCCTTTATTTTTATTGATGAAATTAGGATTGGCGAAAATTAAAATTTTGAGCCTAAGCGACTCTTAATCCCAATTTAAATTTTCAATCCACTTCGATAGCAAAGCACCAAACAGTTTAATCTGCCCATGGCGTAACCAATGAGGCAGCCTATAAGTCCTCCGGCAATGACATCGGATGGGTAGTGAAAGCCAATATAAACCTGTGCGAATGCGATGACTAAAGCCCAGAACAAAAAAGGAATGGCTACTTTCAATTGGTGTTTATAACCAATAAAAACCAGAATAAAATACACCGAAATCGCAAAATGATTGGTGGCATGTGAAGACACAAAGCTCCAACCACTGCCTTTGCCATGAGGAAGTAAGAGCCAATCACTTAATTCCGGGTTATTACAGGGTCTTAGGCGCTGAAAATAAGGTTTGAGTAAGCCGGCACTGAGTCGGTCGGCGATTAGCACCGTAAGCAAGGCAAACCCAATCACCCAAATACTTTTTAGGCCATATTTTTTAACCGTGAAATATATAATCAAGACATAGAGGGGGCTCCATATCAATTTCCCCCTTAAGAGGGGCATTAAATAATCAAATAAGGCATTGCTCATCTGATGGTTGATGAAATAGAGCAGTTTGAGGTCGATGTGATGAAGTAGGTCCAAGATTAAATCTTTTGGGCAATCAAAATGAGACGGTTGGATGTATTTCTTTGAAAATCATCAAATTGATAATTGCCGAAACACCGCACTACTTTAAAACCACATTCGTCAAGCAATTGTTTGAAGGAATCGTAAGAATAAATTCTTACCTCTTCTTTAAAGTTAAAAATAAGGTCCTTTTCCTTTACAGTGATGTGCTTAATGATTTTACCATTGGCGATCATCTTTTTAATTTCAAATTCAATCCCGTCGATGGTTTTCAAAAAAGACTCATCCTTTTCGTTATAGGAAGTTTCTGAATTGAAATAGTCCAGTACCAAAATTCCACCGGGATTCAAACAATCATAAACCGATAGCAAGACACGCTTATCGTCATCGGGTTTATCGAAATATCCGAAGGAGGTAAATAGGTTGAGGGCAAAGTCAAAGTTTTTCCGGGGCAGCAGATGGCGCATGTCGCCGACTTCAAATTTTAAATCCTTACGCTCATATTTACAGGCCGTTTCAATGTTATTAATACTCAGATCAATTCCTGTAACCTTGTAGCCTTTAGAGTTCAGGTAGATGCTATGACGACCGGTTCCACAAGCGATATCGATAAAATTCGCATCGGGTCGGGGGCTTAAAACTTTTAATAAGCCATTAATAAATTGAGCCGCTTCACGGTCATCCCGCTTTCTGTAGAGCAAAGGATAATAGGGGGAGTTAAACCAACTTATATACCACTCCTTCTCATCTTGCATGGTTTGCAAACTTAATACAAAATGGGTCCAATTTTAATAATAGAAAGGGGTCGTGAAATGTTGAGAAGACCTAAAATACAAATCTTCCTTTATTTTCGTGCCGTGAATTTAAACGACGATAGGTTATTGGCTTTTGAAAGGCTTTTAAATATAATGGACGATTTGAGGGAGAAATGCCCATGGGACAGAAAGCAAACCATGGAAAGTCTGAGGCATTTAACCATTGAGGAGACCTATGAGTTGAGCGATGCCATCTTAAAAAATGACCTACAGGAAGTTAAAAAAGAGTTAGGCGATTTATTTCTTCACCTTGTTTTTTATGCGAAAATTGGCAGTGAATCACAATCCTTTGGAATAAGCGAGGTGCTCAACGCTATTTGCGAAAAACTGATCTCAAGGCACCCCCACATTTATGGGGATGTAAAGGTAGAAAACGAAGAACAGGTTAAACAAAATTGGGAACAGCTCAAACTGAAGGAAGGGAGCAAGTCCGTATTGTCGGGAGTACCCAATTCCTTGCCCTCACTGGTTAAGGCATTAAGAATTCAGGACAAAGCGGCTCAGGTTGGATTCGATTGGCCGGATATTAACAACGTTTGGGATAAGGTGCAGGAAGAGTTAAACGAATTCAGAGAAGCTGAAACAAAGCAGAAGGAAGCAGAATTTGGCGATTTATTGTTCTCCTTAGTCAACTACGCCCGATGGCTTAAAATAAACCCTGACGATGCGCTCGAAAAAACCAATCTAAAATTTAAAAGCCGGTTTGAGGCCATTGAAAAGGAAGCCCTTAAGCAAAACAGAAAGATCGACAGTTTAACCCTTGAGGAAATGGACGCCATTTGGAATCAGGCTAAAAAAGAAGAAAAATAACCTGCTTATGGGAAATTTAAAGCGCAGTGTCCTTATCATTTCTAACCCAAAAGCAGGAGGGGGGAAGCCATTAAAAATATTGCCAAAGGTTGAGGCCTATCTGGAGGAGAAGGGTTTTAAGGTAAAGACCTACCTCACCCAGCAGAAAAATGATGTTGAGGGGATTGATTACAGCATTTCAATGAATCTGGATGTGAATGCCTTAGTGATTATTGGAGGAGATGGCACCTTGTTTGATGTGATTAATATTATTCCTGAGAACTACGAAATTCCGGTGATGGTATTGCCATTTGGTTCGGGAAATGACTTTGCCAATCATCTATACCGGGGAGCGAGTTGGCAAAACATCCTCGACAAGCTCGATCATATAGAGGTGTTAAAAACGGATTGTGGCCTATGCAACGGAAAAAGATTTGTGAACGGATTGGGTATTGGGTATGATGGATGGGTAGCCGGAAAAGCCAATTCCGGGATGTTGGTTCTGCCCTCAAAATTTAAATACCATTGGGCCTTGTTGCAAGGATTATTCACCTTTCGCTCATTTGACACCAATCACGGTAAAGCGCTCATCATTGCAGTGGCCAACGGATCGAGTTATGGCGGAGGATTCAAAATAGCACCTGACGCCCATTCACAAGATGGGAAATTAAATTTCTGGCTCATCAAACCCATTAAATTTTGGAAACGGCCATTTTTTTTATCAAGAATCAAAAAAGGGAAGCACGTTCAAATTCCCGGTCCTTACCACAACGAACTCGTCTCGGAAATTTCAGTTAAATCTCAGAAATTGCTCCCGGCCCATTTAGATGGCGAGTATTTTGAAGCGGAGAACTTTGAGGTGAGGGTTTTGGAAAATTTTGTCGGCTTTGTCTGTTAACCGTTTCTTCCTAATCCTTTCTTTCCGTCTTACATAGGGCCTGCTGAAAAAGTTCAGTGTGCGTGCAGGACGAGGCGGCAAAGCG
>CAZTXB010000023.1:0-38189 GCA_964617955.1 uncultured Chitinophaga sp.
GAGGCGGCAAAGCGCAGATGTACTTTGACGTACTTCAAGCTGCAGCCGCTGAAGTTAAACCAATGTGCTTTACATGATACACCCATATTATGTAAAGCATACAGTGGTAAATGCCGATGGATGCAAATGTTTAGGGCAAATTGAGGTACGAAATTTGGACTATTACATTTGTCCAATCGGCGTAATGCATGTGCAATGAACTAACGACCTCATCAAGGCATTCGATGAACGCCATTTTGATACTTTACTGATTTTAACGTGTATTAAAAGAAATAGAAGCTAATGAGAGCCTAATCATATCAAGCTTTGAAGTGTTTTTCAGCAGGCCCTACATATTCCTTCTGTACTGTCCTCCCACCTCAAATAAGGCATCGGTAATTTGTCCCAAGGAACAGTATTTTGAAGCCTCCATCAAAGCATCGAAAATATTTTTATTGAGAATGGCAGCGTTCTGAACCCTCTTAAGACTCTCAGTACTTTGATCGCTGTAATGCAGGTGCAAATTTTGAAGCGTTTGTATCTGAAATTCTTTTTCTTCTTCTGTGGCACGGATCACCTCCTTTGGCAAAATGGTTGGTGAACCCTTGCTGCTTAAAAAAGTATTCACCCCTATGAGAGGGTATTCCCCATTGTGCTTTAAGGTTTCGTAATAGAGGCTTTCTTCCTGAATTTTTCCCCTCTGATACATGGTTTCCATGGCGCCTAAAACACCCCCGCGTTCCGAAATCCTGTCAAATTCGCTTAACACCGCTTCTTCAACCAAATCGGTGAGTTCTTCAATAATAAAGGAACCCTGCATTGGGTTTTCGTTCTTGGCTAAGCCAAGCTCCCTGTTTATGATGAGTTGAATGGCCATGGCTCTTCTCACAGATTCTTCTGTAGGCGTTGTGATGGCCTCGTCATAAGCGTTGGTGTGTAAGCTGTTGCAATTGTCGTAAATGGCATAAAGTGCCTGAAGAGTGGTTCGGATATCGTTAAAATCTATTTCCTGAGCGTGCAAGCTTCTTCCACTTGTTTGGATATGGTATTTCAACATTTGGCTTCTTTCGTCGGCATGGTATTTATTCTTCATGGCCTTGGCCCATATTCTTCTGGCTACACGTCCTATAACCGCGTATTCGGGATCAATGCCATTGCTGAAAAAAAATGAAAGGTTTGGTCCAAAGTCATTGATATCCATACCTCGGCTTAGGTAGTATTCAACAAAAGTAAATCCATTGGCCAGAGTAAAGGCCAACTGAGAGATGGGGTTGGCGCCTGCTTCGGCTATGTGATAACCCGAAATAGAAACGGAGTAAAAGTTGCGGATTTTGTGGTTAATAAAATACTCCTGAACATCACCCATCAATCGCAATGCAAATTCAGTGCTGAAAATGCAGGTATTTTGTGCTTGATCCTCTTTTAAGATATCGGCTTGAACGGTTCCTCTCACCTGAGCCAGAGTGTCTTCCTTTATTTTTGCATAGACTTCTGCGTCTAGCACCTGGTCGCCTGTAATACCGAGCAGCATGGTGCCTAAACCGTTGTTTCCTTCCGGTAAATCGCCGTTATATCTTGGCGGGGTTTGTTTTTTTGAGGCGTAAATGGTCTTTATTTTCTCATTCACTTCCTTTTCCAGACCCTGTTTCTTTATGTAAATTTCACATTGCTGATCCACAGCGGCATTCATAAAGTAAGCCAATAACATGGGCGCCGGTCCGTTGATGGTCATTGAAACGGAAGTCTTGGGATTAACCAAATCAAATCCGCTGTACAGCTTTTTGGCGTCATCCAGGCAACAAATGCTCACCCCTGAGTTCCCTATTTTTCCATAAATATCAGGTCGGTAGTCGGGGTCTCTGCCGTAGAGTGTGACGCTGTCAAAAGCAGTCGACAATCTTTTTGCCGGAAGTCCCATACTCACATAATGGAAACGCTTATTTGTTCGCTCCGGTCCCCCTTCGCCTGCAAACATACGGGTGGGGTCTTCCCCTTCGCGTTTAAAGGGATACAGTCCGCTTGTAAATGGAAAAATGCCAGGGACATTCTCCTGCAATTGCCAACGCAAGACATCGCCCCAGGCCTCATATTTTGGCAAGGCTACCTTTGGAATTTGCAAATGGCTTAAACTTTCGGTATGGGTTTTAATGCTGAGTTCCTTACCCCTCACTATAAATTTGTACTCTGGGTTTTTATATCGGGTAAGGGTTTCTCCCCACTCCTCAATCATTTTTGAATTTTTAGGATCCAGCTCCAATTGCAATTTGTCGTAAGCTGCTTTTAGGCTGGGCAGGGAATTTTTTGTCTCCTCATCTTTTGTCTCCGTCAACACCTCAATCGACTTTTGCAAGGCGTACATTTTTTGAGCGATGCGGCTTTGTTCGCCGGCCCAAAGGTCATAGCCGCGGTTGTTTTCTGAAATTTCAGCAAGGTATCTCGTGCGGGTAGGAGGGATAATAAATATTTTTTCACTCATTTCGGTAGAAGAGGAAAAACTTGATTTAAGTTTAAATTCCGTCTTCTCAGCTAATTTATCCATCACCGCCCTGTAAAGGCTATTCATGCCGGGGTCATTGAATTGGGAAGCAATGGTACCGAACACCGGCATGCTGTCCACAGACTTGTCAAATTGTTGGTGGTTGCGCTGATATTGCTTTCTTACATCCCTCAAGGCATCAAGCGAGCCTCTTTTGTCGAACTTATTCAAGGCAATCAAATCTGCAAAATCTAGCATGTCAATTTTTTCAAGCTGGCTTGCAGCCCCATACTCAGGGGTCATTACGTATAAACTCACATTGCTGTGGTCGGTTATTTCTGTGTCGCTTTGCCCAATACCCGAAGTTTCAAGAATAATCAAATCAAAACCTGCCGCCTTCAGTATCAGGATGGCGTCATCCACATGTTTACTCAGAGCGAGGTTGGCTTGTCGCGTGGCAAGACTTCGCATATAAACCCTTGGATTCTTGATGGAATTCATTCGGATTCGGTCGCCAAGCAAGGCGCCACCCGTTTTTCTTTTGCTCGGGTCCACCGACACAATACCTATGGTTTTATCGGGAAAATCAAGCAAAAAACGACGAACCAACTCGTCGACTAAACTGCTCTTACCGGCTCCTCCGGTTCCTGTAATTCCCAAGACCGGCGTTTTGCCTGCATCCGCTTTAGACTTAATTTGTGGTAAATACTTGTCGAAGGCCTCAGGATAATTTTCTGCGGCCGATATCAATCTGGCTATGGACAGAGGGTTTTTCTCTTTCACATGGTTTATTTCACCATTGAGCTTATCGCCGGTGGGGTAATCCGAACGTTTTACCAGATCGTTGATCATTCCCTGAAGGCCTAATTCCCTGCCGTCGTCGGGGTGATATATTCTGGAAATACCATAATCCATTAAGGCTTTGATTTCCTCAGGTAAAATGGTGCCCCCTCCTCCGCCAAAAATTTTGATATGCCCGGCTCCTTTTTGCTTCAAAAGATCGAGCATGTATTTAAAGTACTCGTTATGGCCCCCCTGATAACTGGTCATGGCAATGGCGTTGGCATCTTCCTGTATGGCCGTATCCACTACTTCTTCAGCGCTCCTGTCATGTCCGAGATGAATCACCTCACATCCTGTAGCTTGAATAATTCGTCGCATGACATTAATAGCAGCGTCATGGCCATCAAATAAGGAAGCAGCAGTCACTATCCTAACCTTATTGACCGGTTTATATATTTCGGTGTCCATAGATTTTGGGCAAAGATAATCGTTTTAAGGCTGACAATAAAAAAAGGGCACTTTCTCAAGGTGCCCTAATTTGTACAGAATTACCGTAAGTAAGTCAGTATTTACCATATTGCAGCCTGGGCTTAAAACATGATAAATTAATAGTAGTAGTACCTTACTATCCAATTTACAGTCCAAGAAACCATGCAAGCTCAAAAAATTATTTAAGTGTTTAATTATAAGGAGAATACAATTTTTTAAAATCGCCACAATCTCCCATAGGGGGCTCTTTTTTTTCCATTACAGAAACTTATTTCCATAATATAGAAAATAAATGCCCTGTATTCTCATTTCAAATGGTGGAGACTTTATATTTGAAAGCCAGATTATTTATAAAACTTGCGAGCGTACAGAATAAAGGATGAATGACGATCGAAACATAAAGCCCGTTGATTTTACCAAAAATTTAAGGACCAACCGGTCTTTTTTATATGGCGATGGCTTTTTTGAGACGCTATTGCTTCAGGGCGGGTCTTGTCACAAATTCGACCTCCACTTTAAACGCATCCTTCACAATTGCGGTCAATTGCAAATGGAATTGGACAAGGATTTCGATCAGCGGTACTTCGAAGAAAGGATGAAACGCGAGGGTGCTCAGTATGCAGAGCGTGATATTAAAGTCAGAATCGTGTTTTACCGAAAGGCATCAGGTACTTACCTCCCCGAAAGCGACAAGGCCGATTTTCAAATCATCTATGAGCCTTATATTCCTTTGGCGAAGCCTGTTTTAACAGCAGGCGTGTATGATAAATTGAGAAAACCCTGCAATTTTCTTTCTTCAATTAAAACTACATCCGCACTCATGTTTGTAATGGCGGCAAAGTATGCCAAGCAAAAAGGTTGGGACGAGGTGATCATACTCAATGAGCACCACAGGGTTTGTGAAGCCCTAACCTCCAATGTATTTTTAAAAATTAATGAGGTGTTTTATACGCCACCCCTGAGCGAAGGGTGCATTGATGGGGTGAATAGAAAATATATGTTGGCTCAAAATAAGGCCATTGTCGAGAGGCCTATAGAAATGGAAGAATTAAAGCAAGGCGAATTGTATTTTAGCAATGCTGTGAGAGGATTGGTTCAGGCAAAATTTATATGGGAAGACAACAAGTAAAAAGATTGAAATTATGAAAACATACAACGCTGAGGAAATCAAAACCAAATTAGCCGGTTTGCCGGAATGGAAATGGGTTGATAACGCTATTGAGAGAGAATACAGTTTCCGCAATTTTAAACAAGCTATGAGCTTTATAGTTCACATTGGATTATATGCCGAGCAAGCCGATCATCATCCCGAGATTTACAACGTTTATAATAAAGTTAGAATCAGATTAAATACCCACTCAGTCGGAGGAATTACGGATAAAGATTTTGATCTGGCATCAAAAATTGAAAACATCAGGTGAATACTCATAAATCAGGTAGATCTTTAGGACTTCGGTGATCGATACTTCGTTTTTAAGAACCAAATAGGGCCTGCTGAAAAAGTTCAGTGTGCGTGCAGGACGAGGCGGCAAAGCGCAGATGTACTTGACGTACCTCAAGCTGCAGCCGCCGAAGTAATGCATGTGCAATGAACTAACGACATTATTAAGGAATTTGATGCATGACATTTTCATACTTTACTGATTTTTTCGTGCATTAAAAGAAATAAAAGCTAATATCAACCTAATCCTATCAAGCCTTTGAGTGTTTTTCAGCAGGCCCCAAATAAATTTTAGAGTTGAAGCCTATGGCATTGCTCAATGAGGCTGTGATTTTCTTATGTTCCTCATTTTTAAAAATGGCTGGTAAGCATAAAAAAAAGCCGCCTTTGCAGGCGGCTTTCTTATAACTAATTTTAATTGGATTTATTTTCCGGAGAAAGTTAATTTGGTCTCTGTGGTGGTTTCGTTCAAGGTGGTAGATGACACCGTAGAGGTGGTCTTAACAACGTCTACTCTCTTGAATACGATTTCCTTATTTTTTAACTGATCAACCATCCAGGTTCCGCCAAGCATGGCATTTGCAACCTGATCGTTAAACGTAAGAACCACAGCCGATTTGCGTTTGGCGGTACTGTTCCATGTCCATGTGCCTTTGGTTTCATTTGTACCTACGGAAGTGCCCTTGGTTATATCAATATTTTCAAGTGTAAAGGTAATTTCACCGCGTTTTTCTATTTTAAGCTTCATGTTAAACTTTGAAATGCTTGGAGGGTTATTGCCTGGCGACACAGTGGTTGTAGCCGTTCCACTTGAATACGAAGATGTTGTTGTAATAACAGTGGTATTTCCACTGGAAGTTCTGGTGGTAATGGATACATCTTCCATCCCTGATAAATCCCAGTCACCGATGAGTCGGGCATCGCGGGATCTGAAAGAAAGAAAAGGATCATTTTCGCCTTTTTTGCAGCCTTGAAAGGCAAAAGCGACAGAAATTAGGAGCAGCAGGGCTGGTTTAAATTTTAGGTTTTTCATTTTTAAAAATATTTGTAATTGTTGAGGTCAAAAGTAACTAAGTTTTTGAAAATAATTCCATTGCTTTAATTTTTAATGGAACGGCCTCAAAATTTTACTCAGGGATGTCAAATTGATGGGTTTTTGTTCCATCGTATATGTAAAATGTAGACTTCTTATAGCTGCTTACATCAATATCGTACCACAACAAGAAGGGATTGCTGCAATTTTCATAGGGAGCCGTTAAATACCCGTAGGATTTAGTTGTTCCGCCCGATTGAACCGTCTTATAAAGGGTGATATAGTATTTTCGGCCCTTCACGCAACCGTTGTAATTGATAAGCAGTTTTAATTTATAATTTTCAATCTTCGAATTCTTTATCGATCCGATGCGTTCGTTAATGTTAATCGAGGTGCTGTCTCTGTTTCTCACAAAACCTATGTAATTCGTAATGATGGTTTCATTTAAAATAGGCTGCGAGCTCGTGAGTTCTATATACTGTTTGTTGTCCCCTTCTTTGTTTCTTAAAAAGCCGGAGTATACCAGCGCAGCGCCTTCTTTTTTGTAATTGAGAGCAATCGCACAAGGATAATATTGGGTTGAGGTGGTTTCGTCTACATAGGTTGAGATGTAAAATGAACTGTCCTTTTTCATGACTACGCCGTTAATCTGCTCCAATGTGTCCGTTGCTGTGTATTCAAAGCAGGTGGGTTCGGCCGGGTAAGGTCCCTTGTAAGTGTCTTTGCAGGCCAATGCGATGATAATTACAGTTAACAGATAAATGAAGGTGAATTTTTTCATGGAAAATGATAAAGTGAACTAGAAAAACAAAATTAAGCTTTAAGGCAAAAAAAACAAGGCCCCGGAAATTCGAGGCCTTGTTTTTTTATAGGTTCTTATACGAAAATATTTATTTGATAATCTTCATCTCATTAAGCAAATAACCCGCTCCCGCAAATTTGTCGAGAATAAACAAGGTATATCTGATGTCGAGCGAAATGGTTCTTTGCAAATCGGGTTCGAAGGCGAAGTCGCTGCTTATGGCTTCCCAGTTTCCATCAAAGGCGGTTCCGATGAGTTCACCATTGCCATTGATGACCGGGCTACCACTGTTTCCTCCGGTAATATCATTGGTAGTAAGAAAGCAAGTGTGTAAATTTCCTTTGGCGTCGGCATACTGCCCAAAGTCTTTGTTTTTCATGAGCTCAATTAATTTTGCAGGGGCGTCGAACTCTATATCACCTGGCTGGTATTTTTCCAGTACCCCTCTTTCGGTCGTGAATTCTTTGTATTTAACGGCATCCCTTGCTTCATAATCTTCGACCGTGCCATAGGTTAAGCGCATGGTACCATTGGCATCGGGATTAATGGTTTTTCCGGTACTCATTTCCATCATAGCGCCTTGAAACAGTCGGTTGGCTCTGCTGAGTTTATAATTAACCTCGTCGTAAACCGGTTTCATTTCCTCACTCAATTTTTTGGTATAACTGAAGCAAATGATGAAAACAGGATCTTTCATGAGGGCCTTAAAGCTGGGTTTATTTAAAAACTTTTCAAGCTTACTTTGGCTTACAAACATTGATTTTTTAAAAATGGATGCTGCCAATTTGTTGTAATCCTTTTTGGATTTATCTACCATAGCCACGATTTCCTTTGGCAATTGACCATGATCAATATCTTCGTAGAGAAACTGTAAAACTTTGGCCAGCACCTTCTCTTCGATAGGCGTATAAAATTCTTTAAAAAATTCAGGTGCATCCTTGAGTTGGGAAGCGGCAAAATCAGCTATTTTCTTTTTTGTTTCTTCTGATTGTGGTTTCTCTCCCAGCAATTTCTCAAGCGAAATAAAACTACTTGACAGGGCAAGGGGTTGGCAACTTGAGAAGGCCTCGCCATAATAGGTCTGAAACAGTCCGTATTGGTTTAGTTTTCCAAAGGCATCCTTATAAAGGGTAAAAGTCTCTCCATAGGTATTGTCCTTTTGGTTTGATTTAATCCATTCGGCCATTTGCTCTTCTGCTGTTTTGCGGCGCTCATAGAGTTTTAACTTTTTAAGACCGTCCACCTCGCCCATAAACTTTTTCCAATAATTGCTCAAACCGGCGTATTTATCGGAATACATGAGTTTAATAGTGGCATCGGCGTGCATATACTCCTCGTAAATATCGAGAATGCTTCTGCGCATTTTTACTCTCGCCGGGCGTTCTTTCGTTGCATAATAATTTATTCCGTCGCTGAAAGTATAACGCGAGGTTCTTCCGGGGTAACCAAGAATCATGGCATAGTCGCCGGGATTAGTTCCCTTTAGAGAAATAGGGAAAAAGAATTTTGGGGTATAGGGTTTATTGCTGTTGCTAAATTCTGCAGGGTTGTTGTCCTTGTCGGAATAGATGCGAAACATGCTAAAATCGCATGTATGACGTGGCCAGGTCCAATTGTCGGTTTCGCCTCCAAATTTACCTACATTTTCTGGAGGGGCACCCACCAATCGAATGTCTTTAAAAACTTCGTAATACATAGCGAGGTATTTGTTTCCATTGTAAAATGGCACAATCTCCACTAAGTATTTCTTATTGTCTCTCGACATCAAATCTTCCTTGGCTTTAGAGAGTGCTTTATTAACGGCACCCATTCTGGCATTTTCTTCATCGTTTACGTTGATACCGCTTAACACCATTTCACTCACGTCCTCAACACGCACCAAGATACCGATATTAAAATTGGCTTTACGTTCACCTCCTTTATCCTTTGCAAAAAAGCCATTTTTTAAAATGTTGTCATCCGGAGTGCTCAGTTCTTGAATAGATCCATATCCGCAGTGGTGATTGGTGAGAAACAAACCTTCATTTGAGATGATTTCTCCTGTGCAAAACATGCGGTTGGTGCCGGGTTTCATCAACCTTAAAACCCCATCTTTTACGCAAGACTTATTGATGCTGTAAATGTCCTCAGCGCTTAATTTCAATCCTTTGGCCTGCATGTCGTTTTCAAGCTGCTTGAGCAAAGTCAAAGGCCACATGCCTTCATCAGCTTTTACACTGAATACGGATAGAATAAGGCAAATGATTAATAAGTAATTTTTTTTCATTTTATTTTTTTTTTAAAATTTAATTGGTGGCAAAAAAAGCAAAAACTTTATTAAAAAGTTTTGGTTTTGGATTAATCTAAATATTTAACCGTCAAGTTTCAATACAGCCATAAATGCCGACTGTGGAATTTCGACCCTTCCAACTTGCTTCATACGCTTTTTACCTTCCTTTTGCTTTTCAAGTAATTTGCGCTTGCGGCTAATATCTCCTCCATAACATTTGGCCGTTACGTCTTTTCGCATGGCCCTGATATTCTCTCTGGCAATGACTTTGGCGCCAATGGCAGCCTGAATAGGAATCTCAAACATTTGTCTTGGTATGAGTTCTCTCAGTTTCTCACAAATTTTCTTTCCGTATTCATAAGCTTTTCCTCTATGAAGAATGGAAGATAGGGCATCCACCTGTTCAGCGTTAAGCAAAATATCGAGTTTAATCAAGTCTGAATCTCTGTAGCCAATAGGGTGGTAATCGAAAGAGGCATACCCTTTTGAAATGGTTTTTAGTTTGTCGTAGAAATCGAAAACCACTTCAGCCATTGGCATTTCAAAGATAAGTTCCACCCGGTTGGTGGTTAAAAAATTTTGAGACATCAATTGGCCTCTTTTGTTAATGCATAGGCTGATGACCGGCCCAATATAATCGCTGCTGGTGATCACCTGCGCATTGATATAGGGTTCTTCTATATAATCTATGAGAGAAGGGTCAGGCAAATCGGAGGGATTGTTCACAACCAGCATATCGCCTTTGTTGGTGTAACAATGGAAGGAAACGTTGGGCACCGTCGTAATCACGGTCATCCCAAATTCTCTTTCAAGGCGTTCCTGGATAATTTCCATGTGGAGCATACCCAAAAAGCCGCATCTAAAACCAAAACCTAATGCAGCCGACGATTCAGGCTCAAATACGAGGGAGGCGTCGTTGAGCTGCAACTTGCCCATGGAGTCGCGAAGGTCTTCAAAATCATCGGTTTCTACAGGGTAAATTCCAGCAAATACCATGGGTTTTACGTCTTCAAAACCCTGTATGCCTTCACTGCAGGGTCTGGCTACGGTGGTGAGGGTATCGCCCACTTTTACCTCCTTAGCCTCTTTTATGCCTGAGATAATGTAGCCAACGTCGCCAGCAAACACTTCGTTTCGGGGCTCCGGCTTAAGGCGCAGTATACCCACTTCGTCGGCAAAGTATTCTTTTTCGGTATTTATAAATTTAACCCTATCCCCCTTTTTCAAAGAACCATCTACGATTCTGAAATAGGCAATAATGCCCCTGAAGGAATTGAACACAGAATCGAAAATGAGCGCCTTCAAAGGTGCATTTACATCGCCCTTGGGCGCAGGTACTCTTTCAATAATAGCGGTAAGAATATCGGTCACCCCCAGTCCGGTTTTACCACTGGCGGGAATGATTTCCTCTCGTTCGCACATGATGAGGTCACAGATCTGGTCCTTCACTTCCTCCGGCATGGCTCCCGGCAAATCCATTTTATTGAGAACCGGTATAATGATCAGGTCATTGTTAAGGGCCAGGTACAGATTCGAAATGGTTTGAGCCTGAATACCCTGAGAGGCATCTACTATAAGTAAGGCACCTTCGCAAGCTGCTATCGAGCGGGAAACTTCATATGAAAAATCGACGTGTCCCGGAGTATCAATCAAGTTGAGTACATATTTTTGGCCATTGTGCACATAGTCCATTTGAATGGCATGGCTTTTAATGGTGATGCCCCGCTCGCGTTCGATGTCCATATCGTCCAAAACCTGGGCTTGTTTTTCACGGGAGCTTATGGTATTGGTGGTGTCGAGCAAGCGGTCGGCCAGTGTGCTCTTGCCATGATCAATATGGGCTATGATGCAGAAATTGCGGATGTTTTCCATTCAAAAAAAAGAGTGCAAATGTAGCAATTTTTCCCGGAGGAATGGCGATAATTTTAAGAGGTGGAGAATGGCCAAGCGGCTGATGAGGAGGACTTATTTCCCTCTGCCCTGGATCATAATTAAAATGGTGTATATCAATATTTTAAAGTCCAAGGCAAGACTCATGTTTTCAAGATATAGCAAATCGAATTTTAGCCTTTGAAGCATCTCTCCCACATTTTCGGCGTATCCATATTTCACTTGTCCCCATGAGGTAATGCCCGGTCTAATTTTATGCAGTCGAACGTAATGAGGCGCTTTTTGGACAATTTTATCGATGAAATATTGGCGCTCCGGCCTTGGGCCAACCACCGACATGTCCCCTATAATCACATTAAAGAACTGGGGGAGTTCATCCATTCTCGTTTTTCTTAAAAATTTCCCAATCCGGGTTATTCTAGGGTCATCTTCCTTCGACAATTGAGGCCCTTGCTTTTCGGCGTCGGCCTTCATAGTTCTGAACTTAATAATTTTAAAAGTTTTGCCATCAATGCCAATTCTTTCTTGCCTGAAAAATACAGGGCCTTTTGAAGTGAGCCAAACGCTTAGTCCTATTAACAAAAAGAGAGGGGAGGCGAGAAGAAGAATAAGGAATGAAAAAGAGATATCAAAAAGGCGCTTCAGCGATTTTTGCCAGAACGGCATGATTTCGGTGTTCACCTCTATAAGAATCGCTCCCAGAATATTGCTCATTCTTACCGAGCCGGATAGAATATCGTAGATGTCAGGAATAATTTTAACCGCCACATGTTTCAGAGAAACCAGGTTGAGTATCTTATTAATTTTATCGTGTTCAACGGTCTCTATGGCTACAATCACTTCTTCAATGTGATAGGTGTCGATGAGTTCCGGAAGGTTTTTATAGTTTCCGAGCCGCGGTAGCTCAGGGTCCATCAGGTTTGAATTTTCGCCGTTAACGGTAACGAAACCTTTAAAAAAATAGCCTTCCTTCACTTTGGCATTGCTCAGTTCCCGGTAAAGATTGGCTGCATTTTCGTTGCTCCCTATGATAATGGTATTAAAACCCAGTTTGCCATGTATAATTTTGCGGTGTATGGAAGTAGAAATTACAAAGCGGCAACTGGCAGTAAGGGTAAAATGTACCAAAAAAAGCAGACCTATGGTTTGATAATAAGAGACATAAGTGGAAATGTAATCGTCGAGAATTAAACCGAAGAAAATAAGGATAACCCCGATGACAGTTAAAAGCAAAAGCTCCGACAACTCCTTAAGTCTCGATTTATTTAAAAGGTTATGATACAAACCGTAAATCCGGTACATCGCTATCCAGGCGAGGGGAATGATAATGATTCCTTCGTAAAATTTATTATCGGTGAAAACCGTTTCGAGAACTTGGTTTTCCAAATAAACTTTTCTGAAAATAAAAATAACCAGCCAGGCAGTTGCAGCGGCAATCAGATCAAAAAATAAATAGAGGAGTTTATAGTGAACCCTTTTCAAAAATGGAGAAGTTTAATATTATCTATCAACATAATAGCCGGCGCATCGAGCGAATTTACAGCGTTTACAAAAATGCGAAATTTTTTCCCTGTATTTGCCGAACTATTCACATCGTCAGATAGACGTACATATGCCTTTTTCCAGCCAGTGGGATTGGGGAAGGCGTAATAAACCGGTGTTCCCACATCAATGGTTGTGCTTGAAGTAGGATAAAAACCGAAGGTTACCGGTACGTCTGATTTGTAATTCACTTCCAGATATATGTCTGAAGTTCCCCTAGGCAAATCATAAATACCAATGCTGCTGTTTTCGAAGGTGCCTCTTTTATTTCTAAAATTAACCTTGCCTGAAAACTTGTTATTGGAAGCATTGTATTCGAAAACCTCAGTCGCATCTGAAGTGATTTGCAAGGTGTCGACAGTGCGGCTAATGCCTGTTTTATCAAGGGAAACAGCAAAGTCTTCAAAATCTTCGATCCATGCAAATTTAACATCCGCTTTATAGGTTACCACAGGCAGCATGGTGTCGATGTGTGTAGGTTTTAGCATGAGTTTCTTGTTAAAAACCTCATAAAAGGGATAAAATTTTCGATTGTTGTTTTGCCCGTTTACTTTAATGCCTGCAAACACGGTGATAAGGGTTGAATCCTTTTTTAAAACAGGAACCATGCAGGGCAGTTCAAAAACGCCTATCAGCGAACCGTTTGCAAATACCCAGGCATCTCTGATGTCGTGTGCATTGCTCCCTTGGCTGCCATCTGATTTGACCTTTAAATCAATTTTTGGGATATAGATATAAGAAGGCACACCTGATGTTTCATCCGTGCTTTTGCAAGCAAGCATCGAAACGGTCAGTGCTATAAGGAAGATGTAAGTTGATTTTAGCCACATTTTGCCACAAAATTTTTCTCTAGCTGATCGTAAATTTTTTCAGCTACAAATTTAATGGCTAAGTGGTCATATAAAGAGGCCTTCGATTTTGTTTTTGAAACAATGGCATCAAAAAAGGCGCTCAATTCAGTCTGGGCAATGCTTTTATAGTCAAATTTTTTAAAAGTTTCTATGCTGCCGCTCAGGGCATCACTCTCATCGGTGTTTTCCCAGAAAGACTCGTGGTCGGAGTTGAAAACTTTTAAGGTATTGGCCAGGTGATCAAGTGTATAATAGCTGTTATTTTGGTAAAAACGGGTTTTGTGAATGTCTTTAATGGCTATTTTACTACCGGATAGATTGGCTATGCATGCGTTTTGAAATTCGAGTCGGATATTGATGATGTCAGGATCGTTGTATATGACCCCAACCCCTGTAGCATGAATATAGCTGATATTTGAGTTGACCTTATTCATAATCATATCAAGGTCTTCTAAAAGTACATCCGATAAAATAGAAAGCTGGGTAGATTTGCGTTTGTACTGACAGAAATGATTGGTCTCGATTAATCTCGGCGTTATTTTTTTATCTAAAACAGAAGTAAATAAATCGCTAAATCGGTGTTGTAGGCCCATTTGAACGACCACCTCTGCCTCCTCTGCCAACTTATTAAGCTGTATAAGCTCATTGTTACTCAATGGAAAAGATTGGTTGATGTAAACATGCTTACAGCAACGAATAATGTGTTGTAATTCGTCGTATCCCGCATGCATGAAATCGTTGATGATCACAGCATCTACCTTAAGGAGCATTTCATTTAAGGACGAAAAGGGATGCAAGCTTTCAACATCCGTTTCGTAGCCACCTACGATTAGCATGCCGGTCTGTCCTATAAATTTATAAGAAGCCTCGGTTTCAGAAGTTTTTTCGATTGCTAAAAGATTTCTCTTACCAAGCAATCCAACTTTTATAATATTGCAGGATGTTTCTGACAATTGTTCCACGAAAAAAGGTCATTAATGGATGCAATGGGGAAAATATTATCATATAACTGTACTAAAATTTGAACAACCGTACTGATTCATATAAGCACCAAGGGCAGCGAACCCAAATGGTTAAACTGTTAAAGGCCTCCAAAATTTCCGATCCAAATGTATTGTGGGCCATGGCCAATGTTCCCCGCCATCTTTTTTTATCCAAAGATTTTGAAACAAAAGCCTATGACGATATTGCCTTGCCAATTGAGGAGGGACAGACCATTTCGCAGCCTTACACCGTTGCCTTTCAATCGCAGTCGCTGGAGATAGCAAAAGGGGATAAAGTTTTGGAAATTGGAACCGGCTCTGGTTATCAAGCCGCCATTTTGGCTTTTATGGGTGCGGAAGTATATACGGTTGAGCGATTGGAAAAGCTATTTAAAAAGGTAAAACTCACCCTTCAACTTCAGGCGCCATCGGTCAACGTGTTTTTTGATGACGGAACCATGGGTCTTCCTCAATATGCTCCTTATGATAAAATAATAGTGACTGCCGCGGCGCCAAAAGTCCCGCAAACCTTGTTAAGTCAATTGAATCCGGGGGGGAGCATGATCATTCCGATTGGCACCCTAAAAATCCAAAAAATGGTACTCATTAAAAAGTCTGTGAACAACATTGTCACTGAAAAAGAGTTGGGCGACTTTAGATTTGTGCCTTTAATTGGAAAGGATGGTTGGCAAGACGCTTAGCTTAATTTTACTCACACATTTCGTTATCGGTTCCAATGCCCAAAACTTCAGGTATTTGCACTATGTGCCTTCTTATGGCATAGCGATTGAAAAAGTAGTGACCAATTTTGGACTTGAATCAGAGGACAAGGATTCCTTCCTACAGTTTAATAATCTTGGAAAAACCAAAAACCTAATAAAAGGAAAAAAGTACAAAATGCCGGTGAGAATTTATGCGTTATCGAAGCAAAATATTCGTTCATCCATCGCGATTGACAATTACCATACGGCGCTTTCGATTCAAAAATATAACCAGCAGTTGGAAAAGAAAGGGATTAAAAAAACCGGCTCAAAGATGGGTGAAGAAATCTGGGTCCCCATTCATTTTCTAACCAAATCTAAAAAGGAGTTTGAGCCTTACAGTCTAAAAAATTCGTTGTTTGGGAAAAAGTTTGAGAAAGTGGAAGTGATCGATAACAAACTCCAGGACCATGTTTTTTATTTGTTGAGTGGACATGGAGGACCCGATCCCGGCGCTAATTGCAAAAAAGACGATTGTTTTATGTGTGAAGATGAGTACGCCTATGATATCGTGTTACGCCTCGCCAGAAATTTAATATCGCATGGAGCAAAGGTATATATGATTGTCAAAGACGAGAATGACGGAATTAGAGATGAATCTTGCCTTGAACACGACCACGATGAAGTAACCTCTGATGGGAAGGCCATTCCCCTGAATCAAATACAAAGGCTTAAACAGAGAACGGATCTAATCAACAAGTTGTACCGAAAACACAAAGGTGATTACAAGCAACAATTTATCGAGTTGCACATTGATAGCAGGGATGAAGACAAAAAAATAGATTTGTTTTTCTACCATTTTCCAGAAAGTGAATCCGGAAAAAAGTTAGCAGAAAAAATGCTTGAAACCGTAAGGGATAAATACAATTTGCATCAAAAAGAAAGGAATTATGAGGGCATTGTTAAGGAGAGAAATTTATACTCCCTTCGTCAATCCTTGCCCGTTTCGGTGTATATCGAAGTGGGAAACATTACCAATGAATTTGACCAAAAACGCATTCTCATAGCCAACAATCGCCAGGCATTAGCCAATTGGTTGACCGAAGGCCTCATGAAATAAAGGGACTTGAAGTTTCGTAATTCGCAATTTTGGAACGACCTTTGCGACAGATAATCCAATGACCAGCATGCAAATCAGAGCCTTCCTCATTTTACTCATCGTATGGTTTGGAACATTCGATGGTTTTACTCAGGACACCACCAAACGTCGGACCCGTTTTTTGCGCTATGAAGTGGTGGATGGAGATACTTTTCCTGTGTATACCTACGACGAGCTCATTTTAAAAGATTTAAGCGACCCCGATGCATTAGAAAAATACAAACGCCTGGTGAGAAATGTAAAAAAAACTTTGCCATATGCCAAGCTAACAGCCTTCAAACTGCAAATGATCGAAGATAATCTCAGTCAATTGAAGACAAAAAGAGCCCGAGAAAAGTACATAAAGCTACACGAGAAAGCCTTAAAGAAAGATTTTACTGAGCAACTTGAAAATTTATCGGTAACCCAGGGATTGTTGCTCATGAAACTCATACACCGAGAGACCGG
This sequence comes from uncultured Chitinophaga sp., assembly GCA_964617955.1. GTDB lineage: Bacteria > Bacteroidota > Bacteroidia > NS11-12g > UBA9320 > JABWCE01. Next base: position 16,846 of record CAZTXB010000023.1, read on the forward strand.
CCAAACTACATTCGAAATTTTAAAACATTACAGGGGCAGTGCCAAAACGATATTTTGGCAAAGTTTGGCAAGGTTTTATGGCTCCGATACCAAGGTAACCTACGATCCGGTGGAAGATTATCAAATAGAACATATCATACGTTCTTTGGAAATAGAAAATTAATCCAAGCATGAAACTCGATATCCTTGCCTTTGCCGCCCATCCCGATGATGTAGAGCTATGCTGTTCCGGCACCCTGCTTCATCACCTTGCTCTGGGCAAGAAAATTGGCATTGTAGATTTAACCAAAGGTGAATTAGGCACACGGGGCTCGGCCGAAATCAGAAGAATTGAATCGATTAAAGCGACGGAGCTATTAGGAATACACGTAAGGGAAAATTTGGGAATGGCCGATGGTTTTTTTGAAAACACTAAAGAGAATCAAATAAAGGTCATAGAAATGGTAAGAAAATACCAACCTGAATTGGTATTGGCCAATGCATTGCACGACCGCCATATTGACCATGGCAGGGCTGCACAGTTAGTTCATGACGCCTGCTTTCTATCGGGACTCGCCAAAATAGAGTCTGGAACAATGCCCGCATGGCGTCCACGTCAAATTATGCACTACATACAGGATTATTACATAAAGCCGGATATTGTGGTCGATATCAGCCCCTATTTTGCAAAAAAACTCGAGTGCATTAAGGCCTTTTCAAGTCAGTTTTACGACCCCAATAGCAGCGAACCGGAAACTAAATTATCGGGCAAAGATTTTTTTCAATTTATAGAGGCGAGGAGTCGGGAGTTTGGAAGATTAATCCACGTTGAATTTGGAGAAGGCTTTGTGTGCCGAACGGCTCTTAAAAGTGAAGATTTAACCATTTTTTAAAAATATATAATATGCTGCTTGTAGCCGATAGTGGTTCAACCAAATGCGATTGGGTTCTTTTAAATGAAAAAGGCGAAAGGATAGAGACCTCCACCATGGGATTTAATCCGTTTTTTCACGACTCAGCTTTGGTTGAAAAGGCCATACGTGAAAACAATGTGTTGATGCAAAATGCAGCACAGATAAAAAAAATTCGATTTTTTAGCGCAGGAGCTTCAAACGCCGGGAACATCGCCATTTTGGAGAGGGCCTTAAAAGCGGTTTTTAATACAGGAGATATACAGGTAGACCACGATTTAAAGGGAGCCGCCATAGCTTGTACGCAAGGAATGGAAGGCATAGTATGCATCTTGGGGACCGGATCAAATTCCTGCTATTTTGATGGGACGGACCTATCGGAAAAGTTACCGGCCTTGGGATACATTTTAGGAGACGAAGGCGGAGGAGCCTATTTTGGTAAGCAAATCGCAACAAAATATTTATACAAAAAAATGCCGGCTGAATTGGTCGAATCTTTTGAAAATGAATTCGGAGCTACTAAGGACAAAATTTTAGAATCGGTTTATACCAAACTTAATGCCAATGTTTATCTGGCGTCGCTTATGAAATTTGCTCATGCTCATAAGGATCACGTATTCTTTAAAGAGATGATATATAAAGGACTTTCACAGTTTGTTTCCATTCATGTTTGGTGTTACGATAATTTCAGGGAGGTTCCTGTTCACTTTGTAGGTTCGGTGGCTTATCATTTTAAGGATTTGCTTGAAGAGGTGGCAAAAAATTACCGTTTCAGTACCGGTAATATTATTCAAAAACCTATCCACTCCCTGGTTGATTATTATGCCGTGAAGTAAATGGATGAATAGCCTCTGATATTCTTCAGTTTAATAATGCCGAGTTTTAGAAAAATCGGTACTTAAGAATACGCTAAATTTAAGGAGGGTACCCTAAAAAAAGAGGCGGATGCCAGAACGACATCCACCTCTAACCTAATTAACCCTTATTTATGAAAAACAAACTTTCAAAAATCACTTCTGAAAAGTCTGTATATAAATAACGGGTGCAAAACAAAAATGTTACAGCTATAAGGCATAATTTTTAACGATAAGCCTAAAGATATTTCCGTTAGAAATAAAAAAAGGCCATCCGATTATTTAGGAAATTTCGGAAACTAAGGTCCTAAGGATAAGCGATAAAATGGAAGGTGATTTGTGTAATAATAAGTAAATCATATAGTTAACATCATCATGAAACGCCAACTAAGCAGAACTTATTCATTTTTTCTGCGATTTGAAGCTCAAAGAATACACTTATCTTTGAAATGATTTTATGTTAAGAAAATTTAAATAGTGTTTATGTTATAAATTCTTCAAAGATGAAATTGGATAAACATATTGATGCATATATTGAAAAAACTCAGCCTTTTGCCAAACCTATTCTCATGCATCTAAGAAAACTCATTCATTTGGCTTGCCCCGAGGTAGAAGAAACCATAAAATGGGGAATGCCGGCGTTTTATTTTAAAGGACCATTGTGCAGTTTTGCTGCATTTAAAAACCATGCTGTATTTGATTTTTGGAAGGCAAAATTATTGAGTGAGCAAGGATTAAATCTGCAAAAAAGTGCCGCACATGGCGGGCCTGCCATGGGACATTTTGGAAAACTAACAAAATTGGAGGATTTACCTCCCGATCACAACATCATGGAAATTCTATCACAGGCCATACTCTTGAATTTGGAAGGCAAAAAGATTGAACGGGTTCGAAAGAATCCCGAACCTGTTGTGACACCGCAGGATCTGTTGAGTGCACTTGAAAAAAATGAAAGAGCGAATGAGACCTACCACCGATTTAGCGAAAGCAATAAAAGAGAATATGTGGACTGGATTAATGATGCCAAAAGCGCGGTTACCAGACAGAGGCGAATAGTTTCGGCATTGGAATGGATGGCAGAGGGTAAGATTAGAAATTGGAAGTATGTCAAACTTAAATAGGGCCTGCTGAAAAAGTTCAGTGTGCGTTCATTACAAGGAGGCAAGGCGAAGATGTACTTTGCCGTACCTCGAGCCGAAGCCGACGAAGTAAGGGACGTGCAATGAACTAACGTCTTTATGAAGGCATTCGATGCACGATATTTTTATGGTTCACTAATTTTATCGTGCATTAAAAGCAATAAAAATTTTAATGAACTTCATCATATCAAGCCTTTAAGTGTTTTTCAGCAGGCCCTAAATAGTTGTTAAAAATGAAATCTTCGAGTACGGATTATAATTTTAGGCCAGTCTATTCTTTACTCTAACTATTTAAAAAGGGGTTAATCAGGATTTTGATGCGGGTTTTTTACCGGGACCGGAAGAGCGAGCCTAGGTGCGAATCAAAAAATCGATATTTCTTCTGAGGCCTTTAAATTTGGTGCGTTTTACCGCCGAGTTTTTAAAAATAAATTCGAATCTCACTTCGTTTAGTTCTTTCCAATCTTTCCTTGACATATTCAATAGCTCAGGATTAGCGTTAAATTCAGGTTCCTCATGCGGTTTTGAAAAGCGGTTCCATGGACAGACATCCTGACAAATATCGCATCCAAAAGCCCAGTTTTCCATCTTGTTTTCAAATGCTTGAGGGATTTGCTCTCTTAGTTCGATGGTGAGATAGGAGATGCACCGGTTGGAATCGAGGGTTCGGTCGGGTAATATGGCCTCGGTTGGGCAATGGTCTATACACGCCGTACATGAGCCACAGTAATCTTTAATGGGTCCATCGGGTATAAGGGCGAGATCTGAAATTATTTGGGCGATGAAATAGAAGCTGCCTGAGCTTTTATTGATAAGCATACTGTTTTTACCTATCCACCCCAATCCGCTCTTAGCGGCCCAAGCTCGTTCTAATACCGGTGCTGAATCCACAAATATCCTGCCGTCAATTTCTCCGATCTGTTCATGAAGTTTGGAAACCAGACTTTTTAACTTTTTTTTGATGACCAAATGATAATCGTTGCCAAGCGCATATTTTGAAATTTTAGGGGAAGCTGCATCACTTTGTTCTGAGTTTGTGTAATAATTGCACAATAGGCTGATGACCGATTTAGCCCCCGGAACTAAGAGTCGGGGATCCAGTCGTTTGTCGAAATGATTTTCCATCCATTGCATGGTCCCGTGATTTCTGCGTTTTAGCCAGGCTTCTAAGCGGGGAGCCTCTTCTAAGAGGAAATCGGCAGAGGAAATGCCACAGAAGTCGAATCCCTCCTCCTTAGCTAATTCATGTACCAAGGCGGTATTTTTGGACAGGGATGGCAGCATATCTCCTCTAAAAGCGAATCTTACAATTTAAAACCATTTGAATTTGCCTTTAATCAATTGCATGACTGTTTGATTGAGATCTTTAGACAAGTTGAGGAAAAAAACCAGGCAGGTGAAAAGCGTGATAAGTGCCCCGGATCTCAAAAAAATATTCATCCACACATTAGGAAACTGTGGTAAAATTTGATGAAGTCCCAGCATGCATGCAAAGAGTAAAATTATTTTTACCCATGTAAAATCAAGCCAATGCATTTTGTAGTATTTGTATACAATGGCATGGTTAAAAAAGGCAAAGGCTACTAATCCGGCACTCACCCCCAGGGCGGTACCATTGATGGCCCAAATTGGAACTGCAAAGTGATAGGTCATGAAAATAGCAGCCATGCAAGCCAGTGTGGTGAGTAAATTCCAGCGATAAAAATGCGAATTATTAATAACGATGCCTTGCAGAATTGAGAAAAGCTCGAAAAGTTTGCCAATACCCAAAATTAAAATAACCCATTTTCCCGACTTGTAGATTTGTCCATTGGGCATGAGTTGAAAAATACTGTCGGCATTAAACCATAGCGTGAGCAAGATGAACATTCCAATAAGCACCTGATTGATGCTCCCTTTCTGAACAATTGACTTTAGCTCTGTCCAATTTTCATCATGGGTAAGCTTAGAGATGATGGGTTGGAGAATTGGCAAAATCACCCTCTTGGGCAATTCGGTCATAATAGCGATACTCATTGCCGTAGAGTATATCCCTAGCATATTGTCACCCCCAGCCATGCTTACCGAAAAATAATCGGAGCGGGTAATTATTAAGGGACCAATGCTCACCAGCAAGGTGATGCCCGTAAATGAAAAAAAATCTTTTTTGATGGATTTGTTTTGAGCGATGAAATCAAAATCAGGTTTAAAATCAAGAGGATTTATCGAAAATAAATAAATTAAGTCAACGACAAGTACCGCTGAGTAAGAGACTAAAAGCCAGACTATAAATTCATCGAAGTTGAGAATCGATTGCCATACCAAAATAATGAGCAAGAGATTAATCAGGCGGAGGCCATTTTCCCTGGCGACGTTAACCACGACAATCCGGCCAAATTGTGCGCAGTATTGTTCAGTGACCAAAGTAAACAACATGATGGCCGTGAGCGGAATAATGATATGAATATATGCCGTGGTGTTTGAGCCACCGTCTTTTAAAAGATTAAGCACTGAAGACCCTGTAAAAAGCAAAATAGTCGCCAGTAAAATAAGGCCTATCACCGGAATAAAATAAACCCAAAAAGTAAAGCCATTGTGGCGATTATTGTGCTTTGTAAAAAATTTCGGAAAAAAACGGCTCATGCTAAAGGTGAGCCCAAGGCTTGCAAAGCCTGCCAACACACCTGAAATATCGATGATAAATCGACTGATGCCCACTTCGGCCGGCTGGAACACTTTTGGCATCAGAATCAAAATATTGATATACCCGATCACTAAACCGGCGTAATTTGAAATTGATGCTTTTAAAGATTGCCGTATAACCAGCCCCATTTAATGGCAAAAATAGGGGATAAAAGGCAACTAAATTTCCGAAATAATTTTAGATTCAGCCGCCAGTCTATAGATAGGATAGCAGGTATGCTTAAAATTCGAGCCTTCATCTAACTCCTGCAAACGTACGGTGATAAAGTAGATGTTTCAATTTAATCAAAAGTCTTGGGGAGGACATAACTGACCTGCGCTTCTAGTTCCCTTTTCTCATGCCAGGACTCATGGGCTGCATTATCGCATTATAAATACGAGCCCTTTGAGGTGTAACGATTTCAGTTCGTTGTCTATCAGCAGTTTGGCGTTGCAATTATACATATAATACCCCGATTGACAGGGAGAGGAAGCGTATTCGCCGTTCCAACCTTTGTCAATGTTTTTTGTGCTGTAAATTTGCTCTCCCCATCGGTTGTAAATGCTAAACTCATACTGCTTAACCTTGTCCTTATTGCCTATCACGATTGGGGAAAAGGCTTCGTTTTGGTTGTCTCCGTTCGGACTAAAAATATTTGGGAATATCAACTCCGTTCCTACACAAGAATCCAAAACAATTTCGAAAGACACCGAGTCGCTAAAGCATTTATTCTGAGCCCTGAATTTATAAATACCTTCCTTTTTGAGGGAAACGAGATTTCCGGTAATTGTGTTCCCGTTTAAGGTTAAATTTTGGCCACCGATAAGGTTCAAGATATCATAAGCATCTCCCGGGCAGAGGGTGGTGTCCCTCACCGGTGGGAGTTGTAGTTTTTCAATCACACTAAGATTAAAGGAATCCTTGTGAGCACAAGTGCCAACACTTTGAAGAAGGCCGTATTTCCCTGCCTTTGAAATTGTTTTTTTTGAACTCTTGTCCATGTCGCTCCACAAATAGGAGAGGGATGAATTCTTAAAGTCGAATTCCAGGGTTTGTCCCTCGCAAATAAGTGTATCACCGGGCAATGGATTGGCGTAAAGATCAGCAAGGGTAATTTGAATTTCGTCGTTCACTACGCATTTGTTTTTATAGATCTTGGCTTTATACAATCCTCCCGGGGCAATAAAAGTTCTGGATTTGCTGTTCAGTCCATTTTCCCAAATAATAGAATCAGCCTTAAGTTGGGTGTAAACATAGCTTGTTTGAAAGCACAGATTGGTGTCCCTTCCTAAATTCTCAGAGTAGTACCGTGCGATTTTGAGGGTATCGGAGGTCGAGCAATTCGATGAAGTGACCTTCACATAATAAGTACCGGGCAGGGTATCCATTCTGGCTTTACCGGTATAGTTATCTTGCCATAAATAACTAGATCCCGGATTACCGGCATCCATAAAATGTTGAAATTTGGCACAGTAAAAGGTGTCTTTTCCTAGGTCGACCACAGGGCCGGCGGGCACCTTCACATTTTGATTGAGGGTGTCACTTTTGCCATTGTAATAAACGATAAGGGTAATATCATAATTTCCGCGATAGGGGTAGGTATGTGTGTTTTTTTTGCTTCTTGAGTAATTGTTACCTGAGCTGAAGTCAGAAAAATCCCATAAAAGGGAATCATAACAAAAATTGCTGAACATATCAAAAAGAACCGGGTCGCTTAATTTACAACCGGGTAACACCGACATGGTGTATTCGGAATTTTGAAGCACGATTGGGAAAATTGGATTTGGCAGGCCGAGTTTTGAGGTTTGGCTTCCAAGACTAAAGCCATTTTGGGTATAATTAACCCCCGAACCAAAGGTATTGGGATTACTGATTACCCCTAGATAATTTTGGTTAAACTGGGCTACATAAAACTTGCCGTCAGGGGCCAGTCCAAAGTTACCAAACCGATAATTGGCCGTGGTAATTTTATACCTGCTTCCTGCAATGTTGGAGGCCGTCATGTCGAATTGATAAATGTCGTTGTTGCTACTGGTGGCAGCTTCGCCAACATATAACGTTTTTCCGTCGGGCGAAAATTCGATGCTGTAAGGTCTGTTGTGATCGAAATTGGTGAGGGTTGAAAGGGTAGAAAGGGTTCCTGTAGTCAGGTTAAAGTTATAAATATCAAGCTGATTTTGATACCAAAAGGTACAGGCGATTTTTTTTCCATCCTGGGAAGGTCTCAAGTGACCGAGGGCATTTTCAATATTCGACCCTGTGCTTGGCCCAAGTTTTGAGACCACCGGCGTGGTGTTGAGGCCCAAATCGGTAAGCAGAAAAACCTTGTATTCCGAATTGTTCCAATCGTGAGTAAGTATCCAATAATCTTTTTTGTTTTGATGAAAAACGGCGCATAATTTTTCGGAGGCATTGCCGTATAATTTGACATTCTTTACCACCACTTCCCCATCTCCGCTCTGTTTCGACATGTCGACGATGTTATAGTGTATGCCTTGGTTTCCACCGTAGGAATAGCTGGTAAACACGTAGTAAAGAGAATCAGAAAGAGGCTTAGGGACGATTAATACGGCCTCGGCACTTTGAATATGTCCATTTAAACCATTGCCATTGACCATGAGGTTGTGCTTTTTGTTCCAAATTTTGGTACCATCCGAATAAAAAAGCAGATTGCCACATACATCCGAAATACTTGCAACCCCTTCTTCAGTAGCTGTTTTACCCCCATTTACCACAAGGGGCCCCGATGCCGAAAATTTAAGTCCGGCCCCATAGGCAAAAAACCAGTTTACGTAGCGGTTTTGGGAGTGGCTAAAGTAAGTGATGAACAAAAAAAAGCCGACTATTAAATTTTTCATCCGAAAATTTTATCAAAGGTAATCGGATAATGGGAACATTTATTTTTTTCTAATGACAGTTTGAAGTCCGCAAACTCAGTAAAAATCCCTTGATAAAGATATGTATCATTTTTGTGTCAAATTAAAATCGCGACTTAAAATCAGACCATTAGAATTAATATTTATTTAACATTGCATGAAATATAAATACGACCTGATAATGAGAAAATACCCTTTAGCCTTCCTGTTGTTTGTTACCTTAAGCTCTACTCTATTTGCTCAAAAGTTATGGAATCAAAAAGCTGATTTTCCAGGAACTGCGAGGAATAATGGCATCGGTTTTTCAATTAATGGCAAAGGGTACATTGGTCTTGGACAGAGTGCAGGCGGAACGAGACTGTACGACTTTTATGAATACGACCCGGCATCAAATAAATGGACCCAAAAGGCAAATTTTCCAAGTTCAGGTGCAGGTTTTGTAGGCTCTACAGGGTTTGTGTTGAACGGTAAGGGATACGTTTGTTTTGGAGTAAATGGAACAGGAAGTATTACTAAAGAATTATGGGAATTTAATCCAACATCGAATAATTGGACACAACGAGCAACTTTTCCATCTACTGCGAGATATGCGTCCGCAAGCTTTGTTCTTAACGACACAGCTTATATTATTGGAGGTAATCCGGGGGGGACCCCTTACCTTGCCGATGTTTGGATTTTCGTACCAACTTCAAATACATGGGTGCAAAAAGCTAATTTTTCCGGCTCAAAGAAATGCGGAGGTACTGGATTTACCATTGAAGGCATTGGTTATTATGCAACGGGATTAACAAGCTCTACATCAGCGACGAAAGATGTTTGGAAGTATAATAAAATAAAAGATACCTGGAGCCAAATAGCCGACTTTCCTAATGGAAGTGTAACAGGATCTATTGGTTTTGAAATTAATGGAATAGGATATCTCGGCACTGGAAATAACCTAAGTAACTACACAAAAGAAATTTATGAGTACGATGCAACTGGGAATAATTGGAAGAAGCTTGATTCCATTCCGACATCTCAAAGTGGCAGAGGATCTTCGGCAGCATTCGTAATCAACGGCAATGCCTATTTTGGTACAGGGTATAGTACTTCAACGGTATCACTAAATGATTTTTGGTCATATACGCCAAAAGTTAAGTGTAACGCTAAATTTATTACCCAACCGAAAAATGTGTTAACTAACTTGAATGACTCAGCCAATTTTGTTGCCATTTCATTAGATAATTCGGCGACTTATAAATGGCAAGTGAATAAAGGAACCGGTTTTACAAATATTTCCAACGGCGGGCAATATTCAGGAGCTACTAGTTACCGATTATCAGTCTCGAAGGTGCAATTTTCTGATAATAATGGACACAAGTTTCGCTGTATTGCCACAACGTCCATGTGCTCTGATACATCTGGTACTGTAGCATTAAGTGTTAATTGTTTAAAACTGTTTAAAGATCAACCGAAGGATGTTACTTCAGATAATGGAAGTTTTGTTAGATTTATGGTTTCCTCTGCATTTGTGAATACGATAATGCAATGGCAAAAAAATGAAGGATCAGGTTATATTAACATAGATAACAAGGGGCAATATTCCGGCTCGGATAAGGATACCCTTACTGTCTCTGAAATTCTATTATCGAATAACAATACTCAGTACAGATGTGTTGCGAGTTATGGGGGATGCAAAGACTCCTCAATGAAAGCTAAACTATTTGTGTATTGTAGACCAATTATAAAAGAACAACCTGTAGAAAAGTTTTTTTATAAAGGAAGTGTCGCGAAATTTAATATTGCTGGGCATGATAAGGGAACTAGTGCCAGGTGGCAAATAAAAAACGGGTCATTTCAAGATTTGTCAGACGCTGGACAATACCAGGGCACTTCCAGTGATACCTTAACTATTAATTCTTTAAGCATTGCCAATAATTCTCAGGTGTATCGCTGTGTATTAAGTTATAAAAGTTGCGCAGATACAACCAAAGTAGTAGTTTTAAACGTTCTCTGCACGCCAATAGTAGATACCGATCCCATTAGCGCAAGCAAGAAGGAGGGCGAAAGTGCTTCATTCACTGTTACCACTTCTGATATAAAAGCATTGTTTTCATGGCAGGTCAACTCAGGAACTGGCTTTATGGATTTATCAAATATCGGACAGTTTAGCAATGTTAAAACAAATACCTTGATCATATCAAATACGGTATTGGCTAACAATAACTATAAATTCAGATGCATTTTGGAATCTGAAGGATGTTATGACACCTCAGGTGTTGCAACCTTGAAGGTTGAGTGTAAAAGGGTTATTATCGGTCAATCATCTAATAAAACGACATTTATTAATGGAAATACCTTTTTTTATGTGAATTCATCAGATCAAAATGTAAGTTACATTTGGCAATCAAATATCGGATTTGGGTTTCAAAACTTAAGCAATGCAGGTCAGTTTATGGGTGTTAATAGAGACACTCTTTATGTTAAAAATATCAATTTAGCGAATGACAATCAGTTGTTCAGGGTTATTTTGAAATATGGCAGTTGTTCGGATACTTCTGCAAGCATGACCCTGTATGCAAAGTGCAATCCAATGATTATAAATCAACCAGTAAATAATTGGGGTTATTTTGGTGACAATATTTTTCTCCGTGTGGTTGCGTCGAATGCCATGGCTAACTATAAATGGCAATCAGATATTGGTTTTGGATTCCAAAACCTGAGCAATGCCGGGCAATTTAGCGGAACAACTAATGATACGCTCTTCGTAAGCAATTTGTCCTCATCAAATGAAAATCAAAATTTCAGATGTCTGATCACTGATGGATCATGCTCTGATACGACAAAGGTTGTAAGGTTAAATGTTAAATCAAGTAATATTTTGAATCTTCAAAGGCCAAGTTTATTTAATTTTTACCCAAACCCTGTCGACAACGTTCTCAACATAGAATTGTCAAATACGAAAGGAGCTTTAATCCTCATCTATCAGCCAAATGGGCAGTTGCTCCATCAGTCATATACTACTGGGAGTCAATATTCAATGGATATGAGTCGATTCGAAAATGGCGTATACTACTTAAAATGCATAGCCGACCACCTTGTAGAAGTTAAGAAGGTAATCAAGGAGTAAATAGATTTTATTCTTATAACTTCTTAGACTTTCTGAGCAATTCCATAAAGGTGTTTTTTCTGAAAAGGCAACCTTTTAGAGACTCCTAATTGGTATTTTAACCACCACTTTACATGAATTTTGTAGTATGCCAGTTTGTTTTCGTAATATAGGAAGTCGGTATTCATGACATCTACGGTTTTGAAATTATGCGAATGAAATATTGAAGAAAGGCGATCTATGGTGAAGGATTGAACATGCTGCATGTGATGATGTGCGGCATTGCAAAAGGGGCAATAGATGGAGTTTGCTTTCAAATCTTCGTCAAAAGGCGTCGTCACAACGAGATGACCTCCCGGTTTTAGAAGTTTGTAAATGGTATGGAGCGTGTCATTGAGTAAATCGGACCTCAAATGCTCAATGGTTTCTATTAAGAGAACCACATCAAAAGAATTTTCTTTAAAATGGGTATTAAGCTCTGAAAAATGTATGATTTTTTTAACATTGCTCAAACCACTGTTTTTTTTCATTGAGGCTGTGACCGATTCATGAGAAAAATCAAGACCGCTAATGCTGTTATCTTCATTTTCCTTGGCCAGATAATGAATCATTGTTCCATTACCGCAACCATAATCCAATATGTCGCCCGATAAATTCAGCTTACTTTTGACCAATTTTATTATCCCTTTTCCAACTTCTTCGGTAAAGTAGGGATGATTTTCAGTCACCTTATAGTCCCAAAATCTCGCGGTTACTTCATCGGTCCAGTCCGATTCATTTTTGTAAATTATTTTGTTCATTTTTTATGATGTCAAGTTTATATTTTCCTTCTGATCTTCGTGAAAAACCCTCAACCAAATCTCAAGTACCAGCATGCTGAAAAGTAGCTTTTCCATCTGTGAAGGCCTAACCTTTAAATACCAATTGATCAATCGCAAACATCCGTCAACATTAATTATTCCTAAATCGGAAGAGAGGCCTTCTTTAAGGAACTTTTTCAAAAGATCTGCCCAGCCATCTACAAAATGCTCGCGGACAGGAATTCGGAATCCTGTTTTTTTCTTATAAACGATATCCTTTGGGATGTGTTTTTCACATATTTTTTTTAATAGCCCTTTTTCTACCCCACCAGGCATTAGAATCGCAGGTTCGAGGCTTGAAGTAAATTCTATAAGGCGATGGTCAAGGAATGGGGCTCTCGATTCAATAGATGCCGACATGGTTCCTGTGTCGACCTTCATTAAAAAATCATCCGGCAAATAACCTTTCACTCCCAGATACAGCATGGCATCATGGTCTGAAATTTCTCCTTTATAAGATTTAAGTATTTCTTTATGAAAAAAAGCTTGTTCTATTTCGAGTTCGCTAATGAATTTTGGTTGAAATATAATGCTTCGGATACCATGAGGGGCATAATCCAAGGCATTACAATAATTTAAGATTCCTCCGTGTTGTATCATCCTTTTAACGGTTGCCAGTTTGGGTAAATATCTGTTTCCAGGATAAAACCTTCTGTTTGTTAAATTTTTTAGAATAGGGGCAAGTGATAAATTTCCCGGCTTTAGGTTCTTAAGCATAGTGGGTATGCCATATCCGCCGAATATTTCGTCGCCCCCGTCGCCAGTCAAAACTACGGTAAGGTATTGCCTGGCTTTTTCGGAGACTGCGGCTGTAGGAATAATCGAACTGTCGGCGAAGGGTTCAACCATTCTTAACAAGTTCGGTAGCAGGTTAATACAATCTGAATTTAGGTCGATTTGATGATAATTTATTCCATGTTTTTCAGCAATTATTTTAGCGTAATGCGATTCATCAAGCTCAGGGAATTCAGGCGTTGCAAGGGTAATGCTGTTTATGTTTTTTATGAATTTGGCAGCCAATGCGGCCACTAGCCCGGAATCGTTTCCACCACTCAGAAATAAACCAAGAGGTACATCCGAAATCAATTTTTCTTCCACACTGCTTTCTAAGATACTTTCTGCCTGTCTCTGAGCTTCGAGATTTGAAATGTCAATTTTTTGAGAATAATTAAGTTCCCAATAGATGGAAATGTTAAAGGAAGTGTTTGTAATTATTGCGCATTCTGCCGGTTTAAGTTTTTTTACACCCTTATAAATGGACTCGTTCTGAGAAATATACTGGTATGAAAAAAGCTCTGAAATTCCCTTAGGATTGAGAGTTAAGCTCGGTACGAGTTTTTTTAATCCGGCCAGATTGGATGCAAATGAAAACACGCCTTCTTCGAAATAATAGAAAAAAGGCTTTTCTCCAAATCGGTCTCTGGAAATAAAGAGTTCATTTTTTGTATTGTCCCAAATAGCAAAGGCCCACATTCCCCTTAACTGATTGAGAAAAGTGCGCCCGTATTTAATGTAACCTTTCAGAAGCACCTCGGTGTCGGAGTTGGTGTTAAAATGTAGCCCTTCTTTTTCTAGATTTTTTTTGACCTCCTTATAATTATAAATTTCCCCATTGAATACAATTGAATAACTTTTATCCTCCGAATAAAATGGTTGGTTTGCCTCTACACTTAAATCGATAATGGCCAAACGGCAATGCCCTAAAGTGGCTTGCCCAATCTTGTGAACGGCGATGTTGTCGGGTCCACGGTAATGCATCGCATCGCAGGCTGAATTCACTTCAGTCCTAAAATCTTGATCATGTTTGAAGGAGATTTTTCCTGCGATTCCGCACATAACGCTATTGAGGTTCAAAATAAATCATTATTCTTCACATTCCTTCCTTATATGGTGTTCTATTTGATGCTTTGTTTAGAAAAGCATTTTATTTTAAGATTAATTTAATAGTTTTACATTCGTAAAAAATTATATAATGAAAATTAGAATTGTACTTCTTTCACTTGTTGCTTGGTCATTTGTTTCGCAGGCTCAAACCTGGAAACAGGTGGCATCTTTGGGTAGCACCGGCAGATACTACGGGGTAGGGGTTACAGTTGGTGCACTAGGATATATGGGATTGGGCAAATCAAGCGATGGTTCCTTTCTGAGTGATTTTAACGTCTATAATCCCGCGACCAATAACTGGTTGAAATTGAGCAATTTTCCTGCCGGAGGAAGATACGAGGCCAGTGCTTTCAGTGTCAAGGGAAAAATATATTTGTGCTTCGGTTTAGGTGAAAGTACCAGTCTAAAGAAGGATTTATGGGAATACAACCCCGCAAACGACTCTTGGAAACAAAAATCGGAATGCCCCGGCTTGGGAAGATATGCTGCCAAGGGGTTTGTTATTGGAGACTCCGTTTTTTATGTAGGGACCGGTTCTCCCGACGGGGGGACTTATTTTTCTGATATTTGGCAATACAACCCGCGTACCGACAAATGGACTCAGAAGGCAAATTTTCCGGGAGGCAGCAGGTCCACGGGAGGCGCATTTGAATTGTCGGGAAATGGATATCTAGGGGGCGGTTTAAAGAATTCAAGTTCGGCTGCTAAAGATTTTTATAAATATGACCCAAAGAGCGATACCTGGGCGAAAATGGCTGATCTTCCCATCAGCAGTTTTTTTGCGTTTACTGCATTTGTGATTCATGGTAAAGGGTACTTTGCTCTGGGTGCAAAGTCGGTACCAGCGGTCAATCTAAAAATTGTGTATCAATACAATCCGGTTTCCAATAAGTGGGATTCTATTTTAGCCCCGGAATCAATAGTTGCGAGAAGAGCCACTTGTGGATTTGTGATTGGGAGAGTAGCTTACATGGGCACGGGATATATAGATGGCACTCTTACAAATGATATTTGGTCGATGGACCTGAACGCATGGTATGCCACACAGCCGGAGCTAAAAAAGGAGAAGGCGCTCTCCATTTTTCCAAACCCTTGTTCTGGTTTACTTTCTATTCAATTTTCTTCCACAGTCGCAGTTTTAGATCTTGGTGTTTACGATGGTCTTGGAAGATTGGTTTATCATATGACCATGCCCGGGGAGAAGGAAATTATCGATGTTCATAGTTATCCAAGTGGAATCTATTATTTAAAGATTAGGACATCGAAAGAGGTACAGGTTAACAAGTTTGAGGTGAAGTAATATTTTACCACTTAGATCAAAGCTCTTGATCGAAACAGAATTTTCCGTGAAATGCCAATTTGCTTTTATTGTTTCCCTTCTGAGGTTAGATTAATTTTTAAACAAAGAGTCTTAGGTTTTGTGCCTAAGTGTGATTCGAATGCAAGAATGAGATACAATGTCCTGTTTGCTATGAAATTATTCAGAGGGTATAAAAAATTTAAGATTCTGTTAATAGGATTTTTTTTGCCTATTTAGGGCCTGCTGAAAAACACTTAAAGGCTTGATATGATGAGGTTCATTAAAACTTTTATTGCTTTTAATGCACGATAAAAGTAGTGAACCATAAAAATATCGTGCATCGAATGCCTTCATAAAGACGTTAGTTCATTGCACGTCCCTTACTTCGTCGGCTTCGGCTCGAGGTACGGCAAAGTACATCTTCGCCTTGCCTCCTTGTAATGAACGCACACTGAACTTTTTCAGCAAGCCCTATTTATCTGTTTAAATAAAACATTCCTTCATAGGCATATCTTTTTTTCTCATTTCCATAGAGGGCCGAAAATCGGATAATACACATATACATGCCCAATTGACAAGGTTGATTCAGATAATTCCCGTCCCAGGATCCAAGAATATCCGTTGATTTATAAATCAACTCACCCCAACGGTTGAAGATGAGCATTTCAAATCCTTCTGCAGCAGGTCCTTGATAGGCAATACCAAATCGGCTGTTGGGTCCAGATGTTCCGGGGCTAAAGGCTGTAGGCACCCAGACATTCATAGGGCAAATTTTTAACACATTTATGCTGGCCATGGCCTCACAGTCGTATGAATCACTTACTTTTACAGAATACACTCCCGGTTTAAGGATTACAATTTGTTCCGTGGTTTCATTTCCTGGAGACCAATGATAGTTCTTAAAACCTGTTTGGGCTTTTAACAAAAGGCTCTCCCCCAAATCGTCGCATAGGCCAGTGTCAGGTCTTAAGGCGAGTGCCAGTTGCTTGCGGTATGAAATTAATATGGAGTCTTTTTTAACGCAAGGACCTCTACCAATTACAACCGAATAGATACCTGCCTTTTCAACCAGCAAGTCTGTTGATGAAGATCCAATGCTCCAGGTGTGCGCGTAACCCGGGCCCTTTCCGATGAGCATTAAGCGGGCACCAAAACACAGGGTGGTATCTGCTCCTAAGTTAAATTGAAAAGAAGAATCGGCCAGTAAAATGGTGTCAGAAAAAAGGCATGCTGCCTTATCTCTTACCTGAACCCAATATTTTCCAGGTGATGTGGCCAGCAGGGTTTGATTTTGACTTCCATCCATCCACACATAGTTCATCCCAGGGTTTTGGGCATCGAGCCATCTTGAAATTGGGTGACAGTAGATGGTATCCCTGCCAAGATTCAAAGTGGGACCGGCCAATTTTTTAATAAACAGAGAATCTCTTTTTTTGCAACCTTGATTGCTCACTTCTACCCAAACCCATCCAAAATGGTTATTGATGACTACAGATTGATTGGTAAGTGAATTATACCAAATCTTATTCATGGCAGGGTTCCCGGCATCAAGTGTTAGACTATAATCGCCGCAAAAGGCAGTATCCCTCCCAAGGTCTATTTTTGGAAGGGGAATAAAATCAACCCTGATGGTGTCGGAAAGAGTGCAAAGGTTGTCGCTGACGGTTACAACATAATTGCCCGCTGTGTTCACATCCTGATCTGGCAAATTGTTTCCAGTGTTCCACTGATAACTGGTGGCATTGCTTGTTAATCCTTTGAGCCTAAGAGGAGTTCCTTCACATAAAAGGGTATCCTTTCCAAGCTTTGGTTTAGGCATGTTATGGAAACTTATCGGCAGCGTATCGCTATCTTTACATCCGTTCAGATCCACTTCAACCCAATATTTACCAGGTTTGGTCACTGTAATGCTTTGAGTGCTTTCGGAGGTATTCCACACATACTTCAATCCAGTTTGTTTGCAGGTCAAGGTCTTTGGTTGTCCTTCGCAGAGGCTGGTATCTTTTCCGAGATCTGCCACAGGAGCCGTCTTAAAGGCAATATGGATGGTATCCCTTTGTTTACAGCTTCCATTGGATATTTCTACCCAATAAGTTCCGGTATCCCATACACTGATGCTCGACCCCGTGGCCTTATTGCTCCATAAATACGAGCTTACATTCTTTACCGTATCTTTCAAAACCACCTGTTGGCCTTTGCATATGGCAGTATCTCGGCCTAGATAGGGTTTGGGGATGGAGCAACAATAATCTACTGAAATGGTGGTTGGCAAACCATTGTAACATTCCTTAATCAAAGTAACTCCATTATCAATAAAATTGCATGAAGTGCCCTTTATATCAGGTGATGCAATGACACCTAAAAATTTTCTATTTGTTCTGGCAATCCAAATTTTACCATCGACACCCATTTGAAATGCCCCATAGGGATATCTTGAAGAGTGACTTGAGGTTGCCAAGGTAGTAACCGAGGCCCTTATTGTTCCTAAATTCCCAGAGCTAAGATCGAATTGAAACAAGCTGGCATTTCCACCAGTAAAGAATTCCCCAATGTATAGTAACTCACCGCTATTTGAAAATTCTAATCCATACAAATTTGCAGAGCCAGAAAAAATAGTTGTTTTGGAAGGGAAAGCTGGGTCATTATTTTGTATTAGTTGTACGTTTGATATTTTTCCATTTGTAAGATTAAAATCATAAAATTCGACAAATTTATCTTCTGCGACTGCAATAGCCATCTTTTTGCCATCTCTTGAAAATTTAAGTTGACCTTGCCCATTTGTTAAAGTTCCAGTTTGCGACTTACCAATTGAGGTCGTAATGTCTGTAGCAAGCACTTTTCCAATATCGGTGGTGTTTTTTGTGACATGGTAACTATGATATTTATTGCTTTGCCATTCGTGATTTACAATCCAGTAACCTCCGGCCCCATCTTTAACGCCATTTAATTTTTCAGTAACACTTGCAGAATACATCCTTGTAGGACCTTCAATCTTTTTGATGGTTGTTCCAGAACTTGAGTTACCTGATACTTCCACTAGGCAAATATTTGCACCAATACTAAAATCTTCAACTGCACCAACAGTAAAAATAAAATAGCGGCTACACTGTGTTTCAGGTACTGGTATAATTAAGGCGGTTTGTGTAGATGAGCCATGGCCTTTTAATCCTGTAATATCGGCGTAATGCTTGGAATTCCAAACAGTTTTACCGTCCGTGTAAAATAGCAAACCTCCCGCAGCATCAGTCATCACAGCACTTCCTTCTCCAGCTAACATCGAACTATTGTTTAATGAAGTCGGAGTTCCAGTTCCATTAAATTTTATTCCAGAATAGTCTCCAAAGTACCAAACATTAGCTTGGGCAAAAAGTATGCTTGTAAAAAGAAGGGCAATTCCAGTAGCTAATAGCTTCAATTTCATTATGTAACAAAAATAAAATAAAACTAATTTGAAACAACATAATTTTGTACCATTATTAACAATAATTTATTATTAGTTCTAATGTATAGCTACGAAAGAATTTCTGAATCTAGTCTTCATAAATTAGCTTCAATTTTCAAAGGATCAAATGGCAGAACAGTTGGGATTGGAATGCTAAGGCAGAAATTTAATACAAAAGAATTTGGGGCTGAATATATTGGTTATCTTGCTATACATGAAGAAGATTTAAAACCAGCTGCATATTATGGGGTTTTTCCAATGGTAATAACTTTTCAAGGCAAAGAAGTCTTAGTAGCCCAGTCTGGAGATACGATTACTCATCCTGAGCATCAGGGTAAAGGTTTATTTACTAAATTGGCCAACCTGACCTATGATTTGGCGATTAAGGAGGGCATCAGGTTTATTTGGGGTCTTCCAAATAAAAACTCCTATCCTGGATTCATAAAGCGACTTAATTGGAAGGACCTCGGGCAACTTAAAAGGATAAGCTTAAAAGTCAAAACATTGCCTTTAGCAAAAGTTATAAAAAAACTTGATATAAATACACTTTCAAGTCTCTATTACTCAACATGCAAATTTGTTTTTCGACACAAAGAGGGTTACTTCTCTAGAAAAACATCTTTTGATAGTGTAGAAGTAGTAAAGGATGAAAAGTTTTTTACCTACAAACGTTACTTTAATAATAAGATTCTATATAAAAATGAAAGAACCACAATCTGGTTTAAGGTAGAGTCATACTTGATAATAGGGGATTTTTACTCATACAATGAGGTTGAATTCTCTCAGGAAATGAAAAGAATTAAATTCAAATGTTTAATGTTAGGTATTTCAGAAGTGGTTTTGATTTGCAATACTAACTACTTCGGTTATAACTTTTTCACAAAACTGCCAAATGTTGTAATAACTGAAAATTTGCCATTTTGTTATCTAGGAGGTTTAGGAGAAGAACTAGCGGAAAGATTTTCGTTCTCTATGGCAGATGCTGACACTTTCTAATTTAACTCAAAGAGAGTTTGATCATATTGGCTTCGTGAGTAGTACTGTTACTGATACTGAACCTATTAATTATCCTTTTGTCGATATTGTCATCTGGCAATTGATAGTTGACTGCCAATTGATAAGAATATAGGTTCTGCTCTGCAAGGATCTTAACTTTATCGTTATAACTTCCATCAGGGAATGCTATTGAGGATATAGGGTACTTGCAAAGAGATTGCAATATATCTCTTGATTTTTTCAGTTCTTCAACAACTAGCTCATCATTAATTTTCCCTAAGCAATAATGAAGATGTGTATGTGAACCAATATAGAGTAGCGGATTTTTTGATGAATGAATTAGGGTTTCCTGATCCACTAGTTGCCAATAGTCTGGAAATTTATTCATTCCCTTCTCAAGATCATTTTTGTATTTAGTTTTTAACGAGTCGATGAGTCCAGCTCTTTCTATTCCGCTTCTTTTTATTCTTTCTTCAATTGTCTCATCTTTATATATGTATGACCCAGAGTTACCTCTAACATAAGTGTCATCGCCGAGCTTAATTTCTTGTGGATTTCCGAACTTAATAAAATCTAATAAATCGTACCATGTAATAAAATTACTATCAAATAAAGATGCAGTAATGATAAAAAAAGTTATCGGAATATTATTCTTGACTGCTATTGGAAGAACATTTACAAAATTGTTCATGTAGCCGTCATCAAAGGTTATGCATACTTTTGGTTTTTGCCCCTTGTTTTTATTCTCAATATTAAAAAAATCTATTAGCGAAACTATTTCAAAGTGCCTATGATAAAAGTCCAAATCTTTCTTAAATTGTTCAATTGGCATATGACGATTATTTAACTTGAAATTAGGGCTCAAAGTTACTCCATGGTAACAAATTATTCTGTTTTTGCGATTTAGCTTTAAAAGCAGAGTGATTATACCAAGCTTATAAATGAGCGGATATAAAACGAATCGATTTATTTTTTTTATCATACTTATATTATTTATCATCTTTTTAAAAAGGTTTAATCCTTTTGAAAAATAGTATCAATTCAATTCCATATAAATCGTGAATTGCAATTGTTCAAAAGTATTTGAATAAATGCAATTTTGATTAAAAGTTATCTTTTTTCTGATTTGTTTTTTTGGATCCTTAACGGTCATCAAAAAATTTCTAAACATCATTTCAGGTTATTCAAAAGTAAATTCTATCTCATGAATCTTGCATCGTTAGTTAGATGCGAACAAAATTTAACTTCTTTCCTTTTTGTAAAAAGTAATGTCAATGATATTTTTCTTAAAACAGGCCATGTAATACTCCCCAAAAATAGGACCAATGGGTTAGTTAAAAAAAGACTTAATTT
>CAZTXB010000024.1:0-34592 GCA_964617955.1 uncultured Chitinophaga sp.
CTTCAGTTTCATAATGTAATTTTGATCGGTTTAAAAAAAAGTTGGTTTTCTCTGTGTGCTTCTAAATGTCACCGATATCTTCCAACTTTTTTGTCGAAACAAATATATGTTAAATTATTTGAATATCAAACTATTATGAGTGACAAAGTAGAATTAGGGCCTGCTGAAAAAGTTCAGTGTGCGTGCAGGACGAGGCGGCAAAGCGCAGATGTACTTTGACGTACTTCAAGCTGCAGCCGCTGAAGTAATGCTTGTGCAATGAACTAACGACCTCATGAAGGCATTCGATGCACGACATTTGGATATTTTACTGATTTTATACTGCATAAAAATAAATAGATGCTAATGTGAAACTAATCATATCAAGCTTTGAAGTGTTTTTCAGCAGGCCCTAAATAGGCTTTTCAGCCTAAAAATTTAGAAATGTTTTACGAAGAAATTTTAACAGATTTCAAATTCCTGGAAATCAGATAGGCTATTCCGAAATAGGCTCCAAAAAAAAGACCGTTAAAAAATATATCGCCGACCAAACCATTTAGAAAAAAATTGGAGAGAGGGTCGCCTTTGTAAAACACAAGGCCGGCCAAATAAGATCGTCCCAAACCGTATAAATTCTTTGCGTAGGGCAGTTGAAGCCAGGATCCAAAATTGGTGATTAAGAAAAATGACAAGGAGGATAGGATCGAAGCACTTGCAATGCGACCCGCCGATATACGGTTTTTTACCGAGCGTCCGATAAACCATGTCAAACCAAAGGCGGCATAGACATATATAAAATAGCCATCGGCAAAATAATCTGAGTACATCTGACCAGTCATCGACAAAATAAGATCACCTGCTAAAAGGGAGGCAAATGGAATCATGATGGAAACCAACTTTCGACTGGCTATTGCTCCGCAAAACAAGGCCAGGGCACCAATGGCTGAAAAATTTGGGATGCTTATAAATAAGCGACTGAAAACCGCTAATACGATAATACAAAAAATGAGAAGGCTGTTTTTATTGTTCATGGTAATTTGATGCAAATATAGAAGTTCAAATGAATTGATAGGGCGAAAATAAATTTTTATCGACTGTTGGCATTAACTCATGGTGCGTTTGGTTATCTCGTCCCGGAGTATGGCCGCTTTGTCGTAATCTTCATCGGTCAAGGCATCATTCAACATCTCCTCTAACTCATTCAACGACAAATGGTTATAATTGTCCTTAATGGGTCGGGCTACCGTCGGAGGGACATCGTCATTCGGTCGGGCCGGGGCGTCAAGATCCTCATCATCAATGACGATGCCTGCGTTGTCAATAATGGATTTTTTAATGTAAATCGGACTTTTGAATCGAAGCGCAAGGCTTATGGCATCTGAAGTTCTGGCATCGATGACTATGGGGCTGCCATTCATCTCGAATATGAGTTGTGAATAAAAAATGCCTTCACTCAAATCATTGATAAATACTTCTTTGAGGTGAATTTGAAAAGCCTGAGCAAAGCTTTTAAACAAGTCGTGAGTCATGGGTCTCGAAGGTTTGAGTCCTTCCATTTCAAAAGCAATCGTTTGTGCTTCGTAGTTGCCTATGACAATTGGGAGCTTTACTTTGCTTCCCTTTTCCGACATAATAAGCGTGTATGACCCGCCCTGTGTTTGGCCGGATGTTAAACCAACGACCTCTATTAATACCTTATTTGCCATTAGTTCTGTTTAAGCTGTCGCGCCCTTTCAATCAATTTTGGCAACACCTCGAAGGCATCGCCTACTATACCATAATCGGCAGCTTTAAAAAACGGTGCTTCCGCATCCTTGTTGATCACACAAATCACTTTGCTTGAACTCACCCCTGCAAGATGCTGTATGGCACCTGAAATGCCCACAGCTATATATAAATTTGGTTTGATGGTAATACCGGTTTGCCCAACATGCTCTTCATGAGGGCGCCAGTCCATATCGGCAACCGGTTTCGAACAGGCTGTTGCAGCCCCCAAGAGTGCAGCGAGTTCTTCAACCATGCCCCAATTCTCTGGTCCCTTTAAGCCTCTTCCTGCGGATACCACAATTTCGGCTTCGGTTAAAGGAATTTTGCCCGATGCTTTATTGGAGTTCAGTGTCTTAGTTTGTATTTGATCATCTCCAATTTCAACCGATTGATTCTCCACCACAGGATTCACAGAATACGCGTTTAGCTGATAAGAATTAGGAACCAAACAAAATACTTTTATAGGAGAATTTAAGTGAACACTCACACTCGCTTTATTCGAAAAAGCCGATTTTTTTACATTGAAATTGGCATCAGGAAGACTAATGACTCCTGAAACAATACCGGCTTTAAGTCGGGCTGCAATTCGGGGGGCAATAGATTTGCCGTTGTAGGTTCCTGAAATTACGATCACGCTTGCATTCAACTCCCCGGCAATTTTTGCCATGGCAATGGCATAGCCCTGGGGTGAAAAATGATCGAGATTTTTTGAGTTAAGACAAATAATTTTATCGGCGCCATATTTGCCAAGCTCGGATAAATTCGGAGCCGTATTTCCCATGCAAATGGCTACGACGTCCCATGCATGTGAGGCGGCTAAAGCTTTAGCATATGACAAGGCTTCGTAGGTTGATTTTTTGAAAACTCCCTGGTCGTGTTCTGCAAAAACGAGTATCGACATGTATCTGTTTAAATTAGTTTTTTTTCTGTTCTGAGTAAGTCCATTAATTCACCGGCATTATTGGCATCAATTAATTTAACCCCACTTTTTTGCGGAGGCAATTCATAGGCAATATAGTGAGAGAAATCGTTTTCGTCCACCGCTGCTTTTACCAGAAGTTCTTTGGTGCGTGCAGCCATGATGCCGCGCATATTCGGAATTCTTGGCTCGCATAAATCCTTTTGAGCGCTGATAACCACAGGCAAATTGCTTTCCACCTCTTCCCGTCCGCCATCAATGTCTCTCCAGGCGATAACTTTTCCATTGGATACTTCAAGTTTCATGACCACATTGATGGATGGCAGGTCTAAGAGCTCGGCCAGAATCCCACAAACAAGTCCCCCGTTATAATCAATCGACTCCCTTCCGGTCAGTATGAGATCATAATTATTTTCTTTTGCAATGGCTGCAATTTGGGTCGCAACATAAAATGCATCTTTTGGAGTGGCATCAATGCGGATGGCATTATTGGCGCCAATGGCCAACGCCTTCCTAATACTGGGTTCTGTATCGCTAAGCCCCACATTCACAACTGTTACAGTCCCATTTGTGGCTTCAGCAATATCCAAAGCCTTGGTAATGGCCAGCTCATCGTAAGGGTTAATGATGTATTGCACCCCTTCATTGTTAAATAAAGTGTTGTTATCTTTAAAGGTAATTTTTGAGGTTGTATCGGGAACAACGCTCATGCATACTAATATTCGCATAAAATTAAATAGGTTTGCAAAAGTACAAAACCCGCACTGAAAATAATTGGAAAATTCACGAATCGAACAAATTAAGGCATTCCTCAGTCAAACCCCTAACGACGCCTTTCTAAATTATGCCTTAGCTATAGAATACTTAGGTCAGCAAAAGGAGGAAGGGGCAAAGGAAATTTTTGAAAAATTAATCCATCACCATCCCAATTATACAGCCACCTATTACCAACTTGGCAAGCTTTACTTAAAAGAAGGGGAGCGGCTCAAAGCGCAGCAAATTCTTGAATCAGGCCTGCAAATTGCTGTTCAGGCCAAAGAAATACACACCGCTGCAGAACTCCGCACTGCCCTAAATGAAATACTCTATGACGAAGATTGAAGAAATATTAAAAAGAAATTATGTGGTATCCAATCCCGAATACCGAACCGCACTGACCAAAGCACTGGAGCGGCAATTTTTTATGAAGCATATCGGATTTGAACTTACCCGTATTGAAGCAGGTTATGTGGAAGGCTCTTTGCAAATTGAAGAGCGGCACCTTCAACAACATGGTTTTTTGCATGGCGGCCTCATGGCTACTTGCCTGGATGTGGTGATGGGTTTTTCGGCCTTTACGCTGCTGCCAACGGGTAAAGGAGTGGTAACGGCCGATATGAATATCAATTTTTACAATCCCGGCTTAGGAACCACGCTTTTGGCTAAAGGATGGGTAGATAAACCCGGGTCGCGCTTGCATTTTTGTGAAGGTGAAATTCTGGTATTTGACAAGAATGGCCAAGCCGTCGTTACCAACAAAGCCAAATCCATCATGTGTGTGATCGATTTACCAAAATAGCTCAGCCAAGCAAGGGTGAGCCACAGTTGAGCTATTGAGCTTGTTTGAACACCTTACCTCTGGCTAACCTGTGCCAGGATATACCAAGCAGCAAATTGTGATATGCAAAAAAAAAGGCTCTGAATTTCAGAGCCTTTTTTAATATTACATTTTTTGTAGCTTAATAACCTACCGTAAATTTCTTTGAAGATTTAAATCCACCGGCCTGGATGGTGTAAAAATAAACACCGGAAGCCATATTTGAAGTGTTGAATGACATAACATTCAATCCTGATTTTAGCTTGCCACTTTCAACTGTTCTTAAAGTATTTCCCAAAATATCAGAAACGGTCAAGGTAGCGCTCTCCGAATTGCCAAGAGTAAATTCAACATAAACATCTGAGCCTGGTCGGGCCGGATTTGGACTGATTTTACCTAAGCCATAGCCGTACTGATTCACATCTTTGGTACTTAGGTTTGGAGTACAAAGGTGGAATGCTGAGTACATGTATCTGGCAGAAAAATAGGCATTACCTGCGATGTAATTAGCCCAACCGTTCACATTTCCGCCATACAACTGCCTGTTAACAGTGAAGTAAGCATTGTTGCGGTAAATTTCCTGGTTCACCTGACTGGATTGATTTTCATTGATTAAAAGTGAAAAACCGGCATAGTTCATGGTGTTGGTAATGGTCGCTCCATTTCTTGCTTCGAAGGTATCGCCCGGTTGATTTTGAACCATTTGCTTGAAGAAAATATTAAAGGCCACCTGGTTATTGTCATCCAATGCTGCAGCCTGAGCTACCGATTCAGGGATAGCTACAAGCATTCCCTTTGATCTCCAACCTGTAGCTCCGAGTGTAGTTGAATCCATATCGGTTAAAGGTATCTTTTCGGTATAAGTAGCGCTTGGAGCTCCACCTAATGCGCGGCTGAAACTCTTTGGCATTCCGTATTTTTCAACCGGAGCAGTTCCAAAAGTGGCATAGCGCATGTTGTTGGGATTGTGGAATTGAAAGATAAGAGTATCTACCACTTTAACGGTGTTTCCGTTGATCACCGTATTGTCTTTTCTTCTCACATAAAGGTATCTGAAGAAAACTGAATCGACTTTGTAAGGATTGTATTTAGATAAACTCTCGCCATCTGTAACAAATGAAAAGTTTTCATCTTTTGGATCAAAACAAACGCCTGATAAGTGCCAGCCGTTGTAGTAGGAAGAACCATCAGCCGAAATCATTTTAGCGGTAGAATCGGTGGTTAGGAAATTGACATATCCGGTTAACTGTGGACCTGTTGCTTCGATAGCATCAGTTGGGATATACCAACCACAGTAACTTGCTTTTTTAAACATTCTTGATTTAACCCCGCTGGTGATTGCATCATTATTTTCTGCAGAGGGGTGTTTGTCGTTGCTGTAAACTTTGCCTTGAGCACTCGCATTTATAACCATAAAACTGAATACAGTTAAAAATAGAATTTGTGTAATTTTCTTTGTCATGTTAATTGTATATATTTTAATGCAATATTAGATATTAATTTTTATTTTTCATATTATTTAGATGACCGTTGGTAAACCTAATGTAAGTCGTTGGTAAAAAGAAATGTCCCTTGGTTTAAACGATATCACCCAAAAAAGGCCGAAGCAGAATTTCTTCAATGTTCATGGTTGGGGGAGTGCGGTAAAAATAATAAACGAGTGCGGCCACGTCATCGGGGTTCATGAACCTTTCCTCAGGCAAACCCGAGCCTTCCCAGCTTGCAGTGTTGGTGGCTCCGGGCAGTACCGAGCTGACCCTGATGTTGTGATTTTTCATTTCTTCTCTCAACACCTTAGAAAAGCCCAGCATGCCAAATTTACTGATGCAATAAGAACCGCCATTGGTATAGGCCGTTATGCTCGCACTGCTACAAAAATTAAAAATGTAACCTTTCTTGGCCTCAATCATCGAAGGAAGAACCATTCGTGTGAGGTGATAAGCCGAAGCAAGGTTCACATTGATCTGATATTCAAAAATGCCGTCCTTTTCCTCCGAGAGAGAACCCGGCAAAAAAATACCTGCGCTGTTGATGAGTGCATCGGGAGTTCCAAGATTTTCAACCGCAAACTTTCCAAAGCTTTGAATTTCTGACTTCACTGAAACATCACATGATTTAATGTGCACCTTCACTTTAGGAGCAAGCTTCCTGAGTTCATCCTTGAGCTGGTTCAGATCGCTTTCAGATCGCGAACAGGTGGCGATATCAAAACCCTCGGAGGCAAATTTGTGTACCAAACTTCTTCCTATACCTTTGGTTCCTCCAGTAATTATTATACCCGACATTGAATTTCAAAATTACAATTTCCATCGCTTCTTTTTAGCTGAAAAAGTTTTAAGACACAATTCTCGCAAGGAGCTCTCTTAAAAATTAAAATTAGCTAATATTGCAAATCAGATTATGAGTATATTTTTTCACTTTGGGCGTTATCTGCTTTTTTTGAAAAGCATGCTGTCGCGTCCTGAGAAGTTGCATATTTACGTCAACAGATTGTTTACCGAAATGGTAGCTATCGGAATCGGATCTTTACCTATTGTTATTCTCATCTCTATTTTTCAGGGAGCGGTAACCACAGTACAAACGGCCTACCAGCTGGTAACGCCAATGATTCCAAAAACAACGATTGGCATTATTGTAAGCGATTCGACCATACTGGAATTAGCCCCCACCATCACTTCGCTGGTCCTTGCCGGTAAAGTGGGCTCTCACATTGCTTCCGAAATTGGAACCATGCGCATCAATGAAGAAATCGACGCACTGGAGGTCATGGGCATCAACTCAGCTGCGTTTTTAGGATTGCCAAAAATCCTGGCAGGGGTAATCATGATTCCGGTTTTGGTGATTATTTCCATTTTTTTGAGTGAAGCAGGAGGAATAGCCGCCGGTCATTTTTCAGGATCCCTCACTGCATCTGAATTTATTCAAGGCGCGCGTTCTTCTTTTAAACTTTTTACCTTGCAATTTTCATTGATTAAGGCCTTTACATTTGGTTTTATTATTACCTCGGTTTCCTCTTATCACGGTTACCATACCAAGGGTGGGGCTATTGAAGTTGGCGAGAGCAGCACAAAGGCCGTCGTTTACAGCTCTATCATGATTCTACTCGCCGATTATTTATTGGCACAACTTCTCCTCGAAAAAATATGATAGTGCTCGATAATGTGAGAAAGGCCTTTGACGGCAAAGAAATCTTAAAGGGAATTTCCACTGTATTTGAAACCGGAAAAATAAACCTAGTCATTGGGGCCAGTGGACACGGTAAAAGTGTGTTGATGCGCTCCATGGTAGGCCTTATCAATACCGACTCAGGAACGGTGAATTACGACAACCGCGTTTTGGATTTTGAAAACTATGAGCAAACCAAAGATATTCGCCGTGATATAGGCATGCTGTTTCAAAGTTCTGCCTTATTCAATTCATCAAGCGTGCAGGACAATGTTGCCTTTCCTCTGCAGATGTTTACCGACATGACCAAAGAAGAGCGATTGGAGAGGGTGAACTTTTGTTTAAAACACGTCAACCTTGAAAATACCAACCATAAGTTTCCGGCCGAATTGAGTGGAGGCATGAGAAAAAGGGTAGGTATTGCCAGAGCAATTGCCCTCGATATCAAATATTTATTTTGCGATGAACCCAACTCGGGGCTAGACCCCATCACTTCAAGGGTTATTGATAATTTAATAAAAGACATTACTGAGGAATTTAACATGACCACAGTGATTAATACCCATGATATGAAAACCGTTTTTGATATAGGCGATAACATCGTTTTTATATACGACGGTGCAAAATGGTGGGAAGGGACAAAAAACGATGTCCGAAACTCAAACAACGAGAAGTTGCAGCATTTTTTAGATGCCTCTTATATTGAATAATTTATAAACTTTGGATAACACCTCAGGAACCATCAGGTATGAAAAAAATTAAATATGCCATCATTGCCATTATTTGTTTAGCCTTTAAGCCCATTGCGCCGGAAGAAGGCATGTTTCTGCTCAACCAGTTGGAAGGGGCTAATTTGCAACAGTCAGGTTTAAAAATTCCCTTAACCGAAGTATACAATCCTGAAGGTGTGAGTTTAATAGATGCTCTGGTAAGGCTTGATGGCTGCACAGGATCCTTTGTGAGCGACGAGGGACTCATCATTACCAACCACCATTGCGCATTTGGAGCGGCCGCGGCCTTAAGCAGCAAAGAAAACAACTACATCGAAAATGGTTTCTACGCCACCACTATGGAAGCGGAAGTTAAAACGAGTATGACCTGTAAAATCACCCAATCCTACCTGGATGTAAGCGAAAAAGTGCTTAAAGGCGTCGATGAAAAAATGGATTATTCTAAGCGCAATGAGGTGGTCAATGCCAATATTCAGGCCCTGGTTAAACAAGAATCTGCGCAATTCCCGGAATTGAAGGTGGAAGTCTCAACCATGTCAGTCGGAAAATTTTATACCTTGTACCGATATAAAGTGCTCACCGACATAAGGCTGGTATATGTTCCTCCCCGCAGTGTAGGGGAGTTTGGAGGAGAAAGCGACAACTGGGTTTGGCCCCGTCACAATGCCGACTTTTCTTATGTAAGGGCTTACGAGAACAACCGTCCCTACACCCCAAAAAAATATTTAAAAATAAATGCCGGTGGTACCAAAGAAAATGATTTTGTGTTTATTCTCGGTTATCCGGGAAGAACTTTTCGGCACCAGCCCTACAAATTTCTTGAGTATCAAAAAGACAATATCCTTCCCTTCATAGCCGATTGGTTTGAATTTAAAATTAGTTCCATGAAAAATTGGGCAGGGGAGGATGAAAGTCGAAACATCCTGGTAGCCAGTTATATAAAATCATTGGCCAATACCTCCAAAAACTACCGGGGAAAAATTCAGGGCCTGAGACGAACCTCAGTAATTGCCGAAAAACGACGTGAAAACGAAAAACTAAAAGAATTCGTTAAATCCTCCACCCAATTAAAGGAAACCTATTGGGGGATACTTGATAAAATCGACGCCCTCTACGATTTAAACATATCCCTCGCCAAAAGAGACCTTTTGGTCAATGAAATCTATCAGAGTGTTGGCGTATTCCATGCCGCCAATTTTATAAATCAGGTGAACACCGACCTGCTCACTGTTGACAAAGCAGCGAGAAAAGAAACTTTGCAAAAGAATTTACCCGATTTAAAAAAGACCCTTCAATCGGCCTACCGAATTTATGATCCTGAAATAGATAAAGCTTACCTCCTTAAACTCTTGTTGGAAATAAATGCCTTGCCCGACAACATCAAACCGGCATTCATGAAGTCCATTAAGGGTAAATCGGACAGTAAAACCAACATTATAAAATTTGTGGATCGCTTATATGCAAAATCGAAGCTTAAAAACACCAAGAATACATGGGAGCTTTTTGATCGTGACATCTCAAAGTTTCTTACGGCTAAAGAACCGATGATTTCCTTCGCAAGACTGGTGAACCTCGAAGCATCGGTAAACCAAAAAGCCCTGTCCGACCGCAACGCACAAATTGCAGCGCTGATGCCAAAGTTTACTGAAATAAAAATGAAGTTCAATGAAGCTACTTTCATCCCTGATGCGAATGCCACTTTAAGGTTGACCTATGGCCATGTAAAGGGTTACAGTCCTGAGGACGGAGTATACAATAAGCCTTTCACCTATTTAAAAGGAATTCTTGAAAAAGTAAAGGAATCCGGCGATTACTATATGCCGCAAAACATCTTAAAAACCTATCAATCAGTGCAAGCAGCCGATGTTCTAAAGGATCCGGTTGCCAACGACGTGGTGGTGGCCTTGCTTTATAATTTAGATACTACGGGTGGCAACTCGGGAAGTCCTGTTTTAGATGCCAATGGCGATTTAATTGGCGTCAACTTTGACCGTGCCTTTACTGCAACTATCAACGATTATGCATGGAATGAAGAATACAGCCGTTCGATAGGCGTCGACATACGGTATGTGCTCTATGTGATGAAATACATTGGCAAAACAGACCGATTGCTGCAGGAATTAAAATTAAACATTTAGGGTGTCTCCGGCTCATTCAGATCGAAACCATGGTGGAGAAAGCCAAAAGATCACATGGAAAAAAATATTTTTGCCCCCTATAAAGTATTAGCAAGCAGTGATCAGGAGTTGACTCTTAGCGAGTCAAGGCCTCGAAGGATTTTCTTATTTTTCTTTTTCCGGATTTATCCTTGGATCATGCTTTCCGGGACCCTTGCAATTGTACTCGTTTTTTCACTGCCATTGAAATATGCCATGGGCCTGCTCACCATTGGGCTGATTTTTTCATTCATCGCTATTTTTAAAAATTATGTGATGGAAATAATCATCAATAGACAGAAGATACAGGTTGAATATCAAACCTTTTTAGGCCGAAGGAAACGGGAATGTGAGGTAGCAGAAATCGAAAAAATAACAGTGGAGACTTTCTACTTTGGCAATTTTGGAGGGTTCTATTATATGGCTAAGCCGAAAGATCAAAAAACCACCTTACGCCTTTTTACAATACCGAGATGGTATATGAAATTGGAGAACAGGAGCCTCATCAACCAAAAATTGGAGCAGCTTACCGGTATCATAGTGGAGAGGTGGTAGTTTTTGCAAACTGTATAGGGCCTGCTGAAAAAGTTCAGTGTGCGTTCATTATAAGGAGGCAAGGCGAAGATTTACTTTGACGTACCTCGAGCCGAAGCCGACGAAGTATTACCAATGTGATTTACACAATACTCAAATTATTATGAAAAGCATACAGTGGTAAATGCCGATGGATGCAAATGTTTAGGTCAAATTGAGGAACGAAAATTTGTACTATTACATTTGACCAATCGGTGTAAGGGACGTACAATGAACTAACGCTGGATATGAAATTTTAGATCCAAGGGATTTTGTAATACTGGTGCATGCTTTGCACCCATATAAATAAAAATTGGTTCAAGCTATAATAACACTAGGCTTTTGCGTGTTTTTCAGCAGGCCCTATTTAGGGTATTAATTTTACTACAATTTCAGGCCGTTCACGAAATCTGAAACCTGCATTTTTCGTTTGCCTTCAGGTTGAACGATTTCAGGATAATACCAACCATCCGCTGCTGAAATTCTAAAATGCTTGTCTCTATCTATTTCAAATTCACCAAACTTTAAACCTGTTTCGGGGGACCAATGTCCCTTATAAATTTTTAAGGTTTTGTTTTGAAAGTGGGTAAAAGCCCCTGGTACAGGCGATAACCCGCGTATTTGGTTATGTATTTTAGCTACAGATTGCGACCAATCGATCTCACAAGTTTCTTTAAAAATTTTGCTTGCCTTTTTCGCATGGGCATCCATGATTTGCTCGTGTGTTTCGTATCGGCCACTTTTTATTTTTATTAAAGATTCCACCACCAGTTCTGCACCGGCTTCCATTAATCGGTCATGAAGGGAACCCGCATCATCCTCCGGATAAATTTCAATTTCTCTTTGCAACAGAATATCCCCTGTATCAATCTCATGCTTGAGAAAAAAAGTGGTGACACCGGTTTTTGTTTCCCCATTCATAATGGCGTGATTGATGGGTGCAGCACCCCGATAGTCGGGGAGAAGGGAGGCATGCAAATTAAGCGTTCCAAGGGGAGGAAAATTCCAAACCGATTCAGGCATCATTCGAAAAGCAATCACAATCTGTAGGTCTGGATTCAAATTGGAGAGTTGTTTTTGAAAGGCTTCCGATTTTAAATTTTCAGGTTGCAAAAGAGGTATATTCTCCTGAATTGCCCAATCTTTTACGGCAGAGGTATGCAGCTTCATGCCTCTTCCGGCCGGCTTATCCGGACTTGTCACTACAGCCACAGGCGTAAATCCTGATGCGTGCATCTTCGATAAACTGGCTACTGCAAAATTAGGGGTGCCATAAAACACAATTCTCATGGCTTTGTGTTCTAATGAATTCCCATAAATATCCGGTTCCAACGGATGCCTTTAAACTTCTTTTTTTCCAAAGGTTGGCCTTGCGCCTGTGGAATATATTGAACGTCGGAACGGATAGAGAACCAAACAAATAACGCTTTGCCCACCACATGGTCTTCGGGCACAAAACCCCAAAAGCGAGAATCCAAACTGTTGTGTCGGTTATCTCCCATCATGAAATAATAATTCATTTTAAAGGTATAATCGGTGATGGGTTTGCCGTTTAAAGTAAATCCTTCACCCGATTGCTCCAATTTCCCGGATCTTTCGTATTGCTCGATAGGCAGTTTATATAGCCAGTAGTTTTTCTCATTCATCGGAATTTTTTGACCTGCTTTTGGAACGTAAAGAGGGCCAAAAAAATCGCGAGACCAGTCGATGCCGTTCCACTGAGGATATGTTGAACCTGGCTCGTGCTCAGGGCTCATTTCCACTTTAATGTCCTTCACATTGCTTTCCTTTTTCAATGCTTTCAACATGTCCTTGGTAAGCGAAAAGGTGTTGGTGTATAAATCCTTATCCGTGATGTCAAGCTTATCGAGTAATTTGTTGTTAAAACCTGTGCCATCGGTAGTAACCTTATACGAATATTCTCCTTTTAGAGGATCGGCGACTATTTTGCCATTGACGTATACCACTCCGTTTACCAGTTTAATTTCATCTCCGGGTATGGCGATACAGCGCTTTATATAATTGGTCTTTTTATCTACCGGAAATTCATATTCACCCGGAAAATTAAACACCACCACGTCCCCATTTTTAATTTTTTGAAAGCCAGGCAATCTATAATAGGGGAGTTGCAGTGAAGGCGAGTAGGCCTTCATTCCAATGATGGGCAGGGTTTGATGCGCAAAAGGAACAGAAAGCGGGGTCATGGGTAAACGGGCCCCATAGTTCACTTTACTCACAAACAAAAAATCGCCGACTAAGAGACTTTTCTCCATAGAAGGGGTTGGAATTTGATAAGCTTCAATAAACAGAGAGCGAATAAAGGTAGCCGCAAGCACAGCGAAGAGTATGGCGTCGACCCACTCACCATAACGGCTTCCTTTTTTTATATTATAGCGGTAGTAGTAATAAAAAGTAACGGCACCTTGCCACATGATAAAAAACACAAGCGCTACCAATATATTGGCCCCGGCACCGAGGGTGTATAATAAAAATATGGCCACATTGATAATGGACCAAATGGTGAAGTAGATTTTAGTATTGCGCGGAAATTGTTTTATTTTCTCAATCAGATTTTTAAAGAATTTCATTTTATGTTTTAATGGGTGGTTTCTTGTGATGAATATTTATGAATAGAGTGTTTTGAGTCTTTCTAGCGAGTGTATCCCAGCATGTCCGACATGGTGTAAATACCCTTTTTACCGATGAGCCACTGTGCCGCCTCAATAGCACCCAGCGCAAATCCATTTCTGTTAAAAGCTTTATGTGTAATCATGATCTCGTCTACATTGCTCCTGTAATTGACCGTATGTGTCCCTGGAACCTCGTCCTCTCTTACCGAAACAATGCTCAAATCAAACGCAGATTTAACCGGCTTATGATTGGCATCTTGACTAACCCATTGTTTTTTTCTATCAAGGTATTTTATTAACCCTTCGGCCAAGGTGATGGCAGTGCCGCTCGGGGCGTCTTTTTTCTGGATATGGTGAATTTCTTCCATTTCCGGTTCATATTCAGGCTGTCCATTCATGAGCCCGGCAAGCACTTTGTTCAACTCGAAAAAAATGTTCACCCCCAAACTAAAATTTGTGGCATAAAACAAAGAAGCTTGTTGCTCATAGGCCGCTTTTTTAATCTCTTCAAATTGTCCATACCACCCTGTGGTTCCAACCACAACGGGGATATTGGATTTGAAGCAGGAAAGAATGTTTCCAATGGCCGCCTCGGGATGAGTAAACTCAATGGCTACCTCTGCACCATTCAAATGATTGGATACCGCATCGCCGATGTCAATTCTTGCCACCACTTCATGCCCTTTTTCGACAGCAAGTTTTTCAATGGTTTTGCCCATTTTACCGTATCCTATAAGTGCTATGCGCATTGTTGTGCAAAACTACAATACTTAAGCCTCTTTTTTTGTGTTTTAGGATGAGGTAATTTTACACACTCAATCCATGGCTTTAAAAAATAAAATAATCCTCATTTTGTTTGTGCTCCTTTTTTCACTGGGGGCTCTGGTGTTCTGGGTTTTTAATTCAGGCGCGACTCATAAAACCGAACTGTTTATCGAAACCGGCGACACGCCTGAGCTTTTTTACGCTCAATTGAAAGCAAAAAACTGCATAAAGAATTGGACAGCTTTCAAAATAGGCGTTAAGCTTATACGCCTTCACAAAGTTTATCCCGGAAAATATTTAATCACCAAGGGGATGAGCAACCGAGAATTACTCAATATGGTAAAATATGGCAGGCAAACCGACATCGCCTTCAGGTTTGGAAACAACATATACCCCGAGGAGTTGTTCAGTGCCTTAGGAAAGAAATTCGAAGCGGATTCGGCCAGCTGGGCCAGGGCCATTTACAACCCATCGGCTCTGGCCACTCTGGGGCTCGACAGTTTGAGTGCCATTTCCATTTTTTGGACCGACACCTACCATTTTCCATGGGCGATTAAGCCCGATAAAATGGTACTTAAATTTTTTAACGAAAATCAAAAGTTTTGGAATCCTGAGCGCTTCGGTAAAATTGCAAAAACCGGTCTAAAATCGAGTCGGGAAGTTTACATTCTGGCCTCTATTATTGAGAAGGAAGCGGCCAGGGATGAAGAATTGCCCCTGATGGCAGGAGTCTATCTCAACCGTTTGAGGATTGGAATGCCTCTTCAAGCCGACCCTACCGTAAAATTTGCCTCCGGCGACAGAACCATGCGCCGAATTTCAGGCGCCACTACTGAAATAGAATCTCATTATAACACTTATAAAAATCTAGGGCTGCCGCCTGGGCCATTAGGCATTACAAGCAAAGCCGGTGTTGACGCAGTATTGAATTATACGCCTAGTGACTATCTTTACTTTTGTGCAAAAGAAGACTTTTCAGGCTACCACAACTTTACCAAGAGCTATTCGCAACATCTTTTAAATGCTAAATTATACAGAGCGGCCTTAACGGCAAGAGGAATCAACTAAAACAAGCGTCAAATTTCTTTTCTAACGGTAAATCCAAAGTAAGACAGGCTTTTTGCTTTGATCAAGGTATGGCTCTAACTTTTTAAGAACTTCTGGCGCCAGGGTAGGGCAACCTTCACTTTGACAAATGGTAACAGGAACAGGGGAAATCGGCACACATTCATGGGCATGTAAAACCACGAATCGTTTAAAGGCCATCGAATTGGAGGAATTTAAGCCGTGAAGCTTATAGGATGTCCCAAACTTTCCTTCGTACTTGCCTCCAATTTTATAAAAACCTTCTGAGGAGCAATTGCTTCCAATTTCGTTTGAAAATTTAGCGGTTTCGCTGTACACGAATTTTCCCTTGCCATGACAAACCAGTCCATCTAAAATGCAGGTTTGGCTATCGAGGTTTACCAAACAAAAGCGTTTACTGCCACTGTGATGCTTAAAATTGATGAAAATTCCGAGATGGCTGTTGCAGTTGTTTTCAAGGGCAAATTTTTTAAGGCTATCGATGTGTTTTTTTGCATAAATTTTCGGCTGATAAGACGCTATATTGCTCAGTTTGAAAAGATTGAAATGATTGGCCAGTAAACATCCTCCAAAGGAAACACTGAGAAGTAAAATGAGCCAAAATTTCGTTTTCATAACTCTTTAACGTCTAAACTTTTTCAAAATTGCTTTAAAATAAAAAAGGGAGAATTCTTGAAAATTCTCCCTTTTATAAAGATGCTAACGCAATTACAATTTATAGAGTTTGAGGGTATTGTAACCCGAAGCGGTCATGACTTTCAAGAAGTAAATTCCCGATTGAGAAGCGCTTAAGTCTATATCCTCTTTTACGGAATTATAGCAAATCTTTTGCAGTACTACTTTTCCTGTTACATCCGTCACTAGAATGGACTGAACCGGAAAATTGCCATTCAAACTTTGTAAGGTGAAGATGCCTTCGGATGGGTTGGGGAAAACGCCCATTGAAATGTCGTTATTCAATTTTGAAATTCCAACGGTCGAAACCTGGATATAATCTTTCTTGCTCAGGGTTCCAACCCCGAATGCATTGGTTACGTCCAGTTTAACTTCATAGAATCCTACCACTGAGAATTTAACACTCACGCTTGAACTGGTTTCAGAACCTGCTACCACTGAATAATTCGGCATGCCGGGAGTAATGGTCCATTTAAAGGAAGTGCCGGGCTTTCCGGTAGAATTGTTGGTAAGCACCACCACGTCTTTATTAAAAACAGGCTTGGTGTTGTCAGCTGTGAAATCCACTGTAGGGGCCAGGTTGTCAATGGTTACGATTTTAATCACATTGTAATAAATATCAGTAACATACAAACTTATTTTTCCATCATACGCAATGCCACTCAATGTGCCAAATGCTGCAGCTGCGCCTTTTCCATCTTTATTGCCTTCCACATTTTTATCGCCGGCAAATGTTGAAACCGTTTGCTTGGCAATATCAATCACACGGATAACGTTTCGGTCACACACATAAATGTTGCCGTCTACTACCGCAACGCCACGAGGATTTAAAAATCTGGCATTGGTGAAATTACCGTCTACAATGCCATTGTCTCCGGCCACTCCCCAATTCTGAACCACTGTTCCATCGCTCATTTTTATTTTACGGATCATTCCATTGTCAAAATCGCTGACAATCAAATAATTTGCATCATAAACTGCAATGCCATAAGGTCCTCCAAAACGGGCTGTGGTACCATTACCGGTTCCGTTGGTACTACCTGCTTCGCCTCCTTTACCTGCCAATGTCGACACCACTCCACCGGATGTAATTTTTCGAATGGTAAAATTGTTAAATTCCGTCACATAGAAGTTGCCAGAAGCATCCCGCGCAATGCCTTTAGGTTTATCAAAAAGTGCTGCAGTGGTGGTACCATCTTTGTATCCGGGATTTCCCTGGTTGCCTGTGATAGGCATGGCACCTGCAAATGTGGTAACTTGCTGCTGCTGGCCCGTGCTGGTAAACGCTTCCAATTTTCGAATGGCGTGATTTTCAGAATCCACTATAAACATATCTCCGTTTGCGTCACCTACAATACTGGTAGGAGCATAAAAGGCGGCTTGATTACCGGCTTTATTTGTAATGTAACTCTGGCTAAAGTTTCCGGGGCCTAACTGTCCTGCGCGGTTATAAAACTGGTTGTTGTAAAACAACCTTACTTTATTATTTTCCACAATCCAAAAGTTGCCGTTTTTATCCCAACCTAAACCCTCAGGACTGTAAAATCTTGCATCGGCAATAGAGCAAGTTGCGTTGTTATACTGATTTTCAGGATCAACAGTGTTGGCAATACCGGCCCAATGTTTAACGGTTTGTGCCATTAAGCTGTGACCTGAAATGAAGAGTAGTAGAAGGATTGTTTGTTTAATTTTCATATAACTGTATTTTTTTTAAATCGCCGCAAAGATGTTTATTTCTCATAATAATTTGAAATAAAACTATTCACACTCGTTTCAATAACCTCAGAAATTTCATCATATGACCTTTTGATGAATTTTTTACCGGTGATTTGCTCATACAACTCAATGTAACGGCTGGTAACAGAGTCAATAAAGTCATCAGGCATGTCGGGAATGAGCTGGCCATCAAGACCTTGAAAGCCATGTTCGATCAGCCATATTCTTACAAATTCCTTTGAAAGTTGCCTTTGCTGTTGGTCTTTCGACTGTATGGCCTCATAGGTATCCCTGTAAAAGTATCTTGACGAATCGGGCGTATGAATCTCATCGATGAGCATGATCTCATTATTATACGTACCAAATTCGTATTTTGTGTCAACAAGAATGAGGTTTTGATTAGCGGCGTGCTCACTACCTGCCTTAAATAGCAATCTGGTATAGTGCTCAAGTTTTTCAAGATCTTTCTTTTTTAATATTTTTTGGGCCAAAAGGTCTTCTTTGGAAATATCGATATCATGGCCGTTTTTGGCTTTGGTAGTAGGAGTGAGGATGGGTAATGGCAGGGGATCATTTTCCTTCAACCCTTCAGGCAGCATTTCGCCACAAATTTTTCGCTCGCCTGATTTGTACAGTCGCCATGCATGGCCGGCTAAATATCCCCTCATCACAAATTCAACCTGTATGGGCTCGCATTTTAAACCAATGGTAACGTGTGGGTCCGGTTCTGCAATTTTCCAGTTGGGCACCAAATCTTTGGTCATATCGAGAAAAAATGAGGCCACCTGGTTGAGTACCTGCCCCTTGTAGGGAATGGGCTTGGGCAGCACTTGGTCAAACGCCGAAATTCTATCGCTGGCAACAAGCACCATGAGTTCATCATTAATGTTGTATACATCGCGCACTTTTCCCCTTCCGAAATCGCGTTGTTTCTTAAGAGCCAGGTTGGTTGAAATTAATGAATTTGTCATTTTTTGTAATTCAATTATGGGCGTAAATTAATGTTTTTAAGCTTCGTTTTTTTTTAATTTTTTTTATAGGGTGGACATAAAGTCCATGGTATTTATATTGTCCGCGAACTCAGTTAATTTAGGAAACTGTGATTTTCCAAAGGCAACTGACCCCGGCAAAAATGAGTCTTGCGAAATTACAATTTGGATAGTCTCTTTCCGGTTATCGATATAACTCTCTACGTCACTTTTATCCTTATACTTATCGAAAAACAAACATCCCAAAGGCGATCCCATGTTTTGGTCTTCCTTCAGAAGCAAAAAACCATTGTCGAGGTGTTTCTCCAAATTCATGAGAAACAAGGCTTTGTGATAGGTATAATTGTTAGCGTATTTGTTGTGATTCACCACAGGGTGATAAGAATCAATGGCCTCAAAAAAGCGGCTGAACTGATAGTTTTCCGGAAACAGAATCTTTGAGACATTGCGGCAGCCTAGCCCAAAGTATGCGAAAATGTCTAATCCAAGTGCTTTTAATTCTTCATCCGACTCCTCACCGCTTACAACGGCAAGGCTGTTTCTGTTTCGCCTGATCAATCTTGGAATTTCTCTGAAATAGTACTCAAAATAACGCGCCGAATTATTAGTTCCCGTAGCGATGAGTGCTTCACAGTCGTTTAATTTTTCAACGATGTTCACCCTTTTACTCAATTCTGGCGCTATTTGAAGGAGTTTTTTAACGACCCAGGTGGTGAGAATGGGGTCGTCGGAAGAGGGTTTGATGGCCAGGCTATGGCCGCTGAGCAGTACGCATAAGATATCATGAAAACCGACCAAAGGTATGTTTCCGGCAGTGATAATTCCAACCTTTTTGGGTTGTTCCGCAAATTTCGACATCTCAGCCAAGCTGCTCAGGTCTTCGCTTTTGAGAACGAATGCCCAATAGGAGAAAGCAAAAATTTGCCATTCAGGCGTAAACCAGGGATTTCTAAGATACGCCTTATTTAAAAGCTGGTCTTGGGCTGTAAGTTCAGCCATGGCAAGACCCAGTTTTTCGAAAGCGTTTATAATGTTCTTTTGTTTCAAATTTATATACTTAATGCAGGGATAAGATCATTCGCTAATGGTTTAAAATAAGAATTTCTATTGACCCCACTTAACCCAGTTATGGCTTACCGCCGGCAAAAATCTAATTTTAAAGCCATTTATGCAAAAATGTGAATAAGGAACGACACTCTGTGTAGTCTTTTGCACCATATTTGTGCTATGGCATGGAGAAAATTATCCGGAGAGCTGATTGAACGGCCGATTTTAGATGAAATCAGGGTAAAAATGATTGAGGAGCATTCGCATTCCCTCAAGGTTTGTATTGGCACCGATTCGCAAGTTAAGGGAGACGTAGTGGAGTTTGCAACCGCCATAGTGTTTATTAGAGAAGGAAAGGGAGGATTTATTTTTCATAATTCTTATCTGACAGAGAGAAAAATGTCGATGAAGGAAAGATTGATTCAGGAAGTTTCCGACTCCATACAGGTTGCTTATACCATCTGTCCGGTTTTAGATGAATACAACATCGCCTTGGAGGTACACGCAGATATCAACACCGATCCAAATTTTAAGTCAAATATCGCTTTAAAAGAAGCCATGGGCTACATACTGGGTATGGGTTATACTTTTAAAGCAAAACCTGAGGCTTTTGCCAGCTCTTATTGCGCCAACAAGGTTGTAAAATAAAATTTATTTTATCTAATTTCGTTGATTAATTTAATAATGCAAAAAACTACTTCGATCATCTGTTTCTTTTTCTTTGGGCTGCTATTGGTTTCTTTTACCGATGGCCAAACCAAAACCATTGCTCCGATTCAATCGGAAAAACCCTTTGTGATTGTGGGCCAGATGCCACATTTCCCGGGTGGAAAATTAGCCATGAACCGCTATATTTCCGAACACCTTACTTATCCTTTCGATGCCTTGAAGAACAAAGTTCAGGGTAAGGTAAATGTTGAATTCGTGGTTGAAAAAGATGGTTCACTGACCCAAATAAGAAGTGTGGGTAAAAAGTTGGGTTATGGCCTTGACGAACAAGCTGTAAAGGTGTTTTCAGGGATGCCTAAATGGATACCCGGCCGTCAGGACGGCAAAGTGGTTCCGGTGTATATGATGATTCCTATTATCTATACGTTGTAATGGGTCGGATCATCGCCCTGGATTACGGCACCAAAAGAATAGGAATTGCCGTGACAGATCCCCTTAAAATTATTGCAAGCGCCTTAACCACCATTCACCCCAATGAGATCATTCAATTTCTAAAGGAATATGCTGCCAAGGAATCCGTTGAACTCATCGTCATAGGCCTGCCAAAGCAAATGAACGGAGAAGCTTCGGAGAGCGAAAGACATATACTGCCTTTCATCAATCAGCTCACCAAAGCCATTCCGGAAATTCCCATAAAAAGATTCGATGAAAGATTTACGACAAAGATGGCCATTAGCAGCATGTTAGAAGGCGGTTATAAAAAAAAGGACCGTCAGGATAAAAAACGCTTGGATTCTATTAGTGCCACTCTAATTTTGCAGGGATATTTACTCTCCTCAGAATGATTTTACCAATTAGGGCTTTTGGTGACCCGGTTCTTAGAAAAAAATGCCATGCCATCAACCCGGATTATCCCGGCTTGGATGAGTTAATCGCGAACATGTTTGAAACCATGTATGAAAGCAATGGGGTAGGGTTAGCCGCACCCCAAATTGGAAAAGACATCAGGCTCTTTATTATTGATACCGACGCCTTTAATGAAAAGAAAAAGCCAGGGATAAAGCGCATTTTTATCAATGCCGAAATGATAGTGCAAAAGGGGACCGAATGGGAATTTGAAGAAGGCTGCCTGAGCATACCAAAAATAAGAGAAAACGTAAAACGGCCGCCAAGCATCCGAATAAAATTTCAAAACGAAAGATTTGAACACATTGAAGAGGAATTCAATGGAATCGAGGCGAGAGTTATTCAGCACGAATACGACCATATTGAGGGTATCTTATTTGTGGATTACCTTTCGGCCCTAAAAAAGCAACTCCTTAAAGGCAAACTTCAGAATATTTCTAAAGGGAAAATTGAGACCGATTACAAAATGAAATTCTTTATTAAAAAATAAGGGTGAATATTATTAAAGCTGCACGACCGATAAATTTACTCATTTTACTCTGTGTGCAAATAATGAGCGTTTATTTTTTAGGATTTGGCAATCATCTGGCCGATGTTTTCGATAAGGGACATCTCATCATTTACACCTGTACTTTGCTCTGTGCGGCCTTTGGCTATTTGTCGAACGACGTGATGGACGCCAAAGCCGACGCCATAAACCGTTCCTCCCGGCATTATCTTGCAGATCCAAAAGTGAGGAAGCTGGCCTTGTACCTCAGCGTGATTATAGCAGTTACTTCTCTTTTCATCGCCCTGACTTTTAGTTTAAGGCTAGGAATGCTCATTGGTTTAATTCTGGTCCTGCTCTTTCTCTACAACAGCATTTTAAAAAATATTCCTCTGCTGGGGAACATTGTCATTGCTGTGCTCGGAGGATTTTCAATTTTCATATTGCTTTCCTTCGATAACAACCTCAATAAGGAACTCATTATTATTTTTTCGATAAATGCCTTTGGTATTCATCTCATCAGAGAAATATTAAAGGATATGGAAGATGTAAAAGGCGACCATCATGCCGGTTACAGAACCCTGCCTTTGGTGCTGGGTATGAAAACCTCCAGGTTAATAGTTCTGGTCATTCTATTCATTTACATTTTAGTGTTTACCACCTGTGTAAGATGGATGATGATGCGATTTTTTACCGCCCCATTGAGTTATGTCTTTTTAGCCTACAATATTATTTGCATTGGCTTTCCTTTGTTCAACATCCTGTCAAAACTTCAAAACACCTATAAGGAGCAAAATTACACCGAGCTCAATCGGGATAGCCTTTATGTGATGATTACGGGAACCTTATCCATGATGTTTTTTTAGAATGGAACTGCTGTTAGGATCAAAATCGCCAAGAAGACAGGAATTATTGAAAGGTGCAGAACTGAAGTACCGTTTGGTAAACATCGATTGTGAAGAGTCCCATCCTGCCGATATGAACCCTAAAGAAGTGGCTGGCTATTTGGCTATTAAGAAGTCAAAGGCCTTTTCAGAATTAAATGAAGGTCAGGTTCTTTTAACAGCCGATACAATTGTTTATCTAGATGAACAGATTTTGAATAAGCCTATGGATGAAGAAGATGCCCGCAACATGCTTAAGCAATTGTCAAATAAAATGCATACCGTGTATACCGGCGTGTGTTTAAGAAGTTTGCAAAAAATGGTGTCTTTTACCGAGTCGACTGAAGTTTATTTTAAGCGCTTATCTGACGAACAAATAAACTACTATGTGTTAACACACAAGCCTTTGGACAAGGCTGGGGCCTATGGAATCCAGGATTGGATAGGTTATACAGGGATTTTACAAATCAAAGGCGATTTTTTTAATGTGATGGGTTTGCCCATCCAAAGGGTATACGACGAGCTGTCGAAATTTTAATTCATCGGCTTTTTTTGTTTGTTTAAAATATGTGTGAAGAGCGCGGAGATAAGTCGTTAATTTTGTCCAAAAAAAACAGAATATGAAATTTTTTATAGATACAGCCAATCTGAGTCAGATACATGAGGCCCAAAACCTGGGTGTTTTAGATGGGGTCACCACCAATCCGTCGCTGATGGCTAAAGAAGGTATTACCGGAACCGATAATATCATGAAGCATTATAAAGCCATTTGCCAAATTGTAG
The DNA here is from genome assembly GCA_964617955.1 of uncultured Chitinophaga sp. GTDB lineage: Bacteria > Bacteroidota > Bacteroidia > NS11-12g > UBA9320 > JABWCE01. The sequence goes on from CAZTXB010000024.1 coordinate 23,504, forward strand.
ATGATAATGTCAGTGCTGAAGTCATCGCCACCGACTTTGAGGGCATGATTAGAGAAGGAGAGTCCCTGGCCAATATCGACTCAAAAATTGTGGTGAAAATACCAATGATTCAAGACGGCATCAAGGCCATTAAACACTTTTCAAATTTAGGCATCCGGACCAATTGCACTTTGGTGTTTTCAGCCGGACAGGCCATCTTAGCAGCCAAGGCAGGAGCCACATTCCTTTCTCCCTTTATCGGGCGGATTGACGACATGAATTGGGACGGTATCGACTTGATTAGTCAGATTGCCAATATCTATGCCATACAAGGATTTGACACCCAAATTCTCGCTGCGAGCGTTCGCAATTCCTTGCATATCGTGAAATGTGCAGAAGCAGGGGCCGATGTGGTAACCTGTCCCTTAAGTGCCATCCTGGGCCTACTGAAGCACCCACTGACCGACATTGGCTTGGCACAATTTTTAGCCGACCACAAAAAGGCCAATTCATAATTTATTCATAAATATTCCGTTGAAGAATCTGGTTCATTGGCGTAAATTTTAAGGCATTTAAACACATCGCTCAACAAAACTATGATTCATAAAAATAAATACAGGCTTCTGTTTGAAGACAATAAGGCAACACCGGCTCTGCACCAAACCTGGAAAGTCTAACTCATTTTTTAACCATCGCAGTGAAGAACATCGTCATCATACCAACTTATAACGAACGTGAAAACATCGTAGCAATGGTTGATGCAGTGATGTCGCTTTCAATGCCCTTTCATCTGCTGGTTATTGACGATGGGTCGCCGGATGGAACAGGCAAAATGGTTAAAGAAATGCAAAGCAAATATCCCGATGCCCTATATTTGATTGAGAGGAGCGGAAAACAGGGTTTGGGCACTGCTTATATTACCGGGTTTAAATGGTGTTTAGATAAAGGATATGACTATATATGTGAGATGGATTGCGATTTCAGTCATAACCCAAACGACTTGATGCGTCTTCAATCGGAATGTTCAGAACGCGACGCCGATTTATCTGTAGGCTCTAGATACGTCAATCATTTGGTGAATGTTGTGAACTGGCCAATGGGCCGAGTGCTTTTGAGTTATTTTGCAAGCATGTATGTGCGGCTGATTACAGGAATGAAGGTCATGGATACCACGGCAGGTTTTGTATGCTACTCGCGAAAAGTTCTGGAAAAAATAAACCTCGACAAAATACATTTTAAAGGCTATGCTTTTCAGATTGAAATGAAATTTACCGCGGTTAAATATGGATTCAACCTGGTGGAAATCCCTATCATCTTTACCGACCGCACTGCCGGGGAAAGCAAAATGAGTAAGGGCATTATCAGAGAAGCTTTTCTTGGGGTTATCCAGTTAAAAATTAACAGTTGGTTCAAAAAATACCGTTAAGAGGTTTTGTACCTCATGTATTTTTACCTAAAACTGCAATTTAAATGGTCTTTAACCACCTCTCAGCCTTTTCAACATCTTCCGGTACGTCAATGGCAATGCTTTGGTAATTGGTTTCACATACCTTAATAAGAAAGCCGTTCTCCAGCCAGGTGAGCTGCTCTAAATTTTCAATTTTAGCCAGGTTGGATTCAGGCAATCTCACAATATCAGATAGAACGTGAACCTTAAAACCGTATACGCCTAAATGTTTATAATAACAGGGCGCTTCAGGCCACAAGTCCGGATCCTCTCGTTTAAAGGGAATGGCACTTCTGCTAAAGTAAAGGGCGAAATCGTCTTTATCACACACTACTTTAACCGCATTCGCGTCATTCAATTCGTTTTTAGAATCAATTCTTTTTTTTAAGGTGGCGATTCCAACCCCCGGATCGGATAAGGCATCGAGAAGCAACCTTATTTGTTCAGGCTTTATGAAGGGTTCGTCACCTTGGATGTTTAAGACGATTTCCGGAGTTTCATTCACATGGTGTAAAGCCTCTGCAATTCTTTCGGTTCCATTCAAACAATTTTCAGAGGTCATAATGACCTCACCTCCAAAAGATTTGACATGGTCATAGATTCTGGAGTCATCGGTTGCTACAGCCAAATAATCTAATCCACAGGTCTCTGCTTGCTTGTAGACCCTTTCAATCATCGATATCCCACCAATTTTGGCCAGTGGCTTGCCCGGGAATCGCGTCGAAGCGAACCTGGCGGGAATAATGGCTGATGTTTTCATGAATGGCAAAATTAATTTTTAATGCAGAATAAACCGCCTCCCTCTGGCTATAATATCGGGCTTTAAACCGCCGGCCATTTTTCGAGCCCCATCCCAAATAGGGCGAAGTCGTATTTAACGGGATCCAAAGGGTCAAATTTTTGAAGTCGTTGGGTTAAGTGTTCAGCAGTTTTCCAGTCGCTTTTCTCACTATGGATTAAGCCAAGTCGATTGGCAACCCTTATCACGTGAACATCCAGAGGGCAGATAAGCTGTGAAGGGGAAATTTTATTCCAAATGCCAAAATCCACCCCTTGATCATCCTTTCTCACCATCCAACGCAAAAACATGTTTAAGCGCTTGCATGCTGATTTTTTTTGAGGGGAGGCAATGTGTTTCTGCGAACGAAGAGGAGCATAAGGTACCTCAAAACAGGCTTCGTGAAACCTTTGAAGGCCTGATTTTACAGATGACTTTTCATCATTCGGCAAAAAAAGATATTCCAAGGAGTCTTCTTGTTCATAGAAAGTTTTAAACCGGGCCAACAAAAAAAGCAAATCGGTCGAATTGAAGGTTCGATGTACAAAATTTTCCAATTTTTTTAAATCAGATTCGGCATGGTTTTTTATAAATTCATAGGGCGCGTTGTCCATTCGCTCCATCAAACGCTCACAACTCTTGATAATGGATTTGCGATTTCCCCAGGCGAGTATCGCTGCAAAAAAACCGGAAACTTCAATGTCTTGGGGTTTGCTGTAACGGTGGGGGATAATCACCGGATCGTTTTCAATAAAATTTACACCATTGTAAAATGCGGCCTTCTCGTCCAGCAACTTTTTGAGATCAAAGTCATTCATGAATTCATAAAAGGTGAGTTCCGGTTATGTATCTTTATGGCATTTGACGAAAGTTTAAGACCAATAATCAGCGAAACAAAAGCGCCAATCTGAATCAGTGGAATGTTATTAATCATAAGGAAGTAGTCATAGGAACCGTGGAGCAGAACTGCACAACTCAGGCCGATAAAGGCGTTGGAACTAAAATCCGAATTGAATTTGCCCCGTCCCAAATAATAGCCCATGACCACAGCAAAGGTAGCATGGGCCGGCACCGCGGTAAAAGCTCTAAGCAATCCTACCCCGGCACCCGATTGGTAAACATAAAGCAGATTCTCAACAAAGGCGAAGCCCATTGAGACCATCACAGAATAAATGATGGCATCATAGGGTTCATTTACATAGGGTCGGTTAATGATGCGTCTTACAAATAAAAATTTGCAAAACTCTTCACTCAAACCTACCACAATATAGGCGTAAAAAGCCAAATTTAGATTGTTTCCTTGACCATTAAAACCATAGTGCTTCCATGTCCACTCCAAAACGATGGCAGGAATAATACTCAATGCTCCCCCAACAAAGGCATAAAAAAGCATGAGCAAAGGTTCCTTTTCGAATTTATCTTTATAATAAAAATAAGAAACGATGACAATAACCGGCGCGATAGCTATGGCGAGCAGATACATTATCCTATGGCTTGTTCGATATCGGCCTTTAAATCCATAACGTCTTCAACCCCAACGCTCAGGCGAATCAATGAATCCACCAAACCGGATTTTAATCTCTCTTCTCGGGGAATAGAAGCATGGGTCATGCTGGCCGGATGACCACAGAGTGATTCTACGCCACCCAAGGACTCAGCCAAGGCAAATATTTTTACAGAGGATAAAAAGCGATGGGCCTCTTCTATTGAATCGGACTTAAGTGTAAACGAAAGCATTCCCCCATAATCTTTCATCTGGCGTTTAGCGATGTCATGGTTCGGATGATCGGCAAAGCCTGGCCAATAAACCTTATCTACTTTAGGATGGCTTCGCAAATATTCGGCAATAATTTTTCCATTGGCACAATGACGCTCCATGCGCAGGTGCAAAGTTTTGATGCCCCTTAATACTAAAAAACAATCCTGCGGACCAGGAACGGCCCCGCAGGAATTCTGGTAAAAACTCAACCTCTCATGAAGGGTTTCGTCTTTGCCCACCACAGCGCCCATAACCACATCCGAATGGCCGTTGATATATTTAGTCACGCTGTGCATCACCAAATCAGCTCCCAAATCGAGGGGGTTTTGTAAATAGGGGGAGGCAAAAGTATTGTCAACCACACTCCAAATGCCATGCTTTTTAGCCAGGGTAGTAATGGCTTCGATATCAATAATGGTAAGCATTGGGTTGGTTGGGGTTTCCATCCATACCATTTTGGTATTGGTGTTGATAAGGTTCTTAAAATTATCGCTGTTTCCAAGATCGGTAAAATGAAACACTATACCGTAATTTTCAAATACCTTGGTAAAAATCCGGTACGACCCGCCGTAAAGGTCGTTGGTAGCAATCACTTCATCCCCAGGGCTTAACAATTTAACGATGGTGTCAATAGCGCCCATACCACTGCTAAAGCATAGGCCCCAATTCCCGTTCTCAAGTGCTGCAAGGTTATCCTGCAATTGCGTGCGGGTAGGGTTATGGGTTCTTGAATATTCATAGCCTTCATGATCGCCCGGTGAGCGCTGAACATAGGTAGACGTTTGATAAATGGGAGTCATGATGGCCCCGGTTTCAGGATCGGGGTGCACTCCGGCGTGCAAAACCTTGGTTGCAAATTTCATGGAACAAAGGTATTTATTGGAGGCGGTTTAAACCAATTGAAAACAATCTTTTTATATCACATGGGTTTCAAATATAATGGGCCTGAGGTAAGGGGCAGTATAAAAAGCTTCCTTAACCTATCATACCATCCTTCATGAGAACAATTCTGTCCGCCGATTGCGCCAGTTCTTCATTGTGTGTAACAATCACAAAGGTTTGGCCGTACTTTTCACGAAGATCAAAAAAGAGTCTGTGCAATTCTCTGGCATTGGCTGAGTCGAGGTTTCCGGTGGGCTCGTCGGCCAAAACTATTTTTGGAGAATTGATTAAAGCGCGGGCTACAGCCACTCTTTGGGCTTCACCGCCCGACAATTGTGAGGGTTTATGGTCTTTGCGGTGTTCAACCCCAAGAAAGTGTAGCAATTCAAGCGCTTTAGCCTCGGTCTTCTTCCTATCGGCCTTGCCAATCCATGCGGGAATGCAAACGTTTTCAAAAGCTGTAAACTCAGGGAGTAGATGATGAAATTGAAATACAAAACCAATGTTCTTATTTCTGAAATCTGACAAGGCGTTGCTCTTCAAATCAGATACATCCCGGTCCTTAAAAAAAACCTTCCCTGCACTGGGGTCGTCCAAGGTGCCAATGATTTGCAAAAGGGTAGTTTTGCCTGCTCCTGACGAACCGACAATTGCCAAAATTTCTCCTTCTTTTATTTCTAAATCTATGCCCTTAAGGATCTCTACCTTCCCATAGTTTTTTTTAAGAGCCTCAGTTCTGATAATATTCAATTGCTTTACTTTAAAATGCTCTGTTAATTCCAATAATGTATCTCATGTCGAAGTACTCAGCCCCTTCATTCACCCGGTTCATAAAAAAGGGCATGTCAAACCTCAACACCAGGGGCTGAAATTTATTCCATTTTCCAAAGGTCGTGGTTAAGGTTCCACCCAGCCCTGCATCAATCCTTAGTCCACTGTAATTTTTGCCGTAGCCAAGTATTCCGGCATCTGCAAAAAGGTAGGGGCTAAGTTTAAATTGATTGAGTTTTCGTGGTAATTTAACCTTAAACAACCGCCCGAATTCAAGTTCAGCATTGATGGCTGCACCCTTGTTTCCACTATAAATAAAAAAAGTGTCAGTTCCAACCTGATTGGTAGCTGCGTAGCCTGCCATGCCTCTTATATTTAAACCTCCTCCCATTTGAAATGCGTAATCCCCGACTTCACCATACCCAAGCATAGCATTCGGAACCCATCCACGGCTGCGTGTAAATTTATTTTCCAGAAGTTCCTCCTGATTGGCCCCTGAAATAAATAACTTACTTTCCTGTGCTATCGCACCATCATAATACTGTGTAAAAAAACGACTCCTTAATACCATTTTTTTTCCTATAGGATTGGTATTCACAACCTTGATGTGAATCCCGCTGTAGTTAAAATCGCTCCAAAACGAGGAATTGCGCAAACCGATATTCAGTATGCTATTTCCTTTTGAATATTTAAAGCCATGCTGATAACCCAAATTGAGGGTGGCATTTATTTTTCCGTCTTCAAATAAATGAGGGTAAAGTAAATAAGGATGGTTTGAAATCGCTTCTCCAAAGGGTTTAAAAAATAAATCGGAAGCACTGATCACTTTATAGCTGAGTGTCCATTTGTCCCCATTGAGTGATTTCTCAAGTCCTGTTTCCAACAAATTTACCCCTTCAAGGTATCTGGCTCTGAATGCATAATCCAGCATGCTTCCAATTCGGGTTTTGTAGTTAAGTGCAAAATTTATAGGTTTAATAAACGTCTCCATAACTCCTTTATCAGCCATCACTTCACTATTATACCAAATGGTCGCATTAAAAATATGATTAAAATTATAGTAATGTCCCGAAAAATTAAGTCCAAATTTGAGCCCGTCGGCCTGATTATACCAAAGTTCGGGGCGCCAATTGAAAAGATACTTGTAAAAATCAGGGGCTTTTTGTTTCGCCGATTCAAGGGTAAAGGAATAGGGTCTTATCAAACTGTTATTTATGCGGTTGATATCGGCGAGGCGTCCGGAGGTGTCAATGATTACATTTTTTATTCCAAATTCTGAATGAACCGGCACCATCGTTTTTCTGTTCAGCATATCCCATGATATCCAGGCTTGACTGAGGGTGGCCTTCCCTTGTTTCTTACTGTAATATGAATTTGGAATAATATAGTGCAGACGCTTGTTGTTATTATCAATCACTGTTAAATCAATTGGCATGTGAAAATTGCCTTTTCTTTTGATCTTAACAAGATAGTCGCTCGCCGAATTTTCCATCTTCTGTACACCAAGAACAGCATAATCGATGGTATGGGTTGTGGTAAGCCATTGGTCGAAAAACCAATTGAGATCGGTCTTTGTGTAATCTATGATAGATTTTCTAAAATCTTCTTCATAGGGGTGGCAGAATTTCCATTGGTTAAAATAAAATTTCATGGCATCCAAAAATACTTTTTCACCCAATACATACTGCAAATTGTAGAGCATCGTCGCTGTTTTATAGTAAACCTGGCTGTAGCCGCCACCGTGTCTTTCGGCTGAATTAAAATGATCGGAATGGGTATTTAACTTGGCCGTGTTTTCATTGATGGCGTGATTGATGTAGCCTGCATAAACATAGGCCCAGTCGACGGGATTAGGCATAACGTCCTGTCCGGCAAGTTTTTTTAAACTCCATGCGGTCAAAAATTGAGTAAAGCCCTCATCTAAACATGCGCGATAGGTTTCGTTGTTCCCAACCATGCCAAAAAACCAGTTGTGGCCTATTTCATGAGCAATCACATACTGATGTCCGGGCCAATTGCCGCCGTCGAGTGTCAACATGGGGTACTCCATCCCGTCTCTCGCATCGGCAGCTACCATTTTGGGGTAAGCATACATTCCAAAGTCTTGCGAATAGGTTTGAACAACTGCAGCTACAAACCTGGCGGTTGGCTGCCAGGCATACGCGTTTTGTTCCTGTGCTATGGCTATGCACTGAATACCATTCCAGGTCGTTTCTCCTATACGGTAGGTCGGGTCGGCTGTAAACGCAAAATCATGGACGTTTTTAGCGAGCCAAATCCACTTTTTATAAGTACCATTAGGAATCACCGGTGTAGAAATTGTTTTGGATGGAGTCGTAAAATTTTTAATGTCTATTTTTTCCCTCAACCCATTGGCATAGACTTCATCCTTATTCAATAAAACGCCTGAAGCCTCCGATATAAAGTGGTTGGGGAGCTCAAGCTCTACATAAAATGTTCCGTAATCGCCGTAAAACTCCTTTCCAAGGTGCTGGTCGGTAGTCCATTTAAATTTCCGGTCATAAACCGATATTCTGGGATACCAATGCACACCGTCAAAATGCTTGTAATTATCGTGTTCAAATCGCTTCATGCGGCGGCTGCTCATACTGCCCTGATCGAAATACGTTTTAAAATCAATTTCGGCCTTCAACCTCTCACCTGGAAGCAGGGGGAGAGATAAGTCAATAATCATGATGGTGTTGTCAATGAAAAATGCTACCGAAATGCCATTAATGCTTACACTTTGAATCTTGGTTCCAAGCTTCTGTTTTTCATATTTGCCGAATCGGTTAAAAACTTTGCCTGCTTTTTCCATTTTGTCCTTGTAGCTGTCAGGTTGAAAAGCATTTTGAGTGAGCCTGAAATATAATTTATGAAGCGTGTCGGGTGAATTGTTCACATATTCCAAGATTTCTGAACCGGAAATAATCTCTGTCGTATCGTTGAGTCTGGCTTTTATATGGTAAGAAACATCCTGCTGCCAATAGTCAGCGTTTGGTTTCCGGTTTTTCCAGTAATAGCTGTTTTCTTTACTTTGATATTCTGTTAAGGCTGCAGCTGGGTCATAAATCTGAGATTTTGCCATAGGATATATGAGAATACCAAGGGCGAAGAGGCAAAATTTATACATGCCGTGAAATTAAATAAAAGGATCGTAATGGTAAAAATGTATTTTAAAGCAGAAGATAAAACTCTTAAATAATCCTTAAGTTTGCCCTTTCATGCCTTCCATAGAAGAAATTTACCAATGTTATACCGACTGTAATTATGAGGTGTCGACCGATACGCGAAAAATTGAAGCCGGTTCCATGTTTTTCGCCCTAAAGGGGGTAAACTTTGATGCCAATACTTTTGCCGGAGAAGCACTTGAAAAAGGTGCGAAATGGGTAGTGATTGACAATGAAAATTACAGCCGGTCGTCCGGTACCTTACTGGTTGAAAACACCTTAGATACATTACAGAAACTTGCCAACTTTCGCCGCCGAAAGCTGAAAATCCCTTTCATAGGCATAGGAGGGAGCAATGGCAAAACCACAACCAAAGAGCTCTTGCATTCCGTGCTCTCTCAAACATTCAAAACTTACAGTACGCCGGGAAATTTTAATAACCACATTGGAGTTCCCTTAACCCTGCTCTCAATAAGGCCTGAAATACAGATGGCCGTCATAGAGCTAGGTGCTAATAGAATCGGCGATATTGAAGAACTCTGTCAGATTGCAGAACCGGATTTCGGACTCATTACCAATATTGGCAAAGAGCACTTGGAAGGTTTTGGAAGCTTAGAAGGGGTGGCAAAAGCAGAGAGCGAATTGTATTATCATCTGTTAAAAAACAATGGATTGGCCTTTGTAAACAAAGACGACGAATGGCTTTGTCGCATGGCTACCCGACTGCAAAAAAAGGAATTTTACTCCGTTAAGGATGCCTCAGTGCATACCTATGCAAAACCTATTATCGACTTTCCACAAATTGAATTAGAGTACAAAGGACTCTCCATACAAAGCAGTCTTACAGGCAGCTATAACCTTGAAAATATTTTGGCTGCTGTAGCGGTGGCCCAACATTTTAAGCTGGAACCCAATAAGATAAAAGCCGGCATAGAAGCGTATTATCCAAAAAACAAGCGTTCGGAAATTATAAAAAAGGGGAATACCCTTATATTTTTAGATGCCTACAACGCCAACCCCAGCAGCATGGAAAAGGCACTCGAAAATTTTGCCAGGTTTAACTTTCCAAAGAAAATAGCGGTATTGGGCGATATGTTTGAGATGGGCGAACATGCCGAGCATGAACATGAGTTAATTTATAATTATGCCTCTGCTATAAATTTCGATCATTTGTTTGTAGCCGGTGAACATTTTAAGAAACAAGCTTTATCCCATGGTAAAGATGGTTTTAATACAGCAAAAGAAATCAATGTGCTGTTAAAAGACTTAGATTTGAATAATACCGCTATTTTTATAAAAGGTAGCCGTGGAATGGCAATGGAAAATGTATTAGATGAAATAATAAAAGTTTAATCACGTGCAGGAAAATGTTCAATTCTCAATTCTCGATGTTCAATGCTCAATATTCAATAACGCGACAAGCAAATTTTTCGATGCCAAATATTCGCGAGTCAGCCTTCGCAGTTAACAAGAGAGAAATGGTATGTTTTTACGTTGTGCACTAACATGGAACTCTTTTTCAGTAACGAAATTTTTGAAACCCACCTTTTTCTAAAGACTGAGGAAAGCGGCCATTGTATTAAGGTGCTTCGAAAAAACAGCGGAGATGTAATAAAAGTTATTGATGGTAAAGGGAATTTATACGAAGGCCCCATTGAAATTGAAAATAAGAATAAACCTTTAAAAGTTCATATACTTTCCAAAACTCATTTTGAAGCTTCAAAATTTCAATCCTGTTTTCATTTGGCTATTGCGCCAACAAAAAGTGCCGACCGCATGGAATGGCTGGTTGAAAAGGCCATAGAGCTGGGAATAGGCTCCATCACTTTTTTGCAGTGCGAACATAGCGAAAGATCCAATCTGCGACTGGACAGAATTGAAAAAATAGCCATCTCGGCCTTAAAACAAAGCCAACAATACTGGCTCCCCAAAATGACTTCACCAATCCCTTTTAAAAAATATCTGGAACAATGCTCTAGGGATCAAAATAGTTTTATCGCTTTTTGTTCTGATGGAGAGAAAATTGAATTTGGTTCGAACGCATCCCTCAACCATCTAGGTGAAAAATCGGGACAAGCTCTTGAAAGGGGGGCTGCTAGCGCACGAATATTAATAGGCCCGGAAGGAGATTTTTCGGAAACAGAAATTGGATTAGCTTTAGAAAATGGGTTTAAACCTGTTTCATTAGGTGCCTCAAGACTGAGAACAGAAACGGCTGCTTTATATGCCTGCGCGGTTTATCGGGGTATAAATAGGGCCTGCTGAAAAACACTTAAAGGCTTGATATGATGAGGTTCATTAAA
>CAZTXB010000025.1:0-29104 GCA_964617955.1 uncultured Chitinophaga sp.
AAATTAATGGTTCCGTAACGTTCAACCTCATTGGTGTTGGATGCGAAATCCACAATGGGTTTAGCGGTAGGAGTAACCACATTTACGCACTTAAGTATGGAGTCACGTCCTAAGCAGTTTTGGCTTTTCAAGCGAACGCATTTGGTTCCGGCTGAGGTAAAAATGTGAGTGGCATTGGTAGTGTTGTATTCATTAGTACCATCATCATTCACATCCCATTGATGAGAAATATAACCGGTTTGGTTAGAGTTGGTCATTTTTACAGGAGTTCCAATATAAGCTGTGGTAGGCATAAAGAAACCAGCCGCCAAACTTGTAGGATTGGCCAAATTAATGGTATAGTCTTCAGTTTCTCCATAGTAATATGTACCACCACTGGTTCCGGTTGGACAGCTTTGGCTGGAGGATAAAGCATAATAATAAGAAGAAATAATTCTCATCCTTGAAGTTCCAGGACTAATTCCACAAGGAACAGTGAAGGTGTTGTTTACCAAATTACCTGGTCCGGTTGATGCTGTTGAAGCAGACGCCCAACCTGTAGACATAAATTCATTGGAAGTAAAACTACCGTCTCTGTTGATATCAATCCAACAATACATCAATACCGAGTATCCTGAATAATAAGTGGATCCACTCCTGTAACTGGTACTTAATCCCATGGTATACTTTGAACCACTTGACAAAGTAAAAGATGGCTTGGTAGATACCAAGGACCAACCATTCGGACTAGCATTTACCGTGGTGGTGGTTGCTGCATTACAACCGTCAGGAGCTTTGTCGAAAATGGTGTTACCTGAAATGTCGGTCAGCAAGACCCGTTCTATTACAAAATAGCGGGCTGTACTGTAATTGCAACCATAATAAGAGTATGGTGTGCAATAAGTTTGGGCCTGACTCTCAATATAAATTGAAGAGCTCAAGAGGCCGAAAAGCATTAGAAGAAGTCCTACTGCCTTAGATTTTGAGAAAGTAATTTTTTTGATCATACACGTTGTTTTTAATTATACAAATTCAATTTAGACTTCAAACATAACATTTCTCACAATATCTTTGTCATTTTTAAAGTAAAATTTTTATTTTTATTTATTTTAAATGAATTTTATTATGTAACACCTTGAATATCACCACTATTTAAAATTGATTTTGACAAAAAAATGAAATTAAACCACCAACAACACCTCGCTGTTAAGGCTATCGAAGGCCCTGTGATAACCATAGCAGGTCCGGGAACCGGCAAAACACAATTGTTGAGTGGAAGGGTAGCACAAATATTAAAAGATACGGATTTATTGCCCGAAAACATACTCTGTCTTACTTTTACCGATGCAGCGATTATAGCCATGCATCAACGTTTAAAGGAAATCATGGGGGTTGCAGCACATAGGGTCGCGAAGTACACTTTTCATTCCTTTTGTCAAAAAGTAATCGCGGACTATCAATTTGAAATGAATGTGCTTTCCCTTGAGCCAATTTCAGATCTGGAATCGGTAGAGTATTACCACAAAATTATAGATGCATTTGATGCCAACAATCCTTTAAAAAACTATAAGCTACCCTATATAGATACCAAAAACCTCTCGAATTTAAATCAATTGTTGAAACAAGAGCGGCTAAGTAAAGAAGATCTTTTTTTAAAAATAGAGGATAAAATCAGTGCACTTGACAATGATGAGACCTTGAGATACAAAAGAAAGTACAGGGAATTTAACAAGGGCGACCTCAATCCTTCTTTGTATCAGAATGCTCTCCAAAAACTCGAAAAATTAAAAGCCGCCATTGATGCCTGCTATCAGTATAGAGAAATGATGAGCAGAACCGGTCGATACGATTTTGACGACATGATTTTATGGGTATTGGATTTTTTGAAAAACAATGAATTTGCCTTGCTTAAATATCAGGAACAGTACCAATATATCATGGTAGATGAATATCAGGATACGAACAAAGCCCAAAATGACCTCATTATGTTGTTGGCTTCTTATTGGGATGTACCCAACCTAATGGTGGTAGGCGATGACGATCAATCCATCTTTCGTTTTCAAGGAGCAAATATTGAAAACCTAAACAACTTCGTTTCTAAATACTCTGACCATCTTTTAACGGTTACCCTTAACGAAAATTACCGATCCTCCCAGATTATTTTGGATGCCGGAAGCTATGTTATTCAAAAAAACGTAAACCGACTCGTCCAAAATAAAAATCTGGTTGCCAGAAAAAATCCTTCCGCTTATGAAAAAACCCCAACGGTGGTTGAGTGCAAGAATATACTCTATGAATCGGCTTATGTAGTGAATAAAATTGAGGAAGCTCTTGAAAAAGGAATTCCACCTTCGGAAATAGCAGTAATATATAGGACACACAAGCAATCTGAGACCCTTCAAAGTTATTTGTCATTTAAAAATATTCCATTTTATCTGAAGAAAAGAAGCAATATTTTTCACCTTGCTTTTATTAACAACCTGGTAGAATTGCTGGAGTACATCAAGGATGAAAAAAGTAAACCTTACTCGGGTGAATGGCGACTGTTTAAAATATTGCACTTCGATTTCTGGGAGATTTCCTCCTTTGATTTGGCGAAATTGGCTTACACCATCAAACAGAAAGGGATGAAATGGAGAGATGTGCTCAATACCCTTCAGGAGGATAACGCGCTAATTAAGATTATAGGTGATGATTCCATCAAAAAGCTCCAAAAATTTACATCCGACCTCGAATATTGGATAGTTAAATCGCACAACCTCACCCTACAGGAGTTGGTAGAAAAAGTGATTTCCAAAGGAGGCATCCTTTCACATATTCTTCAATCGGCTCAAAAGAAGCTTCTTCTTCAGGCTTTGCAAACCCTTTTCGATTTTTTAAAAGACCAAACCCGATTAAAGCCGGAGTTAACCCTGGATGCTTTTTTGAGAAATGTATCCCTGATGAAAGAAAACAAAATTGCCTTGGAGGCTGAAGAAATCATTGAGAAAGGAGAAGGGATTCAGCTGCTCACGGCACATGCCAGCAAGGGTTTGGAGTTTGAATTGGTTATTGTTTTGGGGTGTAATGAAGAATTTTACGATAAAACCATAGATCGACTCCCCTTTTCTATCCGTGAAATAATCGTGCCGGGAACAACTGATAGCCTTCTTGAAGAAAACCGACGCTTGTTTTATGTGGCGTGCACCAGGGCCAAATCGGATTTGTGCATTACCTATAACCAAACCAACCTTAATCTAAAAAATTTGATGGAATCGGTTTTTGTTACAGAGTTCATGGAATCCGGCTTGGCTGAATTAACCAAAGCTGAAATTTCTGAAAACCAAATGTTAGAAGTTCAGGTAGCCTTATTCAATAAAAACCACGATGAAAAGAATTTTGAGTTGATGGACGATGTATTTCTAAGTCAATATACTGAAAACTTTGTTCTCAGTTCAACAAATCTCGACAACTATCTGGAATGTCCGGTAAAGTTTTACTACCGAAATTTATTGCATATCCCCTCAGCAAAATCAGCCCCTTTGAGCTTTGGAAACGCTATACACTTTGCCCTGGAAATGTTTTTTAAAAACATGCTGAAACACCCTGAAAAAAAATATCCGGGTCTTCAACAACTCAAAACCTGGTTTAAATTTGAACTGGATAAACACGCAGACACTTTCATTCCTGAAGATTTCAGCAGAGCACTGGAATATGGCCAGCTTAAAGTATTACCTCAACTCTACAATACTTTTTTACCGGAATGGGAACAAAACAAAAACAGAGAACCTGAAAAAAACCTGAGCAATGTTGTGGTAAACGAGGTACCAATCAAGGGCAAGGTCGATCAGCTTCTTTTTTTAGATCCTCATCTGGTTCATGTGATTGATTTTAAAACCGGAAAAATAAATTCACGGAAAAAAAATACCCTAAAAGCCCCTGTCATTGGCATCGATCCTCATGAGGCAAAATTTGAAGAACTTTATGGTGGAAACTACTGGCGTCAAATCGCTTTTTATCATTTACTCCTTAACAATGATAAGCTGCACAAGTATCAAACTGTATCAGGCGAAATGTTTTTTGTTGAACCCGATGACAGTGGAAGGTTTTACAGGGAAACCATAAAAATACACCCTGAAGAGTTTATCTTTATGGAAAGCCTCATTAAAGAGGTTTATACAAAAATTAAAAATCATGAGTTTTCAGAGGGGTGTCAAAAACCCGACTGTGAATGGTGTAACTTTAACAAGTTCTACTTAAATAAAAAAATATACAGCAGTGAAAATCTCATGTCGGATTCTGAAGAAAATTAAGTCCGTGTGTCGATTTCACGCAGATTTGATTTGTAGATTCCCCAACGATTCTTTTAATTTGACAAAATGTTTAACCGACCATGAAAAAATCACTGCACAGAGATCTTGATCAAAAGGTAATTGGGGGTGTTTGCAGCGGGCTTGGAAATTATTTCGACACAGACCCTCTTCTATTCAGAGCCATTTTTTTGCTTATCCTTTTTGTAGGGGGTAGCGGCGTATTATTGTATTGTATTTTATGGATTATTCTTCCTTCGAAAGCATATGATTTCCCAAAAAATAATACACAGGAATCTCAAACCTTTTTTGAGACAGAGTCGAGCCCAACTGATGACTCCAATTCAAACATAACAGTGGGTTTAATATTGTTATGCTCCGGCATACTTCTTACCGTCAACAATCTGGTTCCGGATTTTGATATTTATAAATTTTGGCCTCTTATTTTAATGGTGGTGGGGGGCGGCCTCATCTTTGGTCATCAAAAAGTGAAAGTAAATTCATCCTCTAATTCAAATCCCAATGAAGAATCAAAATAATTTTCTTGGCTTGCTCTTATTTCTTATAGGCGGTTTGTTGCTGATGTATAATTTTAATTTTTTTGAAATCAACATCAGGGAAATCGTTAAATTTTGGCCCCTGCTTCTGGTTTATTCAGGCTTGGTATTGCTGGTTGGCAATAAAAAAGGATGGGTTTTACCAATGGCCATGCTGGCCATTACGGTCATTTTTATTCTTGTTTATTTCGCGTTCCAGAAGGGGGATTCAAATTTAATCTAAAGCCACCCTTTGGATTAGAAAGCATCTATAAAGCAATAATCGGTTCATTGGAAGGGAATTGTCGAATTATTTCTGATATACCAATTAATCCTCCTTCCTAATCAGCGTAATGGTGCCATGCCCCCTTCGCTTTCGCTCCTCGCACTTAAACTTATAGTCAAAAATATAAAAGTAGGTGCCTTCCGGACAATCCACTCCGGCCTTCGTTTGTCCGGTCCAATTGTTACCGTCATTTCTTATTCCATCCATTTGGGACTCATACACCAGCAAGCCCCAGCGGTTATATATTCTTAAATCGTATTTTTCTACATTGTCAAGCAGGATATCGAAGGCATCGTTCTTATCGTCTTTGTTGCCGGGAGTAAACACATTGGTAAATATGGCCTTAATCGTAAAGCTCACCTTGAGTTCTTTGCATATAGTGTCTCTGCAGCCGTAATTATTTTCAACAAACAAGCAAGGATAGAATATGCCTGTATCCGGCACATAATTGTGGGTAACCACTTCTTCGTACCTGATATTATTCTCCTCACCGGAAGCCATGTGTCCAAGGTCCCATTTTAAATTTTTAAAATCATGGGTTTTGTTTGTAAAAGTATAAACCGGGCAGAAGTCATCTTTGACAAAGTCTAATTCGGCTTTGATGGCCGATACACTCACCCATTTTGAGATGGTGTCATAACACATTCTTTGATAGGGACCTGTAGGGGTATAGGTTGGTGTAAATAGAATGAGGTATTTTCCGGTATCTTTGGAGGTCAAATGGGCTTTTTTTTCAGCGGTTTCCACACTGTCCATTCCTTGTAATACCCATTTGTATCTTTTATAAATAGGGTCACTCAAGTCGCTCACTTCAAATGGTTTGTTTTTACACAAAACAGGATTTACCTTAAAATCGACCTTAGGAATGGGGAGAACAACAATTCGGCGTATCACTCTGTTCAGGGCTGCACTGTCCGGAAAGGTGCTGCTACAATAATAAATGGTGTTACCTGTGTTTGGATTCACCACACTGTCGCTTCCGAACAAATAGATGTAATAAACCCCTGGTTTTGTATAAGTAAACCTCACGTTGGTATCTCTATTGGTGGAAAGCTTAGTTTTAAGGGGATCGCCAAAATACCAGATATAATCTTTGGTTTTTACCGAGGTGTTTTTAAATTCTGCTGTAAAAGGCACACAACCTACCGTGTCGCTGACAATGACAAAATTGGGCTCCGGACCGTCAATTTTTATTTTGATATTCGCGCTGTCTGTGCATCCTCGTGTATTTTCCACCTTATGAAAAATGGTAAACTCCCCGAAATTTTTATAAAAATGAAAGGGGTCTTTCAGGTAACTTGGATTTCGGAAATCGCCAAACGACCAAAAATGCTTCACTATACTGTCGGCCGGGGGTTTGAAATCGCTATACGATGAATCGAAAAACTGAATGATGTCGTCACACACTATTTTTTTATTAATCGCTTTGATGCCCGCATACACTCCACCGACTTTGATATTCTTTGTCAAGGTATCGAAACAGTTAGATGAATCTTTGGCAGCCAACCTGATTTTGTAAATTCCCTTTGCAGGAAAAGTGACCACAGGATTGATGGTATCGGTCACAAACCCCCTTCCATCGTCAAAATCCCATTTAAAGCTCTCTTTACCCAAGGCCTTGCGCCTTGCATCGTGCCAATAGGAAATATTGCTATACTGATAAAAAATGCTGTCTTTGAACATGACCTCAATTCCGGGACATATGACCGTATCGAATCGCATGTTCATACTGTATCCCAGGATTAAAAGTTGATTATAGGTGCCATAACAACGGTTGATGTTCTCGAGATGAAAATTCACATTGTACGCCCCGGCTTTTTTATAAATATGGGTAGGGGAGTGAATAATACTGTCATTATTTGCGCTCCAAACGGTATCGGTTTTAGTTTGATCTCCCCAATTCCACTTGCTAAATTTTATGTTGCTTTGAAATGAATCCAATAATATTGGCTTGACCGTGGAAGGAATGCATCGGCCATAAACCGAAAATGGCGGAAAGGGCTCCTCTAGCAAGCGATACCAATTGTGAAACCAAATGGTGTCATGGCACTCCCGCTTCGGATCAATAAAATAATCGGTTGTATCGCAATAGTCCCTATATACCTTTCTATTGCCGTATTTTATGGCGAAACCCACGGTAACATAGCCATCTTTATTACAGGTTGTTTGGTATCGGTGACTTGGTACAAAGGCGGTAAAATTGTTTTTGCCGCAGGCTGAGTCGAGGTTAACTTTGACCTCGATAATGGGGCAGAGTGTTTTTGAAAACTGAATGGCGTAGTCGGGTTTTAATCCTAAACAAAGCCTGTCGGCAGAGAAGTTAAAACTAAAGGTGTCGGGCTTTACCAAATTCACAATTCCCACTTCTTCTTTGTGACAACCGTAGTCCAAATCTTTAATGCTAAGCTTCCAGTTTCGGCAAATTTCATTTTTGTAAAAATGCTTACCGATGGAGTCGGTCGAGAAATTGCAGTTGCCCTTGGTGTTGACTCCATTTTTAATACTGGTAGTGCATTGCGGCGCAAGGTTATCGCCAAAATCCCAGAAAAATGTGACCCTCTTGGTACCATATCGACGGTCGGTTTCACAAAAAAATACGGTGTCCTTGTTCATGCACTGATTCACATTCAAGGCTTTCACATCAGGAATAATGCCTACCGTTTCAATGGAATCATACTTAAAAGTTTTAGAACAGCCGGCATAGGTAATGGTGAGTTGTATGTATCCTTTTCCCAAATCAGGCGCCGGCTCCACCACTTTACCCTCGTACTTTTTACCTGCAATGATCCAACTGTACCCTGCCCCAAATAAGAGGTCTTTTTGTTCGATGCGGTAAGAGTTGCCAACGCATTTGCGGTAGGCGTCCTTTACGATATTAAATTTTATTTCGGGTATAAATATATCGATAAGGGTGTCTCTTCTCGTGCGGCAACCGTTTTTTTGAACCAAAGTCAACCCCAGTTGATAAAAGCCGGCCTTTTTATAATAGTGTCCAACCTTCCTGCCCACCGTAGTGGATTTGGAACCATCTCCCCAATCGTATATCCTGTTTAAGATCTGGTTCGTATCCTTAGAGGTAACATCTTCAAAAATTACAAGCACAGAGTCGCATCCTTTAGTGATATCCACCTTAAATTGTGGAATCACATCGGGCAGAATCTTCACATCAATTTCCTTTTTTACTTTACAATCTTTGTCGTTGGTTAACTCGATGGTTACTTTAAAGGTTCCTGTATTGGTGTAGCTATGGCATATTTCCTTTCCTATGACCGGATTAGGCGTTGTGCTTTGATCGCCATCGTCCCATAAAATAATGCGTTTTTTTACATTTATTCCCACATCGCCTCCGGTAGAACTGTCGATAAAACAGACCCGATTTTGAGAAAGACAATAGATATTATCCGCCTTATTTTTAATTTTAAATTGGGGTAGCTCGTATACCGTTACTTGCTTGCTTGCTGTGCAAGTTCCCCCTCCACTTAAATTTAAAATGACTTTGATGTTTTTTACACCGGCAACCGAATATTTGTGATTAAATGCCTTTTGTGATGAAGTAGTAGCGTCGCCCATGTCCCACATCACAGAGGTAATGGTGGTGCTTGAGCTTACATCGAAAGACATCAGTTCTTCCTTGCACACTATATCGGATGAGATAATCTGACAGGTCTGAGCGCCGGCATGTGCCAAGCTTATCAAAAGAATCAGTCCTGTAACTATAGTTCTCATGTTTGCTTAGTTAGACTAAATTATGGATGATTGGTTGCATGGCTAATGGAATTCCGACATTTAAATTATTATCTTTCTTTCTAATCTCTCGTGCCGATGAGCGTAATGGTTCCATGAGCCTCCTGGGTTTTGGATTCGCATTTAAATTTATAGGTGAAGGTGTAGTAGTAGGTTCCGTCGGGGTAGATTGGGCTGGTAATGTTCGGCCTTCCTCTCCAGTTATTTCCATCGTCGCCTGAGCCATCGATGTTGGAGTGGAACAGCAATTGACCCCATCGGTTGTAAATAGAGAGGTGATATTCCGCCAGTCCTTCTGCCTGTATGTCGAAGGCGTCGTTGAGCTTATCAAAATTTCCGGGAGTAAACACATTGGGAATAACGAGTTTTTTAGTCACATTTACCATCACCTCTTTGCAGAGGGTATCTTTACATCCATTGTTATTTACGACCATCAGGCATGGGCTGAAATTTCCCTTTTCGGAATAACGGAAAGTAAAATGCTCATCGGTTCTCATGTTTTTGGACGGATCCAACTTTGGGTCGTTTAGATTCCAAATGGCCGATTGATAATTTTGTGAAGTATTGACAAAGGTATATTCGGGACAAGAACTGCTGTCTTTAAACAGATCGAACTCTGCTTGAATTCCTGAAACGCGAATGGTTTTCCGCACCGTATCATAGCATGCTCTCGCTGAACTGTTAAACCAGGGGGTATATTGAATGACAAAGTTTCCGGTGTCGGCGGTTCGAAGCTCAGCCGATTTGGAGCTTGTTTCTACCGAATCGACATTTTTAATTTTCCATCTGTAAAGGGTATAGAGCGAATCAGATTGATCGGTGACCACAATAGGAGCATTGTTGCACTGAATGGGTCCAACACTGAAGTTGGCTTTTGGAGCAGGCAATACGGTAATTCTTCGCACAGGATGTCCAAGGGTATTGGTATCGGGGAAAAAAGATTTGCAATAATAAATGGCATTGCCGGCATTGGGGTTTACCACGGAGTCGCTGCCAAAGAGGTAAATATAATAGACCCCGGGCTTGGTATAGGTAAAGCTTACATTGGTATCTTTATTGGTAGAGAGTTTGGTTTTGAGGGGGTCGCCAAAATACCAGATATAATCCCTGACTTTGACGGACGTATTATCGAAATGTGCGGTGAAGGGGGCACAAGCCACAGTGTCGCCTACAATATCGAATTTAGCTACAGGTCCCTCAATGGTGATATGGATGTAGGCGGTATCGGTGCAGCCCCTGGAGTTGCTCACTTTTTGAAAAATGGTATAATTGCCGAAAGTGCTGTAGTAGTGAAAGGGGTTTTGCAAATAGCTCGGATTGCCACCATCTCCAAAATCCCAATAGTAGGATGTGATGCTATCGACAGGGGGTTTAAAATCGGAGTAGGAGGAGTCGCGAAGTTGGACAATGCCATCGCAAATGATGCGGCGGTATAAATTTTTTATTCCGGCGTGAACCCCCCCAACATTGACCAATTGGGTGAGTGTGTCCCAACAATTCACAGAATCTTTGGCGGCTAATTTTACGGTATAAAACCCGCTATTTGGAAAACTGATGATCGGCCTGGCTGTGTCAACAACAAAGCCCCTGCCATCGTCAAAATCCCATTTAAACTCTTCCTTGCCCGCAAGTTTTCTCGATGGAATATGCCAATAATTCTTGCTGATATAGACCTGATTGGTGACGAAATTGCTGTCGTAATAACTCATGGAGTCTTTCAGCAAAACTTTCGAACCCGGGCAAATTACGGGGTCAAACCGGAGTTGCTTAATGAAGCCGACCTGAACTTTGGCGCTGTTAGATGCAAAGCACCTGTTTTGATTTTCCAGGTAGTACTGCATGAGATAAATACCGGCCTTGTGATAGGTATGGCTAGGCCTTGGAATTACCGAATCCGTGGGAGAAATCCATACTGTATCCGGAGCCGTTTTATCTCCCCAATTCCAAATGGCAAAGGACAGTTTTTTTTGAACCGAGTCAATGATTAAAGGCTTTGTGACCTGATGAATGCAATTAAATTTTGGGTCGAAGTTAACCTTAGGATCGTCTGCTATGGTGAACCAATGGTGCTTCCAAATGGTGTCGTAGCAAATACGCCGCTTGTCAATGTAATAATCTTTTTTGTCGTTTAAACCGGTATATACAATCGAATCGCCATATTTAATAGCGAAACCGACTGTGACGCGTCCTAACTCATCACAAGTAATGGGATAGGGCGTGCTACCCACATACCTACTGCTAAACCGATGTCTGTCGCAGGAGGAATCCACATTAACTACAATTTTAATGATGGGAGAAAGATTATGAGAGAACGAAACATAATATTGAGATTTGTTTCCATAGCAATAGCGGTCGGCAAAAACATTAAACTTTACAGAATCAGGTTTTAAAACATTGACAATATCGTTAAATGCCTGAGTCGGACAGCCGGAAACGGTATCTTTAACCTGCACTCTAAAGGTTCTAAAAAGAGGATTAATGTAATAATGTACCCCCACTGAGTCGGTACTGAAATTACAATTGCTGTTTACATTCACACCCTTGGTGCGACTGGTGGTGCATTGGGGCGCCTTGTCGTCGTCAAAATCCCAGAAATAAAACAACTTTCCTGTTTCGTAACTTTGAGTTGCCAACCTAAAATACACGGAATCCCGGTTGTCGCATTGATTTTGATTGAGAACATAATATTGTGCAGATACTCCAATAACTTTTATGGTGTCGTATTTGAAAGTTCTTATACAACCATGATTGTTAATCGTAAGCGATATCCTTTTTAAACCTAGAAAAGGTGAAAAATCAAAGGTCTTTGCGTCAATTTGGTCGGGCAACATAATGTTTTGTATGGTGTCCTGCAAATACCAAGTGTAAAGGGCCCCGGAGTACTTATCGTGATGGGTGAACCTAAATATTGAGCCTAAACATTGTCGCGCTGAATTTTTTGTCAGGTTGAAATTTACACTAAAAACCTCCACCTCGATGAGTGTATCCTTAATCGTAACGCAGCCATTTTTTTGAATAAAGGTCAAACTCACATTGTACGATCCGCTTTTTTTGTAAAAGTGAAAAACACGTGTGCCTTTAGTGGTATCATCCGGGCTGCCATCTCCCCAACTGTAAATCCTTTTTAAAACGGTGGAGGTGTCTTTTCCTGTGGTGACATCCCAAAACTCTGTTTTAGCAGAATCGCAGTATTTAAGTCCGTCGTTGAGAGGGCTAAACACCAAAATGTTTGGAATCAAATCCTTGATGATTTCTACATCTATCTGTTTCTCAATCTTGCAGTCCTGGTCATTGGTAATCTCTATGGTGACTTTAAATTTCCCTACATTGTTGTAATGGTGGCAGATAAAATCACCAAGCGGTGGGTAATTATCTACGTCCTGACTTCCATCGTCCCAAAGGATAATGCGTTTTTTGATTTTTAAGGCACTGTCACCAGCGGTTGAACTGTCGACGAGGCAAATATTGTTCTTCCATAAGCAGGGGTTATTGTCGGTTTTTTGAGAAATCTTTATGACCGGCAATTCATAAACGGTTATTTTTTTGGAAGCAGTGCAGGTACCTCCTCCCGCAAGGTTGAGTATCACTTGAACATTTTTTACCCCCTTTGATGAGTATTTATGACTGAAACTCTGTTGGGTAGAGGTGCTGGCGTCTCCCATGTCCCAAACGAGTGAGTTTATGCCGGCGCTTGCACTCACGTCAAAACTCATCAACTCCTCTTTGCAAACATTGCCTGCAGAAATGATGCTGCAGGTTTGCGCATGTAAGTTAAAACATGAGGATATAAATAACAGAAGGGGTAAAATTCTAAACATCGTGCAAAGGCAAATGTATACTAAATTCAAGCATTATAGATGCCATGATTCTTTCTAATCTCTCGTGCCGATGAGCGTAATGGTTCCATGAGCCTCCTGGGTTTTGGATTCGCATTTAAATTTATAGGTGAAGGTGTAGTAGTAGGTTCCGTCGGGGTAGATTGGGCTGGTAATGTTCGGCCTTCCTCTCCAGTTATTTCCATCGTCGCCTGAGCCATCGATGTTGGAGTGGAACAGCAATTGACCCCATCGGTTGTAAATAGAGAGGTGATATTCCGCCAGTCCTTCTGCCTGTATGTCGAAGGCGTCGTTGAGCTTATCAAAATTTCCGGGAGTAAACACATTGGGAATAACGAGTTTTTTAGTCACATTTACCATCACCTCTTTGCAGAGGGTATCTTTACATCCATTGTTATTTACGACCATCAGGCATGGGCTGAAATTTCCCTTTTCGGAATAACGGAAAGTAAAATGCTCATCGGTTCTCATGTTTTTGGACGGATCCAACTTTGGGTCGTTTAGATTCCAAATGGCCGATTGATAATTTTGTGAAGTATTGACAAAGGTATATTCGGGACAAGAACTGCTGTCTTTAAACAGATCGAACTCTGCTTGAATTCCTGAAACGCGAATGGTTTTCCGCACCGTATCATAGCATGCTCTCGCTGAACTGTTAAACCAGGGGGTATATTGAATGACAAAGTTTCCGGTGTCGGCGGTTCGAAGCTCAGCCGATTTGGAGCTTGTTTCTACCGAATCGACATTTTTAATTTTCCATCTGTAAAGGGTATAGAGCGAATCAGATTGATCGGTGACCACAATAGGAGCATTGTTGCACTGAATGGGTCCAACACTGAAGTTGGCTTTTGGAGCAGGCAATACGGTAATTCTTCGCACAGGATGTCCAAGGGTATTGGTATCGGGGAAAAAAGATTTGCAATAATAAATGGCATTGCCGGCATTGGGGTTTACCACGGAGTCGCTGCCAAAGAGGTAAATATAATAGACCCCGGGCTTGGTATAGGTAAAGCTTACATTGGTATCTTTATTGGTAGAGAGTTTGGTTTTGAGGGGGTCGCCAAAATACCAGATATAATCCCTGACTTTGACGGACGTATTATCGAAATGTGCGGTGAAGGGGGCACAAGCCACAGTGTCGCCTACAATATCGAATTTAGCTACAGGTCCCTCAATGGTGATATGGATGTAGGCGGTATCGGTGCAGCCCCTGGAGTTGCTCACTTTTTGAAAAATGGTATAATTGCCGAAAGTGCTGTAGTAGTGAAAGGGGTTTTGCAAATAGCTCGGATTGCCACCATCTCCAAAATCCCAATAGTAGGATGTGATGCTATCGACAGGGGGTTTAAAATCGGAGTAGGAGGAGTCGCGAAGTTGGACAATGCCATCGCAAATGATGCGGCGATTCAACTTTTTTATTCCTGCATGTACATCTCCAACATTCACTCGTTTGCTTAGGGTATCCCAGCATCCTGTGGAATCTTTGGCCGCTAATTTCACATTGTAAAAACCTGAGGTTGGGAACGTAATCACCGGATTGGCCGTATCGGTTACAAAGCCCCTGCCATCGTCAAAATCCCATTTAAACTCTTCCTTGCCGGCGAGTTTTCTGGAAGGGATATGCCAAAAGTTCTTGCTCTGGAAAAGCTCCTTTGTTTTTGGATCGATGTCATTGTAACTCATGGAATCTTTAAGCCATACGGTAGAGCCAGGACAAATGACCGTATCAAATGCCATAAACAAGTTGAACCCTATGATAATTTTTTGCTCCGATACGGCGTAGCATCGGTTTTGTCCCTCGATATAGTAGTTCATTAAATAGCTCCCGGCCTTGTTGTATTTATGACTCGGTGCCCTGATTACGCTATCGGAGGCAGCATAATAAGTGGTGTCGGCTGGGCTATTATCGCCCCAGGTCCAGATGGTATAGGCAATCTTTTTTTGAGGTGAGTCGAGAACGGTGGGTTCAATTACCTGATTGAGACATTTTATTTTGGCGTTGAATGTTCCCAAGGGATCCTTTTCAAGTTTAAACCATTTGTGCTTCCATATCGTGTCGTAAACGAGTCGACTGGAGTCGATATGAAATTTTGAGGAATCGTAGCCATCGTATACTTTCGGATCGCCATAAATCATTGAAAAGCCAACGGTAACCCATCCATCGGGATCACAAGTGCTGGTATAGGCCCATGACGAAATGAAACGCGAACTCCAACGGTCTTTATCGCAAGTCGAATCGAGATTGACTTTTACTTTAACCAGTCCGGAAAGGTTAGAGGAGAAATTTACATTGTAACCGCTCTTATTTCCAATGCACCGACGGTCGGCATTCATTTCAAAAATCGGGGGTTCGTCGCCTGAGCCATCCACATTTATTTCGCCTGAGAAGGTCTGGGAAACGCAACCTGTTAAACTGTCGTACACAGAGAGTTTGTATGTGCGCTTCAGCCCGTTTACGTATTTGTGGACCGCGACAGAATCGGTGCTGTAATTGCAATTGTTGTTTACGTTGATGCCTTTGGCTCTGCTTGTGGTGCATTGAGGGGCTTTGTCATCACCAAAGTCCCAAAAATAACTTAACCTACCTACGCCATAGCGTTTGGTATCTACTCTAAAATATACAGAGTCTTTATTGCTATATTGATTGCCGTTGTAAGCAAAAACTCTGCTCTGGGCACCTATCACCTCGATGGTGTCATATTTAAAAGTTTTAAAACATCCATTGTTCGATAACTCCAAAGAAATAAGGTGTCGTCCAATTGGGGGCGACATATCGGTGTATTTTAAATCATAATCGTAGTCGTAAAGCTGGTTGTCGATATACCAACTGTAATAGGCACCCGAATAACTATCGTTCTGTGTTATTCTGAACAAATCTCCTTCACATTTTTTGCGACCATTTTTCGTGATATTGAATTTAACACTATAGGTCTTTATTTCAATCAAGGAATCCTTTGTGGTGATGCATCCGTTTTTTTGAATCAGAGAAAGCCTGATTTTATACCAGCCAGCCTGCTTGTAGGTATGCGATAAATGCTTGCTCTTTGTGGTTATTTTTGGGCTTCCGTCGCCCCAATCGTAAATTCGGTTATCGATGGTGGCAGTGTCTCGGGTATCATCATAAAATTCAGCTTTTGCAGAATCGCAGTATTGCACAATGTCGTTGTCGTAACTGAAAAAGGATAGTTTAGGTACTATATCTTTTAAAATGGTTATGCTCATAAATTTTTCGAGCTTGCAGCCCTTGTCATTGGTTAGTTCAATCGTTATTTTAAAGGTACCGGAGTTATTATAATGGTGACAAACAAGGTCCCCTTGCGAAAGATTGCTATCGGTGGTTTGGCTCCCGTCGTCCCAAATGATGATGCGCTTTTTAAGACTTACGCCACTGTCTCCACCCGTTGAACTGTCGAGTAAACAAATGTTGTTTTGATAAAGGCAATAGTTGTTGTCCTTTTTTTCTTTGATATTAAATTGAGGTAATTCGTATACTGTAACCACTTTGGTTGCGGTACATGTGCCTCCTCCGGTAAGGCTTACCAAGGCTTTAACTGTTTTTTTTCCTTTGGTAGAGTATTTATGGGTAAAACTGGTTTGGGTTGAGGTTGTGGCGTCGCCCATATCCCATGAAACTGAGGCAATGCCTGGGGAAGCGGAGATATCAAAGTTCATAATCTCCTCCTTACAAACGGTGGAGGCGGCAATTATAGAACACGTTTGTGCTCTTGAAGATAAACCAAGAAGTAGTAAAAGGGCTAAGGGTAATGCTCTCAAAATTAGTACAATGATATACTTTTTTTTTGTTCTAAAAATAACGCGGTAGTTCCAATCTTATACCCACACTTTTGTCCCTTCGCTGCAATTCTTACAAATGTCAATGTTTTTGCGGGATTTGAGCAATAATGTGCGGAACGAGCTATAGGCTTGCCCATGCCATATTTCTGTAAAGGTTTTGTCAGAGATATCTCCTAAGCGATAGGTAGCGTCTTTGTCGAAGCAGCAGGGCACAATTTTTCCATCCCATGTAATGACACAACCTTGCCACATGCGCCAGCAATGGTTGAGCAATTTGTTTTTGATAGCATAGCCTGCCTTTTTAATGGAATAGCGGGCATACTTCGGGTTTTTTGGAATTAAATCAATGGCGCTTTCAAAATCATAAATCTGGGCACTTTTTAATTTTAATTGATCTACCCCTATGTTTGAGGCAATCGTTTTTAGTTCGCTCAATTCGTGTTCATTATGAGAAAACACAATGAATTGCCAAATGATAAAGGGCGTTTTGCTCTTCATTTTCCTTTTCCACTGCACAAGGTTTTTAGTCCCCTCTATCACCTTTTCAAGATCACCGCCAATTCTATATTTTTTATAGGTGTCCTCTGAAATGCCATCCATTGAAATAATTAAGCGGTCTAAACCGGAGCGAATCGTTTCAACACAGTTTTCATCGCTTAGGTAGTGTGCATTGGTGCTGGTGGCCGTGTATATTTTTTTATCGGAGGCCAATTTTACCATAGCTAAAAATTGCGGATTGAGGTAAGGCTCGCCCTGAAAATAGAGGGTGAGGTAGGTGAGCTTTGTCCCGAGTTGCTCCATGGCTTTTGAAAACATGGCCATGTCCAACATACCGGTGGGTCTCGAGAATTCACGCAGCCCACTTGGGCACTGTGGGCACCTCAAATTGCAGGAAGTGGTGGGTTCTATGCTCACGGAAACCGGCATACCGCGGTGGTGGTTTTTTTTGGTCAGCTTTGATAAATAATAGCTGCCGAGAATTTCAAAAACATTCCAAATTCTCATGAGATTGAGTTTTGAAATAAAATTGAAACCATCGTAGGCTTTGGCGAGCATAATGAGGGCAAAAATAGACTAACTAATTGTGTTAACTCATGTTAAAATCGGTAGAATCCGATTTCTTGATTTTTAAAATTTTTTGCAATGAACAAATTTAAAAATGACGGTGTTTTAAAATAAAATAATGCTTTAATGATTCATGCCAGTTCAGCAAAGCTTTGAGTCTTGGTTTGAACTTAATGCTTTAACTTTGCCGACTTGTTTATTCTCACCTTAAAAACATAAAAAACTTTTAAATAATGGAAAATCATTCACATACACACCATTCACACGACATGCAAGATGCGTCTAAATGTCCCTTTCACGGTGGTCAACGCAATAAAGCCGCAGGCAGCGGCACCGGCAACCACGATTGGTGGCCTAACCAATTGAAATTGAATATCCTTAGGCAACAATCGGCTTTGTCGAATCCCATGGATGAGGATTTTAATTATGCCAGAGCATTTAAAGCACTCGACCTCCAAGCGCTCAAAAAAGACATACACGAAGTGATGACCACTTCGCAACCATGGTGGCCTGCAGATTATGGCCATTATGGCCCTTTGTTTATCCGCATGGCATGGCACAGTGCAGGTACCTACCGCATTGGCGACGGGAGAGGCGGAGCAGGGAGCGGAACCCAGCGTTTCGCGCCCCTGAACAGCTGGCCCGATAACGGAAACCTCGACAAGGCAAGGTTGTTGCTATGGCCGGTGAAACAAAAATATGGAAAAAGTATTTCCTGGGCCGATTTAATGATTTTAGCAGGAAATTGCGCCCTTGAGGCCGCCGGTTTCAAAACCTTTGGCTTTGCAGGAGGCCGCGAAGATGTTTGGGAACCGGAACAAGACATTTACTGGGGTTCAGAAGGGAAGTGGCTCGATGACAAGCGCTACTCAGGCAATCGCGAACTTGAAAACCCTTTAGCTGCTGTTCAAATGGGATTGATTTATGTAAACCCACAGGGCCCAAATGGGGTTCCTGACCCTTTGGCTGCAGCCCACGATATACGAGAAACCTTTGGCCGAATGGCTATGAACGACGAAGAAACCGTAGCGCTGATTGCGGGCGGTCACACGCTCGGAAAAGCACACGGTGCAGGTGATGCTGCAAAGTATGTTGGCCCTGAGCCTGAAGCGGCAAGTATCGAAGAACAAAGCATGGGCTGGAAAAATTCGCTTGGAACCGGGCATGGCTCCAATACCATTACCAGTGGTTTGGAAGGTGCATGGACCATTACACCCACCAAATGGAGCAACAATTATTTTGAAAATCTTTTTGGATATGAATGGGAACTTACCAAAAGTCCCGCAGGGGCCCATCAGTGGAAACCCAAGGGCGGCGCCGGCCAAGGCACTGTACCCGATGCCCATGACCCTGCTGTTAGTCATGCTCCTATGATGCTTACAACCGATCTCGCCTTGCGCTTTGATCCGATTTACGAAAAAATCTCAAGACGGTTTTATGAAAACCCTGAAGCCTTTAATGAGGCTTTTGCCAAGGCATGGTACAAACTGACGCACCGCGATATGGGGCCTGTAATCCTTTACCTAGGAGATGAGGTACCAAAAGAAACCATGATATGGCAAGACCCTTTGCCTGCAATAAGTTATGCAAGCATTGAAGAGGGTGATGTAACCCTTCTCAAAAACAAAATTAACAATTCAGGTTTAAGCATTTCTCAAATGGTTACCACGGCATGGGCTTCGGCCTCTACTTATCGGGGATCCGACAAACGCGGAGGGGCTAATGGAGCGCGCCTTAGGCTGTCTCCACAAATCAATTGGGAGGTTAACCATCCTGGCCAACTAAAACAGGTTTTACAAAACCTGGAAACCATACAGAAGGAATTTAATTCCGCATCAGGTAATAAGCAGGTATCTATGGCTGATCTCATTGTGTTGGCAGGATGCTGTGGCTTGGAAAAAGCGGCTGCCAACGCCGGGCATTCGGTTAAGGTTCCCTTTAGTCCGGGTCGCGTAGATGCAACCCAAGACCAGACTGATATAGATTCCTTTGCTGTACTCGAGCCCTCGGCCGACGGTTTCCGCAATTACATGAAAAAGAAGTACAGCATTTCGGCTGAAGAGATGTTGGTAGACAAATCGCAGTTGCTCACACTCACTGCTCCTGAAATGACCGTGCTTATTGGGGGTTTGAGAGTGTTAAATGCCAATTATGACCAATCTAAGCTAGGGGTGTTTACTCACAGACCGGAGGCTCTTACGAATGACTTTTTCAAAAATCTGCTCGATTTGGGCACCACCTGGAGAGGCATTGCCGGTTCGGAAGACGTGTTTGAAGGACGCGACCGCATGACTGGCGCTGTGAAATGGACCGCCAGCAGAGTGGATCTTATTTTTGGTTCAAACTCTGAACTTCGTGCCATTGCAGAGGTTTACGGAAGCGCTGATGCCGAAAGGAAGTTTGTGAATGACTTTATTTCCGCCTGGACCAAGGTGATGAATTTGGATAGGTTTGATTTGAGGGGGTGATACCTCTCATAAGAATAAAAGAGGATAACTAAAAATTTGACCCTTTGGTTCCTTGAGGTAATGTACTTTTAAGAGGCCAACATCTCAACATTCTGCGGAATTCTTCAATTCACTTCATCACAAGATGTGTGGGATGTGGTGTGTAGCTAAAATTGCCAATTTTTTTTATATGTTGCCAAAAAGTTTAACAGCTCAGGATTCCTCTTGAGCTGGAATTCCTGAATTTTTTATTTCAAAATGGCTCAGTATGCTTATGCTCTTCATTTAACATTTATCTCAAGCCGTTTTCTTCCCATCCTTCTCATGTTTTTATCCCATAATTCAATTAACTTCGCAGCAAATTTTAAGGCTTGATTTATTCTAACTGGTGGAAATATGCAGGTGCCCTGCTGGTACTCTACTCCATTATTGGAGGTTTGCTCTTTACCAATCCCAATAATTTGTTGTTTCTGGACGAAACGGTGCGCAACCTCAACTTTCATGTACCCATGTGGTTTGCCATGATGGCCATGCTCTTTGTTTCGGCCTTCAACAGTATTCGCTACCTCAAAACATTCGACCTTCGTTATGACGTTATCGCCTCAAAAGCCGCTGCCGTAGCCGTGGTATTTGGGCTCATGGGCCTGGCTACAGGCTCGGTATGGGCGCGGTTTAGCTGGGGGGCATGGTGGACAGAAGACTATAAGCTGAACGGTGCAGCCATAGGGGAGTTGATGTACCTGGCCTATCTTATCCTTCGCAACTCTGTGGAAGATCCAAATAAAAAAGCCAGAGTCTCATCGGTATACAGCATTTTCGCCTTCCCTTTGTTTTTGGTGTTTGCATGGGTGCTTCCCAAAATGGCCTCAAACTCCATGCATCCGGGAAGTGGAGATACGGTGGGTTTTAACAAGTACCCCCTCAATAACAATTTGCGCATGACTTTCTACCCCGCCGTGCTGGGCTGGATTGCCATGGCCTGGTGGATTGCAACCATCCAAATCAGAAATACGTTTTTAAGTCATAGTAAAAATGAAAATTAAAATACTTTTATTTTCCATGCTTTTGTTCATCGGGCCTTCGCTTCTTGCTCAAGTCACCGAAAACCCTTTTTACAGCAATGGAAAAATTTATGTTGTGGTAACTGTCATGTCCATCATATTTGTTGGCATTGTCGTTTACCTTGTAACCATTGACCGGCGATTGAAAAAGACTGAGAAAGACTTGAAAGAGAAAAATGAAAACCATTAATATTATTATTTTGGTGGTAATAGCGGCAGTTATTGCCATTTTTGCGGGTGCCTATGCCGATAGCAGTACTTACTCTGACTTTGCCACAGCCCGAAAAAATCCTGAGAACGAATACCATATAGTAGGCCGTCTAAATAAAGCGAAACCCATGTTCTACGAGCCTTTGAAGAACGCCAACCGATTCGAGTTTTTTCTAACCGATTCTTTGGGTAATGAAGCCAAGGTAATCTACAACGACCCAAAACCGACCGACTTCGACCGAAGTGACAAGGTGGTGGTGATTGGCCAATTTGAAAAGTCCGACGGGGATTTCAAGGCCAGCAAAATTTTGCTTAAATGTCCTTCGAAATACGAAGCTGAAGCGCCCAAATGATGGAGGTAATCTACACAGGCGAAAATTTATTTCTGGGCAACCTTGGTCATTTTTTCGTCGCCCTTGCATTTTCCACTGCCCTTTTAGGGGCTCTGTTTTATTTTTTGGCTACCAATAAAAGCGATAATCAGGCCTGGAAAAAGTTCGCACGGATTTCATTTTTTACTCATGCATTGGCGGTTACTGGCATCTTTGTTACGCTCTTTACCATTATTTATGGCCATTATTTCGAATACCAGTATGCCTGGCAGCACAGCTCAAAAGCTTTGCCGTGGTATTATATGCTCAGCTGTTTCTGGGAAGGACAAGAAGGAAGTTTTCTTTTATGGATGTTCTGGAATTCAGTGATTGGGGTAGCCTTTATTTTTACAGTAAAAAATTGGGAAAGCCCTGTATTGGCCATTGTTTGTCTTACTCAAATCGTTCTGGCAAGTATGCTGCTGGGCGTTGAATTGGGCGAAATTTATAAAATTGGCAGCAGCCCCTTTGCCTTGCTCCGAGAAAAAATGGTCATGCAGGCACCGGTTTTCAGAGAAGCGGGCTACCTCGCCAAAATTACCGATGGACGGGGTTTGAACCCCTTGTTACAAAATTACTGGATGGTGATTCATCCTCCCACTTTGTTTTTTGGATTCGCCACCAGCGTAATTCCATTTGCCTTCGCTGTTTCAGGTTTGTGGACAGGCCGCCATAAAGAATGGTTGAAACCCGCCTTGCCATGGACCCTCCTTTCGGTGATGGTGCTTGGAACCGGCATTATTATGGGAGGATTCTGGGCGTATGAATCGCTTTCATTTGGCGGCTACTGGGCCTGGGATCCCGTTGAAAATGCTTCGCTGGTCCCGTGGTTGCTACTTATAGCGGCCGTTCATCTCATGCTCATATACAAAAGTACAGGCACCAGCATCATCCTCACCTATATTCTCAGCATCGCATCTTTTTTATTGGTATTGTATGCCACCTTCCTTACCCGAAGCGGTATCCTCGGAGATAGCAGCGTGCACTCTTTTACTGATTTGGGTCTCAGTGGTCAGCTCATGATTTTCATGTTTATTTTTTATGCACTGCCGCTTTTTGCAATCGTCAGCAACACAAAGCATAAACTATGGCTCAATATCATTTACTGGTCGTTTTTTGTACTGAATATCGCCATGGGGATTGTGAGCAAACAAGAGTCGGTTTTTACTGCCCTTAAATGGATTGATATTGCTCTTTTTGCAGGCATCACAGTATATTTCGTTTATTCGCTCTATAAAACTTTTCCTGCCGGCAAATCGGAAGAAAATTTTAAAAGCCGTGAATTATGGATGTTTTTAGGCAGCCTTTTTTTAATGCTTTCGGCTTTTCAAGTGCTGCTAGCCACTTCCTTTCCGGTGATTAATAAATTATTTGGAAGCAAGATTGCCACACCCACCGATGCCATCGCTTATTACAACCAATGGCAAATGCCTATAGCCATGGCTTTGGCAGTTTTAACGGCCATAGCTCAGTATTTTAAATATAAAAATTCCGACACCAAAAAAACGGTTTATAAGCTCCTCAAATTACTGGCCTTGAGCTTGCTTATTGGCTTTGGAGCCATGTTTTTATTTCAAATCTGGGACTTTTATTACCTCACCTTCCTACTTATTTGTGTCTATACCACCGTTGCCAATTGTGCTTATATTTTTGATTCCCTAAAAGGCAAGATTTCCATGGCCGGAGGGTCCATCGCCCACATTGGTTTTGGTTTGATGCTCATCGGTATATTGGTATCAAGTGCCAATAAAAAAGTTATTTCAGTGAATGAAACCGTGAATTTTGGCAAAGGCATGGACGACAAGGACAAACGCGAAAATATGCTTCTCTTAAAAGGGGATACGGTGCGCATGTCGGATTACCTGGTGACTTATTCGAAGGACACTTTTATTGCCCCCGACACCTATTTTTATGTCAATTACAAAGGCATTGGGAACGACGAAACCTTTACCTTAAAACCAAATATTCAAATAAAAAACGGACAACTCAGTGCCAACCCCGATACCAGGCATTACCTCACCCATGATATTTATACCTATGTGAGCAATGTGCCCGATAAAAACAAGCAAAACACTGAGCCATGGAGCAACCCAAAGGAACATCAGATGGCTATTGGGGATACGGTATTTACTGAAAATGGATTGGTTATTTTTGAGAGTTTCGACAAAAATGCCAAACCGGAAAGCATGCGATTAAACCACGAAATGTGGGGCGCTAATCTCAAAATAATCTCAAATAAAAAGGTTTACTCAGCCAAGCCGATTTTCGCTAAAGCCGGCAACTCCTTTTACACCATTGAAGACGTTATTGATGAAGCGGGATTAAAATTTAATTTTTATATCAAAGCCGGTGAAAACGGCGTGGCAGCTTACATCGAGATATCAGAACGCCCACCCCTAAGAGATTTTATCATCATGAAAGCCATTTTCTTTCCATACATTAATTTTTTATGGGGTGGCGTCATTGTAATGGTCATAGGGTTTGGTATTTCCATTATCCGACGCACCAAAGATTACCGCAGAAGCCTTTCAAAATCAAATTTGTAACTTTGTGTTTTACCAAAAATTTGGTTAAATGAAATCAAAAATAAGCTTTGTTGGTTCAGGAAACATGGCCTGGCAGCTTGCCAAGGCCTTTGACATGGCCGGGCACAGAATTCACCAGGTTTTAAGTCGCAATGAAGTGAGTGGCCGTGAGTTGGCCAAAAAGTTTGCCGCTTTCTACAGCAAGGAATCTGATAACTTAACCGAGGAGAGCGATTTTGTATTTTTAGCAGTTCCAGACCATGCCATTGTGCCAACACTCCTGCAAATTGGAGGAAATGGACCCATTTTTTTGCATTGCGCAGGCAGCTGCTCCCTTGAGTCGATAGCGTCACTTAAAAAGCATACCGGTGTTTTTTATCCACTCCAATCGCTGTCTAAAAACAGGGCCCTTAACTTTTTTGAGGTGCCTGTTTTTATTGAATCGCATGATCCAAACAATTTTCAAAAAATTTGGGACTTGGCCGATAGCATTTCTAATCAAGTCAAACACCTCGATTCGGAGAAAAGACTTTATTTACATCTTTCGGCAGTTATTGCCAATAATTTTACTAATTACCTGCTCAATCAGGCAAGTCAGGCAATGAAAATTAAACAACTGCCTTTTGAGTGGTTAAAGCCCCTGGTTGAAGAAACGGTAAAAAAAGCCTTTGAACTGGGACCAGAAAACAGTCAAACCGGTCCGGCCAAAAGAGGTGATGAGGAAACCATTGCCAAACACCTCGATATGCTTCAAAACAACGTCTCTTTAAAGCAAATTTATGAAATAATGAGTGTTCAAATCAGGGAACTTTATCCTGAATAAACTCCTTACTTGTCATAAATTTCAACATCAGGGAAAAAGGCCAGGTAGGCAAATGCAAAATGATTGCTGTGAGGCAATATCATCAATTGCTTGCCTTTTAGGCTGCCCTCGCGACAATAGCCGGTGATGTCCCAGGTAGAATGGGTTTGATGGTCCTCAAAGTAATGCCCGTGTTTTTTAAAGGTGTAATTAACGCCGTCCAGGGTACTTCGGAAGGCAGTTGCGCTTCCTATATGCCGCGATTTGGAGAGCTTATCTTCGTCAAGAACCGAAACGGTTTCACCGTGATAAAAAATTACAAAGTGCATATTGTTAAAGACTTCATTAATCACTTTGTGTTTGGCAATGTTGGAAAATGGGTAAATAATGGTGTGATCTTCTACATGGATGTCTAATACCCTTTCCAGTGGTGGCAATCTGGGGTCGACTTTTTCAGGGAGATAGTAAGCGGTGTCGAGCACTTTGTTGCTGTGATTCAAATGATAAAAAGGCCGGTGTTGTGCATTTTTTACCATATCCAAGCCTTCAGGCGATAAAATAAGCCCTTCAGGATAGCGGTCGAAATAATCTTTGGCCGAAATAATCAACGCACGCATCATTTTGAGTTCTGTACCCGACATCTCTCCTGCAATGGCCTCGCCCATCAGCTGCTCCCACCAGGATTCGGTTTCTTTGTCGTACATGATCATGTCGTTATGCATCAGCAAGCCCGATATGCCGAAATTTAGCAAGTAGCTTTTTCCTTCTTTCTTCACATTGCGGTTAAATACCATGGCTGCATTGCACATTGGGCAGTAGGTGATCATAATTTCTTCCTTCCCACAGCTGTCGTTCGACAGTTCAAACATGGTTAACAAGCTCAAAGGATAAGCCTTGCTCACGCCATTGTATTGAATGGCAATGACGGGTTCATAATCGTAAAAATTGTATAGCTTATCGCTTCTTTTAATAAATTTGGGATAATTGAGAGTGAGAATGGCATCTTTTTCAGCCGCCATAGAAATTTCACTCATGTCGACAAGGTGCTGGCTGGTGTCGGTTTTCCAATCGTAATGTAAGTGCTTGGGATTTTTCACCTGTCCAAAGCCATTTATGTTCAAAAAGAAGAACACGTAACACAGTATAAAGCAGATTCTCATTCTCAATTTAAAAGCCGTTCAAAAGTATAAAATAAATGTTTCAAAAGATACTAGGCCTCATTGGCATTGATGTGTTTGAGATATTCCTCGTGAGCGCTTTTAAATTGGGCGAGCAATTCAAGTCGCTGTGAATTCAAATCTTCAATCAGCCTTGATTTTTTAAGGCGAATATGCTTAAGTCGGCGGTTGTTGTTGAGCCTCTTCAAACGAATAAAATAATTGAACGAAAACAAACCTAAAAATGGCAGGGAGAAAAAGAACGAAAAAGACAAAAGCCAAGAATTCGACCAGGTCATCATAAGCCAACTTAAACCAAATGCATTGATAGAAAAGAAGATCAGTCCGAGCAC
The DNA here is from genome assembly GCA_964617955.1 of uncultured Chitinophaga sp. Classification (GTDB taxonomy): domain Bacteria; phylum Bacteroidota; class Bacteroidia; order NS11-12g; family UBA9320; genus JABWCE01. The sequence goes on from CAZTXB010000025.1 coordinate 26,457, forward strand.
AAGGAGCACCGAACCCGTGAACTCTGAACGCTTTACCACAAATTTTGAGAGTTTATCGGTGAGCAGAAAAGGGAGGATGTGAATGATAAACCCTAATAAAAAGAGAGGAAGCCCCAAGACGAAGTAAAGGGCAAGCGGCAGGCTTTTTATACTTTCTCTCTTCTTTTTACCTAAAGGGTTCAGCGCGCCTTCGGTGAGATTTAAAAGTTCGGTAATTGAAAAATACTGCTGCACTTTAAGTTCAAGATGCTCAAGAATTTCAGGTTTTTCTCTCTTGTAGAAATCTATGGCACCCAATATATCCTTTCTGGCCATGAACCAGGTAATTCCGCTTTCTTTTTCCCCTATTCCAAAGCTCAAAGGATCGCTTTGCACAATTTTTTCTACCCTTTCGGTAAGCTCTTCCCACCTTAAATCAGCCATGACGGCGATGCGTTTGTTCAATTCTTCAGCTACTTTATCGGTGATGTCCCTGGCCGTTTTATAGGGGTCGAGCACATATGAGTTTTGGTAGTCGGCTATGGGAATTGGATGGGAAAAATTGAGCAATAACTTACCCTGAAAATGATGCGGGTTGGTGTAGTTGATACCCACAGGTACCAATTGAACGCCAAGTTTGAATTGATTTTTCTCTTCGGCTCCCAGTGCGATTCGGGCAGCGCCTGTTTTTAAGGGAAGCAAAATGGGTTTAGACTGGCTGGCTCCTTCAGGAAAAATAACCAAGGCCCCATTTTGTTCCAGCAATTGATGGCAATACCTAAAAATTTCTTCATTTTTAAACATGTCATCAGGTGAGTGCTCTCTCCTAAAAATAGGGATGACATTGAGCAGTCCTAAAATTTTTGCGACGATGGGATTTTTGAACGACTCCCCACGTGCCAAAAAATGCACTCTTCGTTTGATAAAGGCTGCAACGACGATGGGGTCCATAAAAGCCGATCGATGGTTTGGTAAAAAAATGACCGGACCCTTCAATGGAATCCTGTCTGTATTTTTAAATTCAATTTCACGGAAATACAACCTTACGGTATAGCCTAAAACAAATTTTAAGAAACGGTATAGCATATTGCCTCGGTTTAAGTTTGCAAACTAAGTAAATAATTCTAAATGCGGTTTTTTTAATAGGCATATGCCACTCATATACCAAAGCTCTCACTTACTTATAGGCCTTTAATTGCTTTTTGGAAATATGACATTTCATATTCAGTTGTTCTCCTTTATTGGGTTCCCGTATCCTGCCTGCTGTTATAAAATAAATCCACTGTTTATATTCGTGGATCCGAATTTGTTTAATACATCCTATGAGGTTACCTGCAAGCATTATCCTATTTCTGGTTTTTAATGTCCATTTTTCATCGGCACAGAAACTTGAGGAGCTTAAAAAGAAGTCGTCAGACCATAGCCGGGGGTCAGAAAGTCCCTCGGGGAATTCGAAATCTGATAACAACAATCTCAAGGAAAGTTCCGATGATAGTTATTGTACCGAGCTCTGTGCGGGGGCCTGTTGTAATTCCCTGGCCGAAATCGACTGGCACGGACTTTTTGGCAAGTCTGACCACAAAACAAAACAAAATGTGTTCGAAACGCTTCATTTAAATTTGAATGGCAGTTTTGTGCCCGGTAACTACCACTTTTGGGTGGTCCAAATTGCCGGCAACTCCAGAGTGCGATACTCCTATGCCTTAAGATATTTGGTTATTAAGGAACAAAGGATTGACATAACCGACAGCTACTATACCTTGGATATTCAACCTTTGCAATTTCAGTTAGTAAACAAAAAAAACATATTCGCTAAATTGGGTGTAGGAGTAATGCTTGAAGGATTCGACAATTCGTCGAATGCCGCATTCGAAGTGACAACCAATATAAATTGGCGCATCAAAAACACCAGGATAGATATGGGTATTGAAGGTCGAACTGCCCATGCTGATGGGGCGGTAAGACAAGAGACTTCATTCGGCACAAATTACGCCCTTTGGCAAAAAGATAACCGTCAGTTTTTGGTTGGCCTGCAAGGTAGGGTTTCGGAATATTACCAATCGGTTGGTTTTTACACGATTGGGGCTTCAACAGGATTCAGGTTTTAAAATAGCGTCTTCACAAAAAAGTGGCTAAGACTTTAAGAGGATACTTTTAGGCAATGCCTTTTCAAACAGATAGAAGGTAGTAGTCCAAATGACACAATAGCTCTTGAGTTTGAAATTTCAATTTCGGAGTTGGTTTTCTGTATGTCCCCTATTTGAAAAACTTTAGTTCAAAGTAAGGCAAAGTAAATCTTAGACTTACTTCCTTATACGTTATGCACATTGGAATCTTAAACAAGTCCTAAAATATCTTCAAAATGGAATGCGTTGTTAACCATGAAAAATACTACTTGCTTCGAACCGGAATTAACAAACAGAATAAGTATCGTCTCATACCCAATTTGGAAAATGACTTTACCATGATTTTTTAAAACCATTTTTTCAAAAATCAACATTAACTTCGTAAGAAAATAAAGCTCATAAACTAAAAAACAACCTATGTATTTCTCTACTCATCTCACCCCCCCCCCCCCCCCCCCCCCTCCCCCCCCCCCAACCCCCCCCACCACTCCTTTTCTCTTTTATTTTTTTTTTTTTTTTTTTTTTTTTGTTTTTTTCAATATT
>CAZTXB010000026.1:0-25849 GCA_964617955.1 uncultured Chitinophaga sp.
CGTACCTCGAGCCGAAGCCGACGAAGTAAGGGACGTGCAATGAACTAACGTCTTTCTGAAGCCATTCGATGCACGATATTTTCATGGTTCACTAAATTTAACGTGCATTAAAAGCAATAAAGTTTTTAATGAACCTCATCACATCAAGCCTTTAAGTGTTTTTCAGCAGGCCCTATTTATGAAGGCTCTGAAGAAATAATAAGGGCCTACAAAAACATTGACGGAGAGGGAAAACTGAAAATGAATGGCAGAAAAATGGGCTCAGCAGTATGAATTCATCTTAAAACTGCAAGATTCGGTTAAGCCATAGCCTCGGATTGAGCTATTCGCTAAACTTATAACCCACCCCTCTAAGCGATTTAAAATGCTTAGGAGTTTTGGGATCGGTTTCGAAATACTTGCGGAAAGCAAGGATAAAATTATCAATGGTTCTGGTAGAGGGATAAACCGAATAACCCCAAACCGTTTGAAGAATTTTTTCACGGCTCACCACTTCATTTTTATTTTCAATAAGCAACTTAAGCAAAAGGGCTTCCTTTTTGGTTAAGGTAAAAGCACCGTGCGTACCAACCGCCTCATAGCTGTCGAAATTGATATAGTTAGAGCCAAATGCGTATTCGTTAAAATTGGTTTTGGTGTCGGCAGGCGCATTGCGGTTGAGCAGTTTTTTAATTCTCAACAACAACTCCTCTAAATTAAAAGGTTTGGTAATGTAATCGTCGCCCCCACGCTTTAAACCTAGAATTCTATCTTCGGCTGTTCCTTTGGCCGATAAAAACAGAATGGGTATTTTGGTATCCGTTAGCCTAATGCTCTCAGCCACACCGATGCCATCGATATTTGGAACCATGATATCTAACACGACCAAATCAAATTTTTCTTCCTTGTATTTGGCAATGGCAACCTGGCCATCGCTCACTCCTACCACACTATAGCCTTCCAGCTCAAAATTCAGTTTTAGGGTATCCAGCAGATGTTTTTCATCTTCCAGAAGAAGGATTCTTTTTTTCATGATTATAAAATTAACTTATCCTGACATTACAAATATGCGGTTTTAATTGCCTGTGAATTAATACTTGGTATTTAATGATAATAAATTGACCTAACTCATGGCAGGAAAAACTATGGTAAAAACAGTGCCCGATGGCAAATTGTTTTTTATTTTGATACTGCCCTTGTGTTTTTCGACAGCCTGTTTCACAATAAACAAACCCAAACCACTCCCTTTTGTTTCTCTAGTTTCGTCATCCTGAATGCGGTAAAACTTTCTAAATATCTTTTTATGCATCGCTGGTGGAATGCCAATTCCCTGATCGGCTACCTCTATGACGAGATTTTTATCGCGCTTGTATAAGTTGATTTCTACCGGTCGGTTGTGAGAGTATTTAATCGCATTTTCAATCAGGTTATTAAAGGTCATTTTTAGCAAAAAAGGATCCCCGAAAAAATGATGCCCTGCTTCAATTTTTCCAAAAATTTCGTTCTTATGGGCAAAACTTTTCTTAATACCGCTAAGCAAGTCTGAAAGGTTGAGTTCCTCTGTCTGTAATTTGTATTTTCTGTTCTCCATTTGCATGGCGGTGAGCATGTTTTCTGTCATGTCTTGCAATCTCACGGCATTTTCCAGAATAATGTCCATCAATTCCGCCTGCTTTTCCTGAGGAAGCACTCTCCTCTTCATGGTTTCGCCCATCAGTTTAATGGCTGCTATGGGCGTTTTCAGTTCATGGGTTACCGAAAGCAGAAAATTATTTTGCTGCTTGTTTAAATCAAATACCAGACTCACACTAAAATAGACCCCAAAAATGCCGGCGGCAATGAGCAACGTTAAAATCATGGCCTCTAAAGCAAAACTTCTGATTTTGGAGGTCAATTCTTTTTTTAATCTTTTTTGAGTTTGCTTGTTAATCACAACCTGGGCTACTTTGTCGCCTTTGTGTTGTGCGTATTTAATCAAGTAGCGGTCCGAAAACGTGCTTCTAATATAAACCCCAGCTTTCTCCTTATCCATAACCACTGCTATGTCACGAATCACGAAGCTGTCGGCTTTGGGTGTTATAAATTTGTGAGACCGGGCCTCCTCAATTAACTTCATTTCACAAGTTTGCACACCTGATTCGAGGAGTTTCAATTTTAGGTTGTACTCATTCCTGCTAAACTGGATGAGCGAATACGACCACCAGCCAAAGCCTCCTATGACATAAAAAATAATGAGTATAAAAAGAAACTTGAGTTTCACGATTCGCTTTTTTCAGAGATAGTTTACAAACTTACGGTTTTGAAAACTTTTAAGTGTTGATACACACATAATTTTGGAAGCTAATTTTTTTTATTTAAAATTGAATTATGAATAACAAACTTTTAGATGAACCCATACAGGACCATAAGGCAGAATTCAGCCATAATTTTGGTTCCTACTTTCCCCTGCCTCTTGTTGGTGTTGGCGCTGTCATGATTTTAGGCGGTTTGTACTCCACTTTTACCGGCAATTTTTTTGGCCTGATTCTCGTACCAATTGGCATTATTTTGGTATTCGCCAAAAAGGGCACCGCTTTTAATTTTTCGTCCAATACTTACAAACACTTTTTCGGATTATTTGGCTATACCAGTGGGAAATGGGTCTATATTCCCGAATGTGAGTATATTTCGGTATTTGCTGCCACTGAATCACAAACCCTTAATGCCGGTCCCCAAAGTACCAGCATAAGCAATCAGGTACTTCTGGTCAATCTGATTCACTCGCGCAACCAAAGGCTTACCGTTTTTAAAACCGATTTAAGAGAGGATGCCTTTAAAGTGGCGCGGTTCATCTCCGACAAATTAAAACTCGATATTCTCGATGCCACAAAGCGCGAGAAGGTATGGATAAAACATGATTAGGTTAATCATATACCTATTTCATATGTAAAAAAAAGAGGAGCCATTCAGCTCCTCTCCTATAACTCTTAATTTGTTAACGAATTAATCAAGGGTAATTTCCTTCACTTTACCATAGCCCAACTTGTTCAAGCCATCTCTTATTTTATAAGCATGGCCTATCACAATAATACTCATGTATTCCGGATGCAATACCCTTTTAGCCAATGCGTCAATTTCAGCCTTGGTAATGGCATCTATAATTTGCTTTTGCTCGGCGATATAGGTTTTAGGCAAATCGTAGGTAACAATTCGTGACAAAAAGGATGCTTTTTGGTTTGGCGATTCATAGCGCAAGGCGTCGGAAAGGAGCAATGAACTTTTGGTAAAGGTCAATTCTTCTTCAGTGATGCCATCTTTCTTATACTTTTCTATTTCTTTCATCACCTCAACGATGGCGCTGTCGGTTGCATTCTTTCTCACATCTGCCTGCCACAAAAAGCTACCATAGTATTTGTTTCCAAACATGCCTGACTGCGGGCTGTAAGCAAAACCATGCTCTTCGCGTATGTTCATGGTCAAACGGCTGTTAAAATTGCCCCCTAAAGGAAAATACATGATATTGCTTTTGAAATAATCGCCATTATAGTCAAAAGGCAAGTGATTGTGCGTTACCGTAACGACTGATTGTGGGGCATAAGGTTTATCGATAAGATAAATTTGAACCTTGTCGAAGGTGGGTGTTTTTCCTAATGGCGGAACTACCACCGGAAGATTTTTCCAGTTTTTCAAAAAGCTCATTTTTTGTTTAGCGTCTTCTTCTGAAATATCTCCTGAGATTACTACTGAAGAAATGGAAGGGGAATAACATTTGGTGTAATAATCTTTTACATCAGACAAGGATATTTTCTTTACCGATTTAAAATTGCCAAAATTAGGCTCTTCCAAAAGGGTTCCTTTCATTAAAATTTTATTCCAGGCCATATCCGCCATGGCAGAAGGATTTTTTCTAAGACTTTGAACGCCTTCCATGTTTTGTTTTTTAATTCTCTTGAAATCAGCTGGGTCGAAACGCGGATTGTATAAGGCATCTTCAAGGAGTTTTAAAGTGACGTCGAGGTGTTCTTTGGTGCAAGAAACAAAGCATGAATTTGAGGTTTCGCCGCTGCCAAAGGAAATGTTACTGCCTATTTTATCCAACTCGTTCTGAAACTCTTCAGAGGTAAGCTTGGTCGTGCCTTCAGTCATGAGCTCAGCAGTCATTGAAGCGGTTCCGGTTGGGTATTTGCCGGTTTCGAGCAATTGACCTCCTGACATGTTGATCGAGATAATAATTTTTGGGCTCTCACTGGTTTTAGTACCAATAAATTTCAATCCATTGTCGTATTTCCACTCATAATAGGTTGGAACCATGGCTGCAGTTACCGGTCCGGGAGTAGGTTTTACCGAACGGTCAAAATTATCTACAGGCGGCTCATACGTCAGTCCGTCATACTGTGGATCGTTAGCCTTTCCCTCCATGGCATGCGGGTTTACGCTCTTGCTCACTGAAGTATCTCTTTCACCATTGCTCGGGTCAGGAACAATATTGATGACAATGCATTTCTTATCTTTTATGTAGGTTCTAAAAACCCTTAATACATCGGCTGTGGTCACTGTTTCAATGGCAGCAATTTGTTTGTCGAGATTATAGGATTTGTCTGTCATCATGCTCCAATGGTTGAGTGCATAAGCCTTGGAGGCCACCTGATCCAACACATTGATGGCAGAGGTTTTGTAAATAACTTTTGCCTTATTCAGTTCTTCGTCTGAACAACCTTTGGTTTCGAATTCGGCCAGCACTTCTCTTATTTTGGCTTCAATTTCCTTTGTGGTTAATCCTCCCGGAGCAGCTACAGCATCAATAGTCATTAAGCCTGCCAACTCCAATCCGCTGTTGGAAGCAGAAGCACTTAAGGCATCCTCGGTTTTTACTAATTTTTTATATAGCGGCGAGCTGTTGTTTCCTGATAAAACGTAGCCTAATACATTTAAAGCGGCTTCATCCTTATGAAATTCAGGTACCGTTGGCCAGGCCATTACCGTGAGGGGTAAGTAAACGTTATCGGTCATCTCAACATACTGATCGTAGGCGAGGATTACCGGTGGCATTCTCTTTTTAGGTGCAGGTTTTCCTTTCTTAATGGTGCTAAAATATTTATTAACCCAGTCCTTTACTTGTTGAGGATTCACATCGCCCGACACTACCAAGGTGGCATTATTGGGTTTATACCAGCGAAGGAAAAATTTTCTCAAATCCTCAAAACTGGCTATGTCTAAATCGTCGGTAAATCCAATGGGTGTCCACTCATACGTATTGTTTGCAAACATGGTTTTAAACAATACTTCGTTCAACATGCCATAAGGTTGGTTATCGTTGCGCTGCTTTTTTTCATTTTTCACTGCGTTTCTTTGGCTTTCAAATTTAGCTTGGGTAAAACCTTCCAAATGCGTTCCCATGCGATCGGCTTCCAACCATAACAAGGTTTCGGTGATATTACTTGGTGCCGTGTTAACATACACTGTTTCATCGAAAGAGGTAAATGCATTGTTATTTCCTCCGGCTCTTGATATCAATTTAAAATGTTCCTCATCGGCCACATTTTTCGAACCCTGAAACATCATGTGCTCAAAGAAGTGCGCAAATCCGCTGTTTCGCACGCTTTCGCGCGCAGAGCCCACATGGTATCCAACTTCCACATGAACAATGGGGTCGGAATGGTCCTCGTGAATAATCAAGGTAAGGTCGTTGCTTTTTAAGCGGTACTTTTCATAGGAAATAAATGGCTTACCAGGCTTAGCATCCACTTTTTCAATGAGTTCAAACGGATCGTTTGAGTCCATCGGAGTAGGTGCGGCATTGGTTTGTGCTTGTGCAATTGAAAACAAGCACAACATGGAAAGGAAAACGCTGAGTTTGATTTTGTTCATATTTTGATTTTTTCTGCAAATTAAGACACAATGCAATCAAATGCCAGAAAAGCTTTCGATTAAACTGTAATTTTCATTGTCGTAAAATGACATCAGGAAGGCTTGATTCGGCTCAAAATTCAATGCAGCCCAAAGTCTAAAGAAGAAAAAAACTTAGTAATAGGCTAGCCAGGCCTGCTTGGTACCATTTTCTGTAACCTGCTCAAGGAGCTTAAGGGCTTCCTTTTTATCAAATCCCGATAGGATGGCCGTGCGGTAAAACCCATTGGGCTGTGCTATGACCTTCACGTTAGGGTATTTTGCTTTGATTTTTTTCGCCTCATTCACAGCAATATGTTCGTTGAGGGCCGAAATGGTAACCACATAATAGGCCATGGTTCTTTCTTTCACTATCTCTATTTCACTTAAATTAGAGGAATCTACTTTCTCCAATGTCTTTAAATTGCTTAATTTCTGTTTCTCATCTGCCTGGTATTTACCCTTGGCTTTTACAGTGTCTTTGACCACCTTTTTTACCACAGGTTTCTGTGCATCGCCTTTGGCAGTTTCTTTAACAATAGGCTCAATGGTTTTGGGTTTACCGGTTTCAGTGCTCTTATTAGATTCAGACTTTTTAAGGGATTTGAGGTTCTCCAAATCGGATTCTATTCCCGCCATTTTATTTTTTAGTTTTAACATTAAGCCTTCAAGAGAGTCAAGGCGGGCAATGGTTTTGAGCTGGGCATCCCAATATCCTGCAGGGCACCCAAAGTAGGCTGCGCTACCTGAGAGGGTCGGGCATTGGTCGTTAGCATCGGGTACTCCGTCGCTATCGTAATCCTTCACTAAATTATTTGACTTTGCTTCGCCCTCTGACGGCTCTGAACCCAAATCAATTACCTGCGTAAAGCCCAAGCGATGGATAAAATGGGTATTAAAGGTCCCTCCCAATTGTTGGCTTAGCATGCTTTGCGCCTGAAAGGACAGTTTCTTTTTCAAATTGAGATTAAAACCCAGACCGTACTGAAGTGACACCTCCGACGCTTTTATGCCGGCCTTTTTCAACTTATTCATGAAATAGTACTGATAACCAAAGGACAAGTAAGGAGAAAATGGCGCATCTTTTCTGAAAATCCGGCCATTGTTACTCAGAAACATGGCTGTGGCATCGAAACCCAGGGCATAATTTTTGGTTAAACTGGTGGTTTCTTTTCTCTCATTCCATAAAAAACCATTGGAAACACCGGTGGACAGAAGCAGCGTATTCCCTGCACGATAATTAAAACCTACCCTGAATGTTTGAGATAAGGTCGTATCAAAATTAATCAAACGGCCATCCAAAATATTGATGCCATAGTCGTGAAAGTCCTGTTGAAACGACAAAGATTTCCTCGGCCCCGATTGTGAAAAGGAGCACAAGCAAAAAAACAATCCCAATGCTAAGACTGTGTATCTCATTAATGCTAACAAAATTATAGGTAAAAGAAGGGAAAAAGATAGGGCATTCTGAAAGATTACCCTCAACTGAACACTTTAATGTACAAATTTATTTGGAGACTACTTAACCTGTACGTGGAGGGTTCTGCTCCAACGTTCGCCATATGAAGCATGAACCCCATTGGCAAATTGAAGGGTTAAGGTATGGAATCCGGGGCTTAGTTTTAACTCAGCTTCCGTTTGTCCTTGACCAAAATGCAAGTGGTTTTCATCGTTAATTACCGTTTGCCCTTCCTCAACTGCACTGCCATCGATGATTACATGGTGATGCCCTTTGAGTTCGTTAATCGGTCCTGCTTTTTCCACTTCCATCCCCACCACTCTCATTTTCAAAGTAAAGGGGCTTTTAAGTACCTGGCTATCTGTTAAATTTTCAAAAAACACGCCCTTACCACCTGTGGTGTCCAGAATGTCGATGGGTGCAGGAGCAAGTTTGGTGGTAGTATCCTCTTGCATTTGGTTTTCGGTAGTTGAATTACCACAAGAACATAAAAAGAGGACAAAGGTCGCTAAAAACAGATTTTTCATTTGACAAATAATTTAAAAGAAAGTACGAAGGTCTTGAATATGAGAATCAAGCAATTTGTGGGGTGAAAGACGGGACTCGAACCCGCGGCCTCTTGAACCACAATCAAGCGCTCTAACCAACTGAGCTACAATCACCATTTTTATAAGCCAAGACCTTAAAATGATTTTTTTTAGGCTTTTGTCTTAAGGGTGCAAAAATAATATTATTAGGCTTTAACTCAAATTCTTTTTTATAGTTTTGTCGGCTTGAAATTGCGTGTGATTTCAGACCGCCTTAAAAACTGGTTTTCGAAAGATGGCGGCTTAGGATATCTGCAGATTTACAACCTAACCAAAGCTGCAGCGGTCGTCGTTATAGCCATTATTTTTGCAAGGCTCATAAGCGACCCGATTTTGATCAACCATTGGGAAACTTCCTTGTTGTTGGTCACCGGTTTTACTTTTTTTTATGTTTCGGGCTTTGGATACACCCTGGTGAGCTTTGTTAAAAGGTATCCTGAAGAAGAGTGGGCGCTTATTTTCAAAAACACATTTTTTGTTTTTTGCCTGCTTAGTCTCCTTTCTTGCTCAGCAATTATAGGTTATCAAGCCTTCTCTCGGCAAGTCTTTTTTTCAAATTTCGAATGGCTGTTTTTATGCATCTACCTTATTGGGACCGTATGCAGTTCGGTGGTAGAATACGTCTATTTCCTTAACAAAAAATTTAAAAAATTGGGAAATTGGGCGTTTTTTAATCTTTTGGGCTTTGTATTATTTCCCAGCATTCCTCTCCTTATGGGTTATTCCTTTTCTATGTGTCTTGCCTCCTTGGCTTTATTTGGGGCAATCCGTTTTGGCTTTACTTTAAACCTCATTTGGAAGATGCCCGGCAAATTCAAACCCTCCTACATAAAGCCTCTTGCCGAATTTAACTGGCCCATCACACTTTCTCTCATTTTTGGCACTGGATATGTTTACATCGCAAATTTTCTGCTCAAAAGCTCTGTCGATGATCAAGCCTTCAATATTTTCAGATATGGCAGTCGTGAATTCCCACTTTTTACAGTTCTAGCCAATTCATACAGCATCATTTTAGGGGGTAACACCGCTGAGAACTTTGATAAACCGGACTTTTGGAAAAAAACTCAGGTTTCCCATCGCCGATTGATGCATCAGGTTTTTCCAATGGCCTGCTTATTGATGCTGAGCTCGCCATTCGTTTTTAATTTTGTTTTTACCAACTCGTTTAAAGAAGCCTCTACCATATTCAACATTTTGCTTCTCACGATCATCCCACGCTTACTCTTCCCTCAATCGCTGTTGATGGGAAAAGCAAAAACCAAATATGCGCTCTATTCAGGTTTGATCGAATTTGTGTCAGGCATAGCCTTGGTTTGGCTCCTAACCCCTATTTATGGCATTGCAGGAGCTGCCTGGGGCATCACCCTGGCCTTTTTTATTGAAAAAATGCTGCTCATTCTGTTTTGTTATTACCAAAAAATCCCCTTTATGCGAAGCCTCGAAACCGGCTTTTTTGTCATTTATTCTTTACTGCTCGTTATCTGCTTTTGCCTGAGCAGCGAACTATTTTAAAAACTGTAATTTATGGTCCCTAGCGCAGAGCCTTTTTTGTATCTTTATTTACAACTTCTCCCAGTTGAGTTGATAGATACAGCGCCCCGTTTTTATTTAAATGATCAACATCGGCAAAACAGTCCATACAGTCCGCGATATCCAATTTGTTAAAATCTATATAACCAGTATAGCCATCGCTTATCATATTCTGCACGATCTTTTCATTCGTTTCCTCCCATTTTTTATCGAGGTGAAGGGCGTAGTTCTTCATCACAGGCGTGCATACCAAAATCGGATGGATGCCATATTTTCTCAGCCTGATTAACATTTTCCTGAGAGCCGAAGTATTCAATTCAATGCGATCACTGCTCAAACTGTTTGTATGACTTTCGGCCCTTCTCATAGCCCACATATCGCTTAATTTTTCGGCATCGTTTGTTTCCACCTTCATCCAACCATTGCTTTGATAATGCGCAATCAAATTCATTCTAAAATTTTTTAAAGCCATTTTCAGGGATTCATAGGGTGTATACATTAAAATATGAGATTTGGATTTCCAAGGCGGGTGGATGTTTTTTTTAAATCTGTAATATTTTTGATAGAAGGAAAGCCTCCACTCCTCTTCGCCCTCTGCTAATGATTCGCCGAAGCTGGTATAAGAAATGCCTATCAAAACTGTTTTAAGTTTAGGCATTTTATCGATATAAGTCTCTAAAATGGCTTCATCCACTGGTAAAGTTTGACTGACATTGGCCATATTAAATCCATTTTTAGAAATGAGTTGGGGATTGATGCCTTTTAAGGCTTGGGAATTGCCCAGCACCAGCACTTCGATTTCTGGCAAGGCTTGTGTAAAGTTTTTTATTTTATAAGTATACGAATTTTCAATTTTCGATAAATGGTATTCCAAAAACGCAAGGAGTAGAAGCAGTGGGCTTAAGTAAACCCCGAATTTTATGATGACCCGCCCTGCTCTGTACATTTAGAATTGAAAATAAATAAAGGAACGGTGTTCAAAAACACCAAAGAAAACGATCAGAAACAACAAAAGATTTAGAAACGCCACTTTAGAAAACCTATTTGCACTATGCCACCAGCCTATTAGGGTTGCCTTTCTGGTCCATGCTTCCATTGCTAACATGAAGGAAAGCATGGCCAAGGCAATGCCCCAATGGTGTCTTTCAATGCCGAGTTGCGTCACCCGTCCAAACGACAAATTGGAAAACAAATTTCCAATGCTATGTAAGGCCTGCCCAAAATCTTTTGACCGGAAAAAAATCCAGGAGAAATCGATGAGTAAAAAAGTAAAAATGATTTGCACCCACCCGAATATTTTAAATTTAAAATGACTTAATTTTTTATGCATGTAAACAAATAAACCATTAAGGAGGCCCCAAATGATAAAGTTCACATTGGCGCCATGCCACAAACCACTTAAAGCAAAGGTGAGCATGATATTCTGAAACAAGCTTTGCCGAGACCCGCCCATGGGAATGAACACGTAGTCGCGAAACCACTGTGAAAGCGAAATATGCCAGCGTTTCCAGAACTCTGATACCGACTTGGCAAAATAGGGCAAGTTAAAATTTATCATCAGGTCAAAACCCAAAATTTTAGCAGTGCCTTTCGCAATATCGCTGTAGCCGCTAAAATCGCCATAAATTTGAAACGCAAATAAAACGGTGGCCAGGATAAGTGGCCATCCACTTTGGTGAAGAGGATCGTCGTAAACCTTGTCGACAATCAACGCCAGATTATCGGCAACCACCACTTTTTTAAAAAATCCCCAAATCATCCATTTTAATCCCAAAGAAAGGTTTTCATATTGTAGTTTTTGATGGGTTCGAAATTGATGCAACAGCCTTTGGGGCCGCTCGATGGGGCCTGCGACCAATTGAGGAAAAAACATGACGTACAGGGCATAGTTCAATAGATTTTTTTCAGCATTCTGTTTGCCTTTGTAAACTTCAACAACATAGCTAATGGCCTGAAATGTATGAAACGACAGCCCAATAGGCAGCAGGATATGCCATGCTGAAAAGGAATGGTCCACTTTGGCCACATGCAAGAAAACCGAGAAGGTGTCCAACAGAAAATCGGCATACTTAAACAGTACCAGGGCGCCAATATTTGCAAACAATGAGGCCCAAAGCCAATTTCGCTTTGCTGATGCTTTATTAAGGTTTTTTTCAATCTGGATGGCGGCTATATAATCGACCGCGATGGTATAAAACAAGATAAGGATGTATACCGGATTAAAAAACATGTAGAAAAAACAACTTGCGGCCAGCAGGAAGTAGTTTCTCAGGGTATTGGGCAGTAAAAAATAGCCTCCTACCGTCAAAGGAAAAAAAAGTAAAAACTCTAGTGAATTAAACAGCATGGCCTTCGGGCAAAACTAGTTTTTTATTTGTGGGTTAAAAAATGCCCCTCATAGGATAAAAAATTATACCGATTGGCAATAGAATGAAAAACCCTGTCGGGAATTTCAGAAGAGAAGCCTTGAAGGCTATTAGCTCATTTTTCGGCTGGTAATGGCAGTTTTGGTGGCTCCTTTCGACGCCTTGACTTTTTTGGCCTCTACTTTTTTTACCGGCTTTATGCTTTTCGACTTTGTCGCTTTGTCGGAAGATTCGGCATCGTCGGCCTCAGACTTGGCATTGAAATCGACCTTGCCTTTGAGCATGCCAAACCAGTTGTTTATTTTATGAATGTCGGAATTATAAACCCTTTCCTTGTCAAAATTTGAAAGCACAGATTCAAACCATTTTTTGGTATCCTCTCCACTTGCAGTTTTTTCCAATGGCCCCAGCTGTCCGTTCTTTTCCATGTTCTCCATGCTCAAAAAAACCTCAGCCAGTTTTTTATCGCCATCGTGAGTATAAACTGAAATATCCTCTAAAATAGATACTTTCTGGCTCAATGGGGTAATGGATCTCTTAGCCAATCCATCCAGTGATTCCAGAACCAAACCATTGGCGCCCTTCCCGATTATTTTGTGCAAACCCGGCTTACCTGCCACCGATACCACGTCTTTTAATTCCATAACTGCAAAGAAAGGGGGAATTCAGAAATCTCTGTTCATAATTTTGTAAATTATTTTCAAATTTTTGGCATAAAAACCGCCCACTTGTGAATTACTCACCAGAAATTAAAATAATTTAGTTTTATTTGCCACCTTTATATATACAGAAAACATGAAACAAAATTTACTCTTATTTTTTAGCCTCTTTTCAACGGCTGTTTTTGCCCAAAAAACTTTGCAATCAGTTAGTTCTGATAAAAATGTACCCATGCCAAGCTCCACAAATTATGTAGCCATGGATGAGGCCGTTAGCCCTTTTAAAGCCGGTACAACTTATACCCCAACCTTAAACAAACACATAAGGTACTCAGCCATACTTATTGGCAAAACCTTTTATGACCTACAAACCAATGCCTCTGTAGGACGCAGGGTTATATTACACGACAATGGCTCGATTTCAGCAGTATGGACCACCTCCAGCATTGGTGAAGCCAACTGGCCGACACGAGGCACAGGATATAACCACAAAGCTACCACTTCGTGGTTTAGTACAGTGAATGCCCGTTTGGAGACAGAAAGAACCGGATGGCCATGTATAGGTGTATTGGAAAAATCAGGAACAAAATATGAAGCTATAATGGGACATGTGGCCTCTACCGGTGGTTGGGTGTTGAGTAAAAATAATGCCATAGGCAACAGTTCTTTTCCTGATCAAAAGGCGATACTTACCCAGCAGAACAACATGGTGAGTATTTGGGGTAGAATTGGAACCGATAAAAAGCAAACCATTCATCTTGTGTCCAACTACTTCTCAGACGCTGCAAACGGAATTCCTATCGTAAAAATAAACGGAGTATCTAGTCCTTCTACATACAGCCGTTCGACTGACGCCGGATTAACCTGGGATAAAAAGTTTACAGCCTTACCCGGTTACGATTCTACCAGAGTATTAAACGGAGGAGGCGATAATTATGCCATCGATGTAAAAGATTCTATAGTTGCTATTGTACTAGGGGGCTTAGGCGAAGACATCAGCCTTTACAAATCAACCAATGGCGGAAATACTTTTACCAAAATACAAGTGGAAGCCTTTCAGTATTCACCTTTTAAAGACGTTTATATTTCTCACGCTACCCCTGAGAAAACAACCGACGGCTCCATGGATGTATTGATTGGAAATGACAACAAAATCCATGTCTTTTTTGCCAGAAGTTTTGTTTCTGACACCATTATGGGAGATGACGGATTTAGTTTCCGTCCGGCCTCTACCTCTTTAATGCATTGGACCGAAGGTTGGGACAGTGTAAACTTGTGCGGAGGTGCTTTTGATTATGACCAAAACGGAACCTTAGACATTACCAGAGAAACTTTTACCTCACTTACCAACGGAACCACTGTACCTGCAGGCTTGTCATCTGCAACCCGTTACGGCAACAATTCTTTGGTGAGTTTCCCAACTTCGTCGATGGATGCTAACGGAAACCTGTATGTGATTTACAGCGCCCCTAACGAATTGGCCATAAGCCCCTTTAACGCCAACTACCGCGACTTGTATATTTCCTTCTCAACCGATGGTGGGGTTTCCTGGACCATAGGCCAAAACATCACGGCGACCTCAACCCCTAACAGTTTTGAAAACGTTTTCCCATCTGCAGCCAAGCGCGCCGATAATTTTGTTCATTTCCTTTATCAGGAAGACGATTTACCGGGAACCAACTTGCAAAACAACGGAAACAGCAATACACATCCCAACGATGAGCAGCGTATACAATACAAAGCTATCCCGGTGACCGATATCCTTGCAGGATTGATCAAAGACCCTGTAAGCGTTAAGAAAACTGTAAGTGATCCTAAAATATTTTTTGTAAGCCAAAACCAGCCAAATCCATTCAGTTCAGAAACTTCTGCCTTTATTTACCTTCGCGATGGAAGCGACCTGAATTTAAGCATCAGTGATATTACAGGCAAGGTGATAAAGACCGAAAAGCTGGGATACCATTCAGCAGGAAATCATGCCGTAACCATTAACGCTGATGGACTGAAATCCGGTTTGTATTTCTATACCATCTCAAACGACTTGTATTCAACCACGCAAAAAATGCAGGTTAAATAAAAATTTCTTTTTTAAAAAAGCCGTTCAACTTTATGCTTGAACGGCTTTTTTTTTGTTTCTAATTTTTAAAAAAAAATTATACCTTCGCGGCAACAACCACAAACAGAAACTTTAACTGAGTTGTGGTTGCAAACGTTGCGGATGTGATGTAATTGGTAGCCATGCCAGACTTAGGATCTGGTGCTTTGCGGCGTGTAGGTTCGAGTCCTATCATCCGCACCACAAGGGGTTTCAGAAATGGAACCCTTTTTTTATGCACCTGTAGCCTTACAAATTATTGTCCTTGTCAAAGAATTTGTATTTTTCAATTGGTATCAACTTCTCAGTTTCCCTGTTTGAATTAATCTTTCCTTGTGTATTCCTACACACGTTCTTTTTGTGTCTCTAACGACATGGCTAAGGCAGATGGAATGCCATCTCTGGCCCTAAGATGCCATGAAAAATAGTTCCTTTAGGCTTGACTTTTTGATGTTTATGTCTAAATTTGATATTCCTTTTGCTATGAAATGAAGACAAAACCATCAAAATTTTTTCTTCTTTTTTCCATTATCATCCTCAGCTTTTCTGTTAATGCACAGGATTACACTCCCGAGGAACATGTAAAATCAGCAGAAGAGCTGGAACTTAAACAGCAACTTTGGGCTGCAGCCGAACGATTCACCTCTGCAGCCTTGCTCTATGAGCAAAAGGCAGCATCTCTTGACGATTTTAAAACCTCGGGGCCAATTAAAAAAAGATATTATTATATCCTTAGGGCTAAAGAATGTTATGCCAAGGCCGCTATACTTTACCGCGCAAACTATAATTTAGATAAGGAAGATTATACCAAGCAAAAAGAAGCTCACCTCAATTTAAAAATTGCCCTTGAAGGGCTTGAAGGGCTCGACTACAACGACCAGGAAGAAAAGGAGAAAGAGGAAGAAAAAGATAATACGGAGGCGAGCAAGGGTAAAATACCCTGGGAACCTGGTGAAATAGCCTATTTCGCTTGCAAAAAGGCCAAATTACGAATCACCATGCCTTTGGCCATGGATAACAAACGCTTCAGGGAACAGGTACCGGATACCACCAAAAAAGATTGGAAACTTAAAACCAACTTTTTCTTGTTTACCACCGAAAAGGGAAAAATACAGTTGGGTTTAACCGAATTTTTGGGCAACCATAAAAAAGAGAATAAGGGACCCGGCGAAAATTGTGACGAAGAGGCGAAGAAATATAAAAAAACGATGGACGAAATAGAGGTGAAAGGTGCAGCAGCCATGGCCGGCATTGATATAAATAAAATTTTCAAAACGGTGAATATCGGATTTGGAATCAAAGCCTGCCTTACCATGGAGGAGCGAAAATTGCTGTTTCAAAAGGACACTTCCATTTATTTCCAGATATTATTTAACATTAACAACAACACTTATCTGTTCGATGGAGCAGCACCCATCAATTGGAAAGATGCCATGCTCAAAATGATGTCTACTTTCCAGATATTAGATACCGGAAATTACAGAAATTGCAGTAAAGGCGAATTTCAGGAACTGATTGACCTCTCGTTTCACGATTACTACCGCTTGCCTGACCCCGACCGCCCCATTAAAATCACCATTACCCCTGTAATTGCAAGAAATAAGGTGCCCGAAGCCTGGCATGATTACATTGCGGCAGTACGAGTAGGAGTCGAAAAAATAGCCGGAATTGAATGGGAAGAAGACCAAACCCCTGATGAAGTTAAGGAAATAATTATGTACCTGAACAAACTGGGTTTTGAAGAAATAACACCCGGTAAGGTTGCCGACGCCTACTTAAATGTGATGGATAAAGTGATTACTGGTGTAGAGGGGTTGGAGATGAAAATAACCAACATGAGTTTAGACTATCGGTGCGAAATCCCATATATTCTCGTCCATACCCAATGCATCCCTCACGTAGTTTGTGTTAACAACAAGTACGTACCCGACTACACGTTGATGAGCTATAGACAGATTGACAAATCAAAAGGAGTAGAAGTCATCGATCGCAAATATTTAACGCTGATGGGCATCCAACAGCTGGAGGAGACCTTGCTTGCCAAGGCCCTCAACGCCATGCAGGTAGACGTTAAATTATTTAATGAAAAAGATAAGTGCGCCCTCCACACCCCCGAATTGAGGTTTATGGATTTTGGCATCATGCCCGATGAATGCCTGAAAAGAAAGGCCAATTGGGCCCATTTGAACAAAGACATGGAGGATGCTAAAGAAGATTCCATAAGGTACGAAAAGGAATTGAAAGGATTTAAGGCCACCAAAAACTCAAAAATTGCCACCCTTAATCAGCAAATTGAAGGCCTTAACAAAAGCATTAACCTCAAGGTTGAAGAGATTAAAAAAGCCAATGCAACCTTAAATCAATATAAAAACAGCGGCACAAGCAACAGCGCTACTGAAGGCCAGATCATGAAACAGAAGGATTTGATTGCGAAATTAAATTCCGACCTGGAACACATCAAAGAATCGCGGTTGGAGCATACCAATGCCATTGACTATTTAAATAAGAAGGCTGAAACTGAAATTCGAGCTAAAATTACAGCGATGGAAGAAAGAATGACTGAACTGAGGCGATTGATGACAAAAGCCAAGTCAGCCGTGGAAAGGTGCAAATAATTCTGAAAAAATAATAACGAGATGAAAATAACTCTAACCCTTTGTCTGGCTAATCTTTTGGCCATAAGCGTGAGTGCCCAAAACTCCAAAACTACCCAGACCGACGCAATTGAAGAAAATCTTGAGTACAGCATTGAAGCCGGTAAAAATATTTACGCCATGGCTGCCTCCCCTGATGGTGACGTCTTGGCCTATTCAATAAAAAGTAAGGTTGTGTTTGTGAATTTTGAAAACGGTAAACTTATCAAAGAAATCGACGTTGACGACTTGACAGAAAGTTTCGCCCAGAAGGATAAAATTAAACCTTACTTTGGATATATCCGAGCTATAGACTACACACCTGATGGAAAAAAGATGGCCATTGGATTTATTGGGGGACTTGTTTTAATTGATTTAAAAAAGCCGGCTATTCTCTGGTATAGTAAAGGCGTCAGAAAAAGTCAGGGAATCGATAGCGCCACTGCAGTTTATAGCGTAAAATGCGCTTCCAACCACGTTTATGCCGCTTCTATAGACGATAGCCGCTTGTATTGCTGGAACATTTCTGATGGATCCTTACATTCCGTTATAGCAACAGAGTTTGCTGAAATTGAAAATTTTGCGCTGACCCACGATTCTAAAAATTCAAGAATCGTCATTTCCGGAAATAATGGCTTGGCCTACTATAAAATTAACGGGGAAAAGATCTGGGCAAAAAAAACCAATTCCCGTGGTGTGATTTCGATTTCTCCTAACGACTCACTTTTGGCGTATGGAACGGCCAATTTTGGCTCAACAGTCTTTTTAATAAATTTAGATAACCCCGACAAATCCAGCAACCTTGGTCCGGCCGGCGACCGAAGTCCGGGGGGAGTCGCCTGGAGTATTTTTAAAAAATCGGTTTACAGTTGTTGCATAGGCATGGGCAACGCACCTGTTATGCAATTCAGCGTGGTAAAAGATGAAACGGTGCGAACAGAAATTACAATGGATTTCGATTCTGAACCTGATTGTAGCAACAATTGTTTGGTAGGTGGCGCCGGATTTTTACTTGCTGTGGCAGGTAAGGACAAAACCATTCACGTTTATAAAATTGAAAGGTAATTCTGATGCTGCATTTTACGCTAAAAAGATAGACACATGGCCTCTTTCTAATGAACGCACTGAGCTTTTTCAGAAGACCCTATTTTAAGTTTGGTCGCAAACTTTAAGCCCTCCTCTCCTATGGTAAACTGGCCTCAACCTTCATCATAAAAATCAACCACTCCGGTTTCAATATCGTACATGGCACCCACAATCTTCAGTCTATTGGCTTCGATAAGCGGACTCAAATTGCTGTTCTTTTTTATTTCGTTGATGGAGTTGAAAATATTTTCCCTTGATAAAGTAAAGGCCTTCTCATCCGGGTCCACAATATGTTCGCAGGCATGCAAAGACTGCTTAATTTTGTTTACCAAAGGTGAAATGTTTCCGCCGGGATCTCCACCAAGGGCGGCCTTCACTGCTCCGCAATGCGTATGTCCTAAAACAACCAAAAGTTTAGTCCCCAAGGCATGGCAAGCAAATTCTATGCTCCCCATAATGTCTTCATTCACCACATTGCCTGCAATACGTATGCTCACAATGTCGCCAAAGCCCTGATCAAATATCAGTTCTGTGGCCGAACGCGAGTCGATGCAAGCCAATATTACAGCCGTCGGATTTTGTCCGGTAGAAGATTCCTTCACCTGACGCAGTAAATCTTTTTTCTGGCTATGCCCATTCACAAACCTTGAATTTCCTTTCTTTAAAATATTCAGTACATCTTCAGGGCTTAATTTATCAAGCAACTCCTTGCTGAGGGTTAAAGGGAATTTTATTTCATCCGCAATTTTGTGCTTTTTGTCAAAGCCTATGAAACTAATTTGAACATCCTTCTCAACAATCCCATGGTCTCTGTAATTTAAGAGGGTTTCCTTCACATCATGGTCTAAAAAATCTGTTCTTGACCCATCGATGAGTATGTTGGATTTATCGGCTACATTTTCCATGGTATTTTCAAGGGCGGCTTTGTGAAAAAACGAAACTTGTTGGGAAAGCTCCAATTTTAAAATTTTTCGATTTTGATACTCTTCCCTGATAAAAGTAAAGGGATTTTTGAAGTTGCTCCGCAAGATGAAAAAAATCGCGACCACCAACCCAATAAGAATTCCTAAGAGCAAATTTGAAAAAACGATGGCCAAAACGGTTACGACAAAGGGTAAAAATTGGTCTATTCCCTTTTTGTAAATTTTCTTAAATTGCTGATAAGAAGCCAACTTATATCCTGTTACTATGAGTATTGCAGCCAGTGCTGCCAGTGGAATTCTCACTAGCAAGTCGGGAAACACCAGGATGAACACCAATAAATATACCGAATGAAAAATAGCCGCCATTTTTGTCTTGGCACCGGCATTAATATTCACACTGCTCCTCACGACAACAGAAGTCAGAGGTAAGCCCCCTAAAAAACCTGAAACCACATTTCCGGTTCCCTGTGCAATGAGCTCTCTGTTTAAGGGAGATTTAAATCCCGTGTCGGCTAATTTATCGCTGGCTTCTACATTGATAAGGGTTTCTATGGAGGCCACTATGGCAAGGGTAACCCCAATTCGCCAGATCGCAGGATGGCTAAAACCTGAAAAATCAGGAAAAGTGAGCATTTTATCCGCGTTGGCGATGGATATCCCATCGGGAAGTTGAACCCTATGGGAGGCCTCAATGAAGAAACTTTGCAAGCTTGAAACTTTGAAAATTTCATTCAAAATAAGGGCAACAATTACCACAGCCAAAGAAGCCGGAAAAATGCCGGATACTTTTTTAGGGATAATTTTATTCCAATAAATCATCATGAATAAGCCTACCAAGGAAATGATGATGGCCCCAACCTGAATATGGCCCAGTATGTGAAATATGGATGAGAAGGTATTCTCATTATCCTGCTGTACAAAGGCAAAATCACCCTCGGTGACTTTGTCGTATCCAAAGGCATGTGGGATTTGCTTGAAAATGAGAATAATTCCAATCGCTGAAAGCAGTCCTGTAATGACAGAGGTTGGAAAAAAAGAAGCGATGGAACCCGCTTTTACCAGTCCTAATATGAACTGAATACAACCTGACAGAATCACCGCTGTTAAAAATATTTCGAAACTTCCAACCTCAGTGATGGCTGATAGCACAATCGCTGTCAATCCGGCTGCCGGACCTGATACACTAAAATTAGATCCGCTGATGGCTCCAATCACGAGTCCACCGATAATACCCCCTAACAACCCTGCGGCCATTGGAGCTCCTGAGGCCAGGGCAATTCCAAGACATAAAGGAATGGCTACGAGAAAAACGGATATACCGGCAATAAAATCTTTATGAATGCTTTTCATGAACTGATGATTTATTTTTTTAAGTGATGGTCTTATTGACTAAATATTGAAACAATGAATAACCTAAATTGGCTTAACAAAGTTTCGGGTCGTGGCAAAATTGTATTGAAATATTTTTCATTCTCTTTATACTCAACGTCAAAATCTTTTTTTTCAAAGCTTTCTGTGTAGCAATCCCTGTATGTTAAAGCTGAATCGGACTGCTGTATTCAATCAAACAATGAAATTGCAAAAGACAACATAAACAATCCAATGAACACAATGAATATCCTTTCCCTCACTTTTTGCAAGCTTGGCAAAAATAGGAAATCGAAGAGTAGCCTCCTATTAATATTATCGTTTAAAGTAAAACAAAAAAACCCTCGACCTTGCGGAGGAGGGATTATTTGTTTGATTTGATTCTTATTTAATAATGAGTTTTTCTACGGCCATACCTCTGTCGGTGAGTACCTGCACAAAGTATAGTCCTGAATTAAGATTTAAAGTTGAAAAGGTATACTGCAAACCATTCACTTCCTGTGAAGACAACGTTTTGCCCGAAATATCAACCACTTGTATCTGGTTGATTTTTTCAGTGTAGCTCACGGTAAAACTACTTTGAGCAGGATTTGGGTATAACTTAACTCCTGTGATTCTGGCGCTTTTCACGCTCAGGTCTTCGGCTTTTAATAAACCCATTGAATAGGCTAAACGTGGGGTCATGTAACCATGTATGGTATCTTGATACCTTCTTGATTTCGCCTTGCTCATGTCGGGATTGCTGCTAAGCGAAGCCATATGGGCGGTAGTGCTTGGAGCCGCAACAATAACAGTGGCTTCTTTAGAAGTTGGATCCCACCATTGCCATGGAGAGGCTTGATTGGCGAATTGAGCTGAAGCCTTTGCAATGATAAATGGATACATGCCTTCTCCACTGCGTATTTTTAGCTTATCATCCGGTGGAGGCAATATATAATCCACTGTTCTGTTGTAAAGAGATCTTGCCTTAATGGTATAGGGATCGGCGCTGGCAATGGCTGCAAACAAGGAATTGTTGCCTAACCTTTGAGCTCTCATGATGGTGTTGTTTGCGCCATCTACATCAACCACAGGCTGAGAAATAGGAGGAGGAACCGTAACTAAACCATAGCCAAAAGGAGCAAATGGGTCGTTCACACACTGCATGGAAATGGTTGGGGCGTCTCCTGCTTCCAACCAGGTGCTGTCGGCCAAGGCACCACCAAGGGTTCCAATGGCTTTTACCCTTGTGTTGACTGTACTTTTGGCGTACAAATTAAATGTGCCACGTGTTCCATCGATATAGCCCACTTTAGCCGTGTCGATATAATTTTTGAATTTATCCAAAGCCATAAATTCAGGATACTTATCCAGGGTGTTATAAGCATGGGCAATGTAGGCCCCTGTGCCTTCTCCAACGATGGCTATGTTGGCAGTATCGAGATTGTAAGCACTCAAATTGGCACTTTTCAATACCCTTACACATTCTTTCACATCGTGAATGGAACGGTAAACGGCATTTAATAAAGTTCCACGACGACCGTCAACCGAGGTTGCTACTGGGTTCCATCCCAAACGGTAGTCGATGGCAACGGCCACAAACCCACGGCGCGCAAATCCTTTACAAAGATCGACAACAATACTGTCCGATTTATCTCCACAAGGGCTTCCGTTGGTACCCGGAGGTAAAAAGTTACCGGTGTGCAAGTAAATGATGATCGGGCGCTTAGTTCCGGGATCAGCTGCAAGACTGGGCATATAAGCGTTCATGGTAAGCGTGGTTACCTTCAGAATGGTCGAGTCTCCGGGAGGAACTGATTTTGGATATCTGTACTTTAACGGGATAGTTGCTGCTTGCCCCGTAAAAACTTTTGTTTTCAAAAAGGTGAGCTCTTGAATAACCTGTGGGCCGTTTGCGGGAGTACCCAAATCGGTTTGGTTAATAATGAGCCAATTCAAATTCGTTGCAAAGGGTATGCCATTAGCCACCTGGATTTGAGCATCTGTAAAAACCTCATTTCTGTAGCGAAGTTTAGTTTGTGCCAATGAATCAAAAGCGAGACATCCGCTTAATAAGATTAAAGAAAGGGTAATTTTTTTCATGTTTATATTTATTTAAAGACAAAAATAGGATTTAAATTAAATTATCATATCATTTTTAAAAATGTCTTAGTGAATTATCAATTTCACCATCTTTTGGGTTGCTTTTTCAGTTTTCAAATTTGAAATAAGTGGTTAGAGAACACTAATTGCAAAACGCATGAAAGTCTGTGAAATTGGCGAAAAATAATAACAGACCATAAGGAAGGACCCTACCCCTATTATTTATTGCAACAGTTTGAAAGTAAAATAAATGGCTCAGTGAATACTTGCGGAAAATGTAAGGGCTTTTTGCACTTATTGCCATAAAAAATGGGTTTGATTTTAACGCAGTCCCGGAATCTCAAAAAGAACGGAAACATAAGCCAGCCTGCCAACATTCGGGCCTCCGTATACCTGGTTGTTGAGGTTGTTGAACATGGCGCTAAACTTATTGGTTTCTTCCTTCCTAAACAAAGGCATGAACCCCATTAAATTAGAACCACCGATTTTTACCGTCAGGTGTTTCTTAGGAAAACTGTAATTGATCTGCGCATCCAGCATGTCATAAGAACGGATAAAGCCTGTGAATTGCGGCGAACCGGTAAACTGAAAACTTTCAATCCACTTATAACTGATGCTGAATCCAAAATGGTTTAAATGGGTAAAGGGCAATTTACATTCTCTGCCTGAAAAACCGAGGTTGAATTTGTTTTTTGGCGTGTTAAATGCCGGTACGATGGGGTCATCGGAACTTCTCAAATTGATGGTGTTGTAAGAATAATTGCCGGTAAAACTGTATTTCTTAAAAAAGTAACTGAAGCCAATATTGGCCCCGGTCGTATTCACCTTATCCTTTGAATTGGCTGCCAAACGGTAAGCCTGAATGCCGCCTATGGGAAACCCTGTAGCCTGATCAAATTTTCCAACCACGCCAACATTATAACCAATAAAACTGGTGTAAATGCTGTAGTAATACCCAATGTCGAGGAACAAAGATTTGTTGATTTCGGCCTTGTAACCCACGTCAAAACTCAATACTTTTTCAGGCCTGATGGGCGCTACCTTCTGATATTGGATCAAACTTGGGTCTAGGGTATTTCTCCACTTGTCGAACGAAGCCAGGGTAATCAAGGAATCGAATCCATCGAGGTTTCCCACCAATATAGCCCTGCCCACATTGTAGTAAAGGTATTGGTCGGCCAAGGTAGGATTGCGAATGGCCCTTGAAATGGTAAACCTAAAGTTGTTTTCCTTGTTTGGAAGATAAATGACTGAGGCGGCCGGTGAAACTAAAAAATTAAAATTTTGGTTTTTGTCCAATCTACCCGTTAAATTCAACTTCCAATGGTTATCCTTCGACTTCTTGTCGTAGCCTGCATAAAGGCCATATTCGTAATTGGTGATTTGAATGCCTCCTGTATCCTTGAATATGGTTCCCCTTGAATTTGGTCGGTATAGCCTGCCACTTACCCCCGTGGTAATCACACCCCATTTAGGGGTAAACTTGTATTCTCCCTGTAAATTATACAGCGCCGACTTATCGTAAAATCGCGTGCCGTTTTCAGTGAATTTTCTTGAGGTAATCACATTTCTCATAGAATCGAAACGGTTGGTTCCAACCTCATAGGCGTTATAGCTGTAGCGGTTGGTATTAAACAGGTTGATACCATGCCATCGCATTAAAGAATCGTTGTATTTGGTTAGAAAAATATCCAGACTGTCTTTCACCCAGGTGGTGTCGGTTCCTCGGTATCCCGGCAAATTCGCCGTCATACCTCTGAACTTGCGGGCCCAATTGGCGGCATAAGTTTTATACCAGGCGCCTAAATCGGCGGAGGCATCGTTGAGTTTGAGAGCTGTAAAAACTGCGTCGTACGAATCTCCGGCATCTTCATTGGTTGAAAACACCCTAATAAAAAATTTATCCTTTTGCTTCCACTCCACCCTATTCTGCCAAAACCTGATATTTCGCAAGCTGTAGCGGTTATCGCCCTGGTATACCGTAGATCCCCCGCCGGTGTTGAAGGCATAAATCAATTCGGTTTTAGAACTGGTTTTATAATGCACTGCCAAATTAAACTTGTTGTTGTTGGTTCGGTAATCCACAATGTCTCTTTCCTTATAACCATCCCGGTAAAACTCACCCAAGCCGAGATACTCAATTCTGCTTCGGCCGGCGGTGTATTGATCGTTGCCGGGAGCTAAAACTTCATCTCCGTATATATTGATGGCATCGTAACGGCCCGGGTTTCCTATCCCTTTTTTTGAATCGTTCGAAGGGTTGTAATTGGTAGCCTCCCAATCGTAGGCACTCATGGAATACAAACACACTTTATAGGCCAGGTTTTCCTGTCCTTTTTTATTTCTAATCACCTGAGCATACCTGAAACTCACCTCCTTTAGCTGCCTCTCTCCCACTTTGGTTTGAAAATTTAAACCCGGGGTTAAAAAGGGGTCTTTTGACTCCATGCTAATTACACCGTTGAAAGCGTTAGGGCCATAGAATGCAGAACTTGCCCCGGACACAATATCCACCTTGTTCACATCCAAATCACTGGCTCCTAAAAAATTACCCAGTGAAAAATTTAATCCGGGCGATTGGTTGTCGACTCCGTCGATGAGTTGCAAACTCCTTACAGGACTGGTGCTGTTAAAACCTCTCGTATTCACCACCCTAAAACCCAGACTGGCCGCAGTAATGTCTACGCCTTTCAAATTGCCCAAGCCTTCGTAAAAAGTGCTGGCAGCCGCCTCCTTTATTTGCTTGCTGCCCATGGATTCGACAGTGATGGGAGATTCCTTTTCCTTTTCGGTGATTCGGCTGGTTTTGACTTCTATTTCTGAAAAATCGACCTCAGCTTCGGTAAGTGCTATCTTTAAATCATTGACGGGTGCCTGGGTAAGTCTTACCGACTTTTTTTCATACCCCAGGTAGGTAATTTCCAAAGTGAGAGGAAATGAGCTCACCTCCAGCTTAAATTCGCCTGAAGCATTCGAGGCACCTGCTATGGCCGTTCCTTTCACCTTCACGGTAGCGCCCGGCAAGGGTTCGTTGGTGCCGGCATCCACTATCACGCCCTGAACAGTTTGAGCATAAGAATAGCTAAAACCACAAATCATAAGAAATATTAAAATCTGTCTTTTCATCCGATTAATTCAATTTCCAAACGTATGCTAATATTCTTAAATTGACAAGGTGAAGCCTAATTTTGTGCTGTACTTTTTGGAATTTATCTAG
>CAZTXB010000027.1:0-20004 GCA_964617955.1 uncultured Chitinophaga sp.
AGTAGGTACTATGCTGATAATGAATATTTCTAGAGTGACAAAGTAGAACTATTTACCTTTTTGTAATTTTTTGTGTAAATTTTCCTTCAGAGGTAATGACCTCAAGGAGGTATAATCCGGCAGGAATGTCCTCTAAATTCATTTGAGAGTGATGTCCAACCAAATTTTTGAGGCATTGACCTTGCGTATTGTAAATCGAAATTTTTTGAATAGGCCCGGCATGGCTTACAATATACAATTCGGAAATGGTAGGATTTGGGTAGAGGTTGATTTTCTGACCCTGAACCAAATCAATGTCTGCGCCGGCAGCTGTTTTGAAAGAAAAGGCATTGCTCCAAGCACCGGAGGCAAAATTATTTTTAGCTCTAATTCTCCAATGGTATACTGTGAAAGTTTTGAAACTGCCAAAACTTGCAAAATTAGAGGCGACGCTATTGTTTTGGGTGACATTAAAGGTAGAATCCGTTCCAATTTGAATATCGTATCCTGAAGCCCCTGCCAAGGCGGTCCAGCTAAAGTTAATGACGGTAGATAAATTGGTACTTTTATTCGCCGGTGCCAAAAGCGTTGGAGCCAGGAACTGCCCGGCACTTGTAAATTTAAAAATAACACTGGAATCTGTCAATAGGATGCCATCCTGGTTTTTTGCAATCACCCTCCAGAAATAATTGGTCAGAGGTTTAAGCGAAGTACTCATGCCGTTAGTGCCCACCACCGAAAAAATGGAGGATTTCATTTCCGCATTCTCTGATAATTCAACCACATAAGTCACTGCATCACTTACTTTGTCCCAGGCCAATTTTGCACCTAGGTCTACTCCGCTTTGATTATTGCTAGGAAAGGTGAGCTTAACCCCATTTCTGGGCCGGGTTGTAAAATTCCAAACAGCGCTCCAACTTGTGGTATCCTTTGCATGATACACCCGTATTTTCCAAAAGTACTTGGTGTTGAAACTGGTCGGATTCACGTCGAAATAATGAAAGAAAGGATTGTCCTTGCTCACCTTGCCTTCCCAGGCCTTGTTAAAGAGACTGTCCGTTGATAAAAGGTAGTGGTATCCTTTTGTGCCTTTGATCGAGGCCCAATCCAGAGAAATAAAACTGGTACCTTTCTGATTGTTGGCCGGCGAATTGAGTCTCACAGGATTGTACGTAAAGAAAAGCCAGGTTTCGGACCATGAGCCAGTGTCGGAGCTATTGATGGCCCGAACTTTCCAATGGTACAATTTTCCAAAATAGAGGTCTTGAATATTTAAACGTGAGGAATCTCCTTGAGTCAATGCTTTTACCAAAACAGGGGAACTGAAGGTGCTACTTGTGTCGTACCAAATTTCAAAGATCCTGGTTCCTGGCATTGAATCCCAGTCGAGGGTACCGGCAACACCGGGGCCATTGACTTTTGAAGAATAGGGCGACTTCAATACCGGAGCAGCCTGTGTGCTGAATTTGGAAGGATTGCTCCATTTAGAGGTATCGCTTTGGTGCATTGCAAGTGCTCTCCAATAATAAGTGGTGTTAAATTTCATCAAAGGCAAGGTGGCCTGGGTCGTAAAAACAATGGTGTCGACAAGCGATTTAGAATTAAACGCGGTGGTGATGTCGCGCTGAATCCTGTAGGCAGTAACTCCTGCAATTGCGCGCCAACCAAAGATGTATTTTATCGGAACATTGGTGTAAGTGTTGAAAGGATAGTAAGTGGTTGGAGCAGCCACCACGGTGGATACTTTAACTTTTGACCAAGCCCCGGTGTCCTTGGGGTGAATAGGCCTAACCCTTTGATAGATCACATTCCCAAATGGCATTTGTGAAATTTTAACCGCACGGTAATTTTGCCATTGTTTTTTGTAATCTACCATTTTTACGGAGTCAATCAGATAGGGCGAGTTGAAACTTGACAAGGTGTCTATTTGAATCTGATAATGGCTTGCCGAATCGACATTGCTCCAACTGAAAGTAAAATAAGGGTCGATGCCGGCATCGCTGCTTATTTTACTTAAATTTTTCATTCCATCGGTTTTAAGGACCCGGGTTTTATTCCAATTGCTCGTGTCGGTTTTAGCGCATCCTCTCATTCTCCAATAATACCTCTGATCAAAGTCGAGCAGTTTAAAGGCAAAGTAATTTTCTGAAGTACCCAAATAATCGAAACGTTGAAGCATTTTGGTGTTGAAGGATGGTAGGGTATCTATTTCAAACTGGTAGTTGATGTAACTGTCTTTTGAAAAATTAATGGTTATGTTGGTGGGCGCTGAATTCGTTCCACTGGCAGGAGAAAAAATCTTAAGACTATCGGTAGTAATTAACTTTCTGGTCATTGTCCAGGCATTGCTGTCGGCGCCAGCTACCCCTTTTACCCTCCAATAATAGGTGGATCTGAATTTTATGGAAGCTTCTCTAATTTCAACATAAAACCAGGAAAATGTGTCGCTTATGTTTCTGGAAACCAAAATTTTAGAATTGAAATTTTTTGAGGTGTCCAATTGAAAAACATAGTTAGCATATTCTTTACACCTGTACCAGCTAAAGAAAACACCCGGAGTTGTTGGTCCGTAATTATCGGATGGGCTGTACAGCACAAGGGACGATTCGGTAGTAAATGACCAGGCAGCCGACCATCCTGACGAATCGGCAGTAGTTCTTGCCCTCGATCTCCAGTAATAGGTGGTATTAAATTTTAAGGGCAGGGTATAAAAAAAACCCAGCGTCGAATTGCTGTACGATTTTATTTTGGTAAAGTTTGTGAAGCTTGAACTTTCTGAATATTGAATTTCGTAATAGGTGGCGCCGGACACTGCTTTTACCACCAGACTTGCTCCTGTACTTTGCTTCGTCGCCTTATCGGCTGGGGAATAGAGAACGGGAACATTCAGAGCCACGCTTGCCGCCGAGGTACCAATGAGGAGGCAAAAAATGAAAAACGTTTTTAGCATGATAAATAATGCGCGAATTTAAGCACAACATTGTCATGGCTGTTACATTTTTCAACCCTTCTATTTTGGGAATTGACTAAAAGGGAGGTTCGTCCAAATCGTTGAGAGCGCTCATGTCATTTAATTTTGAGCCTACAATGTAGCTTCCGGTATCGGCATCCCGGTCATTAAAACTAAAATTATCCTGAATAAAGGAGTCGTTCAAATTGGAGAACTTTGTAAACTCTCCCTGATAGCGCATTTTTATGATGTCGGTCGGGCCGTTGCGGTGTTTCTGGATAATAAACTCTCCTATTCCCTGGGTGGGGTTTCCGGCTTCATCTTCGGCCAAGCCGTAATATTCGTGTCGGTAAATAAATCCCACCATATCGGCATCCTGCTCTATAGAGCCGGATTCCCTTAAGTCGGAAAGCTGTGGCCTGTTTCCTTCCCTTCTCTCGGCATTTCTGCTCAACTGGGCAAGGGCTATAACCGGTATCTCGAGTTCTTTGGCCAAAGCCTTTAAACTTCGGGAGATATAACTGATTTCCTGTTCACGGTTACCTATGTTTTTATCATCCCCTTTCATCAACTGCAAATAGTCGACAATGATGAGTTCAATGTTATGTTGTGATTTTAATCTGCGCGCCTTGGCCTTGAAATCGAATATGGACAAAGAGGGTGTATCGTCTATAAAGATAGGAGCTTCCGACATCTTCTCAGTCTTTACTCTCAATTGCTCCCATTCAAACTCCTGCAGGTCGCCCTTTCTTATTTTCTCGGATGAAATCTCTGATTCAGAAGCGATGAGACGGGTAACGAGCTGAACAGCCGACATTTCGAGTGAGAATATGGCCACAGCATGTCCAAAGTCGATGGCTGCATTTCGTGCAATCGAAACCACAAACGCCGTTTTTCCCATACCGGGTCGTCCGGCTACGATGACCAAATCTGATTTTTGCCATCCTCCGGTAAGGCGATCCAAATCGGAGAGCCCTGAAGGAATACCTGAGAACTTGTTGGTGTTGGCACCCAATACCTCCAGATGTTTGATGGCCTTGCTAAGGATGTCGCCTATGGAAAGATGACCTTTTTTCATGGTATCGTTCTTAATGGCAAACAGTTGACGCTCTGAATCGTCGAGCAACTCAAAGGCGTCGGTGGTGTCTTCAAAGGCCTTTTTCCCAATCTCCCCGGCAATATGAATCATCTGTCTTTGAATATATTTTTGGATGAGTATATGGGCATGGTACTCAATATTAGCAGCCGAAGCTACTCTGTTGGTGAGTTGTGTAATGTAAAATGCGCCACCCGCCAACTCAAGGTTGCCTTGTTTTCTGAGCGCGTCGGTTACGGTTAGGATGTCAATGGGTTTGGCATTTTCAAACAGCTCCTTTATGGCATTGAAAATTAGCTTATTTGTATCCGAGTAAAAGGTTTCGTCTTTAAGCAGATCCACCACTTTTTCAGGCGCGTTTTTTTCAAGCATCATGGCGCCTAAAACAGCTTCTTCTAAATCGAGAGCCTGAGGCTGAAGTTTACCGCTGTATACGATTTCCTCCAGATTTTTGAGCTGTCGTTTGTTTCTTGTCTGTGGATCTAATGGCATTTATGAGTGCAATTTTAAAGCTCTTATCGAAAATTTTTTCGGCTGCTTTTGTTATCCACTAAGGTACTATAAATGTTGACCCATTGTGAATTAGATTATTAACATATTAACAACTCATTGATAATTAGACGAACAACGCACTTTTTTATTGTGGATAGAAATAAAGAAAATTTAGAACTTTTGCGTATTTTGTGGTCATGACGCTTAAATGACGCATGATTTTGGATGCTTTTAATGTCTTCATTTTTAAGCCCAAAATACTTATTCAAGTTCTGATGGTGATTACTTAATTTTTAAAGTTAACCCAAGATTAAAAATTTTTAAATTTATTTTTGACACAACACAATGAAATACAAAATACGCAAGGCAGAGATTGGCGATGCAGAACCTATTATGAATTTAGTTCATGAATTGGCCATTTTTGAAAAAGCGCCAAATGAAGTGATCAATTCTGCGGAACAAATGAAAAAGGACGGTTTTGGCAGCCATCCCCTTTTCTGGAGCTTGGTTGTTGAGATGAATTCAGAAGTCATTGGATTCGCCTTGTTTTACTTCCGTTATTCCACATGGAAAGGAAAGGTCCTTTACCTTGAGGATTTCTATGTTCAGGAAAAATACAGAGGCCGGGGAATTGGAGCTGCTTTATTTGATGAAGTATTAACAACTGCCAAAATGGAAGCTTGTCATAGGGTGAGTTGGCAGGTTCTTGACTGGAATGAATCGGCTATCCGATTTTATGAAAAGTACAAAGCCAACTTCGACAAGGAATGGTGGAATGGATCCATCGATTTATAATACACTCTATTTCAGTAACATAAATCCAATTTATTAATATAGATCTGTTTAAGAAGTAGAGGTGTATAGAAAACCTTTGGTTAATTTTATACCAGATGGCATGTATATTGCAAACAAAAAGTAAAAATTAAAAAATTATGGGCGGAATTTATTTTATCGGAATTCTATTTTTTGTGATCAGCCTCGTGGTGAGTACGCGACTGAAAAATAAGTTTAAAAAATACTCTGAAACTTCTCTGGTGTCGGGTTTATCAGGACGGGAAATCGCCGACAAAATGTTAAAAGATCACGGCATTTACGATGTGCAGGTTTTATCGGTGGATGGGCAATTGAGCGACCACTACAACCCGATTAACAAAACGGTGAATTTAAGCCGTGAAGTTTATGAAGGAAGAAATGCAGCTGCCGCTGCAGTCGCATCCCATGAGTGTGGCCATGCCGTTCAGCATGCCACCGCATACGCTTGGCTCAATTTACGCAGTAAACTGGTGCCTATCGTCAATGTTTCTTCAAATTTTATGCAATGGATCATTCTCATCGGTTTTATCGTTCTGAGCTCAACACAAAATCCAAGCATACTCATGGTGGGCATTGGTCTATTTGCCCTTACCACCCTATTTAGCTTTATTACTTTGCCGGTCGAGTTTGATGCGAGCAAAAGGGCTTTGGCTTGGATAAAGGAAAAAAATATTGTTTCCAATTCAGAATACGATATGAGCAAAGATGCCTTGAAATGGGCGGCCCTTACTTACGTGGTCGCTGCCATTGGCTCTCTGGCTACCCTATTATATTATATTTCTATCCTCTCCGGTTCACGTAGTGAGCGATAATTTTTCTTTCTTTGCAGCATCTTGAAAGTCAAATTACTCTTTTCCCTGCTCCTTTGGGCAGGTATGGTTGCAGCGCAAAAAACTATCCGAATCCCTCTCAACGCTAAGGTTGAGGACGATAAGCTAAAAAAAACACAAGCCATTGTGCCTGTTTACAAGTATACTGGCAATGCTATTGAGCCTTATCGGAACTTTGGAGTTGACAACCTCAGCGCGGGTCAATGGATTCAACTCAAAAAGTTACCGGACATGTCGCTTTGCATCGATACAGCCTATTCATTTCTGTATTTTTCAGGGGCCGACAATGCCATTAACTCGGGATACCTTATGGTATTGATTGGCAATTACTCAAGAATGGCGAGACGCACTGTTCATTTTTTTGTAGATAAAAACAATAATCTGGATTTTACCGATGATGGGGAGCCCCTACTGCTTCCCTTCGAAAAGGATTCTATAGTCGTGGCCTTGCAAAATATTAAAGTGCCGGGTTCGGCGTATGAGGTGAAATTGAGCAGGGTTGTTTTTGGAAAGGATATGGCTTACAAGAACCTATTGACCGATTATTACATCAAGCACAGCGGAAAAAAGCAGTTTACCAAAATCAGCAACTGCTATCGCGAACAGCGCTACAACCTGTGCTCGGCCGATTTTAAGCTGGATCAGGATTCATTTACCATTGGTGTAAAAGACATGGATGTCAATGCCCTTTATAACGATAACGGCACCGACCGAATTTACATTGGCCCTTATAAAAAAGCCATCATCTCTGAAGACCTCCCCGAATATAAAAGCGGCAAAAAGAAAACCCAATTCGAATGGAATGAAAAGGTTTTTTACATTAAGGATATCGAGCCGACCGGCAAATGGGTTGACTTAGAATGGGCACCCCATGAGAAAATCAGCAAAAGGTTAAAGGTATTTTGTAAGGTGCCAAAAATAGAGTTTGCCAATGAGATGAGTGTGAAGTACAGCCTTAAACAGTTCAGAAGAAAACATATTTATCTCTATTTCTTTAACGACGATTTGGCCTGCCTTAAAACCGATACCTTTTATCTGAGAAAACTTCATAACGAATTTGGAAACCGTTTGGTGGTGATAGGCATGAATTATGGCGATGAGCCCCGTTCTATGAGGTTTTTCCAGCAATACTATCAAATACCCTGGATCATAGGCATGTCAAACCGGGAAATCAACAAAAAGTACTATGTTGAGAATTTACCAAAGGCTTATTGGATAGGAAAACACCGTCGACTCAAACGGCGGAATGTGAGTCCTGAGCAAATGTACGAGCTGGCGGTAAAAAGGTTTAAAAAGCGCTGATTTTTTATAAAAATTACCTTACCACATGTACAACGCCATTATAGCTGTGCCTGAAGTTGCCGTAATCTATAATTTCTATATAGTAAGGGTAATAGCCCGACTGAACCCACTCCTGCTCATATTTTCCGTCCCAGGCCTTGCGTCCCCAACCCTCGTCAAATAATTTTTCGCCCCATCGGTTAAAAATCACAATCCGGAAATCTTTGATACCTAAACCCGAAGGCTCAAAACGCGGATTGTAAGGATCATTGCCGGGCGAGAAGGCATTTGGAATATGGGTCAACAGTATGAAATTGATGTATACCCGTTTACTCAAACTGTCGGTGCAACCCCACTGATTTTTCACGGTTTGTTTCACCCAAAATGCACCCGAATCCCTGAAGGTATAAATCGGCGACTGTTTCACTGAACTCTGCCCATCGCCAAAGGAATATTGCCAATTCACAGCTCCTGAGGATTTATCGGTAAAGGTCACTTTCGAATTTTTTACATCAGGGTACAAGGGGTAAAATTCGAAATCGGCTTTGGGGCGGTTGTAGATTTGAACCGTTTTGCTCGTGTCGAAGCTGCAACCGGGCAGTGTATTGATGCTAAGTTTCGCCGTATAGCTTCCTGAGACTGCATAAGAGTGAAAAGCAGGAAGTAATGCACTTGTGCTGCCATCACCCCACTGTAAATTGTAAGAGCTTATGGGATTGCTTCCTGTGAATCCTGTAAAATCAACTCTGATGGTGTCGAAAGGACAAGCATCGGCTATTGAAAAATTGGCATAATTTTTAGGAGCGATAAGCACCTCTTTACTCAAGGAATCGAAGCAGCCCAACTTATTTTGCACCAGAAGGGTGACTTTTGTTATGCCGGACGCTGAGAATTTTTTGGAGAAATTAAAAGTGCTGCCCATGGCCACAAAGTTTTCTTGCCAGGTGCTTGAAGAGATGGTGGTACTGCTGCCGGCGTTCGACAAATTGGTGAAGTCCACATTCTGGTCATTGCATTTAGAGAGGAAACTAAAATCGGCTTTCGGGTTTTCCAATACTTCGTAAACGGAGTCGAGTTTAAACTTACAGCCATCAGTACTTGTCAAGGTGAGTTGGAAGGGATAAAATCCTTTCACCGATACCGGATTGCTAAAAGCACTGTCGCTATATAAAGTGCTGCCTATTTTCCACTCTCTGCTCAAGAGCTTTGCGTTGCCTAGATTGCTGATGTCTGCAAATTCCATGGTTTGGTTTTCGCAACCCTTCAGCAGTCCGGCCTTTACGCGAATACCCGGGAATACCGTTACCGTCGATTGAAAAGTATCGGTACAGAGGGAATCTGAAACTAAAATCAGTCGGATAGTGTGCTTTCCTTCCTGCATAGGGCTGAAGACAGGCTGAAATTGACCTGATAGCAAGGTGGATCCTTCATGCCAGCTGACCGCTTTGTATTTTCCGGCTGCCAAAGCACTCAAATTCAACGGTTTCAGCGAATCGTAAGGACAAACATTATTGAGCGTATAATTGGCCTTTGGAGTGGCATGGACATTGTAACTCAGTTTGCTGGAATCCACACATCCCGCCTTTGAAGTCACCATTAAGGAGGCTGAAAAGGTCCCAAAGGTATCCGCCTTTAATTTGACACTCGCGTTATAGCTTGTGATCTTGTTCACTTTCCATACGTAACTCACCAGGCTATCTGTTCCGCTATATGTCGATTGATTTGTAAAAGACAGGGTATCTTGTTCACAATGGCCAATCTTAGAAAACCCTGAGACGGGTTTATTCAAAACCAGTACCGAGTCGAATAAGCTGTTTACGCATCCGGAATCGCTGCTGACTATTTGTGTAAAATAATGGTAACCCGCCGTTTTGAAAACTTTCTTTGCAAAGCTGCCATAAAGCGAATCGGAATTGAAACGCCACTTAACGGATTTGATGCCCATCCTCGCCGCTGTGCTTATATCGGTTAATTTTACGGAGTCGCCTAAACAGGGATTGGCCTTGGTATTGAAAATAACGGGATTGCCGTTTACCCTGATGTACTTGTAATTGGAGTCGCTGCAACCGTATTTATTGGATACCACCAGTCGAACAAAGTAATAGCCAATGGTATCGAAAATAAATGTCGGATCGATTTGACTGACGTTGTTAAAATTGATTTTCCACAGGGTACTCCCCTTTCCAATTCCAAAATAATTGCTCTCGTCGAAGAATTTAATTCCGGTTTTTTCACAATTTCCTATGCTTCCGATCTTTACAGCAGGCAATTTGGCTACCTGCACATAACTCGAATCCCTTAAGCTGCAATTGTTCTGATCCCTAATGGTGATAAAATATTTGGTAGACTTTGTAGGATTTGCAAATACAACCATCTTACTCGCCGACGACAAGCCTCCTGAGGGCGACCAGGTAAAGCTCAATGGCCCTTTCCCCCCTTTAGCAGTATCGCCTATCAATTTGCTTCCTCCTTCACAAATGGCTACCGTGTCCTTGAGTTTGGGTAAGATGATAAAAGGATTGGATTTGATTACTACCGTGTCCAATGAAGCGCAGCCTCCTACCTTGGTGGTTTTGAGTATATAGGTTTGAGAGGCAGTACTTGCACTGTAATTTGGCTTTTTGTAAAAGGTGCGTGAACTCACCGACGAACTCAAATAATCGGAAGGCAACCATTCGTATTTATATTTCTTAACCGAATCCATCCCAATGGCTATGGCATTGTTTGAGCAAAATGTGGTGTCTCTTCCCGCATTGAGGGTTTGGATGTTTAAAACCGGCAGTGAATTTTTCAAACATTGGCAATTCAGGCTATCTGAAATAAGGTATAGTTGGCAGATATCGGTGTTTTTAACAAAGCCATTGAATGAGAAACTAACCGACTGATTGTAATTCCAACCCTGACTTTTTGTGAATTTCCTGATCACCGTTTCTCCTTTGTCCATTTTTCCATTCTTGTTCTTATCCACCAGAAGGTAGAATGAGGTCGACATGGAGGAATCAATGGCTTTTTTGTTGTTGATCACCCTGAAATTGATATTTACCAATTCACCGCTGTCTCCGGCATTAACAGAGGTGGCCTTATCCAATCTGAGGACGGGAGCAGCCCTATCGAGTTTAAACGCTTTGTAGTAGGTTCCTGTAGCCACGTTGATGCTACAGCTGTCTTTGGTTTTTACACAATAGGCTTTTTTCTTGGTAACTGCTTGCATCTGAAATACCTCACTTCCGCAAGGTGGCGCATTTTGATTAATGATGAGTTTGAAATCCAGCATGGAGGAATCTCCGGGTAGTAGCCCTTTAGGAATGGACCATGACCATCTCATTTCTCCGTTTTCATTGACCACCTTTCCTTTCCCATTTATCCTCACGGTACTTAAGGAACTGGTATCGGGTATAAAGCCAATGGGCATTGAAAAAAACAAGGAGTCGTCGGCCAAAGTATTGGTTGGGCCGAGGTAAATAATTTTGGCCTTAATGGAAATGTTTGGTTTGCACAGATTTACACTGTCCGGAGCCACACTGATGATGGAATAGTAAGGATTATCAACGCCCTTAATTTTAATTGGCTTGCCTGTAAAACCAATTCTCTTCACAGGCTCACCGCACCCGATTTTGCCATCGGGCATAATTGAAACTACTGCACCCGCCGTAATCTGGCAATTGGTCTCAATAAAAAACTGAATCTTAATGCGGCTTTTGGTCGTATCGGAAACCTTTTCCAAGCCATCTTTCAGCACACTTAAACTGTCGGATAAGGCCCATTCATAGGTGGTTCCGCTTACCAATACCGGTTTTGAAAGTTTCTTAAAAGCTGAGCCATAGGGGAAAGAATAGTACATGCCGGTATCCATAAAGGTGGTACCCTTGGGTATAGTAACTCTCAGCTTAAGATGGTAAATATTGTCTTCATCGACGTTGGCTATGATGGCCTGGTACTTTCTACCTGTACATACGTCGGTTCTTGCTGTGTCTTCCAGCAATGTGCTCACAATCAATGGGGGCTCCGGACTGAGTATGAGGTTGACATAGCTTAGCAAATTTTTACAAGAATAGGCGTTCAGGCTGTCGGGATAGCTTTGGCAATTCCAGCCCACGGCCATTTTAAAACTGTCGAGCAAGCAGTTTTTGCTTGTGGCGTAAATTCTAAAAGTCCGTGCTGAGGTAGAGCTTAAATTTCCTGCCTGAAATATTCCGTTCAGCAACACCATAGGTTTGCCTGTAGCGAGGTCTACTACCCTGAATACCTTTGCTTTTTGCACTGCCGTATTCGACAGCCAAACATTGGAAATGCTGCTGCCACTCACTGTGTTGCTCATGATGATGTCCCATGAAAAAGTGTCTTTTTTGGAAGAGCTGAGCGTGTTGATGGCAGTCAGCAACACCGATGGGTGATCGAACTTGATGTTATCGGGATAGTTTTGAATGACATCCGTCACTCCGGCATCAGGCCATTTAAAATACGAGTAATAGGTAAGCGCTTCATACGTACTGATGGCGGATTTACATCCCGGCAAAATATAGAGCACAAGGGTGCCCTGATAGCCTTCATCGCTTCTTTTAAATATGCCTTTGGTGGGGTTGAAAAAGGTATCCAAATCAAAAACCAAGGTATCGGCGCCGTAAAACTTAGGTTTTAAATTGGTCGAACTGCTGCTGTTGTAATTTGAAGTGCCGGCTGACCGATAGTAGTAAAACGCTGCGCTCGAAAAAGTATAGCCTTTTGGCAAAGCCACTTTTATTTTATCTAAATAATTAAAATTTCGAAACTCATAGGGAAAAGGATTCCCTCCTGCGTAATTGTTACAACAGTTTCCTGCGCTGAAATAAAAGCTGTTTTGAACCGCAATAGGACTACAACTCAAGGCGGAGTAATTTTCGGTATACCAATTGGTAAAATAGCTTCCGAGCAAAATATGTCGTCCCGAAAAAGTATCGCATTGCAGTTTTTGGGAAGGACTTGGATTTGGGGTGGTGCTCAGATAAAATTCAGGATTTTCGAAAAAAGCCTCATCGGAATATACTCCAATATTAGACTCTATTACATAGTCCAAAATGACTACTGCACTGTCGCCATTGACAAAAAAATAATTGCTGATGTTCGGGCAACCGGCTGTTCGGGCTGCATTGATGTTTAAATCTATTTCGCAAAAGCGGATTTTACCTGAAAGATAGGTTGTCACCGGCAACTGATTGCAGGAATACCTCAATTTTTGATTTCGAAAAATCTGGAGTTTTGCAGGTAAAGGCTTTAACAAATTCCCATTGGTGACAGAACTTTTGATACGTCCGTTGAAAAACACATTGGTGCTTCCTGAACTTACCACCATTCCTGAGTAGAAAGCCGAAAAGGTGTCGTAAACCATTGAGCGGTTGAGCTTGATTTTTGAAAAATCAATGTTGCCTGAAGCATCGGCCAACCCGTCGTTGTTGTTATCGGGTTTTCCCAAAGTTTTACGCTTTACTTTAAAACTTTTAAAAAACATACCCCCATTGCTGCAAGTGTTGTTGCAATGCAGTTTGACTTGTCCGGAGGTGCAGTAAATCTGAAAATCAGTGGTTTGACAAGAGGTATCGAGGTTGTTGAGCAAACTCAAGGTGTAGGACTTTAAACCTGAGCCCCCTGAGGCAGCACAATCGGTGCCAATCACAATATCGAGTTCAGCTTTTATCAGGCTAATGGGAGGAGAATAAAAATAGGCTAAAACATCACCGCTCGAATTGGCCTTTATGGTGTAAGGTTTCCACTCGTTCCCATTTATGTCGGTAAATTTAAAATCATCGGCTTTTAGGCTGTGCTTTAAACCACTTTGAAGATTCAATTTGAGCGTAAATCGTGCCTTGGCATTGTAAGGGAAAAAACTGGCCGAGGACACCGTAAAATTTAAAACCTCCTTGGTGCCGTTTAAAATATCGGCCGGAATCCAGGGGATGGAGGTAAAGTATTGAATGCCCCCTGCGCTTCCCCAGGCTTCATTTACATAATAATTGGCCCCGCAGGTATCGTTGTAAGAGGCAGAGTATATCCAGCGATTGGCTGTAAGGGTGGTATTGCATACATCGGGAACACAAGCTGTGGTTTGCCAGGAAATATAGAGGGTGTCGCCCACCTTCATCGATCCCAGGTAAAGACTGAAACCTCCAACAGGTGAAGTCCCGAGACAGCTGAAGTAGCTCCCTGAAAAATTGTACCTCACCTGAGAAAAAGTCTTTTTAACTTTCGCTCCGTATTTGCCTTTGGTTAACTGAATGCTCGTGGTATCAATGGCCGACATTTCGGCATTGTAAAATCCTCCATTGTACGACTGGTATATGTTAAGCATGGTGCCGAGTATGGGTTTGTTGGATTTGTTAACCACAATCAGCTGATTTTTTGTCGGTTTGCCCGCATCGAAGCACCAGTCTAT
Source organism: uncultured Chitinophaga sp. (assembly GCA_964617955.1). Taxonomy (GTDB): domain Bacteria; phylum Bacteroidota; class Bacteroidia; order NS11-12g; family UBA9320; genus JABWCE01. The sequence goes on from CAZTXB010000027.1 coordinate 13,848, forward strand.
TTTCGAACTCGGAATGATGGTTAATCCCGCCGTAAAGGGATCTAAATTGACGATGGCATTTTTTGAACTCGTATTGCACAAACTGCTCATGCAGCCGAAGCGAAGTGCATAAATAGTGACTAAATTATAACATTTAACAAGTGTTACGGTATCGGTTATTTTCACTTCTTCGCCGCCGTCGAGCCAGGCATCTTTGTTTCCTATTTTTTTAAAATCATTGGAGTCTAACTTTGAGATGATGGAGTCGGCAGCGTACTTATCGCCGATTCGGGAGGATGCTATTTTTAAGCCGTTTCCCTTGGTACGAAAGAAAAAAGCAATGGAAGCGCCGCCCTTGCCGGTGTTTCTAATGCTTATTTCCCGGGTAAATTTATCATTGAGATAGGCGTTTTTAACTTGATTGCTGATGGTATTGATGAGGATATTGGGCACATTGACGTTTAAAGCACCGAGAGCCTGACTTTCTTTTCCTCCCGAATAACTTAAATCTAAAATCGGGATGGCCTGATTCCCTTTGCTGATATAGGATTGTAAATTGCAGCTTGCCGAAATATGCACGCGAATTTTTAAATAACCGGCCAGGGTAAAATCAGGTAATTTAAAAACCGGCGAGTTTAAATCGCTTAGGTTGAATTCACTTGTGTTGCCCGACTTTAAGGAACCCGCATTGTAATAAATGCCTGAAGGCAGTTTAAGATTGAGATAAACCGAACTCAGCGCCGAAGCGCTGATGTTTCTGAGCTCTATAACCAAGGTATCGGCTTTGCCGCAAACGGTAATACCTGAGGGATAAAGGTATTGAACGTTGAGACGGTTGACCTGTGCCTTTGCCTTTTGTCCTGAAACAAAACCCACCAAAACCAACAGGAATATTCCAAAATTTCGGCAGGCATCTTGCCGCTGACTGAAAAACCATTTCATCAATGAGGCAAATATATTAAAATAAAGCACAATTGCCTCAAATAAAGGAGGATTACAGCTTAGTTTTTTGAAGCTGAAATCATGGCCTGAATAAGCCTTTCCTTAAAAAATAGAAATAAAATAATGGGAAATAGCAAGGGAAACAGAAGCAGTAGACCCATAAAGATCAAAATGGCGCTCAGGGCAGATCCCACTATAAAGGCAAGCAAAAAATTTTGAAATTTTTGAGGGTAATAAAGGGTCATCCAGTTGAAAAGCAAATGACAATCATAAGCAGGTATAGCAGAATACAAGAGCAACCACACTATGAAATTGAGCAAGGCGCGTGGCTTTGAGAGCAAGAATGCAAGGTGGGTGTCCTTGTCCAGGCCAACCAATCCAAACATCAAGGGGATGCACAGAAGATAAAAACCTCCAAAAACAGCCTTGTCTTTTATGTGAAATAACCCTGTCAATGTGGAACTCATGCTCACTTGCAAACGCGAAGGCCGATCTTTTTATTATTATCCTAGAATTTCGACAATGAGTTGTCTGCTTTCCCGCTTCAAGCCCAATAATTGGCTTGCCCGGCCCCGGTTGATAGCAATCACCATGTAGCCGTTTTCATCAAAAAAACACACCTTGTCGCCTTCTACCACATCGGTATAGCTTTTGTGAATCACATTCACCGATTCAAACCTGCTCAAGCTGAGGTTAAACCGCCTGTTACCCACCATCTCCTCAAAAAACTTGCGGGTAAGGTTGGTATAGGCATTCCCAAACGAGTCGATATAAATCACATCGAAGGCAATTTTATTTTCGGTTAATACGGGTTTTTGCAATACCATTTCGCGTATATCGGTTTGCTCTCCCGGCATTTTGCTTAAATCGTAATCTGCTGCAATTAAATCGGAGAGGATGTAGGGGAATTTATTTTTAAATGAGAAGTAATCGCTGTCGGTCATTTCTATCCGATGGTATGTGTAACCTTCGTTGGCAAAAACCATCGGGATAATCCCATTGTCGGCGGCAATGATAAATTGACCTCTCATTTCAGCTATAACCAGGGCTTTGTGAACAGCCAAACTCGAATCGACACCAACGGCGTGAAGGGTGTTTTGTGGAAAGTGGAAAATGCTGTTTTTTAAAAAAAATGCAGTCTCAATGAGTTGGAAAGGGGGAAGGGAATGGGTGATGTCTATCACCGAACATTGAGGCAATATTTTTGCGATATTGCCTTTTAATTCGGCCACAAAATGTGACTGAATCCCAAAATCGGTGGTTAGGGTGATAAGAGGCAAATTTTTCGTTTGAAAATTATGGGAACAAATGTAGATTTGAAACAAAAGAATTTTAAAAAACATAGCCACAGGGTATCTAGTAAAATAAACGCCCGGCTTGAATAAGAAATATTAACCACAGAACTAATTCAAATCGATTGACAGAAAAGATTATCCTCATTGAAGAAACCGACCCTGCCGTATTCTTCGGTTCAAATAACAATTACTTTAGCCTGCTAAAAAAAGTTTTCCCCCTTTTAAAAATTTCTGCCCGCGGAAATGAGATCAAAATTTCGGGGAGCGAAGAAGAGATCAAGAGTTTTGAACACAAAGCCGATTTGCTTCAAAATTTAATCAACACGCGTTCCAATTTGAGCGATGCCGAATTGCTTCAATTGCTTTCGAGAGAAATTGGAGGCAATGGCAGTTCTCAAGAGTTAACAGAAATAGAAAAGCTTCCCGACAATGTGCTGGTTTTTGGCCCCAATGGAAAAGTGGTGAGGGCGCGCACCCCCAACCAAATTAAAATGGTTTCGGAAGTGGACCAAAACGATATTGTGTTTGCCATTGGTCCGGCCGGAACAGGAAAAACCTACACCGCGGTGGCCATCGCGGTGAGGGCTTTAAAAAATAAAACCATTAAGCGCATTATTCTTGCCAGGCCGGCTGTAGAGGCCGGCGAAAACCTGGGTTTTTTGCCCGGCGATTTGAAGGAAAAAATTGACCCCTACCTCCGCCCCCTTTACGATTCGCTTCAGGATATGTTGCCGGAAGACAAATACAACAAGTACATCGAAAACCGCACCATTGAAATTGCGCCCATGGCCTTTATGCGTGGCCGTACCCTCGACAATTGTTTTGTGATTCTGGATGAGGCTCAGAATGCCACCACCACACAGCTCAAAATGTTTTTAACCCGAATGGGCCCCAATGCCAAACTCATCATTACCGGTGATTTGACCCAGGTAGACCTGCCTCACAGAATGGAATCGGGATTAAAACACGCCATCCGAATTCTCACCAACATCAAAGGCATCGAGATGGTTTACCTTACGGTGGAGGACGTGGTAAGACACCCCTTGGTAAAGGAAATCATCAAGGCTTACGGAAAAGACGCCGAGAAATAAAACCAATCGATTCCAATTAAATTTTTAAAAAACTCTTATGAAAATTTGAAAGGGAATTCTATATTTGCACCACCAAAAAAAACATGCGAAAGTAGCTCAGTTGGTAGAGCACGACCTTGCCAAGGTCGGGGTCGCGAGTTCGAATCTCGTCTTTCGCTCCACAAAAGCCGTCAACTCAAATGGTGGCTTTTTTTGTAGGTCAAAAAAAGGGCTACAACATCCGTCCCAAAAGTATCGGGATTAAGTTACCCGGGTGGTGGAATCGGTAGACACGCAGGACTTAAAATCCTGTGGCTTTGCGGCTGTACGGGTTCAAGTCCCGTCCCGGGTACAAAGAAAGGCTAGCTTATTTAAAGTTGGCCTTTTTTATTTCAGGTACAACATAGGTACAACAATATTATTAACCTTTAAAGCCAACTTCGCTCCTATTTATTTTGCAATGAAAGTATTGTCTCATGCTTAATCCTCTCGTATTTCTTTTATATCCACTATGAAATTAATTTTGGTATAAACTTTATCAACTTGTAAATGTTTGTCTGGATTACGAAATGACAAAAAACACTTCTTTGAAGATGGCATATATGTAATAATAAATTTGCTTCCTTGCATTCTCAGACAATTATTTTTAGGTCTATGATTAATTTTATTGAATTTTTTATCACACAAAAAAATAAAACTATCAGATAATATCTTGTGTTTACTAAGCACACTGGAGTTTAGAAATTCTATAGAATCTATTTCTTCTGGAGTTGGAGTACTCATAGAAATTTTATTTCTTCTATAGGTTAAAATACTTGATGCATTTGCAAAACAGAAATAATTATTTCCATAACATTCTTTGATTGTTAATCCTTTTATGATTTCTATAAATCCAGGATGAAATGGAGAAAATAAATTTTGATAAGGGAAATCCTCGCAAAAATCTTGAATTATGCTATCCTTAGAACATATCTCTTTAAATAAAAAAATAGTATCAGTTTTATAAAAAGTTGTGTCAAGTTCTTCAATCATTTTGCAGCTGCAATTATCCTCAAATCTTATATTTTTATGACTGCACGAAAAAATTAACATCGAGATAGAAAGTGTAAGGATGATACATTTTGATTTTACAAATTCCATAGTTTATTTTTTTATGGTACTTCTATTAGATTTATCCTTTAAAATTGAATTTGTATTATTTTGGGTTGGTCTTAAAGAATCAGCATTACTCAGATCATTACTTGATAAACCTGAATCAGAATACTCATATCCACTACCCTTACCAGTATGCAAATTGTTAATAGCGGAATTATGACCTGCTTCATGAGCTAGAATATTTGTTAAGAAATATTCATTTCCTGGATTTAAAAATATATAATTCTTATGTGAACCATTTGCTTGTTCATTTGACCCAAGGCCAAGGGCATCTATATCCCTTGACTTTGGATCACTTGAATAGAATAATCCTGCAGCTTTGGCGTTGGGAGTAGAAAAACTACTACTTCGTATTGGGTCTTTGTATTCTTCGACTGGGATGCACACTATTCCTCTCCCATGTGGATCTTCTTTTAACCACTCATTTGCGTCACATAATGTTGTATTACCTTTATTTATCAATTTATAATCATACTCAACCTTTACTTTATAATATACAACACCTGCCCTCTCTAATTTTTGACTGAACTTTTCTCTTCTACTTTTAAATATTGCATTGTCTGCTTTTCGAGCCCAACTTAAATTTCTACCAGTTAGATATTCCGGTTCACTATCTGGTGTAGGAAGTGACTTCATATATAGGGTTGTATTTCCCGATTTATAAATATCGTGGAATTTATCTGGATCCAATTTATTGGCATGCGCAACTGCACCAACATCTGAAGTTACCACCATATAGTCTAGGGTAACTGTAATTTTTGCAAGACCAGGGCAATGAGTATCAGGATTGCTTGTAACGTTAGTTTCCAGTTTTTCACCTCCCTCCAAATCAATACATCTAATAACATCGTTTTCCGCAAATGCGTAAGTGCTATTCCATGGAAATTCTCTAAATAATGGGTCTGGGCTTAAGAATTTTCCTAATGCAGGATTGTAAATTCTCATACCATAATCCTGAGTATTATTTTCCTTATCATACTCCTTCCCGTTAAAGCCAAACCTATACCCACCAAGGCTATCCGCCTCCCAACTCCTCCCAATCATGGGGCTACCGAAGGGAGTTTGGGTTAAAAGGGCTCTGTTCTGTGGAAAGAAGCTCATTTATATCTCAATTTAAGAATGAAAGAATCATGTTAAGTTTTTATCATCTCTTCTTTAAAAATCCACTAACTTAGATTTTCTATCTATCTGTTTTCAGTAATTGATTCATATTTACTGGTTCTGATGCAATAATGACTATACCGTTGATACTTTACCACCTCTACCGGACGAAGCTTTACCGCGATTCCGGACGAAGCTTTACCACTTAAAGAAGTGATAATTCAAGGAACGATACACTACATTCCAATCATTTTATACTTCAACTTACCTAATTCTTTAAAATCTTTCACTTCATAAGTGTCTTTATATAACCATTCGGTTTTATCAGTCTTAAAATAAACTTTAACTTTTGACGGAAAATCATAATCCCATAAATCAAACTCATTTTCGGGGTTAATGCTTTTATGTCTTCCTATTACAAAAGAATAATAGATTACATCAGAAATATTCCCTTTTAAATTACAATCATCATCTCCCTTAGCTACTTCATACGTTAAAACAGGATTTCTATAAAGTAGAATTGTAATACTGTAATACTCCCCAAAAATAGGACCAATGGGTTAGTGCATACGCCGATATAATTGACCACTTCACGCCGGAGCAAATTGACCAGTA
>CAZTXB010000028.1:0-16874 GCA_964617955.1 uncultured Chitinophaga sp.
CCTTGCCTCCTTGTAATGAACGCACACTGAACTTTTTCAGCAGGCCCTAAATAAACTGATCCAATTGCAAAGCATTTTTTCGAATACGCATTCGCCTGGCGATTGAAAAAATAGCTCCAAGAATGGGTAAACAGCCCATGGCAAAAATCCGCCAATTAAAATACGAGGGGATATAATTCAGGTGTAATACTTGCAAATCGGCCTGGTCGCCGGAATGGATCATATACATGAGGTTTTCCCAGCAGAAATTTAAAACATGAATGCAGGCGCCTGAAATTAGCAAGGCATATTCGTACCCATTCATCTCACATCCTTTTACATTTTCAAATTTTAAAATGAAATAGGCCACGGCAATCATCAGCAAACTGAGGATGACCGGAGCTAAAACCGGTCCGACCCAAAGACAAGGAATAAGAAACAGCACATCCCAGGTAAGCCATTGCAGAGGCCAATTGAGCAACAATTTTAAAAACACATAATAAAAAATATCCCATATAGCGAAGCAGTAAAGAAACCATGCCAAACGTGCAGATTTTGATTGAGCGGCCAACCAGGCGATGCCTGCCAGTATAAATATCGTCGCTGCTTCGCGGATAAGCTCAGTTGCAATTAAATAGCCGGGCATGGCTTTGAGGGGAAAGTCAAATCCCTCGGGATAGTATAGGGCCCTGAGGTAAATCACAATGGCCGATTCTAAAAACCCCATGCTCACTGAAAAAAGGGTAATCCACAATAATTTCTTCATATTAAAAGTACTTTGTTTTTCAAAGTTAAACAAATTAAATGAAACCTGATCAGGATTTGATTAAACCCTGATTTTTGGCGATAAACCGTTACATTTGGCGAATGGAACATCCAATTCTGGACAATGATCAATGGGGAGAGGGTTCTGATTTTGAGCGACATCTCACTCCCAAATGGAAGCGCTTCGTCCATTTTGTCATTGACTTTTACATGATTTACCTTATTCTTTTTTGGAAATTACCGGGCAGCAGATTAGAAGAACTGTTAGCTCCAGTCGACAAAAGCTGGGTCAACATTGTCTTGCCTTATTTCGCGGTGCTCGTGTTATACCTTTTGCTCGAATACAGTACAGGAAGAACTTTGGGAAAATTCATCACGGGAAGCAAGGTTATTTCTACCCTGGATGAAAAATTATCGTTCGGACAAGTTGCGTTGAGAACCATATGCCGCTTGTTGCCTTTTGAGCCTTTCAGTTTTTTATTTGCCGGAAGTGGTTGGCACGACAATTGGTCTAATACCGCTGTGGTCGACGCCTCATATAAGCCTGCTTAGCGATTCTCTTTAGCCACATAAGCTCTGGGAGGCGCACCGGTATAAATCTGGCGGGGACGGCCAATGGGCTGTCTTTCCTCTCTCATCTCATTGCATTGTGCAATCCATCCGGGCAGTCGGCCGAGGGCAAAAAGAACTGTAAACATTTCAACCGGAAAGCCCATGGCTCTGTATATGATACCTGAATAAAAGTCGACATTTGGAAAAAGCTTTCGCTCTATAAAATACGGATCTTTCAAGGCCGTTGCCTCTAATTTTTTGGCAATTTCCAAGGTGGGGTCGTTGATACCCAATTTGTTTAACACATCGTCACAGGCCGTTTTAATAATTTTAGCCCGTGGATCAAAATTTTTGTAAACCCTATGGCCGAAACCCATCAAGCGGAAAGTATCATTTTTATCCTTGGCCTTGTTTACCCACTTTTCTACGTTGCCCCCATCTTCCTTAATCACCTCCAGCATTTCAATCACTTCCTGATTTGCACCTCCATGAAGCGGACCCCATAGGGCAGCCACACCGGCTCCCACCGAAGCATAAAGATTGGCATGCGATGAACCCACCAAACGCACAGTAGAAGTACTGCAATTTTGTTCGTGATCGGCATGTAAAATTAAAAGTTTATTAAGGGCATTCACCACCACCGGATCAATTTCATAATCCTCGGTCACGTGCTTAAAGGTCATGTTCAAAAAGTTTGAAACATAATCCAGTTTATTTTGAGGGTAGATAAAGGGATGTCCCAGACTTTTTTTATAGATCATGGCACAAATGGTAGGCATCTTGGCCAGGAGTCGGTAAATATTGAGTTGTTTTTCGGCGTTGTTCTGATCGGTACCAATGCTCTCAGGGTAAAACGAGGAAAGTGACGAAATCATGGCGATGAGTTGACCCATTGGGTGACTGCCGGTTGGCCAGGCCTCGAAAATATTTTTCATATCTTCATTCACAAGAGTATGACGACGTATGTTCATGTCAAATTCGTCATACTGAACTTTGTTGGGCAGCTCGCCATTGATAAGCAGGTATACCACTTCCAGAAAACTGGCATTGTCGGCCAAGTCTTCAATCGAATACCCTCTGTGTCGGAGTATTCCCAGTTCCCCATCCAGATAGGTAATGTCACTGGTAGTTGCCCCGGTATTTTTATACCCTATATCGAGGGTAATTGCCCCGGTTTTGGCCCTTAAATCCGAGATATCTATGGCAACTTCGTTTTCTGAACCTATGATGACTGGCAACTCGATTTCCTTGCCCTGGAGAGTGATTTTAGCGGATTCGCTCATTGCGGTTTTTGGTACTTTAAAAATTGTTACGAAATTAACATTTCAGTTCTAAATTATCCGTTTTTTTTTAGCTTTTCGGTTATATCTGTGTAAAAACGAATTGGGTCTGAAAGCCTTTCCATTTCTTCGAATTTACCTTGGCTTTAATACCAATTTATTCCAATATTCATCCCATCCGTTTTTCACAAAGAAGAAAATATCCGGGCATTGCCAAAAAAAGAGCAATTTTGCAAAAAATTAAGTTTTGACCCGGCAAGAACTCTTTTCTGAAATTCAAAATAAAAAATCGTTCCTCTGCGTAGGACTAGATACAGAGCTTGGCAAAATTCCTCCTCATCTCAGGGATCTCCCTGATCCTATTTTTGAGTTTAACAAAGCCATTGTAAATCACACTTCAAAATACGCTGTGGCTTACAAGCTCAACCTGGCCTTCTATGAGCAATATGGACTGGAAGGTTGGAAAAGCATGGAAAGCACTTTGGCCATTATACCTCAAGGTTGTTTTGTAATTGCCGATGCCAAAAGAGGTGATATTGGCAATACCAGTACCATGTATGCCAAAGCCTTTTTTGAAAAATACAACTTCGATGCGCTCACAGTGTCTCCCTATATGGGTGAAGATTCTATACGACCCTTTTTGGAATATAAAAACAAATTTACCATCGTATTGGGATTGACGAGTAACGCCGGTTCGGCCGATTTTCAAACGCTTGAAACTTCAGAGGGGAAGGTATACGAAGCAGTGATTAGAAAAACGGCGCAATGGGGTACACCTGATAATTTAATGTTTGTGATTGGGGCCACCAAATCAGAACAATTTAACAAATTGAGGAAGGAATGGCCTCAGCACTTCTTTCTGGTGCCCGGGGTTGGAGCCCAGGGTGGAAATCTTGAAGAGGTGGCAGCACAAGGAATGAATAAGGAATGTGGGCTTCTCATCAATTCTTCTCGAGGCATCATTTATGCCTCGTCCGGCCAATCCTTTGCCGAAGACGCAGGGCACGAAGCTGAAAAGCTTCAAAAACAAATGCAAAAAATTCTTTCAGAAGCAGGTATTATTTAGTTTTTTTTACAAGTATTTTTGCTTTGAACTAAACATCATGGCTAAATACTTATGGAAGAAAAACTTATTCATTTCATATGGCAAAATCTGCTGTTTGAAGTACAAAATCTCAGAGGCACTGAAAATGAATGTATAGAAATCATCCGTCAGGGCACACTGAATCCAAATTCAGGTCCGGATTTTATCAATGCGCGCATTCGCATTAACCAAACGTTATGGGCGGGCAATGTTGAAATTCACGAAAATTCCGGCGATTGGCAAAAGCATAAGCATCAATCCGATCAGGCCTACGACTCCACCATTTTGCATGTTTGCTGGAGGAGTGATATCAGTGCATTTCGCTCCGACCAAACAAAAATTTGCTGCTTGATTCTCCACGACAAGGTCGACAATCGACTGCTTCATCAGTACCAATTATTGATGGAAACCACTGCAGAAATCCCATGCCAATCGCATGTGGGCAAGGTAGATGGTTTCACCTGGGCATTTTGGCAGGAGAGGCTATTAATTGAAAGACTCGAAACTAAAACCAAAAATATTTACCATGACCTCGAGCATACACATTTTGCATGGAACGAGGTATTCTATCAATCGATAGCAAGATCTTTTGGTTTAAAGGTAAATGCACAGCCTTTCGAAAACCTTGCTAAACTTCTGCCATTAAAAATTCTCTCGAAACACCAGCACAATTTAAGGCAAATTGAGGCACTTGTTTTCGGCGTGGCGGGTTTTTTAAAAAAGCAAAACGACGATAAGTACTTCAAATCCCTGCAGCATGAATATGTTTTTTTAAAAGAAAAATACCGTTTGGCCGAAATGGACAGCAGTCAATGGAAATTTTTAAGACTCATGCCGGCCAATTTCCCTACCCTTAGGCTGGCTCAGTTCGCTTCTCTTATACACAGGTCAAGGCAGTTGTTTACGCAAGTGATCAAAAGCAAAACGAGAAACTCTGTACGCGACTTATTTACTTGTAATGCCTCTGAATTTTGGAATACCCACTATGGTTTTTTTGAATCCTCCCCGGTTAAGTTAAAAACATTAGGAATGCAAACCATTGATATCCTCATTATTAACTCTGTAGTCCCTTTTAAATTTGCCTATGGCCGACATCAGGGAGATGAAGTATTGGTTAAAGAATCAATGGAACTGCTTTATCAATGCAAGGCGGAAAAAAACGCCATTATCACGCATTGGAAAAAATTAGGAGCGCCTGCAAAAAATTCAGGTCAAAGCCAAGCATTATTGCAATTAAAAAGCGAATATTGTAATAGAAAAAATTGTCTCCGCTGCAGTATTGGATTTAAAATTTTAAAAAATGGGCCCGGTTAATGCTTTTAAATACTTTCTTGAACAACAAGCTTTTGGGGTATGTACCTGGCTTGGGATGAGAATGGGAATAAAAACAGAGAGGGTAAGACTGTACTTTCTTTACCTCACTTTCGGCACTTTTGGCTCCTCAATGATTGTTTACCTTATCATGGCCTTTTGGTTAAATATTAAAAATTACATCAAAGAAGGTCGGAGGAGCATTTGGGATTTATAGCGTTCTATAAATCTTTACAGAAATTAATTGGTTATTTTTTTAAGATCCACCCTCTGGATGCCAGTTGATATGTCTTTCTTTTTTTGAAGGATAAATATCATCGATGGTTACCATAATCCCGGTTTCCTCAACATAGCCAAAATGATCGTTGATGGCGGTACCGAATGTTCGCATGGTAGGGCTTAAATTCATGTAACTGTTGAACAAAGGTGGTATATTTTCTCCCAATGATCTTACTTTTTTATTAAGCAGGTGATGCCCTTCTTTGTAAGGCAAGTTTTTAACCTCATTTAATAAGTCGCTGGTGTCGTGTTCGATTTTCAATTGATTGGGTATGCTCAAAAGATGGTCAGGATCGGGAAAGTAATATTGCATAAAACTAAGGATATAGTCTCTTGCCTGCTTATTAAAATGGGTGTACATGGTCACCTTGCCAAAAAAGTATTTCATTTCCGGATGAAGAATAATGAGGGCACCCAGGCCATCCCACAAATTATCCAAACTGAACAAACCCTTTCTGTTTTCAACGCTGGGTTGGTATTGCGGTTGCACAAAACTTCTACCAAGCTCAATGGTGAATGGAAAAAATTCTTTTTTTAATTTTTCGCTGTAAACCACTATTTCAGAGGTACTCAGGTGATATTCTCCGGCTTCATCTCTGGCATCCGGAGCCTTAATGTATCGGTAACCGCCAATAATTTCCTCATCCTGTGGGTTCCACACAATTAGTTGACTGTAGGCATACTTCCCAATGTCGAATTCATCAATATCACATGCTTTGCCTGACCCACCACCAGCTTTACGAAAGGAAACCTCCCTTAGACGGCCAAGTTCGTTCATGAGGGCCGGGCATTCGTTGCCTTTAAAAATATAAATTTCGTTTTGGCCTGCATTGGTATACCGCACAAAATGGCCCTGCGACAACTCCTTTTTTAAAACATCCCTATCTAATTTATTTATAATCTCCTCCATGGGCCAGTGCCACAAACATACACGAATTACCCTAAAAATTACAAGGCGTGGGTATAGATTTATTCCTGTTTAGGATGTAAGGCTTGTTCAAACAGTAGGTTCGGGTCACTGCCAAGAGTATAAACGAATTCGCGAATTTTCTTTGCCCATTCCTTAGCCGAAATACCGGACTTTAACCATTCAGGGGCTATGGCTTTACCAAATACCACTTCGATGGTTTTTCCCTTTTGCTTAAACATTTCGTCGGGCAGGTAAAACATTTCAATATTTGCCTTAATCCCGATTTGAGTCCTGAACCTTGCCAAATTGTAGAACCAACTGCTGTTTTTGGCGTGAATGAATACTGGAATAATGGGATGGCTGTATTTTTGAGCTTTGGCTACAAAGCTTTTTTGCCATTCCAAATCCTGAATCTTACCCTTTGTTTTTCGGCTGCATAATCCTGCCGGAAAAATAAGCACCGCTGCATCGGAAGCATAAATTTGTTCAATCCTTTCAAGGTTTGATTTGGCGTTGCTGCCCAACTTGTTCACCGGTATAAACAGTTCGCCAAAATTTGGAAGGCGAGTCAATATATCGTTAACCAAAAAACGCAAATCCCGGCGAACCTCTCCTACAAACTTTATGAGAGCCATGGCGTCCATACCACCCAGAGGATGGTTGGCAACAATGATTACAGGACCCTTTTGGGGTATATTTTCAATCCCCTTGACCGCAACCCTCACTCCCATTTCTTTAATAATTAACTCGGCAAACTCTATGCCTTCGATGTGCTCACTCTTTGCTAATATCGCATTCATCTCATCCTGATGAATGGTTTTTTTAATAAAACTCAACACAAATCGAGGAAGCCAACGGTAAAGTCCCGGATTTTTATCTTTAAAAATCTTGTCGACGTCAATAATTTGTTTCACCGAATCGTGAGCCATAAACGGCAAACCTAACTAATTTTATTTGACTAAAGGAATGGGCGTTTACAAAATAAGGCTCTAATTTCTGGCATCCATGCCCCACATCATTTTATTTCTGAGGGCATCCAGATAGTTTTTGTTGCTCAAACGAATCAAATTAAAGGTAAAATCGGCTTTGCGCACCGCAATTTGAGCCCCTTTCTTAATGGATACGCTGCGGCTGTCGAGGCTGATTAAATAACTTTTAACTCTGCCCTCAATTTCGAATGAGAGCACCGTATCGTCGGGAATTACCACCGGACGGACGCTCAAATTATGAGGTGCAATGGGCGTAATCGCAAAACTTGAAGATTTGGGAATAACAATGGGGCCCCCGCAGCTCAGCGAATAAGCCGAGGAGCCTGTAGGGGTCGCGACAATAAGGCCGTCAGCCCAATAACTGTTCATGAATTCGCCGTTGAGATAGGTATGAACAGTAATCATGCTCGTGCTGTCCTTTTTATGAATTACAAAGTCGTTGAGTGCGAATGCAAATCCGCCAAACAACTCCTGATCCGCTTCAAGTTTTAAAATGGACCTTCGGTCGATGCCATATGATTTTTTTACAAGCTCGTCAATCACCCCTTTGTAGTCTTCCGGATTTGAAGTTGCCAAATATCCCAATCTGCCTGTATTAAAGCCAAGAACCGGAATACCCGTTTCCCTTACGATATTAAGGCTATCAAGCATGGTGCCATCACCCCCTATGCACAGCATATAATCTACGCCTGAAGAAAGAATTCCTTCGGTGGTAAACATTTCAACCTTGCTGTCGATTCCAAACTTTGAATCGTCGAGACTCTTGTACAGATCTTCGTGAAAACAGGGTATAATGCCGCATTCTGACAGGTAACCCACAATATTTTGAAGGCATTCAATGGCTACCTTATTTCTTAATGCCCTGGCGTATAATCCTACAATCATTTTTTAAGCTTTAAAGCGGTCACAGTGCCCTCCATTTTAAGATATCTCATAAAGGCCCCTAGAATGGCTTTTGAAAATGTAAATTAAAGTTTTTATCTCCTAAAATATTTAAAGAATATTCAAATCTAAAGATTTTATCGTTGAGAAACAGCAAATCTAATCCCACGCCATAACCAACCAGGTCGGTATTAATAAGTTTGTTGTTTTGATAAAAGGCATTAATTCCGGTTCTGAAATAGGCATATTGGTTGTTGTAAGCTTTGCCCCAATCCGAATACAGGTTCAGATACAGTCCTGAGGGAATTTTAATTACTTTTCCTTTGGCCTTAACCGGCATTCTCATCATGTATTGGTGCACTATGGCATATCTCAAGTTGAGTTTTGCCAGTAAAAAAGCATGGCCATCCATCACATACTGTTCATAACCGCGCACAAAATCCTTGTATCCAAAAGCTTTGTAGTTATAATAGGGAATATACGGCAGGGCTTCGTTGCTTATTTTACCCTTCAAAAAAAAGGATAAATAAAGTTTTTTGCGAAGCTCCCTGTACACCCCCATTTCAGCTGTTTCGCGAATAATTTCAATAGAACCTGTGTCGCCTCTGATGCTTCCAAGATTTACTTCATTTTTAAAATAAAACCCTTTAAGGGGGTAATATTTGTTATCGCGTTTTTCGTAGGTTAAAATGTGCTTGATGAAAATTTCATTTTGTTGCTTTGCGCCCATCAAAAACTGTGGATTGAGTCTGGCCACCCTATTGGTATCCTTAATGCGTATATTGTTAAATTCGAGTTCCCAGCGCTCCGTCGAAAAATTGTTTCGACGCGAAGTAAATGCAATTCGGTTTTCGAAGCGTTGGATAAGGTTTTTGTCAAAGTTATTAAAAAATTGAAGTGAGTCGTTTTTTGTCAAATACCAAAGTTCCTTGTTTTGTTTAAAACTCGAAGCCAGGTCCAAACCGTATTTTCCGCTGCTATCCAAAAAAGGAACAACATATTGAAGTTCATAGTGGCGCGTATAACCATTGATAAAAGCAAGTTTGAGGGTCTCATTTCGCCCCCTGAAATTGTATTTAAACAAATAGAGGCCGTAGTTGGTTCGGTTGAGTTTGTAATCCAAATTGGCCCATTGCTTAAAGTTCCTATCGGCCAATTCAAAAACAGGTATAGGCCAAAAATACCACTTCTCGCTCACCACAACCGTAACAGTTACGTGCTTGTACCGCGTTTCAACCCACATAACCTCAGCCGTAATAAACAAGTTGGTGTTGATCAAAAGATTTTTGCTTTGTTGGGCCATGGTATTCAAATCTTTCGATTGGTAGATGGTATTTTCCTTAAAAAGAACCTCCCTTTTCAGCACGTATCCTTTTGACTTAACCTGGCCCTGATAGAGTATGGTATCAATGATCACATAGTGGTTTTCGGCCAGCGAATCTCTTGACGAGTCCTGAGCCACAATAGGCTCTAGAGGCATCAGGGCAAAACTCAATAACAATATGGTAAAATGTGCAAGGTGATTTTTCTTAAAAATCCCAAAGCTTTTTGAAAGAAACAAAAGCATGAACTTAAAAGAAGTAGCCGTTTCTTTCAAGGATTTAAAATTCCAAATATTTTAACAAAGATTGATAGCGACTTTCGTAGTCAGTAATTTCACTTTTGCCGTAAAAGCTCCCTCCAATTTCATAGCCAAATCTTTCGAGCGACAATAGAATTCGGTCGGAGTAAATGGTATTGATTTTTATATGGACTTGAATTCTCGAACTGTCGGGAATCTGAAAAATATTTATTCCCAATATTTTGGCGTTTTCATTTTCAATTAACTGGGTGATTTCGTGTAGCGAATAATTTCTGGCAACCATTTCAAGAATCATAACGCTTCCTTCTGCCGATGTGGTATAACTGCCTGCCAGAAGTTCGATAAAAGAGGATTTAGAAATGATGCCTCTGAATTTTGCATATTCGTCGCAAACGGCCAAACATTCGGCTTTAAATTCGGAAAAGCGCCGAAAAGCTTCCACATAGTGCTGCTTATCAAAAACTATCCAATCGTTATGAATTTCAAGGTATGGTTCAATGGCGTCGAGGGAATTTAAATGCTC
The DNA here is from genome assembly GCA_964617955.1 of uncultured Chitinophaga sp. Lineage (GTDB taxonomy): Bacteria > Bacteroidota > Bacteroidia > NS11-12g > UBA9320 > JABWCE01. The sequence continues at coordinate 10,137 of CAZTXB010000028.1, forward strand.
GAGTTTTCTATTGAGAACAAATCCTCTGATTTTTCCTTGTTCGCTCACCGGTAGGGCTGTTAAACTATTTGCATTCATAGATTCCCGTGCAAATTCGACAGTATCCGATGGTTTAAGCGGAAAGAGGAGTTGGTCTATGCAGTTTTCTAAATTCACTTTGTAGGCTGATTATGCAAAATAAAGGCTTTTAACCAATTATTTAAAATTTCAAGGCCGAATTGGGTTAAAATGGCCTCAGGGTGAAACTGAATACCCCATATCGGAAGCGCGGCATGAGCCCAAGCCATGTTCACCCCATCTTTTGGGCAGAGTGCCGTTTCGATGAGGGGGTTTGCTGTTTTTATTTTGATGGCCAGAGAATGGTAACGACACACCTCTATGGTTCCGGGAAGATCTTCCCACATAGGATGATTCTTTAGTTCAATGGATGACACCTTACCATGCATTGGGTAGTGCGTGGTATAGAGCTCAGCGCCAAAAAACTGGCCCAGTGCCTGATGGCCCAAGCATATGCCGAGTATGGGCACCTTTTGGTGCCACTGCTCAATCACCTTCATAAGGTTCCCTGAGTTGGCGGGCTTACCCGGCCCGGGAGAAATCACGATTCCGTCAAAACCTATTTTTTCGATTTCCGACAAGCTCAGCTGGTCATTCCTGATAACCATAACTTCCTGCCCAAGCTGCTTAAAATAATCGCAAAGATTGTAGGTAAAGGAATCGTAATTGTCGTAAAGTAAGAGCAAATCGTCGGGGGAGTTATCGTTTGCAAAGCTATAAAGTATTCATGCCATTTTTAAAATTAATGGAAAGAAAATGAAATACGTTTCGAGTTTGAACTGAGATTCCCGATAAAATTGATGTCTCATTTTTAAAGGAAAGCAACTTAGCTTTGCAACCAATGAAAAAAGAAGATAAAGAGGCGCATATCCAAAAGATAAAGAAGGCCTTCGAATTGCAGAAATGGCCTGTGATAAAAGGCACCGACAGCTGGAACATTTTTAAGGTGATGAGTGAATTCGTGGATGGTTACGATACCCTTGCCCGCATTGGGCCTTGTGTTTCTATCTTTGGTTCGGCCCGTACAAACCCCGATAACCCCTATTATAAACTCGCCGAAGACATCGCCAAAAAATTGAGCCAGGCCGGTTATGGGGTCATTACCGGTGGGGGCCCCGGTATTATGGAGGCAGCCAACAAAGGGGCAAAAGAGGTAGGAGGTAAATCGGTGGGATTAAATATTACCTTGCCCTTTGAACAATATCCAAACGATTATATCGACTACGATAAATTGATAAATTTCAAATTTTTCTTTGTCCGCAAAGTGATGTTTATGAAATACGCCCAAGGTTTTATTGTGCTTCCGGGGGGATTTGGTACCCTTGATGAATTGTTTGAAGCCCTTACCCTGGTACAAACCATGAAAGTGGGAAAGTTTCCGATTATTTTGGTGGGAAGTCATTATTGGTCAGGGTTGGTGGATTGGATTAAGAAGGTGCTGTTAGAAGAAGAAAAAAATATAAATCCGGATGATCTTTTGTTATTTAAGGTGGTAGATACTGCTGATGAAGCTACAGAAGAAATCTTCGATTTTTATAGCAAGTACGCCATGAGTCCGAATTTTTAAAAATGAACGACACCATTGTAGCCATAGCAACGCCGGTGGGCATAGGAGCCATAGGAGTCATCCGACTATCGGGGCCGGAGGCGCTATCTATTGCACAAGCGGTGTTTTCAAAACCCATACTCGACAAGGCCAGTCATACCCTTCATTTCGGAAAAATCCAGGTACCTGATGAAGAAAATAAACCTCAAAGCGCGCTTAATCGAAACCGAACCACTCTGGACGAAGTGGTTCTTTCCATATTTAAAAATCCGCATTCCTATACCGGAGAGGATGTGATTGAACTATCCTGTCATGGATCTCCATTTATTCAACAAAAAATTTTAGAACTTTTAACGCGACAAGGCGCTCGAAATGCAAAAGCCGGAGAATTTACCCTCAGAGCCTTCTTAAATGGCAAGCTCGATCTTACCCAAGCCGAGGCGGTAGCCGATTTAATCGCTTCCGACAGCGAGGTATCGCACCGAATGGCCATGGATCAGATGCGTGGAGGGTTTTCGGCTAAAATAAAAGAACTCAGACAGCGGCTTATTGATTTTGCTTCCCTCGTAGAACTGGAACTGGACTTCGGGGAAGAAGATGTTGAGTTTGCCGACAAGAAGCATCTTTTTAACCTTGTATTGGAAATCCATACCTACGTAAACTCCTTAAAAGAGAGTTTTTCATTGGGAAACGTTTTAAAAAATGGAATAGCCACTGTAATAGCCGGAAAACCAAACTCAGGCAAAAGTACTGTGCTCAATGCCCTGCTCAACGAAGACAGAGCCATTGTAAGCAACATTGCGGGCACCACACGCGATACCATTGAAGAGGCGCTCTCCATTGACGGGGTGCTGTTTCGCATCATCGACACCGCAGGCATTCGCCACTCGGGTGATGAAATTGAGGGCATGGGAATTGAAAAAACCTTTGAAAAATTAGCACAGGCCGACTTGATTATTTACTTGTTTGATGCCCAAATCACAGACCCGGAGATGCTCAAAACCGACCTTGAAAATCTAAAAACTTCCGACAAACCCATTATTCCGGTAGCCAACAAAATCGACCTATGCCAACTGCCCGACTTAAAAGAAAGTTTCCTTTCAAATCCTGAAGTTGTTTTCATTTCGGGCAAAAAAGGGGATACCTTAGAATTGGAAAACAAATTAAAAGCAATGGCAGCCGGGCTCAACCAATCGTCGAAAACCTTGGTGAACAACAGCCGGCATTATGAAGCCCTGCATCATTCGGCCAAGGCATTGGAGGATGTGATGAATGGATTAGAAAATGGAATAAGTGGTGATTTTATTTCAATTGATATTCGTAAAGCCCTGTTTCATCTGGGTGAAATTACAGGAGAAATAAGCAGCGACGACTTGTTGGCCAATATCTTTAGCAGGTTTTGTATTGGCAAATAAACGCCGATAAACAACGATAATCAAAAACAACAAAAGATAAAGAAAACCCTTGCTAGTCAAGGGTTTTCGCGTTTTTAGACCAACGGTCATTTTTCGTCATTTTTGGCGTTTTGCATCACTTTTGTTGCTCATCTGTACACCAGATATTTTGAGCAACATGCCAGCAACAAATTTAGAACGTAACAAAAAAAATTGCTACACCCTGCACCATGCTGCACCACCGTGCACCATGCTGCTACATAACGGCGAAATGACAATGACTGCTAGTAAACACCCATATCCAAAAATCTGTGTTTTCTGCCAAGAAGCGTTCTTGGCAAGGAAAAGTACCACTTTGTACTGCTCTCACAAATGTGGCTCCAGGGCTTATAAAGAGAACAAAAGACAGGAGAAATTACTCCAAGATAAGACACTTGTAAAAAGTCAATTAACTGCCCCTGTAGTGATGATTCAAGCCAGGGAGGTTTTGAGCGTAAATGAGGTGAGTTTGTTGCTCGGAATCTCCCGGTGGACAGTTGCAAGAATGATTAAAGCCAATAAAATCCGAACCTTTTCTATTGGTACGAGGCGATTAATCCTGCGTGATGAATTAGATAAAATTTTAAAATCCAAATAGTTATGAGAGTTACACTACGAAAGCGTCTTTTAAAGACAGGCCGGATCAGCCTTTACTTAGATCACTATCCGCCAATTATACATCCAGAAAGTGGCAAAATTACCCGGTGGGAATACCTTGACATGTATCTATATAATCCTCCCAGGGATGAGATGGAAAAACGCCACAATAAAGACATGGAAACCTTAGCGCGTTCTATAGCCTCCACAAGGCAGCTTGATAGATTGGCGGGAAAGTTTGGCATCAAACGTAGTTCACAGTTTGATGACTTCCTGCCATTCTATGAAAAGCAAATGAACAAATGGATTGGCAATCCCAATACACATGGTGGTTGGGTTGCATCCTATAAAACCTTTGTTCAGTTTTGTAAGGGTCAATGCAACTTTGGTGATATCACTCCGCAATTCATTAATGAATACAAAGAGTTTTTAGAGAAAAAAGCTACACGCATCAATTCACCTAAAATGCGCATCTCCCAAAATTCGTGTTACACTTATTTCAACAAGCTCAGGGCAACGGTTCGGGAATCAATGGTATATGGTCACATGATTAGCAATCCTTTTGATGCTGTGAAAGGCATTCAACAGCCGGAAACTTATAGAGAGTTTTTAACCAAAGAAGAACTTTTGAAATTGTACAATACGCAGGCTGAATCTGATTTACTCAAACGTACTTGTATGTTTTCCGCGCTCACAGGATTGCGACTAGGTGATGTTACTAAACTTCGTGGTGACCAAATTCAACACTCCGAAAACTTGGGCTATTTTATTCGCTTCACACAAAGCAAAACCAAGGGTATGGAAACATTACCCATATCAGACGAAGCTTTAGGATTACTTGGTGATTATGAAGATAGCAGCGAAAAGATTTTTGGTGATTACAATTTTCAACGCGACTATGCAAACTTGAATCGTTGGTTGCAAAGCGCAGCTATCCGAAAGAAAATAACCTTTCACAATTTCCGACACACATTTGCAACCTTACAACTAGCGGAAGGAACCGATATCTATACCGTTTCAAAATTACTTGGGCACAAGCATATTCATACCACTCAAATTTATGGTAAGGTGATGGATACAACGAAAACAAAAGCAATGAAGAGTATTCAACTTGGTTTTAAATCTGACAAGAATGAACAACAATCGTGAAAAATGTCAGTGACAAATTGACTGATTGTCAGCGTGATACGGAGATAAAATTCACTTTCTTGAAATTGCGTGATTGCAAAATTACCTGCGCAAAAGTAGACGAGTTTGGAACACTGTGGAACAGATTGGTACTGAAAAAATTTGCTCTTCGAACCCTTCAAGAATCGATAAATAAAAAAAGGAAACCAAAGAATCTGGCACGGTTCTTTTTTTGATGCTAGGTGAGTAAATGTTTCAATATGAAAGAAAGTATTACTCACCTACAAGCATTCATCACCGAGTTGGTGAATGAAGCTGTTCAGTCTGCATTAGAACAGCACCAAGAAACTACAGTAACGGAATTGGCTGAGAACAATTTAAAATCGGAAGTGCTCAATGCCGATCAGGCTGCGGAGTTTCTGCACATTGCCAAACAAACCTTGTATTCTATGACAAGTAGAAGAAAAATTCCCTTCTATAAGAATGGGAAAAAGATTCTATTTAGAAAAGGAGAATTGCAGGAATGGCTGAACTCAGGTAAACACGAGCAGATAAGTAAAATTGAAAAGGATGCCAGAAGCTATGTTCGTCAAAATCCTATTCAACGATGAACCCCAAACAGGAACAACTAAAAGAAGATGTTTATTGGGTTCCAGATGCAGCTGAAAATACGGAATTGAATTTCGATGATTCCGTATTTGAATTGATCCCTGATTGCTTGCAGCCTCTCTTTATTGTGGCATCCAATAAACAGGAGCGCGATGTAATTCTTTTAGGGGCAATAACCATCTTATCCGGTTGTTTACCCAATGTATATGGCATTTATGACAACCGAATTGTGTATCCCAACCTCTTTGCATTCATAGATGCGCCAGCGGGAGCCGGTAAAGGAATATTGAATTTCGTAAGATATTTGGCTGCACCCATTCATCAAGCAAAACGGGAAGAAACAAAAAGACTGCAACAGGAGTTTGAAGCGAAGCTAAACAGCAAGAAAAAAGACAAGGACAATCAAGAGGGATTAATTCCACCGCCTCCATCTAAAATGTTATTGATACCAGCCAATAATAGTGCAAGCTCATTTTTACAAACCTTATCTGAAAACAATGGTGCCGGAATATTATTCAGTACCGAAGCCGATACCTTGAGTAATTCATTGTCGCAGGACTGGGGAAATTTCAGTGATGTTTTACGGTGTGCGTTTCATCATGAAACGGTGGAGATTCAGCGAAAAACCAACAAAGAGTATATTTCATTGGAAGCGCCCAAGCTCAGCGTATTTCTAACAGGGACACAAGGACAGTTAAAACGTTTGATTCCTGATGCCGAGAATGGCTTATTTAGCCGTTTTATGTATTATTCCATGAAGAGTGTCCCAAAATTCAGAGATGTGTTTGAACGCCGTGGGACAATACCGGGACAGGAATTCATGCAACTGGGACAGCAAATTTTTATTCTATATGAGTTGCTTAATAGGCTTGGGACACCTTTGGAATGTCATCTGGAAAAGTCTTTACAAGTAGAATTTCAAAACAAGTTTGCCGCATTGTTAGAATCTTATTTTAATGATACCGGTGATCGAATTTTAGCATCCTTGCATCGCACAGGATTGATTTGCTATCGCATAACTATGGTTCTGTCTTGTCTGAGATTATTTATTGATCAAAGGGCAAATCCCTCACAATCATTGCAATTAAACCAGTCCGATTTCAATGTGGCTATGAGTTTAGCGAGGCATTTAATTAGCAACAGTGCAAAACACATGGCAGAAATGCCAGACGTTAACAATGACATTGTGAAATACCGCAAGCTTCAATTTATGATTGAAATGCTACCTGATACATTCACAAGGAAGGAAGCCAATGAAATTGGAGAAGGACTAGATATTTCTCTTGCAACCCTTACTAGGTATTTATCCAGTGTGCAAACGTCGGTATAGTTGACCATCTTACGCCGATTTATGTTGACCAGTTTGCG
>CAZTXB010000029.1:0-15043 GCA_964617955.1 uncultured Chitinophaga sp.
GAAGATTTTTAACTTAACTTTCTAACCTTTTGGTTTAAAATTGGGGAGTATTACAATTTAAAGATTTTAAGAAGCTTAGACTTTAGGATTCCCTTTTTAAAAAAGTTCCTTTTGATGACCTGATTTGGGAATTGGACAAGCCCAGCAGTAGCGCAATTTAGGGTTAACCAAAGTAAAAAAATCAGCTTATCTTTGCACCCATGCCTCAATCTGTTGCATTTTACACTCTGGGCTGCAAGCTAAATTTTTCAGAAACATCAACTCTATCGAGACAAATGGAGGAACATGGTTTTGAAAAAAAAGACTTTAGAGAAGGGGCTGACATTTATGTCATCAACACCTGTTCGGTAACCGACCATGCCGATAAGAAATGCAGGAAGGTAGTAAAGGAAGCCCTTAAATACAATGCCGAGGCAAAAGTGGTGGTGGTGGGCTGCTATGCGCAGCTCAAACCCAATGAAATTGCATCCATTCCCGGTGTCAATGCCGTTTTAGGTGCAGCTGAAAAATTTAATCTGGTCGAACATCTCGGAAAAATCTCGCGCGAGCAAACCCTGATTTTGAATAAGAACATTAAAGAAACCAATGTGTTCGTTCCCGGCTTCTCTTTTGGCGAACGCACCCGTTCATTTATGAAGGTTCAGGACGGTTGCGATTACTTTTGTTCATTTTGTACCATCCCATTGGCCCGTGGAAAAAGTCGCAGTCAAACGGTGGCAGAAACGATAGAAAATGCCAAGAAAGTGGCACAAACAGGGGTCAAGGAAATTGTATTAACAGGCGTAAACCTTGGCGATTTTGGGGTGAATCACGGCGAAACTTTTTTTGATTTGGTAAAACAACTGGATGAATTGGAGGGCGTTGAGCGATTTCGCATATCGAGTATAGAACCCAATTTGCTTACCAATGACATCATAAAATTTGTAGCCCAAAGCAAAAAATTTGTTCCTCATTTTCATATTCCTTTACAAAGCGGGTCGAATTCCATTTTAAAATTAATGCGCCGAAAATACGAAAGGGAGTTGTACGAAAACAGGGTGCGCACCATTAAAACCTTGATTCCCCATTGCTGCATCGGGGTTGATGTAATCGTTGGATTTCCACATGAAACGAACGATGTGTTTTTAGAATCCTACAACTTTATTAACAGTTTAGATGTGAGCTATTTGCATGTATTTCCGTACAGCGAGCGTCCAAATACGACCGCTAGAAAACTAGGCGAGACGGTACCTGTAAAAGACAGGATGTACCGGGCAAAAATGTTAAGAATTTTAAGTGAGAAGAAACGCCATTATTTTTACACACAAAATTTAGGAAAAACATTTACGGTGCTTTACGAGGCAGAAGAAAGTCAGGGAAAAATGTATGGCTTCACCGAAAATTATATAAAAGTTGAGGCCCCTTACGACCCTTTACTCATCAATGAACTTGTAGAAGTTCAACTCATTGAAATCAATGAAAACATGAATGTGGTTCCACTCGAATTGTCAACTTGCCTTACCCATTAATAATGACAGAGGTAGTTGATCTTTTTTCACAGAGGGCCAAGGTTTATTCAAAATTCAGGCCGACCTACCCCAAAGTTCTTTATGATTTTATTTACAGTCGCTTGGCTCATTTTGATAAAGCATGGGATTGTGGAACAGGAAATGGACAAGTGGCCTCGGAATTGGCAAAAAAGTTTAAACACATTTACGCAACCGACCTCAGTGCAGCCCAATTGGCTGAAGCCCGTCAAGCACATAATATTTCCTATTCCTTACAAAGGGCCGAAGTAACAGATTTCGCAGACCATGAAATGGATTTGACATGCGTGGCACAGGCCATTCACTGGTTTGACCTGGAAGCCTTTTGGAAAGAAGTAAAAAGAGTTTCCAAACCAAAGGGATTTATGGCCATTTGGGGTTATGATCTATTAAAGATATCCAAAGAAATAGATACCCTCATTTTCAATTTTTATGAAAACATCCTGGGCGAATATTGGGACCAGAATAGACGATTGGTCGAAAATTCCTATGCTGATATGGCATGTCCCTTGGATGAAATCAAGACGCCTGCGTTTGAGATGAGAGTGGAATGGAGTTTAGATCAACTCACAGGGTACTTAAGTTCATGGTCGGCTGTAACCAAGTATCAAAACCTGAATAAGCAAAATCCAATAGATTTAATAGAAGAGGAGTTGAGCAAACTGTGGGGCAAAGAGAGTCGAAGCATTACTTTTCCCATTTTTAGCCGAATGGGCCGAATCCAATAAATATTCAACTGTAAAATATGTATCCAACCTTATATCACGCTTTTAAAGACCTGTTTGGTTTTGAAATTCCGGCCTTACAGGTAGCCAATACCTTTGGTTTTTTTGTTGCGCTCTCTTTTCTTGCCGCAAATTATGTAATGACCATGGAACTCAAGCGAAAGGAGCGCGAAGGTTTGGTTTTACCTACCCTGAAAATAGAAAAATTCGGTCATCCTTTTTCCATAGGCGATTATGTGGTGAATGGCTTAATTGGATTTATTTTCGGATACAAGCTCTTGCCAATCCTTTTCAACAGCGATGTGATATCAGGAGGTGCCCAGGCTTTTATATTTTCTCTCAAGGGAAGCTGGCTTTTAGGAATAGGGCTTTCCGCTGTTTTGGTATTTATAAAATGGAGGGAGGATTCCAAGCAAAGACTTCCAGAGCCCGAGGAGAGAGAAGTGAGTGTGCATCCCTGGCAGCACATGGGTTATTTTACCATTGTAGCAGCGGTAACCGGAATTTTAGGAGCAAAAATTTTTCATTGGTTCGAATACTGGGACGATTTTATGGCAGACCCTATGGGTATGCTCTTTTCAGCCAGCGGTCTTACTTTTTTCGGAGGACTGCTTTGTGGGGGAGCCGGTGTTTTATGGGCAGCGAATAAAAAAGGAATCAAGCCACTTCATATGCTTGATGTAGGCGGGCCCGCCATGATATTGGCCTATGGTTTAGGACGTTTTGGGTGTCATTTTAGTGGCGATGGCGATTGGGGAATCGTGAACAACAGTCCTAAACCCTCGTTTTTATCGTTTCTGCCCGATTGGGCCTGGGCCTATAATTACCCGAACAATGTTTCAAACGAGTGTGATCCTACCGGTGGGAACATGCCATGTAATTTTGAACTCACCCCTTATTTACAGCTTCCTGTTTTTCCCACCCCCCTGTATGAGGCGCTGGCCGGAATCGCACTCTTTGGGATACTTTGGTTGTTAAGGAAGAGAATAAAACCAGCTGGAGCAATCTTTGGCATGTATTTGATGATGGCTGGAGCGGAGCGCTTTTTTATAGAAAAAATAAGAGTAAACAGCACCTATTCCATTTTAGGTTTCCATCCTACGCAAGCCGAAATCATTTCCGTGGTTTTGTTTTTAGGGGGATTGGCTTTACTGATGTACGCTTACAAAAACAACAATCTTAAAGTGCTCAACGCAGAAAAGGAAACACCTCTTGCAGAAGATTAGCAGCAGAGCTTTTAAAAGGGTAAAAAGACTATTTAGTATCCTGCAGCGCCGGTCAGCAACATATCGCGGCTGTGAATAGCACAAATAGGAATATTAGAATGGTTGATTAGCTGTTGGGCGTAGGTGCCCATAAACCAGCCTCCACCATCGGTGCCCGTCATCATCATAATAAGTCCGGCTTTTTTCTCTGCTCCATAGTCGATACAAGCCTGAGGAACAGGATTTCCCTGACGCACCTCAACCGTGTAGCGAACATTGCGCTCGTCAAAATAGTTTTCTGTTTGGCGGGCATAAGCTTCAATCCGTCGGCGGGTTTCGTCACTTTTGTCTTTACTTACCGCAAAAATATGAATGGTGGCGTTAAATGCCTTGGCGAGAATCACCGCATAGGGTACTTTTTGTCGGGTTTCGATGCTATCGTCGAGGGGTAAAATGATGTTTGAAAAATCCATAGAGGCGGCATCTTCCTGAACACTCACCACAGGACAAGATGAGGCGCTTACCACCCGACCGGTATTGCTTCCAATCCAGTAAGGCTGAAATCCTTGTTTTCCATGCGATCCCATAAATATGAGGTCGGCCCCTATGTCGCGTTCCGTTCCGGCTATTTCCTTGCTCACATTGCCCCTTCTCTCGATATAGTGAATTTTTATGCCATATTTTGAAGCCATGTCGGCGACTACAGCTTCATAATTGTCGCTTGTTGATTTCGGTGTTTTTACGTTAACCACATAAAGGTCAGAGCCAAAGGCGCGACAAGTTTTAAGAGCCTTATCCATGGCCACTTGCGAAGCCCTGGAATTATCATAACCAATGAGAATTTTTTTAAATTTGTAGTCCATAAAGCACCATTATTTTAATTCGAAAATACGGGAAAATTAAAAATTCGCAAATTATATTTTACAAATGCGTCCAAATTAAAAGCAACGGGGATCCAGAACAGGATTTATTTACAAGTCAGACCTTGTGAAATTTCAAGTCGACTGAACCCATGAAGTGGCCAATTTTAACACCGATTCCAAACCTTGCTTTCTTTTGCCACCGGCCATGGCATAAAAGGGTTGTCCGCCCCCGCCCCCATCAATTTCCTTTGCCCATTCTCTAATCAATTGCCCGGCATTCCAACCCCTTTGTTTGATCACCTCATCACTGATCACAACCGCTACAAAGGGCTTATCGTCTATTGAGGTTGCGAGGACTGCAAACAGGTTTTCAGTTTCATTTTTTAATTGAAAACACAAATCTTTAAGCAAATCGGAGTTTCCAATTTCAATCCTTTCGACGATGGAATTGACGCCGTTAATGGATTGTATTTGACCCTTGAGTTGTTGCTTGATTTGAGCGGTTTTTTCCAATTCAAATCCCTGAATTTCTTTTTTCAGTCTTGCATTTTCCTCCAAGAGGTTTTGAACCGAAACAATCATTTCTTTAGGCTTTTGGAGCAAGGCATGAAGGCTTTCAAATTCAGCCAACTTATGGTCGATATATTGCTCTGCTGCTTCTCCTGAAATGGCTTCAATTCTTCGCACGCCGGCGGCCACCGCTGATTCCGCCATAATCACTACTCTCCCAATAGCAGCCGTATTGGCCACATGGGTTCCCCCGCACAACTCCATTGAAAATTTCGGATCGAACACGATTACCCTTACGGTATCGCCGTATTTTTCTCCAAACAAAGCAGTGGCTCCCATCGCTTTAGCGACCTCGAGAGGCACATCGCGCTTCTCTTCAAGTGGAATATTCTCTCTGATTTTTGCAGCCACAATTTCTGCTATTTTGCCTAACTCCTCTTCACTCACTTTCGAAAAATGAGAGAAATCAAAGCGAAGTCGTTCAGGTTCAACCAAGGATCCTTTTTGGGCAATGTGGTTGCCGAGAACCTCCTTAAGGGCCGCGTGGAGTAAATGGGTTGCCGAATGATTTTTTGTAATAGCCTGGCGGCGCGTTTCCTCAACATTGGCCCTAAAACTTTGATTTTTCACTTCCGGCAAACGATCGAGATGATGAACGAAGAGGTTATTCTCCTTGGTGGTATTTATGACCCTGATGCGCTCATCATTTTCAATGCCAGTAAGCCAACCCGTATCCCCTACTTGTCCGCCGCTTTCAGCATAAAAAGGCGTTAGGTTAAACACCGCCTGAAACAGGGTTTTTCCCTTTACCTCCATACTGCGGTAGCGGCATAGGGTCAATTCCGCTTCGAGGTAATCATAACCAATAAATTCCTGACCATCGTCTTCCTTCAAAACCACCCAGTCACCGGTAATTTTTTCGGCATCTTTTCGGCTACGGTTTTTTTGTTTAAGAAGCTCTTCTTCAAAGCCTTTTTCATCAATTTCAAACCCATTTTCAGAAGCAATTAATCGTGTTAAATCAATTGGAAAGCCAAAGGTATCATACAATTCAAACACCTCTTTTCCTGAAATTTGGCGCCCCCCTTCTCTTTTAAAAATGTCAGCTAAAATATCTATGCCCTTTGAAAGGGTTTTTAAAAAAGCGGTTTCCTCTTCTTTAATCACTTTCGAAACAAAGTCTTTTTGTTCCCACAGCTCAGGGAATACCGCTTTGAATTTGAGTGCCAGGCCTTGAACCAATTGGAAGAGGGCTGCATTTTTAAAGCCCAGACTGCTGTAACCATATCTCACTGCCCTTCTCAAAATCCTTCTTATCACATACCCTGCCCCGTTATTGGAAGGCAATTGGCCATCGGCAATGGTAAAGCACAAGGCTCTGATATGGTCAGAAATAACCCTGAAGGCAATGTCGGTTTTTTCCAAAGCTCCGTAGGTCATACCTGAAATCTTCTCTAATTCAGTGATGCTTTCTAAAAAAATATCGGTATCATAATTCGAGCTTTTACCATGAATGGCCCTAACCAACCTTTCAAAGCCCATACCGGTATCCACGTGTTTATCGGGTAAATTTTCAAGGCTTCCGTCAGCTTTCCGATTGTACTGCATGAATACATTGTTCCAAATTTCAATAACCTGGGGATGGTCGTTATTCACCAAAGTAGCCCCATCCGTTATTTTGCGCTCATGGTCAGGTCTTAAATCATAATGAATTTCGCTGCAAGGGCCACAGGGGCCCGTGTCGCCCATTTCCCAAAAATTATCTTTTTTATTTCCTCTTAAAATGCGATCTTTTTCAATCAACATTTCCCAACAATCAAACGATTCGGTATCAAAATCTAGGTTATCGCTTTTGCTTCCTTCAAACACAGTAACATAGAGCCTGTCCTTGTCTAAGCCATACACTTCGGTGAGCAGTTCCCAAGCCCATTGTATAGCCTCTTTTTTAAAATAATCGCCGAAACTCCAGTTGCCAAGCATTTCGAACATGGTATGGTGGTAGGTGTCCACACCCACTTCTTCCAAATCGTTGTGCTTGCCCGAAACCCTTAAGCATTTTTGAGAATTGGCCACCCTCTTAACTGTTGGAATCTTGTTGCCGAGGAAATAGTCCTTGAACTGATTCATTCCTGCATTTGTGAACATCAAGGTTGGATCATTTTTGACAACAATCGGTGCCGATGAAACAATTTTATGGCCTTTGGCTTCAAAAAAATCTAAAAATTTTTGTCTGATTTCGGAGGAGTTCATTAATTAATATTTTGTGTTTTTGACATAAAGGGGTAATTTCGCCATACTGTCATAAAAATCAGGTGCAAAGGTAATCGAAAAGGCCAAACATTGAAGAAAATCAAGTACAGATTCGACCCAACCAACTTACAATATGTGCATGTGAAGACAAGCACCTGGATAAAGTTGTTGCGGGTGTTTGGGTTCCTGTCGGCCTCGCTGGTGGCGGGATTCATTTTTCTTTCCCTGGCCTATAGTTTTTTAGATTCCCCGAAAGAGAAGTTGCTAAAGCGCGAAATTTCTCAGTACAAAATGCAACTCGAATTGCTCAATGACAAGGCAAAAAAAGCGGATCAGGTGATAACAAGCCTGGAAGAGCGTGATGATAAAATTTACCGTGAAATCTTTGGCGCTGCCCCTATTGATATCTCGGTTCGAAGAGCCGGTAATGGTGGGTCGGACCGTTATAAAGCCCTGAGGAATTTTAACAATTCAGATAACCTTATTAAACTTCACCAATCTTTGGATCAGATCAACAGGCGAATGTATGTACAGAGCAAATCATATGATGAGCTCACCAAGCTCGCCAAGGCCAAAAATGTGATGCTCATGAGCATACCGGCCATTCAACCGGTTTCAAATAAAAATTTAAAACGGGTAGCCTCCGGTTTTGGGTACCGAATTGACCCCATTTACCGAACCGGTAAATTCCATGCCGGAATGGACTTCACCGCACCGGTTGGAACCCCCGTTACCAGTACTGGAGATGGCGTTGTGGAGCTGATTGAATCTAAACAATGGGGTTATGGAAACTGCATCATTATTAACCACGGATATGGTTACCGCACGCGCTATGCGCATTTGAGTAAATTTAAAGTAAAGAGGGGGCAAAAGGTAACCCGAGGCCAGGTTATAGCCTTGGTTGGTAACACCGGAAAAAGCACAGGACCCCATTTGCACTATGAAGTTCTAAAAAATAAGCAACCGGTGAATCCGGCCAATTACTATTACAGCGACCTCACCCCTGAACAATACGAAGCTATTTTGAAACTTTCAAATACCCATAACCAATCCTTCGATTAATGGATGATCAACCCATACAAAAATTATACTACACCATGGGTGAAGTCACTTCCATGCTAGGCGTAGCGCCATCTTTGCTTCGTTTTTGGGAAAAAGAATTTGACGGTTTAAAGCCTAAAAAAAATAAAAAAGGCAATCGATTGTATACCAAAACAGATATCGAAACCCTCAAACTGATTTACAACCTAACCAAAGAACAAGGTTATACCCTGCAAGGTGCCAACGAAAAATTAAAATTAAGTCGCAAGCCTGCAGAAAAAAACTTGGCCTTATTGGAATCTCTGCGAAAGGTTAAAGATTTTCTGGTTGAAATGCGCGACGAACTTTAAGGGCCACAAAACCGCCCCTTCAATTTTAAAAATTTTCTTTTCATCCCAATTAACGCATAGGGCTTTTATAAAATCAATAGCCAATTGGATTAAGTTTTCAATTTAAGTTTTCAGCGCTTTTTTTTTAAAAAAATTTATTCGATACTTGCGTGTAACTATGCCATCGAATAAACTCATTTTTGGGTTGCTTCTGTGCTCTATTTCTGCCAAGGCCACCCTATTTCCTGCCACTCAAGGTCCATTTGCCTTAAGTTTTGGAGGAATCTCCGCTTCAAAAAAAGACCCTTTTTCCTCAGCCAATCATCCGGGAAGTTTAGCCTTTGCAGAAAGTTCAAACCTCGCCTTTGGTTTTCGGAGTCATTATCTGGTCGAAGGTCTGAATACCGCTCAATTTTCCATGGGGTTAAAACTCCAACCGCATCAAACCATGGGCGTGGCTTACAGTTTTTTCGGCAACCGGTGGTACAATGAAAACCTGATTAAGTTGAGTTTTGCTCAAAAATTTAATGAAGATTTCGGAGCCGGTGTTTCTCTGGACTATTTGAGGAATCAGAGGCCATCCGGTCTTGAATCGGCCGTGCATTTGTTCACCTGTGAACTCGGCTGTTATGCCGCTTTGCCCAGCCATTTTGATTTGGCTTTTCATACCATAAACCCCTTCAGAGCGCAATTGGCTGATTATCTCAACGAAAAACTGCCTTTTGTTACCAGAAGTACTCTTTTTTATAATCCTACGACCCAAGTTAACATGGCCTGCGAATGGCAACAAACCATGAATGGTCCGGGTTTTTTAAAAATCGGATTGTTGCTCAGGGCCTCTGAAAAGCTGCAATTTCAGTTGGGACTTAACCCAAAGCCCTTCCAAAGCGCATTGGGTTTGTCGTACCGTTCAAAAAAAATCGAGCTTTTGCTTGGGTTCAACTTTCATCCCTATTTGAAATCCGGTTCCGCTGTAGGACTATCTTCTCCCATAAAATTTTCTGAAAATGGCCGTTAAATTTTACTTCACCCTTGCCTTGCTCCTTTTGGTTTCGGAATTACGGGCTCAGAACGATGAAGAGGAGTTGAAAATAATAGAAAAATACATTGAAAACTCTGATCAGGCAGGAGATTATAACGATTTATCAGAGCAGTATTTCTATAACCAATCGCGGAAAATAGACCTTAACAAAGCTTCGGCCATGTTACTGTTGCAAATCAGAAACATAAAACCCCGCGAGGTACAGGCTATTCTCCAACACCGTTTGGAGTATGGGAAATTCGAATCCCTGCTCGAACTCCAAACCCTTGATGCTTTGTCTCCTGAAAACATTCAGAGCATTTTGCCCTTTGTATCGCTAGGCGAAAATCCAATGGAGGTGAGGAAAATTTGGGAACAGATTAAAACTGCCGATAAATCCATCTCTACTTTAATGAGTACCAGCTACCCCACAAGCAGAGCCTACCGAACATATCTTCCCGATTCAACTCCCTATTATCCGGGTTCGCCATACCGCTATCAGATAAGGGCGAAAGCCAATTTTAACCAAGGGTTGCACTATGGTTTCAATGCTGAAAAGGATGCCGGCGAGGATTTTTTTAAGGCAAGCAATTCACATGGTTTTGATTTTTACTCTGCTCATGTTTTTTTGCAAAGCAAGACCTGGCTAAAAAAAGTAGCCTTGGGCGATTTTCAGGCAGGGTTTGGCCAAGGACTCACCCTTGGGTCGGGCCTGGCTTTTGGAAAATCGGCATCGGTTTTAAGCATCAAGCGTTTAAACAATGGATTAAGGCCATACCGTTCCTTCGATGAGAACGCGTTTTTAAGAGGTGCAGCCATTACTGTTGGTGGAAAAAAATGGGAGAGCAGTTTGCTCTGTTCGCGAAAAAGAATAGATGGGAATATAGATACCGTTTTCGGTATGGGAACTTATGAAACCAAACTCACCTCCTTCGTTACCGATGGAAATCACCGCAGTCGGTTAGAAATAAGCAAGGAGAAAACGGTTGTCAAATCCTTGATTGGTCATGACCTGCAATTCACTTTCAGTCCCTTAAAAATAGGCCTCAATTCACTTTTTTATCATTTAAACACCCCTCTGTCTATTACAGATAAAGTTTACAACGCCCATTATTTTTCCGGTAGGCAATTTTTTAAGACCGGATTGTATTTCGATTATTATGTCAAAAACCTTAATTGCTTTGGCGAAATCTCTACCGACATGCAACACGCCCCTGCTTACCTGGTCGGGCTCTATTTAAGCATCGCAGGCAATGTAGATTTAACAGTGGTCAACCGCCGATTTCCCAAATCTTTTGTAGGGTATCAAAGCAATGCATTTTCAGAAAACAGTCAGCCCAACAATGAGCAGGGAACCTATATAGGTTTGAATATTAAATTGAATAAAAAACTGAGCTTTGTCACGTATCTCGATCAATACCAATCAGCCTGGTACAGTTATACAAGCGACGGCCCCGGAAGGGGTCTGGATTATCTGGCCGAGTTGGACTACAAACCAAACAAAACTACCCTTATGCTCATACGATTGAGAACAAAGCGAGAGCTCACCAATTTGCCTTTAGAACATTACAATGCTTTAGGCTGGAATGAAAAAACAGGACTGCGCTTACACTGTGAATTTAAGATTTCAAATGCATTCACCCTGAAAGGGCGCCTTGAGTTTTCAAATTTTGCAAACCCTTCGGGTAATCCAACCAATGGCCATCTTTTATACCTTGACTGCGGCTACAAATTACCGGGCGGAAAGCTGAGCATGTCGGGCCGTGCCACTTTCTTTAATGTTTCTGACTATAATGCAAGGATATACAGTGTAGAGAAGAATGTGCTTTACGCCTGGTCGGTACCCGGATTTAGTGGTTCAGGAACAAAAGTATACGCCTTTATTAATTATCGAATGAGCCGTAAATGGCATCTGCAGGGCAGGTATGCGGTGACCGGATATATCGATAAACAGAGTATTGGGAGCGGGTATGATGAAGTTTCAAGCCACAAAATCAAAGAAATAAATCTACTGATAACTTATGGGTTTCGTTAATTTTGCGTAGTGACGAAACTCAGTGTAAACATCAATAAAATTGCAACTTTGCGCAACGCGCGGGGAGGCAATAACCCCGATGTGGTAAAGGCCGCCAAGGATTGCCAATATTTCGGTGCCGATGGTATTACGGTACATCCGCGACCCGATCAAAGGCATATTCGGTATGAGGACGTTTATAACATAAAAGAGGTCATCAGCACTGAATTTAATATTGAGGGCAACCCAACCCGAGAGTTCATCGATTTGGTTTTAAAAGTATTGCCCGATCAGGTGACTCTGGTGCCTGATGCTCCCGACGCACTCACCAGTAATCAGGGCTGGGATACTTTGGCCTATTTTAACTTTTTAAGCGAGGTCATTGCAGAATTTAAAGCCAAAGGCGTAAGAACCTCCATTTTTTTGGATCCGGTATTGGACCATGTCGAAAGGTCGAAGAAAATTGGGGTGGACTGTATTGAGTTGTATACCGAATCCTATGCTCTTGGTTTTCCCATCCATCCTGAAAAGTCGGTTCAAACCTACAAAGATGCAGCGCAACTGGCCTATAGTTTGGGTTTGGGCATCAATGCCGGACACGACCTAAATCTTCAAAATT
This sequence comes from uncultured Chitinophaga sp., assembly GCA_964617955.1. Classification (GTDB taxonomy): domain Bacteria; phylum Bacteroidota; class Bacteroidia; order NS11-12g; family UBA9320; genus JABWCE01. The sequence goes on from CAZTXB010000029.1 coordinate 12,104, forward strand.
TAAAATATTTTAACAGAGAAGTTGAGCACCTGCAAGAAGTGTCCATTGGGCATGCTTTGATTTGTGACAGTTTGTATTATGGCTTGGAGAACGCCATTCAAATGTATAAAAATTGCCTGACCAAGAATTAATTTTAAAATTGAAACCAACGCTTTATAAAAGAAAACAAAGTAGGTGAGTCAGAGATTATTATTTTAAGAATAAAATCCAACCTGCTTGCCGACTCATACCTTATTTTTTCCTTAAAATAACCCTCCTTCATCATTTGATACTCATCTATGGAGCAATTCTTTAAACTCTTTTTAGAAGGTGGTATGTGGTGTACTCTGGTAGATTAGACCCCGCCCGGTTTCAGACAGGCATTATTGTTTAGTCCTTAGTTCAGATTTCTAAAATTGAGGTTAATTGATGCATCCAAAAGAAAAGAAAGACATTGAAAATTTCATTCCAAAATGTCAGAGAGTTGCATTTTTATTTATTTTTCTGTAATTTTTGTTTTATGAAACTACTACGTACCCCATTAATCCCTACTTTGCTTATACTGTTTAGCACAAGTATTTTGCTAAACAGTTGTAAAAAGACGCATGAATTCGAATGTAAAACAGAAGAAAAGGCCGATGAGGCTTTTACCTCTGAATTGATTTCCAATAAGTTTATTATAACCTTAAATGAACAAGCCATTGGCTATCCGGAAAAGCTAAACAAATGGAGCCCTGTTCAATTGTCGGATATTGTGAGAGGAATTGCAGAGGAATTATTTAAGAAATATCCCGAATTAAACGACGTTAGAACCATAGATTTTGTATATACACACAGCATTGTTGGTTTTGCAGGCAGCATGTCGGAAGAAACCTCAAGAAGATTGAGTCAGGATCCATGGGTTAAAGCTGTGGAGCAAGACCAAATTGTGAGTCTGGGCAAAGGTGGCACTCCCGGAGGAGGAGGAACTACACAACCGGCTGAGGTAAGACCTGCTGGAATCACCAGAGTGAATGGAACTACCTATTCGGGCGAGAATGTTGCTTGGATTATCGATACAGGAATTGATACCGATCATCCGGATTTAAATGTAGATGAAACCAGAGGTTTTTCTGCCTTTACAAAAGGAAGAGATGCCGGTACAGATGATGGTCATGGACATGGTAGCCATGTTTCAGGTACCGTTGCAGCCATTGATAATGCCATTGGCGTGGTCGGTGTTGCAGCAGGTGCTACCGTTATCCCGGTTAAGGTACTCAGTTCAACGGGTTCGGGAACCAATTCAGGGGTCATAGCAGGTGTAGATTGGGTTGGCCGATATGGCGTAAATGGTGATGTTGCCAACATGAGTCTTGGAGGAAGTGTATCCTCAGCACTAGACAACGCTGTTGTTGCAGCCTCCAATGCCAAAGGGGTTAAATTTTGTTTGGCAGCCGGAAACGATGGCCAAGACGCAAACAACTCCAGTCCTGCAAGGGCAAATGGAACGTTTATTTATACCATCTCCGCAATGAATGCCAGCAATGATGTATTTGCCAGCTTCTCTAATTATGGCAACCCGCCTGTGGATTATTCAGCTCCGGGGGTTAACATATTTTCCTGCAACAAAGGGGGAGGGTATACAACTATGAGTGGTACCAGCATGGCTTCGCCACATGCAGCAGGGGTTTTACTTTTAGGTTCTCCTGTTTCGGGAGGGACTGTTTCCGGAGATCGCGATGCAAATCCCGACGTTATTATTATACATTAGGATAAAATAAAATTATAATAGAGCGCCACGGGAGAATATCCTGTGGCGTTTTTTATGGTCTTTCTCCTTCGATTGTTCCCTTATAATCGACACTGAAAATAGCATATTTGAATACATTACCCCGAATGGTTCATCATGAGATGCGTTATTCAATCAAAAAAGGAAGCTTCCCATCCGTAATGATGACTTTGCTATTCGTAGATTTTGATAACTCCATAAAGGCTTCTATGCTCCGTATTTTTATGATCTGATCGGTCAAGCCTTCTGAAAGTATTTTCTGCGCATCTTTAGTTCCTGTTGCTTCAATGATTTTTCTTTCTGCTTCCAACTTTTCTTGTTGGAGGATAAACTCCATTCTCATGGCATCCTGTTCGGCTTGTAATTTCTGTTCAATGGAGCTGGCAAGCCCGGCCGGCAATTGAATGCTCTTCATGAGTACTGCATCTACATTGACCCCTTGTTCTTTGAGGGTTTCTCCCATTTTGTTTTTAATGGCATTTTCAATTTCCGCTCTCATACCCGAGTGCATGTCTTTAGCAAAATACTTCGAACAAACATCGGCAGACGCAGAACGAAAAACATTCGAAATGATGGTTTCGTATCCTAAACCTAAATTCCTAATGACCTTAGGAACACTGTTTACATCTACATTGTAAAGAATAGAGATCTGTGCAACTACGCTTAAACCTTCTTTGCTTGGCAAACTCAGGCTTAATTCAATGTTATTAATTTGAACATTGGTTCTAATCACTCGGGTGGTAAACGGCATGTACCAAATCACTCCTTGAGTGTGCGATACTTGTGAAAGCTTGCCAAGTCTTTGTTTTACCCCCACTTCGCCGGGTCGGATAATGGCACAGCTTGATAACGATAGTAAAATTAATGCACTGTAAATAATTTTTGTTTTCATAATCGTGTTTTTTGTTTTTTTAAATTTAAGTTGGCATGATTCTATCGTATTACCCATTATTCAATAGATTTTCCGCCAAATCTTGCCTGTTTTTTGAGAACAAATATTAAGCCAAAATCCTTTTACACTCTGTAATGAAAATTCGCTAACCCACAAGTTCTGCATGGATAGTCATCGGGATTGTGGATTAGTTTAAACAATAAAAGGGCTATTTAGGGCCTGCTGAAAAACACTCAAAGGCTTGAAAGGATTAGGTTGATATTAGTTTTTATTTCTTTTAATGTACGATAAAATTAGTAAA
>CAZTXB010000030.1:0-12969 GCA_964617955.1 uncultured Chitinophaga sp.
AAGTGGCACGCGAGCTGGGTTCAGAACGTCGTGAGACAGTTCGGTCCCTATCTGTTGTGGTCGTTTGAAAATTGAGAGGATCTGACCTTAGTACGAGAGGACCGGGTTGGACATACCTCTGGTGTATCTGTTGTAGTGCCAACTGCACCGCAGAGTAGCTAAGTATGGATTAGATAAGCGCTGAAAGCATCTAAGCGCGAAACTAGCCTCAAGATGAGTTTTCATTGAAGGTCGTCAGAGATTATGACGTTGATAGGCTATAGGTGTAAAGCTGGTGACAGCAAAGCCGAGTAGTACTAATTACCTGAAGACTTTACATTTTTTTTATTTACTTCCAATTTTTGTCAATGTTTATCCCGCCTATGGCGCGATTATAAAGAACTTAAAGATTTTATGGTGACTATATCAAGGGTGTTCACCTCTTCCCATTTCGAACAGAGAAGTTAAGCCCCTTAGAGCCGATGATACTTGGGTAAAACCTGGGAAAGTAGGTCGTTGCCAAATTATTTAAAAACCCTTCCTCGGAAGGGTTTTTTGCTTTTATGAATGTTTTCATTTCTCTCTTCTAATTAATTATTATTGAGAAACTTGTATTATACAATCCTATTCCTCATTATTGCATACTCTTAAAAATTTCTATGAAAAACTCTCTATTCCTATTTATGGCTTGTATCCTATTATCAACATGCAAGGATGAAGTTGAACCTTTACAAGTTGATACTGTATCAGCCGTTCTTCAAGATGATGGATCAGTTTTACTCACCGGAAAATTAAATTCTGACGGAGGATTATCCGGAATCTCGATAGGATTTGGTTATGGTACACATGCTGTTCCCAACGATAGTGAAATAGTTATTGATGATTTGTCAATGAAGGATAAGATATTTACAACAGAAATCAACGACCTTGATGAAAATAAGAAGTATTACTTCAGAGCCCTTGCAGGAAATGGAAATAAATTTGGCCAGGGGCGTATAATTTCCCTCGAAAATATTAAGGCTAAACCGGTTGTCGCGCCTTGCAAACCCGCATTAAATACCGTTGACCATAATGGGAACCCTAATGCCTCCGTAAAAGGCATCAGTACAGTAGAGACTCCAATTGGTTGGTCTATAAGTTTCAACGCCGGCAACTTTCTATATAAAATTAATTTCCCAAATAGACCTAAAACCGGAATTTATTCGACTGTAGAAGATTTTAAACCGGAAGGAAAAGCCGCCTATATACTTATTAGTGATAAAATAGATGAAAGCGTGGTAGAAATGGGAGCGAAAGTTTATGTAAATAAGACCGCAGCCCAAAAATGGAATATTACGGTTTGTGAAGCCCCATTTACCTTCGCACTCAAAAATAAGTTAAGCCTAAATTTAGAGGTTGTAGAATGATAATAAAATTGAATACAACTTATCCCAATATAAAATAAATCCTACTTTGGTAAATGCTGAACAATACAGATGTTTAGGGCAATAGTGGAGAGAATATTTTGACTATTACATTTGACCAATGAGAATGTCAAAATACATATATGGCTATGCCGCCCATTCCTACACAAAAACTGAACTTTTTGAAGACCTTAAATTTACAATATAATCTGTGGGGAGCACCCTAACCGGTTGATAACGCAATAACCTCACACCAGATCTATTTCAAGGGTAACCCTGAATATCTCCCCCTCCTCTATTTTTAAAGAGTAACGGTTATGATAGAGCAAATTCAATCTTTTCTTAACATTGGTTATGCCAATTCCGCCTTGATAGTCGTCTGAATCACTCATATTTTTGGAAGGGCGGTTGTTTTGAATGCTGAATGCCAAATGATTCCCTTTTACAAGCAACTTAATCGCCACGAAAGCTGCACCAATGCGGGCATTTACTCCATGCTTAAAACTGTTTTCAACAAAGGGCAAAAATATCATGGGGGCAATCTCCTTTCCAGAAGTCTCCCCTTCTATCTCAAAGCTGGTTTCAAGTCGGTCGCCGTATCGGATTTTCTCTAACTCTAGATAGTTTTGAAGATACTCGAGCTCCTTTTTTAAACCCACCAATTTTTCGCCCCCATCATACAAAATATACCTCAATATATCGGATAACCTTAAAATAACCTCGGGCGCCTTGTCGCTCTTACTCAGCGTAAGGGCATACACACTGTTCAGGCTGTTAAATAAAAAATGTGGATTGATCTGGCTTTTTAAATATTTCAGCTCCGTTTCTGCATTCAATTTTTCTAACCTGTCGGCCAGTCTGTCCTTCTCAAACCACTGTTTGAAAAACATTAAGGCTGTGGTGATAGCCAGAGTGAAAAAGACCGAGATGCCATCGTTAAAAAAGAACTCAAAGGTCCATAGCCGAAACTTCTCTGCCTCATCAATGGTATCGGCCCAAAACAAGAATATGATATGAATGAAGCAGATGAAACTTACGCTTAAAAAAATGGAAGCAAAGTACATCGAATACCGCCGCTGCCTGAGGTAATAAGGGATAAGGTAGTAATTGTTAAAATAGGCGGCGCTTCCATGAAGGAGCACTGTAACAAGGGCATTCTCAAAGGCTTTGTTAAATCCGACCGCGGGTTCGTACCAAATGATCAATAAAAATAAATAAATGGTCCAAAACAGTACATGGTGAACTTTGTACCTTATGACCTTAAGTAAGATGCCGGTGGTATTAAGCTTCAATGGTAGGTGTCGGTGGTATGCGGCTTTTTGAAATATTTCAACAAATTATAGCTCCAATTCACGATTTGCCAGCCTCTTTCCAAATAGGTAACTTTCCCCTCTTCATTCCCTGAAGCAGAGTAGGAAGCATACTTATCGGCCATAGAGCGGGTAAGTGAAAAGGCCACGATATTTACCAACAAAAGAATCCAAAGAATTTTACGGGGCTTTGAGAATAAATTTTTTAGAAATTTCATAAAAATGGGTTTTACTCTATAGTACCCGATTGGAGCAAATTAGTTTCAAAAAAAGTGAAAAAAAATTAAATCCGTTTATTTAACCAAAGTATTGCAATATAAATTTTCTTTGACTTCTCAATGTTTGTACCAAATTTCTACCTTTAGCAGTAGCAAATACGGTAAACCAGTATTTGGTATTCATAGCCATTTCAAACCAATACAAATAAAGAAAACCCAGTAAGCGAATGGCTATGGTTACCAACACTCCCATCCATCCCAGCCAAATGGTAAAAATGGTGAGAAGAAGGAGGATATAAACGAGGTTTATCATGGATGCTGCTCCTAAAAATACAGAATCGTAAAACTCAACCTTTTTTACAGTTTTCTTTGCTGTATTTTTGGCCATTACAATAGGCAAAAAATTAAGCAACAGCCCAACCAAGGCAGGCACAGCTAACAAAATACTGGCCAGCAAAAACACTATTTTCTCATAAAGAAAGAGCGAGAAATATTTATCTTTTATCTTTATCTTTTTTAAGTTGATAAAGTAATCAGAAACGTTCCTCCTGAAATTCTCAAAAGCCGTTGGATCTGTTTCCGAAAGGTGGTTCAAATCGTTTGCTGCCCTTTTTTCAGCCAAAAAACGTTTTTTAGACCGCTTCAAAAATCCAAAAAATCCGGGTTTGTAATGATTCCGGGCCATAATTAAATATTGGTCTCCCACGATATCATTAGCCGCTTCCTTTATGATCACCATTTCTCTTTCCATCGACTCATAAAGTTTGGTGTTGAATTCATTCACGGCTGCCAAGGTTTTTCCCTCTTCAATTAACTTCTTAAAAGATTGTGCAGCAATGGGCTGTCCAAAGTTTATGCACACCTCTTCTCTGAAATGGCCGGGATTTGAGTAATTCATACCAATTGGCATGATCTGCAAATCGAGGTGGGGGTATTTTTCAATGGCCTCAAAGGCCATCTTGGAGGCCCCTTTTTTCATTGGGCGCAATCTTCGTTCCCTGACACAAATTCCCTCCGGAAATATGAGCACTTTCCCATTCTTTTTGAATAGTTCGTAGCATTCGTCAAAGGTTTTTTGGTTTTTTAATTGTTGCTCGTTTCCTGCCCCGTCCTTTGCCCTATATATAGGAAGTAAGCGCATGCTTCGGAGTGCCCAGTTTGCCATAGGCTTACTGAATACATCTCCTCTTGCCAGCAGGTATAGTTTATTTCTTAGTAATACCGAAAGCAGAATACCATCTGTAAACGAATTGGGGTGATTTGGGCATAGCAATACCGGCTTATTTTTGGGAATATTCTCTGCATTAATAAAATAAATCCGTCTGAAAAAAACCCTAAAAGTAAGGTTTAAAATATTTATGAGAATCCAATAAAGTATCACTATCCGCGAATAAAGATAAAAACTCTTGTCTTACAAAATTGATTTTGTTCAAACCTGCTCATACACAGTATTTATAGTGAATGCTTTGATCTGAATTCTTAAATTAAAGGTACAGCATTGTTTACTAAAACGCTCTCTTTTGCACAAAACCTGTACGCTTTATATGCAAGCCCAAATGATGGGTTGCCATTCAATAAACCGTGAAAAATTAGCGGTTATTAAAAATAAAAGTTTAGTGCAAAGCGCGTATAGGTCGGATTGATTTTTGTACTGACCTCGCTTGAAATTTGGACCTCCACCGGATCAAAGGTATTAGGATCGGTGAGGGTTCTTGTAAATGAATCCTTCACTTTAATGTTAATGTGGCGTATGCCAAATTCGCCTCCAATACTAAAATTATCATCGAAGAAGTATTCGGTGCCAAACCCGATTTCCATTCCAAAGATCTTTATTTTTTTTACGGCATCATTCACTTCTTTGTCCAGTTGAACATCATCGGTTTTTAATTTGGCCTTGAGCATGGGCTTGGCCAAATTTAAACTTGTGTAAGGGCGAATTTTATTTTTTTGTTTGAAATAATGCTTCACTCCGATATTGGGTACGTAAACGCCTCCCTTAAAGGAATTGGTGTTTCTGTAATCCACCAGATTATCGTTTACGTCAAACTCCTTACCGCTTTCTTCATAATTGAAATTAATGTTTGCAAATTGAAGACCGATAAAGGGTACAATGTTTTTGTGGACCTTGTATCCAACACAGGCCCCATTAAAGCTAAAACCGGGAGAAACACTAAAGCTAAATTGACCATAACTGAATGTGGTAGCGAGCCCAAAGGCTAAAGATAAGAACAACTTGTTTTTCATAATTTTTCGTTTTATTCAAAATCAAAAGTATAGCCTATTAACCGAATAACCTAATTTATAACTAATGGATAATAATTCCCTGTAAAGAAGCCAATTGCGCTCTCATTTCGAGTAACTTCTTTTGAACCTCAATGAGCTCAATCTGCGCTTTTTCCTCCGTTTCTGTTTTTAATTTATTCTGATTTTGAGTTAAAAGTTTAGTAATATGTGATAGCTTGAGGTAATTTAAATTATAAACCACTTCCTTTTTGTAATTGTCGTAATCCGACTTAATAACCTTCTCTGTTTCTATTTCCCATCTTGCACTGAGCAGGTGTTTTTGTGAATCGACAATAATGTCGGATGCTAAGGATGAGGTGACTTCATTGTTCACAAAAAAATATTCGTCCACCAAACCCTTGTTCAGAATATGGGTTTTGGTTTCTTGAATAAGAAGGGTGTACTGCTCATTGACAAATTCAAGCCCATCCATTTCAATTTCGTCGAGTATATATTTGGCTATCAACTGCTCCTCGTCATAGGGATGGGTCCCATATAGCACGAGGCTTCGGATAATAGCTCTTTCACGCGATTCATGAATATTGACCGTTGTGCTTGAAATTCCATCCTCGTTAATGTTGAGATTTTCGACTTCTCTATCAATTTGAACGGCTGCCTTCTCCTGGCCTTTAAGCCTTAGGCGGTTGGTTTCAGAAATGAGGATTTGCTCATCGGTATCTAAGAGGGTCGCAGTTTCTTTTATGAAAACACTGCGTTTAATTGGGTCCGGAATTTTGCATATGCTTTCTACGACTTCCCTTATTACAGTAGCTTTCTTGATTGGGTCACCAGCGCTTTCGCCCAACAAATGCTTGGTTTTAAAAATGATAAAATCCGTTTGGTTGCTTTGAATAAAAGCTTCAAAGGCGGTACCTCCTACCCTCTTGCAATAGCTGTCAGGGTCATCCCCTTCAGGAAAAACAACGATACGAATGTTTAAATTATTTTCGAGAATGATGTCTGTTCCCCTCATGGCGGCTTTGATACCCGCAGGGTCGCCGTCGTAAAGCATCGTGATATTGTCAGTGAACCTGCCTATCAGTTTCACCTGTTCCTGCGTAAGGGATGTCCCGGAGGAAGCCACGGCGTTTTCTATCCCGTTTTGGTGCAAGGTAACCACGTCGAGATAACCCTCTGTGAGGTAGCAACAGTCCTTTTCACGAATGCTTTTTTTGGCCTGATACATGCCATATAACACCCGGGATTTATGATAAACCTCATTTTCAGGTGAGTTAATGTATTTGGGGCTGCGATCGTCTTTTTTGAGTTGCCGGGCGCCGAAGGCAATCACTCGGCCGGTGATATCGTGAATGGGAAAGGTTACCCTTTCCCTGTATACATCGAAATACTCGTCTTGAGAATTGTCGGATTCATGCTCAACCCTCTTCTCTTTCTTTTTAACAAGACCTGCCTTTTCAAGAATGGGTATTTCAAATCCCCCCTTCACAGCGGTGTCAAAAAAATGGCGCCATTCTTTTTTGCTGTAACCCAGTTCAAATTTCAGGATGGTGTCTTCCCTGAGTCCCCGCTCTATAAAATATGATTTTCCAACCGTTTGGCCCTCCTCATCGTTATGCAACACATCAATAAAGTACTTATTGGCGTAGGAAAGTGCGGTGAGCAAAGCTTCCCTATCGCTTTTCTGTTGGGCCAGTTGTTCGAGATTGGCTTTTTCCTCTTCAATTTCAATATGGTATTTAGCCGCCAACCATCTAAGAGCTTCGGGATATGACATCCCGTTGTGTTCCATGACAAAACCTGCTGAATTGCCTGCTTTGCCGCAGCCAAAACATTTATAAATTCCTTTGGTAGGCGATACCACGAACGAAGGCGTTTTCTCATCATGAAACGGACAATTGCCCATTAAGTTAACCCCTCTCCTCTTGAGAGTGACGAATTCGCCAACCACTTCGGCTATGTCGGCGACGTCGAGGATTTTCTCTATGGTGCTTTGGGAGATCAAGTTCTTTTTGAGGGGTTAATACTGAAAAATCAGTTGGTAAAGGAGAATAGGTTAATTATAGGCTTGAATTAAGACTTCTGTCGGAATTTTTAACCCATCGTGCAATGACCTAATCATTTCTAATGTTAATTTTCTTTTTTTATTTAATATCTCACTTGCTCTACTTTTTAGTCCAACAAATTTTGCTAAATCAGTTTGCGTATAGCCCATTTGGTCCATCCTGAATTTTATGGCTTCAATGGGGTCAGGGAATCCTACAGGAAAATGTTCATCTTCGTATTTCTCGATTAAAATGCCCAATATTTCCAATTCATCACCTTCAGCTGTTTCTTTTTTTGAATCAAAAATCAATTCAAGTCTTTCTAAGGCTTCCTGGTAATCTTTACTATTTTTAATTGGTCTTATGTCCATTACTTTTTAAATTATCGTTGCATCAATTTTATCATACTCGGCATGGGTGCCAATAAATCTTATCCAAATCAATCGGAAATCGTAATTTATTTTTACTATCAATCGATAATTATTTCCCTTGATATTAAAAACGATTCTATTCTCGGCCAGAACACTTGCATTTGGATATTCTTTCATAATCGCTTTGGGAGTTTTCCATTCAGCTTTACTTGCTTCCTGATACCAAGCTTTGAGCTGCTGCTCACAATCAGCATGCTTTTTCCAAAATTCTCTTAACATTTTCTTTGAAATTATCCTCAACCCTAATTTCGTTTAGCAAATATAGATAAAGTTCCCGATATGGGAAATATTTCTTATTTTTTTTATTGTCTTTCTTCAACAAATTTATAAATATTGATTAACCCGAAGTCATTAAATTTGAAGTTCCTTTTAAAAACCTAAATGATTGAGAAAATAAAAACCCTCTCTTCTAATCTTCACGAAGAAATCAGAACCATTAGAAGACATATACATCAAAATCCGGAACTTTCTTTTCAGGAGTTTAACACCCAAAAATATGTTTGGCAACAACTAGAAGATGCGGGAATCTTGCATAAACAAAAAATTGCAGATACCGGAATTGTGGCCATCATTGAAGGCAAAAATCCCTCCAAAAAGGTAGTGGCCTTAAGAGGTGATATGGACGCTTTACCCATACTGGAAGCTAACGACGTGCCTTATAAGTCTGGCAACAACGGCGTGATGCATGCCTGCGGACATGATGTGCACACGAGTTGTTTGTTGGGCGCAGCCAAAATTATAAATCAACTAAAAGGCGAATTTGAAGGCACCGTTAAATTGGTATTTCAGCCTGGCGAGGAAAAGTTACCCGGCGGGGCTTCGCTTATGATAAAAGACGGGGTTTTGAAAAATCCACAGGTCAGCAACATTTTAGGTCAACACGTGATGCCGATATTGGAAGTTGGAAAAGTTGGTTTCAGAAAAGGTCTTTATATGGCGAGTACCGACGAAATTTACATGACCATCAAGGGCCGTGGCGGACATGGCGCCCAACCCCATCAAAACATTGATCCGGTAGTGGCCATGGCACAGGTTATTACTGCCTTGCAGCAAGTAGTAAGTCGAGTGGCCAGCCCAATAGTGCCCTCCGTTTTATCGTTTGGTAAAATTCAGGCCAACGGGGCCACGAACATTATTCCTAACGAGGTATATCTCGAGGGAACATTCAGAACCTTGGATGAAGCATGGAGAGCCAAAGCGCATGAATCTATTAAAAAAATAGCCATTGGAATTTGTGAAAGCTTGGGCTGTGTATGCGACATTAATATTATGAAAGGATACCCCTTTTTAAAAAATGATCCTGACCTAACCCAGAAAGCCATTACAAATGCCATTGCCTATATGGGCGAAGACAATGTAGTGGATTTAGATATGTGGATGGCTGCTGAAGATTTTGCCTATTACAGCCAAGAGCTCCCCGCTTGTTTTTACCGCCTTGGAACACGCAATGAATCCAAAAACATTGTTTCGCAGGTTCATACGCCTACTTTTGATATTGACGAAGATGCTTTGCCAATAGGCATGGGACTGATGGCCTGGCTGGCCATTGCAGAATTGAATGGCTGAACACAATAAAAAAGGTAAAGAAGGAGAAATTCTCGCGGCCGAATTTTTGCAAAAAAAAGGCTATGAAATTGTGGCCACCAACCAAAAATTCGGTCATGCTGAAATTGACATCATTGCAAAAATTGGAAATGAAGTCGTGTTTATTGAAGTCAAGTCGCGAACCACAGATTTTTTTGGCTACCCAGAAGAATTTATCGATGCCAAAAAGATAGATTTAATGGGCAAAGCTGCCGAGCGATTTTGCGAAGACTTGAACGAAGCCCCCGATATTCGGTTTGATTTGATATCCGTGGTTTTTAAAAACGGAGACAGTGAAATCACCCATGTTGAGGATGCCTTTTTACCGGGCAGCAATGATTTTTAAATTTTCAGAAACGCTCAATGCTGAGAAAGCGAAAAAACAATAAATAATAATTGGAAAATTTAATGAAGAATATTACTTTCGCAGTCCTTTAAATAATAGGCCATAAACCGAGTTTAGCCGTGCCAATTTGAAGTTTAAATTGAATAATTACAGATGAAAGCAGATATACATCCAAAAAATTACCGTCTGGTTGTGTTTAGAGACATGAGCAACGATCAGGCATTTATTACCCGTTCAACCGTTGAGACAAAAGAAACCGTAAAGTGGGAAGATGGAAATGAATACCCTTTGTACAAATTGGAAATTTCAAATTTGTCGCATCCTTTCTTCACTGGTAAGATGAACTTTGTTGACACAGCGGGCCGTATTGATAAATTTAACAAGCGTTACGCAAAAAAATAATTTTAAAAATGCAATCCTTTTAAAGCCATCAGAACTATCTGGTGGCTTTTTTAATGCTTCGAACTTTTTTCTTATTTAGGAATGAAAATTTAAAAATGGTAAAACCCTAAAAAATTAGCATTTTTACAACTCAAAATATCAGCAATGAACATCATACTTTTCGACGATGAATGGAGAATTAATTTGCTCCCCCTCTCCTTTACCAGACCTTGCGCTGCGATGAGAATCGGAATACTTACCATTGCAGAAAAATGGGAAAAGCGACTTCAAGCCGAAATATCTTATAAAACCAAAAACCACCTCAAATCGAAGTTCCCAGCCACTTTAAGCAAAGAAAATCTTTTTATTAATGGCCGCTATTTGCCGGATGAAGCATTAATCACGGCCGTGAAAAATTTAAAACCGAATGAAATCATTGCAGAGGGCGATAAGGTAATTGCCTTTACCCTTACCTTAGAACTTGCCAAGCAATTTCTCGAGGATAATTTCAGTTTGGCAAACCATACCAAAATAACGTTAAACAAACCATTAACCCATCTGTCGAAGTGCCCAGATATTTTCAGCTTAAATGAATCGGAGTTGAAGAGGGACTTTGAACTGCTCACCAATGGAAGAAGGAGTGCGGTATTAAGCAAAACCAACCAGTTGATCAGTCCTGAAAATATTTTTGCAGAAGAAGGAGTGAGCGTTGAATGTTCGGTTTTGAATGCCTCCCTCGGCCCGATTTACCTTTCCAAAAATTCGGAGGTAATGGAAGGTTGTTTGATCAGAGGACCGTTTGCCTTAGGCGAATCTGCTACTTTAAAAATGGGAGCCAAAATTTACGGGGCTACAACCATAGGCCCACATTGTAAGGTTGGAGGTGAAGTAAACAATTGCGTCATATTTGGCTATAGCAATAAAGCGCACGATGGGTTTATCGGAAATTCAGTGATTGGAGAATGGTGCAATGTGGGCGCCGATTCCAATACCTCCAATTTAAAAAACAATTATGCAGAGGTTAAACTTTGGAATTACCCGGCTGAAAAATATTTAAAAACGGGTTTGCAGTTTTGCGGGACCATCATGGGCGACCACAGCAAATGCGGCATCAATACCATGTTCAATACCGGAACCATCGTAGGGGTTTCGGCTAATGTATTTGGCACCGGGTTCCCCCGTAATTTTATACCGGATTTTAGCTGGGGCGGGGCTCAAGGTTTTGAAACTTTTGGTTTGCCAAAAGCATTCGAAGTAGCTGAAATGGTCATGCAACGCCGAAGTTTAAAATTATCGGATGACGATAAGGGCATATTGACCTACGTGTTTAACGAAACTCAGAAATTCAGGACCTGGGACCGGATCAGGGTCGCTTAAAAATTATTTTAAAGAACTTTCATTCTGCTGTCAATCAAAAAAATATAGGTTTGCGTTATTAATCATACGTTTACCATGAAAAGAGCATCCACTTCTATTTTCCTGACTTTGGCTCTTGCAGGGGCCATGGCCAAAACCCTACGCGTAGGTACAGGTCAAACCTACACAGGTTTTGCACAAGCTGCAGCCAATGCTTTACCTGGCGATACCATTTTATTTAAAGCAGGGACCTATAACGGCGGCGAATTTTTCGCCAACTTACAGGGAACCTCCGATAAGCCCATTTTGGTGATGGCTGCTCAAGGAGAAAACGTTGTACATACCGGGGGAAGCAATGGGTTTCAGGTAAGCGATGCCGCCTATATTAAATTTTTAAACCTCATCTTCGAAAAACAAACGGGCAATGGGTTTAATCTCGATGATGCAGGAACCATCGCAACACCGGCTCACCATATCACTTTTGAAAACTGTGTTTTTAGAAATATGAATGCCTCTGGAAACAATGACCTTCTCAAGCTCTCCGGGTTGGATTATTTTGAAATAAAAAACTGTCACTTTGTGAACGGAGCTTTGGGGGGAAGTGGCATCGACATGGTGGGTTGTCACCACGGGCTCATTAGCCAATGCAAATTTGAAAACATGGGCAGCAATGCAATTCAGGCCAAAGGAGGATGCCAATTTTTAAAAATTGAGGGCAACTTTTTTAAAAATTGCGGGCAGCGAACCTTGAATTTAGGGGGGTCGACCGGGCTTAGTTTTTTTCGTCCCATCGATGCTACTTTTGAGGCCTCCGATATAGCTGTTCACAGCAATGTAATTATAGGTTCAGTAGCGCCAATAGCCTATGTGGGTTGCCAAAGGGTTGAGGTGGTAAACAATACGATTTACAAACCTGAAAAATGGGTGTTGCGCATATTGCAGGAAACGGTGGATACCACCCGGTTTATCAAATGTGGCAATAATGTGTTTCGAAATAACCTTATTTACAGAGGCAATGCTGTAAGCATCGACTGCAATGTGGGTGGAAATACCAATCCCCAAAGTTTTTTATTTTCAAACAATTTGTGGTACCATTACGAAAATGCAACTTGGTCGGGACCGGGCGGTTTGCCTACCACTGATCTCAACCAGGTAAAAGGCCTGGATCCCTTGTTCGCCAATTTAGGTGCCGAAGATTTTTCAATACCAACCCATAGTCCTGCGGTGGAAAAAGGCTATAAGGTTTCCGCTCCTAAATTCGATTATTCAGGCATGGCATTTTCCGATCCGAGATCCATAGGGGCTTTTGAAGGTAAACCCTCATCGGGAAGTTTTGAAAATTTACAAGCGAGCAAAATAAGGCTTTACCCCCAGCCCATCACCCAGTGTGCTACGATCGAATGGGATAATGGAGACAAAAAAACATTGGTAATCACCGACATACAAGGCAAAGAGGCCTTTTCAGGTAAAATAAGTTCAGGTGATACATGGTGTCCTACAAATCAAAGGACGGGTGTGTATTTTTACCGAATTTACGATGAAAACATGCATGCTGTACATACCGGTAAGTTTTATTTTTTGAGATAAGTACCTGGCTGTGTTATGGCCTAAAACCTAAGCAGGGCCTGCTGAAAAACACTTAAAGGCTTGATATGATGAGGTTCATTAAAACTTT
>CAZTXB010000031.1:0-11536 GCA_964617955.1 uncultured Chitinophaga sp.
AAGTACATCTTCGCCTTGCCTCCTCGTAATGAACGCACACTGAACTTTTTCAGCAGGCCCTACCTATATGCCAAAATTCCTGATTTTGAAGGCAGCTATCCTAAGATTTGTTTTTACAATCGGTCTGGACTATTGATAAAGACGCTCGAAGGTTATGGGCCTTCCACATTGAGAGAAATTAAAAGATTCCTGCGTTAGGCTTCCGTTTTTAGCTCTCCCTTGGTCCAGGAATAGGTTTGGGAAGAGAGGTAGTAACACATGAGGCCGAAAAAAAGTTGGGTAAGCACCGCCATCACCGCAGCGGCGGGCAACCCATATCTCGGCATGAATATTATATTGCCTGCTGCATTCATGAGGCATGCCCAAAGGGCCAATTTGTTTAAATCCTTTAATCGTCCGGCTGCCGTGAGCAAAGTTCCGAATATATTGATAAGCACCATGCCTGGAATGCTCCATATCAATACACCAAAAACGAATCCTGAATTGAGCTGAAACTTTTCGGGATAAAGAAATTGCATAATGGGGGTGCTCCAAACTGAGCATACCAAGGTGGCGAGTAGCGCCGGCAGCCAAACAAGCAGCATGGCCCACCTCACTATGGCATACAGCCTTGGTTTGTTCATGAGATTTGAAGAAAAAAGCGGCATAAGCTGCCCGGCCAACAAAATTCCAAAAATCGATGCGGCGTCTAAGAGTCGGTAACTCATAGCATAATTTCCCGCCTCCTCCCTCCCATCGGGGAGAATTTTTAAGATGAGCACCGAGTCCAGTCGGGTATACAGGGTCATGAGCGCAATAATCACTGCAAAAGGCAGGGATTGGCCCAGCAGCTGCGTGACCTTCGCAAAGTTGAAGGTCAAATCGGCTCTTCCCAGGTACTTGAAATTTGCCAACAGGGTCATTAGAAAAGTTAAAAACAGGCCGGCAGTTTGTGCTAAAATAAAGGTATAAATATTCAATTCGATGGAAGTGAAGCCTGTCCAAATGATTACTCCTAAACTAAACACTACGAAGGCTCGGTCGATAACCGAGAGTATGCCATCCAGCTTAAAATTGTGAATCGCGGAGATGTTTGAACGCAAAAAGGTGTTAAAAGAAAGCAAGGTTTGATTGATGGCCAGCAGGCTAAAAATGTAAAAATCACGGCTGGTAAATCCCATCAACCACCCTACAAAGAAAGCCAACACGAAAAAGACAAGTGTAAGAATCCCTTTGGCTCCCATGAGCGACCAGAAATTGCTTTTATAAAACGACTTGTCAATAGCCACTTCCCTGTTATTGTAATTGGTAAGGCCCAGGTCGAGCAAAATCATAAAGATTAAACTGAAGCCCGTGAGACTAAAATAAGTTCCATACTCCGCCGCCGGCAACATATTTTGCACCTTTCGGTCGATGATTAATATCCAAACCGGTTTGATAATCAGATTGATAACCTGAATAAAGAAAAAATCAGATAAGAACTTTTTTTTCACTTTTGACTCGATTATCGTCACCCAGGTATTTCTAAATTTACGCTTTATCCTTATTTTAAAAATTCTGAAAACAGAGGCTGCATCAAGCTTATATTTCCAAGCTCCTTCTCAAGCCCTTGTTCAATGATTCTATTAACCAAAGCGCTGTTTCTGGCTCCCTGCTCCTTTGCATAAAGATAAGGTTCATTGCTAAAAGTAACGAGTTGATATTGTGAGCGGAATTTGTCGGGATACAACTCCGCCAAATCGTGTTCCACATGTTTAAAATGCAGAAACTCTTTGTCGCCGACCAAATCACGCATTTCCACAAAATTTTGAACTGCCAGATCTGCGATGGCATCGGAATTGGGTTTTCTCGCCCTTTCATACTCACCGAAAACGAGATCCCAATTGGGGTAATGTCTCTCTAAAATTTCATCAAACACCACACAGTCTTCGAAGGAACAATTCATACCCTGGCCATAAAATGGTACCACAGCGTGAGCTGCATCTCCAATCAAGGTCATTTTTCCCTTCGACCATGGGAAACATTTGATGGTAGTTAGGTAACCTGTGGGATTATTAAAAAAATCATGGTGTAAATCGGTAATGAGGGGCTTCACATCCGGGAAGAAGGTATCGAAAAATTGATCCAAATCTTTGGAGTTTTTTATAGAGTCGAAACTCAGAGGCCCCTCCAGTGCAAAAAACAGCGTTAAGGTGAAGGTGCCATCCAAATTAGGCAATGCGATGAGCATGAAACTCTCTCTTGGCCAAATATGCAGGCAATTTTTATCGAGCTGAAAACTACCGTCGGAACCGGCCGGTATGCATAATTCTTTATATCCGTGTTCTAAAAACTGTTGTGAATAATTGAACTTACCGCCTATTTGCATTTCGTGCCTGATGGCTGAAAAGGCGCCATCCGACCCCAGAACCCGGTCGGCTTTAAATTCTATTTTTTCGCCCTTGTCATTTTGTAAAAAAACAATACCCCCTGCGAGATCGGCATGGGTACAATTCTGATTAAAATACAGGGTAATATTCGGCCATTCGTCGGCAAGCTCCAGCAATTTAATGTTGAGCAGTCCTCTCGACACTGAATAAATGGCCTGATCGTTGGTTCCATAGGGTTGGTAAGTGAGCTCCCCTTTGGCGTTGTGCATCATCCGGCCTTTCATGGCTATGCCGGTTTCAAGTACCGGTTTAGCTAATCCAACCTTACGCAAGGCATTAATCCCCCTTTCGCTCAGGGCAAGGTTTATGGATCTCCCTGCCGAGATTTTTGTATTTCTCATATCGGGACGCTTCTCAAACAAATGAACATCAAAGCCCCTTTTTGCGAGAAATACTGCCACCAGGGAACCGGCCAATCCTCCACCTACAATTGCAATTTTTTCCATTATTCGACAAAAATAGCATTAATGTAATGCCGTAAATAACAGATTAAAAAAATAAAAGAAATTAGGCTTTAAAATTAATGAGGTAGCGGAGATAATTTTTCCCTCTGTATTCGGCAAAGGAGTCGGCAATGAGCATAAATCCCGACTGCACTACCAGTCCGAAACCAATGCCTTTCCAAAAGCCTCCTGAAGAGGCATACAAAAACACCATCAAACCTATGACCAGCAAGCTCATTTCTGCAAAACGGTAGATTTTAAATTTCATCATCACCTTTTCCATCCTCGGTATTTCAAGCGTTTTAAGGCTCTTTGCTTTCTTTTTGCTGTAGCCCATCACCCTCACGAGGTCATGAGGGCTTCTGAAGTAAATGAATGCGCCTACCGGCACCTGTATAATGGCCATAAAGAGGAGTGGCCAGGCTATCCCGAGATAAAAGGTATTTTCTAAAAACAAAAGGAAGTAAAAGGCCACGGCTATAGACGTTAAACCGACGACCACAAAGAGCAGGCCTTCATTTCTTTCAGACCGAAAATAGGATTGAACCGGAGGCATGACGCTGACAAATGTAATTAATTATTCGAATTTATATAAGAATAATCGCCATAACCCAACCCCCTGTAAGGAATTTCAGATCGGCTACACTATGAATGAAGCGTAAAGGGTTTTTAAAAAGTGTTTATTTTGATGCGCTTGCCTATTTCCTCCACATCATTTTTAAACTTTTTGTCGGTGTCTATCAAATCGTTAACCGTTTGACATGCATGAATGACCGTAGAATGGTCGCGGCCGCCAAAATAGGTCCCAATGCTCTTAAGAGAAGCCTTGGTCATGTTTTTGGCATAATACATGGATATTTGGCGAGCTTGCACGATTTCCCTTTTACGGGTTTTTGACTTGAGTTGATCCACTGATAACCCATAGAATTCGGTCACCAACTTTTGAATATAATCGATGGATACCTCTCGAGAAGAATGTTTTACAAAATTCTTCATCATCTTTTTGGCGAGTTCGATGTCTATTTCCTTTCGGTTGAGCGAAGCCTGGGCAAGCAAACTGATTAAGGCTCCTTCGAGTTCTCTCACATTGCTGTCGATGTTATGGGCCACATATTCCACTACCTCATTTGGCAGGCGAATACCGTCCTGATACATTTTGTTTTCAAGAATCACCATTCGGGTTTCAAAATCGGGAACCTGCAAATCGGCAGATAATCCCCACTTAAATCTCGACAACAGGCGCTCGTCTAAATCCTTTAAATCTTTAGGCGGCCTGTCGCTGGTTAAGATGAGCTGCTTACCGGACTGGTGAAGGTGGTTAAAAATCTGAAAAAATATTTCCTGGGTCTTTTCTTTTTTCGAAAAGAATTGAACATCGTCGACTATCAATACATCCACCAATTGATAAAAGCTTACAAAGTCGTTGTGGTTTCCATTTTTGCAGGCTTCATAGTACTGGTTGATGAATTTTTCGGAAGAGACATAGAGTACTGTTTTCTTCTCGTAAATGGCCTTGATATGATTACCGATGGCATGGGTGAGATGTGTTTTTCCCAGCCCGACACCTCCAAACAACATGAGTGGATTAAATGCAGTCCCCCCCGGCTTATTGGCCACTGCAAATCCTGCACTGCGTGCCAGACGGTTGCAATCACCTTCTATAAAATTCTCAAAGGTATAAATAGGGTTGAGCTGTGAGTCAATATTCATTTTTTTCAACCCGGGAATGATGAAAGGGTTGCGAATATTGTTGTTCAAATTGATAGGTAAGCCTACTTCATTTTTGTGTTTGGTAGCGTTCTTGGTGGGAACGTTAATGGTGTATGGGTTGCCGTTGGAGGATTGACTGTTGTCAATAATAATATTGTATTCAAGCTTAGAGCCCGGTCCTAATTCTTTTTCAAGCGTTTTTTTCAATAAACCTACATAGTGTTCTTCTATCCATTCATAAAAAAACTGGCTTGGCACTTGAATGGTAAGTACTTTGTTTTCCAGTTTCAGGGGTTTGATAGGATCGAACCAAGTTTTAAAACTTTGGGGAAGAATATTATCCTTAATGATTTTTAAACAATTGTTCCAAACTTCAGTGTAGGTATCAGACATTTTAGGGTTATTGATTCTAAATTAATTAAATTTCAATGGTTTAACTTGGCACATTTGCTTTGTAATTGAGTCGGTAAAGTTTGAATAAAAATTCACATAAAAAAATTTATTTACGCTTGATTTTTAACAAATTTTTAACACGTTATTTTCCAAAAAACAATACCCTTTGATTTCATTATAGTTAGCAATTATAATTAAGCTAATTTTAGCTTAATATTAGTTTAACAATTCGGCAATTCTTGAATTTTTATACAATAGAAAGCATTTTACATCACCAATGCAATTTCTTTTTTTAAAAATTCAATTCCCCCTCTGGTCGGGTGGTTTTTTTGATTCATCAATTCATTTAAAATCGCTTTTCCAAGGTCCGTTCCCTTTGCGTTTTCGGGTAGCTGGTGATAAGATTCATCAACGATGGTAAGCACATGTTCTCTGATGATCTTAATCAATTCCCAACCTTGGCTTGATATATAAATTTGTTGAGAAATATTGTGGTTAAATTCTTCGCCTACCTGATTAATAATGAGGGTACGCAACTCGGCAGCCGTTTGCCGTGGGGTGGAGAGCATGAGCACCAGATTGTCTGGTGCAATTCTTTCAAGAAGAATGGTCAGTCTTTCGTAGGCCTGCAATTTTATAGGAGTGATGGTGCCGGCATTTTTTTCCTTAATTTCCAGCAACTTTTTCTTGTAGTCTTCTTCCAAGAATTGACGCATCATGATATAGGTGGCCGAAAAAACAATGATGGCAGGAATGATAAATTTTAGTATGTCGACTATAACATCAAACAAATTGGTTTGCAGTAGCATCATAATGTGCAAAATTAAGTTTTTTTAAAACTTTAAACCCATATCATTTAACAATCTTTTTGTATTAATTTTGTATATTATACAATGAACACCGAAACACTTTCTACTTGCCCGATAAACATTACACCTGCGGCCATCGCTGAAATAAAGAACCTTTATACCTCAGAAAATGTACTTCCGGGTCAGTCCTTGAGAATTGGGGTCAAGGGAGGGGGATGTTCGGGATTATCTTATATTCTCGAATTTGATTTTTTAAAGGAGAATGACAACTCCTACCTCATGGATGGCGTTGAAATACTTATCGAGAAGCCACACCTGCTCTACGTTATGGGCATGTCGGTAGATTATGGAGATGGCCTAAATGCCAGAGGATTTACCTATACCAACCCCAATGCAAAGGAAACCTGCGGCTGCGGAGTTTCTTTTTCAGCCTGATTTCTTATCGAAGGTTTCTCTGCCTAAATCTAATTTAAGCCCCCCGCCTTTTTGTTTACTGCTTAAAACACTTCATTTGCATAAATAATCCATTTCATTGTTTTTGACACTTTTTCAGGATATTAGAATCGCACTCGGCGCGGTAAAGGCCAATCTGGGTCGGGCTATTTTAACCTGCCTGATAATTGCCATCGGTATTATGGCCCTGGTTGGAATGCTCACTGCCATTGATGGAATGAAAGCCTCCATCACCAGCAATTTTAGCCTGCTTGGCTCTAATACTTTTACCATTATTAACGGTTCGGCCTTTGTCGATTTTGACGAAGAGGATTACAAAGAATATAAAACCATTGACCTCAAGCAGTGCAACACATTTAAGGAGAGGTATACATTTCCTGCCATCGTCTCCTCTTATATAACTTACACATGGACCGCGGTTATTAAGTCGGCCTACGGCAAGAGCAATCCCAACATTAATATCGTAGGCGCCGATGAGAATTATTTAATTATCAATGGCCAGGAGCTCAGTCAGGGCCGTTATATCTCTACCACCGACATTGAAAATGAAATGCAGGTGGCGGTGATTGGCGAAGAATTGAACCAGATTTTGTTCGGAAATGTTTCATCCCTTAATAAAACCATTGTGGCCGGGGGTACAAAGTTCCTTGTTATTGGGGTGCTTAAATCCAAGGGGCAGGCCTTTGACTTTGGCTCAAACAAAGTACTGATTATTCCATACAGCATTGGCAAAAAAAAGTATTACCAGGCCGGAAGCTCCTACAGCATTGGTGTAAAAGTAATTAACCACGCACATATGGAAGCTGCTAAAAGCTATGCTGAAAGCTTATTCCGATCGATTCGTGGCCTTACCCCAAAAATGGCGACCAACTTCGATTTTCAGGCCAGTGACGGATTGTCGACGGTGCTCATTTCAAGCCTGTCGTTTGTAAGCATCGCCGCCTATGTTATTGCGTTTATCACCCTTTTCGGCGCAGCCATTGGATTGATGAACATCATGCTGGTGTCGGTTAAAGAAAGAACCCGTGAAATTGGGACCCGCAAGGCCCTAGGTGCCAAGCAAAGTCAGATTTTGCGCCAATTTCTCATGGAAGCCATTGTCATTTGTCAACTAGGAGGTTTGGGTGGAATCGCTTTGGGGTTAATCGTAGGCAATGCGGTATCTTCACTCATCGACGGGCCACTCGTTTTCCCCTGGGCATGGATAATGCTCGCCATTGTTTTATGCACTTTGGTAGGACTACTTGCGGGAATAATGCCCGCAAGACAAGCCGCACGACTTGACCCTATTGAATCGCTAAGGTATGAATAATTCCGAGCTGCGGTTTAATAAGGCCTGCTGAAAAAGTTCAGTGTAGGTTCGTTACAAGGCATGGCGAAGATGTACTTTTCCGTACCTCGAGCCGAAGCCGGCGAAGTAAGGGATGTGCAATACCAATGATTAAATAATTCGTATCTCACGTTTTTATTGTTCACTGTAATCACAACGTCATGATGTCCCGGAAAAAACTTAGAGCCTTTTCTGGAAGTAAAAGTGTCTTGAGAATAACTACTTAGTTGGATAAGTGTTAAAAATATTATTGTCAGTTTAATTTTCATTCGATGTCGTCTTTTATAATGATATCGGTTGGCGATTGGCGACGTGTGGCTTCGGAGCCACCAATTGGCCATAAGACAAAAATAAGTTGGGAGAAGTAACTTTCCTAACCTAAAGACCAGCATGACGATCAATCGATTGTTATGCCCTTTTTTCTTCATCAAGCTTGTTGAATTAATTCGATTTTACGAAAGATTGGGTTTTTATATTCAAAGAAGTTTTTTATTTATTGAAAAAAAGTTTATTATAAAAACTTTCCTCTCCATTTGTGATTTTAACAATATAAATCCCATTATTAAGATTTAGGGTAATTGAATGTTCGCTTTGGTTCAATTCTTCTTCATAAACAGTTTGACCAATTGGGTTAATAATTTCGACCATAAAACTTCCTTTTATGACACTTTGATAGATCATAAAATTTCCTTGACTTGGGTTTGGATAAATTTTAATCTCGCCATCATTTGCAAAATTATTTAAATCAGCTATTGATACGATAATTTTTTGGCAGGTCTCTGAATAGCATCCCGCAGCATTGGTAACTTGTAGGCATACATTCATAGCATAGCTTCCAGATGAAAATTTCGAATAACTATAGTTGGATTTATAATTTGTCGCTTTTAAGGTATCTCCGTTTCCTAATGTCCAGCGATACATCGGTTCATTAGTTTTGTTTGCAATCAAATCAACCTGTTTACCGAGAATGGAATATGTGAAATCTGAATTTGGGTTAGCGTTAACAGTCACACTTTTTGTAATTGAATCGGAACACCCTTCTTTACTAATACCGACATAGCTAACATTGAAAGTGGTCGAAACACCTGATATTTTATACAGGTGTGACGGGGACTCCAAAGTTGAAAAATTACCATCCCCAAATTTCCATTTATAACTAAGCCCTTTATCTGAATTACTTACAAATTGAACATTTTTGGTTTCACAAACATCGTTTGCTGTAAAATCAATAAAAGGAACGGGATAGACGTTTACAATCTTTTCCATAAAATCTGTTTTGCTGTTATATCCGGTTACTAGTAAACTAACTTTAAACGATTGCGATTTACCTGAAAAGTTATATTTATGCTTTGGATTTTTAAGATTTGAATAGTTACCATCGCCAAAATCCCATAAATAAGTTAATCCATAGAATGAATTATTTACAAATTGGTTGCTATCATTTTTGCAAACATTGGTGGCATTAAAGTCAGCGATAGGAAGTGGTTCGTTTGTAAATTCATGGGCGCCAATATCTATAATTTTATTACTAATTCTTGGGTTTGTTTCTATATCAAACTGAGTGTAATTAAATGTATTATCTCCCTTATCTATGCATGGAGAGCTTTTTTGAAGTGCCCAATAATTAGCTGTAATTTTAAAATTAGAACCAAGCGTAATGGATGGTGAAACGAACAAAGGATCCGAGTTTATATTATTCAGGTATTTACCAGTAAAAAAATTGCCATTCATCTCAAAAGCATTGCTGCCCCCTTCTATATTGCAATTGTAAAAATCAGGGTCATTTTTCTCATCATACATAAAAACCTGAGAACCGCTTGTGGCGGCAGTATTGCCCCAGATAATACAATTTTGAAATATTGGATAACTCTCCTGAGTATAAAGTCCCCCTCCGCTTTTCGTAGCCTTATTATTGGCAATAGTGTTATTTATAAAAATTGGAGATGCCCCCGAACAATAAATTCCTGCGCCATTATCCGAAATATTATTCGTAATAATATTATTTGCCATTGAAATTTTTAAAGCACCTGTATTAGAAAAATATACACCTCCATATGGTTTATTATGACTAATTACATTGTTAATTATAAGATGAATCCCATTGTAACATAAAATACCAGACATATTTTCAAAAATAAAATTTTTGGAAACTGTGGCAGAACCATAACCAATTCTAATACCGTATCCATAATTTTTTGCAATTACATTTTCAGTTAGAATGCAATTGCCACTGTAGCATTCTACACCTGCATCATTTTTATATGGTGTTAATTTGTTACCATTGCCTGTTATAATATTTTTAAATATTATGGAATTACTGTTTTCCAAGTATATCCCTCCGGCAAGCCTATCAATAGCATCATTACCGGAGATAAAACAATTATGAATCTTAGGGCTAGATGAAAGAATGTAAATTCCTCCTCCGGTAATGTCGGCTTTACAATTTACTATACTGGAATATGAAACCACCGCTTTTGAAAAATTATCAAAATACAAACCTCCTCCATTTTTTTCAGGAGTCAACGGACCCGATGCGTTTCCATATTCTATTTTACAGTAGCTTATTCTTGAGGTATCGTTGGTTGACGGGGTGCCGTCAAATCTGATTCCCCGCCAACCCGTTGAGGCATTGGCTGCCGTAAAAACAATTGTATCGCTTGGAGTTCCTATGGCTATTAATTTACCAAGGACCATAAGTTTGTTTGTATTTTGAAATACCACCTTTACCCCTGGTTCTACAATTAGCGAATCGCCATTAAGGATTTGAATACTGCCCTTAATTATATAAGGAGAACCTGATTTTGTCCATTTACCATTTACACTTCCTCCCTGAATTGAAGTTTGAGCAGATACCCATGATAAAGTGAATATGATTAGTAAATTTGTCAATAAAATTCTCATTTGTTTCATCGTTTATATGGTTTTGTATTATTTTGACCCTAATATTGGAAATTGTTTCATTTCGATTGATAAAAATTTGAATTTAAGGGAGTTTCAATAAAATTGGGTATATCGTTTGGACATATCAGGAGGGCGACATCTACTACAAAGATATCCAGCGAAAACGAAACTCCAAATATCTACAAAACTTTCCACGGAAAAGCAAGCTGAGCCTTTATGGTATGCCGGGTTATGTGAAGTGCCTTTATGGTTTTATCCTTAAGATTTGGTTATCTTTCATAACCACAAGTTCGCTATTGGATCTTTTCTTAAATTCTATTAGTCTTTTATAAACAATCTCCATTCCTTGAAGTATTCTCTCTTGGTGTTCAGTCCTCTTATTGGCGAGGCATCATAGTCAAAGCATTTTACTTCTAGCAAACCTTTTTTATTGTCAGTTAAGTCAAGTTGAAAATCAGGGAAATCTTTTGTATGTGGTGGATTACCAAATTCAATATTCTCTTTAACCATCCAAGCTTTTATCCACTCTTGAATTAAATTTCCAACAGTATCTTTTGTTTCAACTTCTAAAGTAATATCCTTTAGTTTAAAAGTAATTCTGCCCTTTTGTCCAACTAATTTGTAGTCATTTACAAGTTTTTCATATAGTTGTTCGGCAGATACTTTCATTGTTATGTTGATTTTTTTTGGCAAAGTAAGCTAAAAAAACTAGAATTAAAGCTTTCCAATGTCGTCAATTTTATTGTTTTCGGGCGTTGGGTCGGCTTGAGTGCGGTTGGGCAAAATTAAATGTGGTGTTTTTGTGTCGACAAATGAGTTGGCAAAACACCTCTTTTAATTTTGCGAAGCGTTGGCCTTTCCGTCCTCCATTTTTAGCAATGTCGTTGATGGTTTGCACTGTCGCCCTGCCATTTCCGCTAACGCTTTGCAGCTACCCGAAGTGCGGCCATCGGAGCCAAGAAGCTTTCATTGAAGACAAAAGTAGGTTGGGAGAACGAACTTTCCTAACCAAAAAACTAGCATTTTGGGTAGGTGCTGTGCATGTTGCACAACTACCTGTACAAATAAACCACAAAATCGGTTATACTC
>CAZTXB010000032.1:0-10514 GCA_964617955.1 uncultured Chitinophaga sp.
TTCGGCTCGAGGTACGGCAAAGTACATCTTCGCCTTGCCTCCTTGTAATGAACGCTCACTGAACTTTTTCAGCAGGCCCTATTTTAGAAGTCAATGCTATTGCTGTTTGCGTTAGCAGGCTTTGCGCCAAGAGACGTTAAATCGCCGACCTCTTTTAATATAAAAAGGCCTTGAAATTTTGATTTCAAGGCCTTTTTGTTGGTATGAATAAAAGGTTAAATTTTTACAAATTTAGCGTAGTACAATTTCCCCTGGCTTTCTATTCTTACGGTATAGGTTCCCTGAACATAGCCACTCACATCCGTGGAACTGGATATGGATTGCATGTTTTCCGTGAAAATAAGTTTGCCATCGCTTGCCATAACGGATAAAGTGTAAGGCTCGCCTGAGCCAAAGTCGATGTTCAATACCGAATGTGACGGGTTTGGAGAAACCACCAATTGTTCATTTTTAATAAATTTAGCGCTTGCGCCCCATGAAGTGGCATTGAACTCACCAATAATGAAATCGAGAGTGTTGCCCTTGGCGTACACCTTAATTTTCATGGTCCCGTTTCCTTTTATGTTTTTAGGATAAAAATGGGCCGAAGTCTCGCATGAGTCTCCTATGTCAATCATGAAACTCGAAGAGTCCGTAGAAACACCATGGCATAGCTGGCAATCACAAAATGCGGCGGTCCAGCCTGAAGATAGATTATTTGTAATGCGCTCCCAAACGAGCATTTTAGATTCAAACTTATTAATAAAACGGCTTTTAGCTACCAATTCGAATTCAGCACTTGGTCCTTGAGTACCGGAAACAGCAGGCTTAAAAACCGACTGCGCGTAACTGTTCATCGCAAAGCAGAGTCCTATTAAGGAAAAGATTTTTTTCATGAAACAAAAATACCACATTTCTTTAAAAAAATATCGAAGACCAATTATTAGGTCGGAAAACGGTCAAATCGTTAATAATAAAGGGCATGAATAAGATTTACCCGAAAATATTTGAACAAAATAACTTTTATTTGTGTTAGCATAAGTGGGTAGTGATAAAAGTTAAGCTAACAATTTTTTTTATTCTAGGTATTGGTTGCTTAAAAGGCAAGGCTCAACTTATTGCCGGTCCTGTAGATGCCTACATAGCGGTAACCAATGTTTTAGTGGGCAAAGGTATTTTTGTGACGAATATTTCGTATACCGGAGATAAACTGTCTTGCGGTTTTTTTGAAAACGGGCTCACCTCAAAATTAAAAATGGATGCCGGTATTATTCTATCCTCAGGTTTGGTGGCCGGTGCCAAAGGTCCTAACAATACCGACCAGCACTCTACCTTAGAGAATAAAGTAAACGGAAGCACTTTACTCGATCAATATGCAGGAGGTCAAACCTACAGTTCAGCTACCATTCAATTCGATTTTAAACCACAAACGGAGGATATCAGTTTCAACTATATTTTCGCAAGTGAAGAGTACATCGAATATGTCGACAAAAATGTGAGCGATATTTTTGGATTTTTCATCAGCGGTCCTGGCATTACTGGCGAGGAAAATGTAGCTCTGGTTCCCGGGAAATCAATACCGGTAAGTATCGACAATATCAACCATCTGAGAAATACCCAATTTTTTAACTACAATACCCTCGGTGAAAAAACCCTTCAATGCGATGGATTTACAACCATCTTAACCGCCAATTTAAAGCTTATTCCATGTGAGATCTATACCATCAAACTCGCCATTGCTGACGTAGGGGATGCCAAGTACGATTCCTGGGTATTTATTGAGGCGGGAAGCTTTCAACATAAAACTTCTCTGGGTCGTGATACCTTTATTTGCAAGGAAAACTTTGATATCGAATTGGATGCGGGCAATCCTACCAAATCGGTATCCTGGAGGGCCACCGATATGAATGGAAAAAGAATTCCAATTCAGGATTCCACTTCCCAAAAAATCATGGCCAAGTATTTTGGAATTTATGAGGTAACGGTTTTTACGGATTGCGGAAGTTTTGTGGCACGCAAAAAAATATTTCCGGGCGTAGCCGACATCAGTTTAGGACCGGATACACTTTATTGTGGCGACACGCTATCAAGATTGTTAGAGGTAAAAAACAGGGTTTTTGATACTTATTTGTGGTCGGATGGGAGCTCAGCTGAAACCTTAAATGCCACAAAACCCGGCCGCTATTGGCTTGAAGTCACCCGTGGAGGTTGCTCTAAACGCGATACAGTTAACCTATATCTCGAACCCAAACCTGTTATCCAATTGGGTAAGGACACCGTAGTGTGCGGTGAGGTGGATTTATGGCTCAATGTGAAGGAAACGGGCCACAAATACATATGGTACAAAAACCGCATGGTCATCACCGGAGAAACGGATATCCGATTAAGAGTCACCTCACCGGCCCAATATGCTGTAGAATCGGTAGCGGCCAACTGTTCCAATAAGGATAGCATAATCATAGGACAGAGGCCAAAACTTGACGTCGATATTGGATTGCCTTTGCACGAAATTTGCTCAAACGATACCGTTAATTTAAAAACCGGGTATAAGGACACCGGCTCCTACCCTACACTGTGGAGCAACGGCCGGTCAAGTTCTAGCATTACGGTATCAGCTGCAGGAAAGTATTCTGTGTTGGTGCGCGACAAACTCTGCAATTTTACTGCATCCGATAGTACCTGGCTCACCGTATATGACGGAGCAGGTAACATTTGGATTCCCAATGCATTTACACCTTCGCTTGAGGGTTTAAACTGTACTTTTAAGCCGGTTACGGATATTAAAACCTTTAATTATTACAAGTTTTTAGTTTACAATCGCTGGGGAGAGAAATTATTCGAAACCTCTGATCCCCAAGCAGCCTGGGATGGATTTTTCAATCATACCCTCTGTCAAAATGATGTTTATATATGGAGCCTGAATGTAAAGTCAAACTGCTCCAAAGGCGATAATAATTTTCAAAGAGGCATTGTTCATCTGATTAGGTAAACCGGCAGGTGTGCTTAACACCAACATACCTACTACTGAATTCTTTTCTTGCCCAAATAGAAACGCTAAGCAAAGAAAACATTTTTTGTAAATTGAGAATAAATGCTAGTTTTGTCATGGGACAAGTTCCATTCTAAACAGTCAAATTTTGGAGTCATCACCCGCCAAAACCCGAATTCAATCCATCGACATGCTCAGAGGTCTGGTCATGATACTTATGGCCTTGGATCACAGCAGAGACTTTTTTCATGCCGATTCCATCAATGGTTTAAACCCTCTGGATTTGGAAAAAACAACACCTGCTTTATTTTTTACCCGTTGGATAACCCATTTTTGCGCCCCGGTATTTGTTTTTTTGGCCGGTACCTCTATTTTTTTTATGCAAAAAACAAGATCTGCAGCTTCGTTGAGCACATTCTTAATCAGCAGAGGCTTGTGGCTGGTCCTTCTTGAGTTTACGCTTATCAATTGGGGTTGGATAGGCAATATGAGCTATCATTTTGTAGGTTTATTCGTTATTTGGGTATTGGGCTTAAGCATGGTGCTCATGGCGGGATTAATCCGATTGCCTAAACCCTGGCTTTTGTTTCTGGGTTTGGCTTTGGTATTTGGCCACAATGCCTTTGACGGATTTAACGATGCTGCTACCCAAGGCTTTCCTGGTTTTATTTGGTCGGTCCTGCATGTTTCTCACCTTTACCAAATCGATAGCACCCACCACCTTTTTGTAGGGTACCCTTTGCTTCCGTGGCTGGGCATTATGATTTTAGGCTACTTGCTTGGTCAAATTTATGACGCCGATTTTTCAAGAGAAAAAAGAAAAAAAATATTAATTACGCTTGGTTGGGGGTGTCTTGCTTTGTTTGTTGCGCTTCGCATAGGAAACTTTTATGGCGATGCACATCATTGGGAACTTCAGACTACAGGTTTTTACACTTTACTTTCATTTATAGATACCTCTAAATATCCGCCTTCATTGCTCTACGCATTGATGACTCTTGGGCCCGCCTGTTTATTTCTCGCCTTTTTTGAAAATGTAAAAGGCTGGCTCATTCAATTTGCCTTGGTGTTTGGCCGGGTTCCGTTTTTTTATTATTTGTTGCACATTTATTTGATTCACCTCATCGCTTTTATTTTGTTTTTCGCGTCCGGCTTCCAATGGTCTGATTTGGATGGAAATGCATTGTTTGGGGGCTTCCCCAAAGGTTTTGGATACAGTTTATGGGTGGTTTACGCTTTATGGATGCTCGTTGTTTTGCTTTTGTACTTACCCTGCCGTTGGTATCATCGCTACAAGTCAAATCATAAGGCTTGGTGGTTGAGTTATCTTTAGAAAAACTCACAACGGTAAATAATTTTGGGCCTTCAGAAAAGACTCGTTTTCCAATGATGGTTAGCCATTCATTGCCTTTCAGGTGCCTTAATTCACTATTTTCACCCTCCGCAAGTCGAGCCAGTTGGTGGCTGTGTTTTTTAAGTTATGGACTTTATGGCTGATCAGGCGAATGGATTGATCGTAAAACAGTGGAATTACAGGACTTTCACTTAACAAAATAGCGTCCATTTTCTTGTAAATTTCCATTCTTTTTTTATCGTCGGTTTCGGTAAAAATAGATTCATACAAGGCATCAAATTCCCGGTTTTTGAAGTGTGTGTAATTGGGACCGTTTGGCGAAAAATTTGGACTGTAAAAGCAGGCCAGATAATTTTCGGCATCAGGATAATCGGCTATCCAAGAGCCTCTGAAAAAATTGAGCCGGTTGTTTGATTTCTCTTCTTTTAAAAAGGAGGCCGGTTGTACTTCCACTTTCAAATCAATGCCTATTTTTTGTAAATCCTTTTGCACATAAAGACTGATGTCGAGGTAATCTTTTGTGGTATATAAAGTCAGGGGGGTTTTATGAGCGAACCACGAAGATTTACGCAGGAGTAATTTTGCTTTTTCGGGGTTATACCCAAACTCGGTTTCAGAACGCGAGGCATAGCCCGGCAAGCCGACCGGTATAAACCCTCCATCGGCCGGAAACCCAATATTGTTTCTCAGGTGCTTTAAAATGGCTTTCTTGTTAATGGCCAATTGAATAGCCAGTCTGAGATTTTTATCGTGGAGGGGATGGGAAACTGAATTTGGCAAAGAATCATCCACCAAAAAGGCCAGATATTCGGTGTTTAAGAATGGCGTGACGAGGGTTTTAAATTGAGAATAATACTTTTGTTTAAGGCGGCCATCCTTCTCTATGATTTCATCTTTAAAACTGCTTTCGAGGCCGTTAAAAAAGTCGAGATGACCTTGCAAAAACTCTAAAAATGCCGCTTGCTTATCGTCCAAAAAGGAAATGGCAACTGCATCAATATAGGGCAGTCTTGCGCCCTCATCCGACTCAAAATAAGCAGGGTTTTTTAAAAAAATTAATTTAACTTCATCGTTCCACCTGCTGAATTGAAATGGGCCTGTTCCTATGGGATGCTGACCAAAATCTTTCCCATGAAATGAAGTTACTTCCCGTGGAACGACAAAGCAATAGGGCATGGAAAGCAATCCCAGAAACGGAGGAAAAGGGCGTTTAAGGTTAATTTGCAGCACCGAATCGTTAAGAGCAACGAAGGCCTTTTGGTCTACTTTATCATTGAAAATCCAAGCTCCCGGAGAGGCGGTTTGAGCATTCATGATGCGCTCAAATGAAAACACGAAATCGGAGGCTACCACTTTCCTGGTTTTAGCTTGTTTAAAATGTGGGCTGTTGTGGAAAAAAACATCCTGACGAAGAAAGAAGGTATAGCATTTACCTTCATTCGAAATAACCCATTTACGGGCGATGCAAGGCCTCACCAAAAGTTGGCTGTCGAGCTGAACTAAGCCATTAAACAATTGACTACAAGCCCAAATGTTATCCTGGGTTCTGGCAAAGGCCGGATCGAGCGAAGTGATGCCGTTATCGGTGTTGTATCGGAACACCGTTTTGCTCTTATATTCCTGATTTTGAGGACCACAAGAAGTTAATACCAAAAATATGTGAATAAGTAGTGGAAAGCTGTTAAAATCTATTGAGGGTTTGAAAATAGTTTTGAACTTCATACACATACCTCCAATTTAAGATGACCAGAGTTACTTTTTACGGACATAGCTGTTTTTTGGTTGAGACCTCTGGGGTTAAGGTATTGTTTGATCCATTTATTACGCCTAATGATCTTGCAAAAGAAATAAATTTAAACAGCATTTCTTGCGATTATATTTTTGTGAGCCATGGACATTTCGACCACACCGCTGATTTACTAACCCTTGCCAAGAAAAGTGGTGCCGTGGTGGTGGGAAGCTGGGAGCTTCATAGCTGGCTCAACGCCAAAGGCATTATGAATACCCATCCCATGAATATAGGTGGAAAATGGAATTTTGGGTTCGCAACTGTTAAAATGGTGTTGGCTGTGCATTCCAATTCGCTTCCCGACGGCAGCTATGGCGGAACAGCGGCAGGTTATGTATTTCAAAACGCTGAAACTTGTTTTTATTATTCAGGAGATACAGGGCTCACCTACGATATGAAACTTATTGTGGAGAGTTTCACGCTCGATTTTGCTTTTTTGCCTATTGGCGGAAATTTTACAATGGATGTTGAGGAAGCGGCAAAGGCAGCAGATTTCGTAAATTGTAAAACCATCATAGGCATGCATTTCGACACCTTTGGGTATATAAAGTTAAACCATGAAGCTGCCAGGGACGAGTTTAGAAGGAAAAACCTGACCCTTAAACTCCTGAACATAGGTGAACAGCTTGAAATGATTGGAGAAGCCAGGGCAGCGAGCGCTTGAGTAAATAAAAAATGAAAAACATCTGATAAATAAAATGGGAAAAATAATATGTATAGCCAATCAAAAAGGTGGCGTAGGCAAAACCACAACCGCCATCAATCTTGCCTCGGCACTGGCCTTGCTCGAATTCAAAACCCTCCTGGTGGATGCCGATCCACAGGCGAATTCGACCTCCGGAATCGGGTTTGATCCCAAAAACATAAAGGTCGGTTTGTACGAAACGGTCATTCAGGATTTAAATCCCGCCGATATTATTCTTAAAACCGATAATCCATTTCTCTCTCTTTTGCCGGCCAATATTGATCTGGTGGGAGCCGAAATAGAAATGGTGGACCTCCCAAACCGCGAAAAATTGATGAGTCGGGCCATGAACAAGGTGAGAGACTCGTATGATTTCGTCATCATCGATTGCTCTCCTTCGCTTGGATTAATTACGACCAATGCCCTAACAGCTTCCGACTCTATCATTATTCCGGTACAATGCGAATTTTTTGCGCTTGAGGGACTCGGAAAATTGCTCAATACAATTAAAATAGTTCAGCGAAGCATCAATCCCAGATTGGAAATTGAAGGTATTTTGTTAACCATGTACGATATGCGCCTAAGGTTGAGCAATCAGGTAGTAGATGAAGTAAAAACGCATTTCCAGCAACTGGTTTTCGATACCATTATACAAAGAAATACCAAGCTGAGTGAAGCCCCTAGTTTTGGTGTTTCGGTACTCGAGCACGATGCCGGCAGCAAGGGCAGTATCAATTACTTGAATCTGGCACGTGAAATATTGCAGAAAAACGGGTTGACCAAAATGCAGGAAGAGGAAAAAGTATTGATATAAACCAGGCCGCCTTAAGCAAAAAAGCAGATGATAAGGTAGAAAATACGTCTCGTAAGGTCTAAAATAAAAGAACAACACAATTACAAATGAGTAGTCCATCAAAAAAGAGAAATGCCCTGGGTAGGGGATTAAGCGCGCTATTGGAGAGCGCGGATACTGACACGATAGGTCTTGAACCAAGAGCCCTCAATTCGGTTGCCAATATTCTAATCAGTCAGATAGAGGCCAACCCTTTTCAACCCCGAACTGAGTTTAACGAAGAAAACCTCAATGAGCTGGCCGACAGCATCAGAATTCATGGCGTCATTCAGCCAATTACCGTTCGTAAAATCGGATTCGAACGTTACCAGATCATTTCAGGCGAACGACGCACCAGAGCTACCTTACTGGCAGGATTAACGGACATTCCGGCCTATATCAGGGTTGCCAATGACCAGGAGATGTTGGAGATGGCCATCATCGAAAACATTCAACGCGAAGAACTCAATCCAATTGAAATAGCCATCAGTTACAAAAGACTATTGGAAGAATGCGATTTAAAGCAAGAGGAGTTAGGCGAAAGGGTAGGAAAAAACAGAACCACCGTAAACAATTACCTGAGGCTGCTAAAGCTGCCCGATGAAATACAGATTGGTTTAAGGGAGAATAAGATATCCATGGGTCATGCTCGTGCCCTTATCAACGTAAACAGCAGTGAGTGGCAAATGGAAATATACCAAAGGACTGTAACCGAGGGTTTATCGGTAAGGGCCGTTGAAAATTTAGCCAAACAAGGCTCACCCAAAACCAGACAAGCAAAGCTTTTCAGCGATCCCTTAAAACCGGATGAGGAGCCGCTACCGGTATCAAAGCACTTCGCTGAGTTTAAAAATTTCGGTGATATGATTTCCAGAAAATTCAAGGCCGCAGTTGAAATAAAACCTCGAGGCGGAGAAAGAGGCAGTATTGTGATTGATTTCGAAAACAGGGATCATTTTAAGGAAATCTTAAAGCTCATGTAGGATTTAAGCCCGGAGGCGGACTGCTGTAATGTGTGAATTCCTTTTCATAAATTCATCGTCCATCAATTGAGTTTATGGTTGAATTTATACCAAATTCAAAAGCAATTTTTCAAAACGAGAACGCATGAGCTTTGCGCTTGAGTTAAGCTAAAAGAGCCGGACTCCTATTGCTCATGTCTGGCCCATGAATTCCCTCTTTCCAAATTGACCCTAGAAAACTAAATTTGCAAGGTGCAAAGCAAAAAATTTGCGATACATCTTGTCCTGTTTTTTTTATTCGTTTGTAGTCCATGTATTGCCCAAAGGGATACAGGCGACACCTCCGCGATAAGACATTTGAATCCCAAAAAAGCAGCAATTCTATCGGCGGTTTTACCCGGCCTGGGACAGATATATAACGGAAAAATCTGGAAATCGGCCATTGTTTACGCCGGGTTTGGAGGCATTACCTATGCTTTTATTTACAATCAGGGTCAGTACAGAAGTTATCAGCAGGCAGTGAATGCGCGTTACGATACCCTCGCCTCCACAGTTGATATGGAATATGCCGCGCTCAACGATGGCATGGTGCGCTCTCTTCGCGACTACCATCGCCGCAACCGGGATATTTGTATACTTTCATACATCGGACTCTATGCCTTAAACATTATTGATGCCAACGTCGATGCGCATTTACAGGAATTTAAAATAAATAAGGACCTCACCTTGCGTTGGCAACCGTTGATAAATCCGACCTCGGGCGGTATGCGAACCGGACTAAATTTAGCGCTCACGTTTTAACAACACATTGAATCCTTGCAGCTTCGAACCACCATTCCAGTACAAGAGCCAATAAGAATGCCGGAGTTAGGAAAGAACAGATAGGGTAAGGGGGATACAGAACGAAGATTTAGGACTAAACAAGTCCTTTTTTAAAATAAATGACAAACAGTATCAAATGAAAAAAATCGCAGTTATAGGGTCAGGCACTATGGGCAATGGCATTGCTCACGTATTTGCGCAATACAGTTACGAGGTTGCCTTAATCGATGTAAATCCTGTGGCCCTTGAAAAGGCCATGGCTTCAATTTCAAAAAACTTCGACAGGCAAGTGGCGAAAGGAATAGTGAGTGAAGAATCCAAATCAAAAGCTTTGTCGAATATCAAGGTGTTTAGCTCTATGCAAGAGGGCGTTAAACATGCTGACCTTGTGATAGAAGCCGCTACCGAAAACATGGATCTGAAATTGAAAATATTTGCAGACATGGACAAGTACGCGCCTGAAAAGTGCATTTTGGCAACCAATACCTCTTCTATATCCATTACGAGGCTTGCGGCCGTCACCGGGCGTCCTGCTCAGGTCATTGGCATGCATTTTATGAATCCTGTTCCGGTCATGAAGCTTGTAGAAGTGATTAATGGTTACAGTACCTCGAAGGAAGTGACCCAAACCATTGTGGATTTGTCGGTGACGATTGGGAAGGTGCCCACCTTGGCTAATGATTTTCCCGGTTTTATTGCCAACAGAATCCTGATGCCGATGATCAATGAAGCCATTTATGCTTTGCATGAAGGCGTGGCCGGAGTGGCCGAAATTGACACCATCATGAAACTGGGCATGGCCCATCCTATGGGTCCCTTACAATTGGCCGATTTTATAGGACTTGACGTTTGCCATAGTATTTTGATGGTGCTGTACAATGGATTTGGTAACCCAAAATATGCCCCTTGCCCTCTTCTCACCAATATGGTGACCGCCCAAAAGTTAGGCATAAAGTCGGGAGAAGGGTTTTATGATTACCGCGGTGGGAATACGGATTTGGTAGTGAGCGCGAATTTCAGATAGTAATTGCAAAACAGAATTGACAATTAAATAGGGCCTGCTGAAAAACACTTAAAGGCTTGATATGATGAGGTTCATTAA
>CAZTXB010000033.1:0-8100 GCA_964617955.1 uncultured Chitinophaga sp.
TAGGTACTATGCTGATAATGAATATTTCTAGAGTGACAAAGTAGAATTAGGGCCTGCTGAAAAAGTTCAGCGTGCGTTCATTACAAGCAGGCAAGGCGAAGATGTGCTTTGCCGTACCTTGAGCCGAAGCCGAAGCAGTATTACCCATGTGATTTACATCAAATGCCAATTATTATGAAAATCATACAGTGGTAAATGCCGATGGATACAAATGTTTAGGTCAAATTGAGGAACGGAAATTTGGACTATTACAGTTGACCAATCGGTATAAGGGAGGTGCAATGAACTAACGCTGGATATGAAATTTTAGATCCAAGGGATTTTGTATTCATGGGTGTAATACATTGCATCTCTATAAATAAAAACTGCATCACACAATAATAACACTAGGCTTTTGCGTGTTTTTCAGCAGGTCCTATTTAAAGGGTCTTACCTTGCTGGCTATTCCTTGATATTTCCTGCCTCGTAGGGTATAAACACAAAACTGGCCCCTCCTTCAGAAATCAAAAAAATACAGATATTTTTTTCTGCTTCCTTGTAGTTGGTTTTGAATACGGTTTCCTTATCGGATTCTATGAGTTTGTGCTCCAAAAATTCTTCCATGGTGGATGCGCTGATGCTCCAATTCATGGCCAATTCGGCATGATCGAGAATGAGCTCGCCTATAGGGATAGGGGTTTGATGGGCAATAAAAATTGGGTAAAGGGAAATTTCTTCATTTCTGATATCTCTGGATACCTCATGAATTGAGGCCTTGTAAAGTATCAAATCGGCCTTCAGGCTTTGTAAATCGGCTTGCAGTTGCTCGTTCATGGCGCTGTAAAATTACGTGGATATAAAATGAACTCCGTTGGTCTCCATAAATTCTCCGATATGAAAAATTTCGATGGCATGGGTTTTACAAAATGTCTCGAAAGTTTGCATGCTATCTTGCTGTACGGCCAGCATCAGACCGCCGTTGGTTTGTGGGTCGTTGACAAGGGCAAAGAGATCGGCAGGCAGATTGAAAGTCTCTGTTTCGTATTGGTTCCAGTTACGGTAGGTGTTGTCAGGCACCACAAATTGGGAAGCCAAGATGCGGGCTTCTGCAATGCAAGGTACCTTTGACGCGTAAATTTTAGCCCCCAAATTAGCGCCTTTGCACATTTCGAGTAAGTGACCCAATAAGCCAAAACCAGTGACGTCGGTCATCGCATTTACGTATGGCAATTTCCCGAACCATTCGCCCTCTAGATTTACTTTTGTACTTAAATCAATTAGCGCCTTTGTGCCGGTTTCGTTGAGCAAGCCCTTTTTTAAGGCCGATGATAATATCCCGATGCCAATTGGCTTTGTAAGGTATATGGCGTCCCTATTTCCGGCTCCTGCATTGGTTTTCAATTCATCTCCTGTACATAAACCCGTTACCGATAATCCGAAAATAGGTTCCTGAATTTTAATGCTATGCCCCCCCGCCATAGGTATCCCAACTTGATTGCATATTTCAATGGCCCCCTTCAACACGGTATTGGCGATTTCTGTAGAGAGTTTATCGGTGGGCCAGCCTAGGAGCGCATTGGCCATAATGGGCCTGCCCCCCATCGCAAATACATCGCTGATGGCATTGGCTGCAGCAATTTTTCCGAATAAGAATGGGTCATCAACGATGGGAGTAAAAAAATCAGCAGTTTGAATTAACAAATTTCCGTCGGGTAATTCCATCACCGAAGCATCGTCAGCCGAATGGTTACCTATCACCAATTTTGGGTGCTTGTTTCCGGTTTTCAATCCTTTAATAATTTGCTCGAGTTCGGCAGGATGAATTTTACATCCACAGCCCGAGCCGGTGCTGAATTGAGTCAGCTTTATGTCCTCATTCATTGTCTTGCTTTTTGATTTAAGTTTTTAGTGCTTTCTTTATTCGTTTTCATCAAAGAGATGGCGATTTCCTTTGGGTCGTTTGACTCGAAACTCAAGGTGCTAATCTTGTCGGTGTCCTTGTTTTGCAAACCAAAGTTATACGTTTTATCGTAGTATCTCAAGGCTATCTCGGCCGCCGCTTCAAGGTTATGGTTGTTCAGAAATTCAAGGGCGCTTTTGAGTTGCAAACCCCCTAATTTCCTTTCAATTTTTCTGAAGGCCTCTTCTATTTCCGTAAGATTGTAGGATCCATAAATTCTGACCAAATTTTGAACCCTATGTTGAAAAGGGATTTCTAACACGATTAAGGGCGACTTTCGGTAGTTTGTATAAAATTCTGTTGGGATAAATACCGAACCTATGGTATGGCTTTCATCTTCTACCCATATGGTTTGAGAGGCATCCATGGTTTTTAAGGTTTCATACAGGTTATTGCCAAACTGCTCGCTTTCCGGTTGGGGCATTTCCCCTATTTTGCCAAAAGCCGATCCCTTATGGTGGGCCAATGCCTCAAGATCGATAACCTGCTCACCCAGTTTTGTCAATTCCCTCAGTATTTCAGTTTTTCCACTTCCGGTTTTACCCCCTATCACCATTAAATTCCAGGGTTTTGTAAATTCTTTTAAGATAAAATTTCGGTAAGCCTTATAGCCACCCCTTAAGGTGAAGCATTGCACCCCAATGGTCTCAAGTAACATAGCCACTGCTGCACTTCTCATGCCGCCCCGCCAGCAATGAACGTATATTGGTCCTGACGACGTGCTTTCCAGAGCCTTACTAACCATTGGCTTGAGCTTAGGCCCCACAATTTCAAGACCGGCCAGTACTGCCGGAATTTTGCCTTTTTGCTTGTAAAGCGTTCCGACTACTGCCCTTTCAGCATCATCAAATAATGGGAAAGAAATTGCGCCCGGAATATGACCAACTGAAAACTCTTTTGGTGACCTCACATCCAAAATCAGGCCTGAGGCAGAGGCGGTAATAAATTCGGAAGCAGAGAGTGATTTTGGCAATTTATATTTAATAAGAGCGGCTTCAGAGGGAATCGAACCCCCACCGTGAGTACCGGAAACTCAAGTTCTATCCATTAAACTATGAAGCCTTTTTTAAGAGAAATGCAAAGTTAGGTTTAAAAGTGCCTTCGTCAAATAAAACTAAGCGCTTAAATTGCGTCAATAATTAATTTACCTTTGCAGCCACTTTTAAAAATGCAAATAGAAATTTTAAAATCCAAAATTCATAATGCCAAAGTAACTCAAACTGAATTGCATTATGTGGGAAGTCTCACTTTGGATGAAGACCTTATGGATAAAGCTAACCTCATTGAAGGTGAAAAGATTTTGGTTGTGAACAACAACAATGGCGAGAGGTTGGAAACCTATGTAATTAAAGGCAAACGCGGCAGTAAAATAGTTTGTCTTAACGGCGCTGCAGCCCGTAAGGCACAAGTAGGAGATTATATAATCATCATATCATTTGCCCATATGGATTTTGAAGCGGCTAAAACTTTTAAACCATGGCTGGCATTTGTTGACGACAACAATGGGCTGATATAACTTGGAATTCAATCTAAAAAATAGTCTTAAATTTATCCTCTTTCTTGGATTAGGACTGGCGCTTTTGGCCTGGGCCTTTAAGAATATGGATGTTTCCCAAATGTTTGAGGAAATAAAAAATGCCAATTTTCTTTGGGTGATTTTAGCTATGTTTTGCGGCGTACTGGCTCATGCAAGTAGGGCTTTAAGGTGGAATTTGCTTTTAAAGCCACTAGGGTATAAAGCCAATCCATGGAATGCTTTTTACGCCGTGATGATCGGCTATTTTTCAAACAATCTGGTGCCCAGGCTTGGAGAGGTTACGCGATGTGCTTCCCTGTCGAAGACTGATAATATCCCCGTTGAAAAGCTTTTTGGAACTGTTTTTGTCGAAAGGGTTATCGACTTATTAATCACAGCCTTAACGACGCTCTTTATTTTTATTTCTCAATACGATTTGCTCAACGGTTTTATGCATGACACCATTTATCCTATGATGGAATCGGACAGTGAAAGCAGTTTTTCGGTTAAATATGTTGTTTTAGCCTGCCTTGCCGTTATTGTGCTGCTCATTTATATTCTTAAAAACCGAATCAAAAATTTAACTTTATATAAGAAGTTTTCGACACTGGCCAAGGGATTTTCAGATGGCCTAAAAAGTGTGTTGATGCTTCAAAGACCGTGGCTTTTTATTTTTCATTCCCTGTTTATATGGACCATGTACTTTGCCATGGGTTACCTGGTTTTCTTCTCCTATGCCCCCACTTCCCTCTTGGGTTATAAGGCCGGATTGCTTATTCTTTTTTTGGGTACTGTAGCCATTATTTTGCCGGTTCCCGGTGGTATTGGAGTGTTTCATAATTTAGTCGGACTAGGCTTAATGCTTTACGGCGTATCGGAAAAGGAAGGCATTACCTTTGCCACCATAAGCCACGCGGCACAAATGATTATGGTTTTTTTGGTAGGCCTGTTTAGCATGTTTATGGTGAGCTTAAAGCTGAGAAAAAAATTTAAAGCGGATGATTTCCTATAAATCTAAAATCTATACCCTCCCACAGCTTTTGGAGCTGAGAAGCTTCTGGAAAAAAGACCATGAAAAGGTGGTTTTTACCAATGGGTGTTTTGATATTCTTCACCGCGGCCATGTCGATTACCTTTATAAAGCTGCACAACTGGGAAGCAAACTCGTAGTGGCTATCAATTCCGACGCTTCGGTTCGTGGCATTAAGAGTCCTTCAAGGCCTATTCAAGATGAGGTTTCGAGATTAGAAATAATAGCTGCCCTAGGGTGTGTAGATGCTGTTTTGCTCTTTGAAGAAAACACCCCTCTCGAATTGTTAAAAAAACTGTTGCCCGACATTCTGGTAAAAGGAGCTGATTATAAAGCCGAAGACATCGTAGGATATGATCTCATCAAAGCAAATGGAGGGGAAGTACTGACCCTTGATTTTTTGGACGGATACTCCACCAG
The DNA here is from genome assembly GCA_964617955.1 of uncultured Chitinophaga sp. Classification (GTDB taxonomy): domain Bacteria; phylum Bacteroidota; class Bacteroidia; order NS11-12g; family UBA9320; genus JABWCE01. Next base: position 4,906 of record CAZTXB010000033.1, read on the forward strand.
CGCAATAGAAAAAAGAATAAAGGAGAGTTAAAGCTAAAGCCACAAACTCCCTATGAATATCTTTCAATCTAAAATCTTAAATTTGCACCCTTTATTTAATTTAAATGTCTTATTTATTTACATCTGAATCTGTTTCTGAAGGCCACCCCGATAAGGTAGCTGATCAAATTTCTGACGCGCTCATCGATAACTTTTTGGCCTGGGATGCCAACTCCAAAGTGGCCTGCGAAACCTTGGTAACCACAGGACAGGTGATATTAGCCGGTGAGGTGAAGTCAAGTACCTATCTCGATGTACAACAAATAGCCCGCGACGTAATTAGGCGAATTGGCTATACCAAAAGTGAATACATGTTTGAAGCCAATTCATGCGGCGTGCTTTCAGCCATACACGAGCAATCATCTGACATCAATCAGGGAGTAGAACGCAGTAACCCTGAAGACCAGGGAGCAGGCGATCAGGGCATGATGTTTGGCTATGCCACCAACGAAACCGAAAATTACATGCCTTTGGCTCTCGATATTGCCCATGCCATTTTGATTGAATTGGCCAATTTAAGACGTGAAAATGGAGAAATAACCTATCTCCGACCTGATGCCAAGTCACAGGTGACACTGGAATATTCCGACGACAACAAACCGGTGCGCATCGACGCCATCGTCATATCTACTCAACACGATGATTTTGACGCTGAGGCTAAAATGCTCGCCAAAATTAAATCGGACTTAATCGGAATTTTGATTCCAAGACTTAAAACGAAATACCCGCAGTATGCCCATTTTTTCAATGACCAAATAAAATATCACATTAATCCGACCGGAAAGTTTGTTATCGGCGGACCACATGGGGATACAGGTCTAACCGGTAGAAAAATTATTGTAGATACTTATGGTGGAAAGGGCGCCCACGGAGGAGGAGCTTTTTCGGGTAAAGATCCGAGCAAAGTAGACAGAAGCGCTGCCTATGCCACCCGACATATTGCTAAAAATCTGGTAGCAGCAGGCTTGTGCTCAGAAGTTCTTGTTCAGGTTTCTTACGCCATTGGCGTTGCGAAACCCACTTCCATCAACGTCAATACACAAGGAACCTCTAATGTAAAGATGACCGACGGAGAGATTAGTAAAATCGTGGAGAGCATTTTCGACATGAGGCCTTACTTTATTGAGCAAAGACTTAAATTGAGAAATCCTATGTACAGCGAAACTGCAGCCTATGGACATATGGGCAGAGAGCCCATTACCGTTACCAAAAAATTCTCGGCCCCCGGGGGGCACTCCAAAAGCATGGAGGTAGAGCTATTTACCTGGGAAAAGCTGGATTATGTGGATCATGTAAAAAAAGCATTTAATCTTTAAAAACCATGTGCGGAATTGTAGCCTATATCGGACCTAATCAAGCCTATGACTTTTTGATTCAAGGCTTGCGAAGGCTGGAATACCGAGGTTATGACAGCGCCGGGGTAGCTATTTTAGACGGAGAATTAAAAGTTTACAAACGACATGGTAAGGTTCAGGATCTTGTAGACGTCATTGGAAACCAAAGTACAAAAGGTACAAAGGGAATTGGACATACCCGCTGGGCTACCCATGGTGAACCCAACCAAATAAATGCCCATCCTCATCTCTCCGAATCGGGTAATCTCGCAGTTATTCATAATGGCATCATTGAAAATTATGCCACAATCAAAGAGGCCTTGATTCTTAGGGGTCATACATTTAAGAGCGAAACGGATACTGAGGTGCTTATTCACCTGATTGAAGAGATAAGGGATAATGAAAATTGCAGCCTGTTTGAAGCCGTTCGATTGGCTTTGAATGAAGTGATAGGCGCTTATGCCATTGTCATTCTTTCTAAAAGCGACCCGGATGTATTAATCGGTGCACGCAAAGGAAGCCCACTTGTGGTAGGAATTGGAAACAATCCCGGCGAATTTTTTATGGCCAGCGATGCCACACCTATTGTTGAATACACACGTAAAGTGACCTACCTCGACGATGGCGAAATTGCCGATATCAATAACGGTGAGCTTATTATCAAAACCATTGACAATATTGTTAAAACTCCCTATATCCATAACCTTGAATTAACACTCGAAACCATTGAAAAAGGGGGATTTGACCATTTTATGCTCAAAGAAATTTATGAGCAACCTAAATCCATCCTCGATAGTTTCAGAGGCCGTATAGACTCAAATACACTTCAAATTGAAATGAGAAGTTTAAATGAGTTTGAAAATAAAATAAAAAACCTGAAACGCATTATCATTATTGGATGCGGCACCTCCTGGCATGCCGGGCTCGTAGGGGAATATCTTTTTGAAAATTTTGCCAGAATTCCGGTTGAGGTGGAATACGCTTCGGAATTCAGATACCGAAATCCTGTGATTTACCCTGACGATTTGGTCATTGCTATTTCACAATCGGGTGAGACCGCCGATACACTTGCCGCTATGGAATTGGCTAAAAAAGCAGGTGCCACCATCTTTGGAGTATGCAATGTAGTGGGGTCATCTATACCCCGTTTAACCGACGCCGGAGCCTATACCCATGCAGGACCTGAAATTGGCGTAGCGTCAACAAAAGCCTTCACCGCTCAAGTGACGGTATTAACCATTTTGGCTTTGGGATTTGCCCAAAAAAGAGGCACCATAGCCGATTCCAAACTCAGGACTATGCTCCAGGAAATTGAAAGAATTCCTGGCAAAGTAGAACAGGTTTTAAAATCTTGCGAAAGTGAGGTAAAAAAAATAGCCGAAAAATATTTTAACGTCACCAATTTTCTTTACCTGGGCAGAGGTTATAATTTTCCGGTCGCCCTGGAGGGAGCCTTAAAACTAAAGGAAATATCCTATATCCACGCCGAAGGCTATCCTGCCGCAGAAATGAAACATGGCCCAATAGCCTTAATTGATGAAGAAATGCCAGTGGTGGTCATTGCCACTCAAAATGATATTTATGAAAAGGTGTTGAGCAATATTCAGGAAGTTAGAGCCCGTAAAGGAAAAATCATCGCTATCGTAACCGAAGGCGACACAAAGGTAAAAGGCCTGGCCGAATTTGCCATTGAAATTCCTGAAACCGAAACCGAGCTCGTACCTTTGTTAAGTACCATTCCGCTGCAATTGCTCTCTTACCATATTGCTGTACTCAGAGGTTGTAACGTCGACCAACCCCGAAACCTAGCCAAGTCGGTTAC
>CAZTXB010000034.1:0-7153 GCA_964617955.1 uncultured Chitinophaga sp.
GAACATCATTTTTTGCAACCACATCAGGAGTACCTATAGTACCGTTGGTGGTGAGTTGGGTAGTTTGGAAAGGAGTGCTCTTGGTCCATGCAGCACCGTTTGGACTTGGGTTAACGGTAATTTTAATGGGAACTCTGTTGCTTGGGCATATGGCAGTGCGATAATTCACCTCAAGGTTGATTGGATAATAGTAACCTGTATATTGGAATGGCGAAGAAGAACCAAAAGTATAGTCTCTGGTATAAAGCGTCATATCTGCACCGTTTCTTGTATCACCGGCTGACGCATAGGCAAAAGTCCACATAGGGTTACTTGAGTTACAAACAATATAGAATCCATAAGTTGTGCCTTTGTTAAGGAAAATCTCGCCTGTAGGAATTTTGGCGATATAATAACCGCTTACGGTACGCTGGGTTGATGCCTTATTGTCTACAATTTTTGTCCAACCTGAAAATGTACCAATAGCAGACTGATAAGTACCAGTTCGCATGTAAACATCAAAAGTAGAACCTGGAGAATTATTGTAAACTCTCACTCTAAAGCTGTCGAGGAACAGGTCAATGTTAGGAGTGATGTTGGCATAACCTCCGGAATATAAATATCCGGAAGCAACATAGGTATAGTTACCTAATAAATTGTTTGCAAATTTTAATGGAGAAGACAATTTAAAACTTTGGGCATAAAAAGTGTTTGTTCCCAAAACGAGTGATGGTGACAATGTTTTTTTACCACTTGCTATAATAGAACCTCCGGTAGCCGCATTGTACCAAAGTATAGAATCCGTTTGATAAGGGGTGGTACAAACCAATGGGGCTTTACCGGGTCCACATTTAACAGCATCTACAGTCGTAGGTGTGCCGGCAGGTCCTAAATAGGTAAAGTTCAATCGGGAAGTATCATTGGATTTGTCGGGATCTGAAGTATTGTTTGGTGAATAGGTAAACACCTTTACTGTATAATTGGTACCATCTACAAAACTGAAATTAGGAGAGAGGGTAATGTTTGCAGTAGAACCTACTGTTATATCAGTTGAATAGGTATTAACAGTTTGATAAGCTCCGTTAACTGACCAACCAATTTGAACTGGGTTAATAGTATTATTACCCAGGTTGCCAATAGTTGCGGTAAGAGTTGGACCACATTTAGGCTCAACAACAGAAATTACGCCAGCATCATTTGGGTCAGAAGCAAGCGTTATGGTAAAATCCTCTGCTTCACCGTAAGGCAAGGTAGTGCAACCGGCATCGGTCGATGACATGGAACTACAACCTGAACCAAAATAAAGGGTTCTCATACGCATGCGGGTCACGCCTGGTGTAACGCCAGTTGGAATCTTTACATTCCAATAGGTGAGAGTTGAACTACCCGATGGCACTGCACCACTTGAAACGCAAGTTGGAACGCCATAAAGGTATTCATTGGCATCAGCAAAATCCTTGTCTCCATTTAAGTCGATCCAGATAAAAACATTCACTGAATAGTTTGGACCGGTGGTCATACCAAACTTGTAAGTGCCCCCACCTTTAAAGGTAAATTGTGAAGAGGAGCTGTTCAATGCGTACTGACCAGAGGCAGCATTACATCCATTGTAACCTCCTGCATTGTGTGAGCGGGTGTACAATACGGTTGAACCCTGAGAAATTTCAAGGGCGTTGATGGACATATAATACGTCGTACAGTTACCACCTTGAGAATTGTAATAAGGGTCGCAATAAGGGGATTGGCCCATTACAGAAAAAGAAACGAAAAATAAGAAAGTGAATAAAACCAAAATCTTACTTTTTAACGTTGTAATTGAGTTTAATTTTTTTGTAGATAATCTTTTCATAATAACATATCGTTTTACGGTTTTTCAAATATAGAGGTAATTGTTACCCAACCAAAAAATAAATGTCATTTTTTTATAAGAATATAAATTTTGTTATATATTTGATTTTATGAGACTTAGTGGGTCTTTTTCAGACTAAATTGCTTTTTTTAAAAAAAAATTTAAAAAAAAATTGCAACCTTTTGAATAAATTCAGTCTAAAATTTACCGAATTTTAGGGATTGGGTGAAAATTGCTTTCATATCCATTAGGGTTTTGTATTCATAAAATTTTTCACCTAAAAATATTCAAACAAAGGTGTGTTTTTTTTCAAAAGCCGCATACTTTAGAATCTCAAAATTGTACGAGGCTGCATTTTTGAAATCTATATCTTAGTAAAAGTTTTGCAGAACGATCGCCTTAAAATTTTGCATATTCTAATTTGCACTTATACCTTTCGACTCTACCAAGAGGAAGAATTTCTTTTATTTAATGGCTGATCTGCTTTGCTTTTTACGCTTCACTTTTCCAATAGTACACTCTTGTTTATATAAATCACGCTCAATAGTGCCCTTTGGCAATAGCTTTTTCCCCAAAAATGCTGAATAATTTTTGGGGTAAAATATGCAGTTAAAAACTACTGAATTTCCCTTTTGGCCATTTTCAAGAATTTTATCTCCTGGACCTAACGGATTAATATACTCCCACACACTATTTAAATTGGAGTCAATTTCAAAAAATCTACCATTCAATCCGCTGCAAATCAATGTGTTGCCATTTCTTAGTCGGCTTGCCCCTGATTTGAAGCCTGAAAAAAAGTTTTCACGTATCGGATCCTGGTATACCCATTCATAGGTCTCTGGCAAATACGGTAAAGTAGGGTTGTAATGTCCAGCTTCATCAACCGGTGGATGAATTACTTCTACACTTGAGTAGGGTGGTATTCGACCCAAGCCATTGTTAAAAACCATGATGGCCCCTGAATTTTTCATACCACTGTCTATCCAATGCGCATTATGTTGGTGAAAAAACTTTTGGTCCCTTACTCTGCCTTTCTTATAGGTGGCCGGGTTTCCCCAACGGTATAAAATGTCGCCCCCCCTACCCGATGATCCGCCAAGGTGGCTTGCAGCTTCATTTAAAGTTGTGCTGTGATCGAGAATCCAAATTTCATTCAAGCTTTTGCAGCTTACCAGTATTTGGTCAAGGTGCGGGTTGTAGTCAATCGAATTGATATGTATCCAGTCTTGCGCAGCCGCAGGAGAATAGTTAATATCCATCAACTCAGGGTGTTCATATACTTTACCATAATTTGGCAAGGAAGAATCCTGATCCTGAATAAGATGATCCCAAAGTCTCCATTTCCAAACTATCTCGGCTTGATTCACACCAACAGGTTTTAATTCGAGAATTTGTTCACTATATATATGGTCTCCATGGATGGTCCCTTCTAACCTGCCCTTTGAGATGGCCTCAGTTTTTAATATTTTATGTCTTACTATAACCAGTATATTTCCATTCTGCATTGGATATATATCGTGGTGTTGACTGATGGTATCATTGTAAAGCGTATAAGACCATGTGACTTGATTCTCCCAGTTTATGATTTCAATAATGCCACCATTCAAGCCTTTTTTTATCAGAGTGTCATTTACTGTACCCGCTCTCAAAAGTGAGCCATCCGGCAGCAAATAGCCCATAAGACCAGGGCTGTAATTGCTTTGCCAGCTATGAATTTTTCGCCCACACTTGTCAATAAGATACGTCGTTTTGCATTCAAGGGGAGAGAAGAGGATATAGCCCTCGTCAAGGCTACCGGATTCATGCTTTATGAGGCCTATGGTTTTCTCCTGGCAAAAACAAAAATCCATGGAAACAAGAGCAAGGAAGAAAACACCTATTTTAAAATATAGATTGGCTTTAGCTCTTGACATGGCCGCTTATTTTTTATTCTTTTTTTTGGGTCTTTGAAGGGTTGGGCATTCCACCAAGATTGGATTTAACTCAATGGGAGATCCGCCGCTCAATACCCGTCCCTGGAAGGCTCCAAAATCTTCGGGGTAATAAATGCATTTGAAAACCTTGTTGCGATCAGGCTTCATTCCATCAGTTAACAAGGTATCACCGGTGGCTACCGGATTAATATATTCCCAAACCGTTTTCTTTTTGGAATTGATTTCGAAAAACTTTCCTTCCACCCCATTGCATATGAGGGTGTTGCCATTTTTTAAACGCTGTGCTCCGGAGATGTGAAATGCATAGAATTTGGTAGGCACGGTATCAGTGTATGACCATTTCGCTTTTAAAGGGCCAAAGGGGTTGGTTTGCTTGTAAAAACCCGGGGAGTCGGCTGGCGGCGAAATAATATCTACACTTGAATAAAAGCTGTCTCTGCCTGCAACGTTGTTAAATACCAATAGGTCCCCTCCATCCTTGTAACCCTTTGGTATCCATTGTGGGTTATGTTGTCGGAATAAAGTTTGATTTTCATTGCCACCCTGATTATAGGCTTCAGGATTGCCCCACCGATAAAGCAAATCGCCTCCTTTGCCGTACTTACCGCCTTCATGCGAAGCCGCTTCTTCTGTGCTCGTGGTGTGGTCAATAATCCAGATCTCGCTTTTTTGGTGATTGCTCAGAATGATTTGATCCAATTCCTCATTATAAGCTATTCCATTGAGGTGCATCCAATCTTGCAGGCTCGTCTTATAATTGAGATTAACCAATTCCGGATGTTCAGAAATCAGTTTAAAGTTAGGCTTTCTATCGTCAATATCCTGACAAACATGGTCCCATAACGACCATTGCCAAATAACCTCTGCATCATTATTTCCCAAGGGCTTTATTTCAAGGATGCGTTCACTAGCCAGATAGGGTCCGCCTACAGTGCCTGGTAATCGACCTGCCAACTCAGTTCTAATAGTAGGAATGGCATGCCAGGCAATGACCAAAATGTTTCCATTTGGCATAGGACAAATATCGTGGTGTTGGCCTAGGGAATCATTAGAAATTCTATAGGACCACACCCGATTTCCTTCCCAGTCAAATTTTTCCAATATGCCTCCCTTGCCTGAAAATCGAAAAAACGAATCTCCGATTACCCCTGTTCTCAATAAACCTCCATCAGGTAAAAGATAGGCTGAGTATCCTGGCAAATAATCGCTCTTCCACTGGTTCACTTTCTTTCCGCATCGGTCGATTAAATAAGTGGTTTTACTGTGCATAGGCGCAAACAATATGTATCCCGGCATGGTAGCACCTTCAGTATATTTGGTTAGACCCAAGGTTTTCTGACCAAATGCATCTGAGAATAGCATAACGGCCATCAAAACAAGATAAAAAATATTTTTTAAGAACTTCAAAAAGAAATTACACATGCCGTATCATTGGATTGTTAAACTTTGCGCAAGTTATTATTTTTTCATTTAACCTTAAGGTCATTTTAGCTGAAACGAAGCAGCATTCAGAAGAATTTTACATTTCACCCCATGCAGTTCTTCAATGTAAAAATTTAAGACGATGAAAAATAAAGAACGATTTTGTTATTAGCTTTGCAGCTTACACTTCACAAAGGTTGAAAAAATTTCCATTCCTCGTCATTTCATCACTTTATTTTTGGGGATGCGCCTCAAATTCCTCTGTTGAGAAGGTAGAAATTTTAAATACGGATAGCATCTACATTCCAGATACCTCGGGTATCCCTAACAACAAAACCGGAGAGGAAATCAGATACGGATTGAAATTGTTTACCCAAACTGCCTATTATCTTGGGCCGGAAGGTAAAATTATGAAGTTGACCGGCAATAAAATGAATTGTAAAAATTGCCATCTGGATAATGGACTTCGGCCCATGAGCAACAGTTTAATCGAAACCTATTTAAAATACCCTCAATACCGCTCCCGCGAAGGCTTGGTACTAACTGTTGAAGATAGAATAAACAATTGCTTTGAGCGACCCATGAACGGCAAAATGTTGCCCTACAATAGCAGGGAAATGAGAGCTTTGGTTGCGTATATGAGATGGATGTGTGAAGGAAGAAAAGCCAGTTATACAGAAGACAGCTTGCATCTTGGCAAAATCACTTTACTCGATCGTCCGGCAAACATAGGACGAGGTGCCAAAATCTATGAACTAAAATGCCAGAAATGTCATGGCCAAAACGGAGAAGGCGAATTTACCCAAGACAAGGTCAGCTATTTGTATCCCCCTCTGTGGGGAAAATACAGCTATGCCCAGGGAAGCAGCATGCATAGATTAATTACCGCCAGTCGATTTGTGAAATGGAGTATGCCTTATCTCGAAAAGAGAACGCTGCCCCAATTAAGCGATGAAGATGTATTTGATGTGGTGGCATTTATCAATTGTGACTCTATACATCCAAGGCCGTTTAGAAAACTTAAAAAGGATTGTCCTGATCTTCCAAACAAACCCATCGATTTTCCGTCCGGTCCTTACCTTGATACCTTTCCGGAGAGGCAACATCAATTAGGGCCTTTTAAGCCAATTAAGGAATTTTACCTCAATTACTATAAAAAATACCCTTCCTTAAAAAACTAAGGTCTCCAAAAACACTTATATTTTATATACAGACCTTAGAAGTTCAAAATGTTAAGCGCTTTTGAAATGCTGAGTGATTTTTTAATCCTGTAAGCAAATAACATTCGCATTTAATATCCTTATGTAAAAGGCAGTTATAAGGTTAATAACCATGCGATGACCACCTGGAATTATTCAAAAGTCATTTAAGATGCCAGGTTTTTATGTTTGGCAACTGAATTTTAAAGGGTGGCCATCCTCTTTCAATTAATACAGTTTTAGATAGGGCCTGCTGAAAAAGTTCAGTGTGCGTTCATTACAAGGAGGCAAGGCGAAGATGTACTTTGCCGTACCTCGAGCCGAAGCCGACGAAGTAAGGGACGTGCAATGAACTAACGTCTTTCTGAAGCCATTCGATGCACGATATTTTCATGGTTCACTAAATTTATCGTGCATTAAAAGCAATAAAATTTTTAATGAACCTCATCATATCAAGCCTTTAAGTGTTTTTCAGCAGGCCCTAGATACCTTTCTTCATGTGTTAATAATGTGTACTGAAAGGCGAATCGTCATCTGAGGAACATGACTTCTGAAGTATATTAAACAAAAAAGCCTCCTCTGTTTTCCAGAGGAGGCTTTGATTGTTGTGATATAATTTTACTTGTTAATGGTTACTTTTTGGGTTGAAATAACACCACCATTAATTACTTTGATAAGATAAACGCCATTGGCTGTGTTCATATCGATATTGTATACAGATTTCAACGCATTGGTCTCGATGGTTTTTACCACCTCACCCAATAAATTGT